>JANXSN010000045.1 GCA_025352685.1 Sphingomonadales bacterium
TGTCACTCTGATCGACACCAAAGGCCGCGGTCTCGATCGCATCACCGAGGCAGGGCTTGTCTTCGATGGTCAGGAATATGAGGTCGACTGCATCATATATGCGAGCGGGTTCGAGGTCGCCTCGCCGCCTGATCGCACTGCCGGCTTCGACATGCATGGGCTCGGCGGCATTTCGCTGTCTGACTATTGGGCAAAGGGCCGCAAATCGCTTCACGGCATTCTGGTTCACAATTTTCCCAACATGGGCGTCATCAGTGGCCTGAAGCAGGCAGGTATTACCTGGAGCATCACCTTCATGAATCGTCGCCAGGCCGAACATTTCGCGGCACTGGTCAAGCGCTGCCTCGACACGGGGACGGATTTCGACGTGACACCCGAAGCCGAGCAGGCCTGGCTCGAAGTGCTGGCTGACAAAGCAATGAAGGACGATACCTTCCTGCGCGAATGCACTCCGGGCTATTACAATAATGAGGGCAAGGACCAGCGCGACTCGATCTGGCTGAGCAATTATGGCGGCGGACCGTTCGAGTATATGGAAGTGCTTCGCGACTGGATTGGCAGTGACGCCGCAGTCAAACGTGATCTGGCGCTAACACCCGCGCAGTGAGACGGTCGGGAAAGTTTGACGCCGACCGATCAAACACGCCGCGATGCTCGTTGTGGATCTAACGCATAACCATTTCAGCTGAGCCCCCCCTTTGGAGGAGGAGGGGCTCAGCGTTGCTCAGTTGTCATCGTCATCATGCCACCCACGATGCTCGGCGTGCTCATGCCGCCAATAGTCGCGGCGGGCGCGCTCCTCGCGTCGCCAATATTCTTGCCGAGCTCGTTGCTGCTCCCACCGTTCGTGCTGTTCATAACGCTGCCGCCCGATCCATGCGCTATCACGATCGTAGTAATATCGACGATATCGCGGCTGATAATAGGAGCGATACGCCGGGTATCCGTATCCGTAGCCTTGACCATATCCCCCGGACCCGAAGCTCAAGGTTACCCCGCCGTATGTTTGCGCAGAAGCAGCAGGGGCAAAACACACCAGAGAAGCGGTAGACATAGCCGCAGCAATCAAAAGTCGACGAAACATGTTAAATCTCCTCCAGCCAAGTGTTACCGGCAGCTGCCGTTGCGCTCGATTGCGCGACCAGCGAGTGCACCGCCGCCCGCCCCGATGATGAGACCGGTCGTGCTAGGCTGGTTGTAGTACCCACCACGACCAACTTCGCGGCCTAGCAATCCACCGAGAACTGCGCCCAGTATCGCACCGGTTGTTCCCGACGAGCAGCGCTGTTGCTGACGATACCCAGGGTGATCGTAGCGATTTTGATAGGTATAGTTGGAGCCATATCCGCGATCGGCATAGCCACGATATTGCTGCGACCGGTACCAGCGGTCATATTGAACGCGACGCTGCTGTTGCTGTTGATAGTGTCGATATTCTTCCTGACGACGATCGTTTTCGTAGCGACCATCCTGGCTGTATTGCCCTTGGTCGTCGCTGTAACGGTCGTCCTGACGGCGCGACTGATCATAGTTGTCCCGGCTATAATAGCTCTGAGCGGACGCAGGAACAGCCGTAAAACCGCCAAGCGCCACACAGGCGACGGCGGCGCTGCTGAAAAGCTTTTTGATCACGGCCGTTCTCCTTCTTGTCGATAATCTCTAACGAGATGATCGCTGTAAGAGAGGTGCTGTGTCGCGCGACTGAACGCGAGCGTTATCTATTGTTCAGGTCTGGCGACAAAGGTGGTCCGTCGATCTGGGGCCGGTCGATGCCTTGTCGCGACCTCGTCATCTCAGCTACTTGCCACACCGCCCTCGCTGCCGCTAATCCATTCCGTCTTGATATCGCAAACAGGAGACAAATTATATGCTTCGCTCTCCGATTATGACGTTCGTTCTCACCGCGCTCTTGACGACTGCCGCTCAAGCGCAAGCTCCGCAACCAGCAAAGCCTACCATGCGCGAACGGCTCGCCGCGTTGAAAGCTCACGCCACCGCCAAGCCCATTGCGGCAACTTCAAAGGCAGCAGCACCAACGGTATCGCCGGTCGCGCACGGGCAGACGCAGCAGCCGCGCACAGCAAAATCGCTCGCCTGCTCGAAGTCGGCTGATAGTAGCGGTTTGCACGGGAAGCCTCGCAAGTCCTTCATGGAAAAGTGCAAGCGAACCTAAATGCTGGGTCGAGCGTATTTCGGGGATCGCGCGTTGATGTAAGGAGGACCCCCAGATTATGAGTGAGGCTCCCGGCCCTGTACCGATCTGCTCCAGCTCGCCCCACGGTTTTCGGAGGATCTCAGCGGAGCGGTGCCGTTGCTGATGCAGTGCTGAACGGTTTGCAATAGTCTGGCTCGTCTGCCGTTTGTGTTAACGAAGTCATCGTGAAAAGCGGTGCTCGCCATTGGTCAGGCACGTTTCTAATGGTTCGTGACAAGCCAGAGATTGCGACGGCGGAGGAAAAATCTCCGAATCCGCACGCTGACGCGACGGCCGCCGAGGATGTTTGCAAAAGGAGGCGGTCACGAACCGACCAATCCCACGACTGCTTTCGATTCAATGATTGTCGCTCAGGCATGACAGTGACAAAGCCGAAAGCGGACGTCGGCATGAAAGGCGTTGCACGCGCCTCTTGTCGGTGCACTGCTCATCGCAGTGGGGCAAACATCAGTAATTTCGCTTGAGCCGGCGCCAGCCGCCGACCATCCGCCCGGGCCCACGTCCGAGGAGCCGTCCATGGACATCCGTTAGCCTAAACCTGTTCAAGACTTAGGGAGAGTGATCCGCGTCGGATTTGGCCGGAACGCGAAGCTTTCGAGACCCGGCCTACTTGGCGGCTCGAACCCAAGTCCGTCGTGTTTTCGCTCCCTGAGCGGCACAGCTCATGGTGATAGCATTGACTGGGTCATCGCCTTAGCTAATATATTAGCTAAGGAGATCGATCATGACCTTGGTTACCGTTCATGAAGCGAAGACGAACCTCTCG
>JANXSN010000069.1 GCA_025352685.1 Sphingomonadales bacterium
GCTATCACAATATCAATGTACGCGCAGGCGATGGTTTTCAAGGATAGCTCGACCAAGCGATGCTCGCTGGACCTTGCCAGCTTTGTACCCCTGACTGGCCAAGGTCTGCGAGCGACGAACGCACGGGGACTGATCGACCACGGTGTTCCGCTCTTTCATGATGTGCCATTGACGGGATTTACGATCTGACACGTCTCGAATCTCGAATAACGGTCGCACGATAACTTTAGCAGGCGACGAACAAGCCGAGCCTGGCGTGCAGCTTCTCGATCACCGTCTGAAAATCAGAAAGTCTGAACGCCGACATGTGCACCGGTAGTCATGGTTCTGTTAAATCACTGCACCCGACCGACGCAAAGTCCTTGAAGGCGACGCGGCAATCATGGTTGGGCTATGCCATGCTTTTCCTTCCTCGTCATGACCAGCACGAGCATCGGCAATAATGTCAGTACAAGCGGAGCACCGATCGCCAGCCCAAAGATGATCGCGGTGGCAAGCGGCTTTTGTAATCCCGAACCGCGTCCGATACCTAGTGCGAGTGGGAGCAGGGTTAGGATAGCGATCAACGCGGACATCAGGATTGGGCGAAGTCGCGCCCTGCCCGCCGTAATCAAACTTTTAGCGCTTAGCAGATGATCCTCCTCGATTTCAGCCAGATAGAAAATAGCCAGCTCGGTGATCATACCAACGACCATCGTCAGTCCCATCAACGCTGAGATGTCGAGCTCGGTGCCAGTAACCCACAGCCCCGCAAAGACCGCCATAACGGAAATCAACACCGTTCCAATCACCGCCAGAGTGTAGGCCCACTTTTCGAATAACAATGTCAGGAGTAATGACGACAGCAGCAAAGCCGCAACGAATACGGTGGTAAGGTCACGAAACGACTGGGTCTGCTGCTGATAAAGACCGCCATATTCAACCCGGATCGAGGGCGGCAGCTTCAATCCGCCGACCTTGGCCTGGACTTGCTTCATTGCACTTCCCAGATCTAGGCCATCCAGTCGCGCTGTCACGGGGATAAACGGTGCCAGATCCTCGCGCGTAATCTGGCGCTGGCCCGAACCGACGCTAGTCTTCGCGATGGAGCCAAGCGAAACGATCCGACCGTCGGTTGCCCGTAAGGTGAGCAACGACAGCGTTTCGGCGCGGCGGCGCAGTTCCTGCGGTAATCGCACCCTGACGTCGATCACCTGCTCGCCCGACTGCACCCTGGTCGCCACGACGCCGTCAATCTGCGAGCTAATCTGCGTCGCGACGGCTCCAGCGTCCAATCCTGCTAGCGATGCCGCAGCGCGGTCGACGCTGATGACGATCGCATCGCCGGCCACGCGAAGACCATTGTTGACCTCGGCGATACCCGTAATCTTGCCGATGCCATCAGCGACCTTTTGGGCCGCATCGGCAAGTTGCCGCTGATCGTCGCCAAATAATTTAACTTCGATCGGCTGCGGCACTGCAGTGAGATCACCTATTAGATCCTCCATGAGCTGTGCGGTCTCGATCTCAAGTCCTGGGACTTGCGCTGCGACCTTGGCACGGATTTCGGACATCACCTCTTCGATGTCGCGTCGGCTGCCGTTGTTCAGACGAACAAAAAAGTCGCCCTGGTCGGCTTCGGTCAGTCCGCCACCAAGTTGAAGGCCGGTCCGCCGCGAATAGCTCGAAAGTTCTGGCGTAGCCTGGATGATCTTTTCGACCTGACGAAGAAGGCGATCGGTATCGCTGAGCGCCGCGCCCGGTTTCGCCTTGTAATCGAGAATGAACCCCCCTTCGTCCATCTTGGGCATGAAGCCCGAATGTACGTGGCTCCAGGACACAAAACCAATCAGTAACATGAGTGCGGCGGCAACGCCCGCAAAGAGCCCAGGACGCTTCAACGCGCGTGTAACGCCCCCTTCATAGTGTCTTGAGATGCTACCCATAAACCCTTCGGCCTTCTCGGCCGCTTCGGCATCCTTCAATGTAAGCCAGCGGTCAGCAACCAGCGGCAAAACGTAACGGGCATAAAGCAGCGACACGCCGAGCGCGGCCACAATCGTGATCGCGAGCGCCTTGAAGAAGCCGCCAGTAACGCCTGTGATAAAGGCGAGCGGCAGGAAGACAATAATTGTCGCCATGGTCGACCCAAACAACGGCCGCGCCATCTCGCGCGCGGCAACCAGCATCGAGGGTCGTGCCTTCGATGGATCGCCATTGTCGTCGGCCTCCTGCAATCGGCACATAAGGTGTTCGAGCATGACGACCGCATCATCGACGACCAGTCCAACCGCTGCCGCCATTCCGCCAAGCGTCATCATATTGAAGCTCATGCCGAGCACGTAGAGCACCAGGCAGGTCGCAGCGAGCACGGCGGGCAGCATAGAGGCGGTAATGACCATTAGTCGCCAGCTGCGCAGAAAGACGAAGAGAACGACCCCTGCAAGGAACGCCCCAAGCAGGATGGCATCTCGAACAGCGTTCGCGGCACCCGTGACCAGTTCGGACTGGTCGTAAAAAACGCTTACCTTTACGTCGCCGGGGAGGTTGGCCGTCCTGATCCGCTCATCGACCGCTTTGACCAGAGCCACAGCGTCTGCCGTTGGCGTCTGGCGGATGTTCACCAGCACCGCGCGGGTCCCGTTCGACGTCACTTTCGTCCATGCCGGCGCCGGTGCGCGACGGATTGTGGCCACCTGCCCGATCGTAACGATGCCAGCCCCTGCACCCGACTTGATGGGGACTGCGTCGATGTCCGCTTCGCTCACGACGCGATCTTCGACGAGCGCAAGATAGAGCCGGTGCCGGTCCTCGATCTTACCGACTGCGGCAACGCTGTTGGCGTTGCCGAGCGCTGTTGCGACATCGCTGGTCGTCAGCCCGAGACTCTGCAGCTTTGCCGGATCGACCTCGACCTCGAGTTCAGGCACGGACCCGCCAAGCACATCGACGCCGGCAACGCCGGCGACCGTCGACAGCACCGGTCGCAATTGCAATTGCGCGAGTTGCGCCAGTTCGGTGTCGTGGCGTTTCGACGATGTCAGCGACAAGCCAACCACGGGAAATATCGTCGGATCCGAGCGACGAACGCTGAAGCGCGTCCCGGTCGGCAAATCGGGAATGATCGTTGCCAGCGCGCCCTGGGTGGCAAGCGTGGCAGCGACCATATCGTCGCCCCAGGCAAAGGTCAGCGAGACCTCTGCCGATCCTCGACTGGTAACCGAACGGATTTGAGTCACACCGGGAATGGCGCGCAGAGCGATTTCTGCTCGGCGCGTGACGACAGCCGCCATCTGTCCCGCATCACGATCCCCGGCATCGATTGCGACAACGACGCGTGGATAATCGATATGCGGAAAGAGCGTGACCGGCAGTCGCGTTGCCGCGATTAGTCCGGCAAGCGTTACAAGAAAGACACTGAGCCAGATCGAACGGCTGTGCCGCTGCATCAGCTCCTTCATTTGGTCACCTTGGTGCCGGTCTCGGTGACCTTCATGCCATCTTCCAGCGCCGTCCCGCCTTCGGTGACCACGCGTTCACCCGCTTGCAGGCCTTTCAGAATCGACACGACGTCACCCGACGAGTTCCCCGGCGAAACTTCACGTTTTTTGACCGTCCCCTTGTTGATCACAAAGACAAAGCTCTGGCCGCCGTCATCAAGCAGGGCGGCATACGGGATCGTAATACCCGACGCCGAAGCCCCGACCGTCACCCGCCCCCTGAGCGCCGCGCCGACCCCGATCGTACCCGGGATACGTGCAAATACCGAAGCGAGTCGTGTTGTCGCGTCTACCGCTGGATCGACACCAACGACGCTGGCATTGATCGGCGTGCCACCTTGAACGTTTTCGATCATGATGCGCTGCCCTGGGTGAATCCTTGCCGCAACGGTCGGATCCACCCCGAAGCGTGCGCGACGCTCGCCTGCTGCCGCGACCGAAGCGACCACCGCACCCGCCGCGATCTGATCACCAGGCTTTGCATTGAGCGCTTGAACGGTGCCGGCCACCGGAGCGTTGAGGACCGATCCGCCGCTCCCCATCGTCGCGCGAGCCGCTGTCGCGGTGCGTGCCGCCGCACGCGCCGTTTCCACATCGGCATCGCTCATCAGGCCATCGGCGCGCAATCGAAGCGCGCGTGCCAGAGCAGCTCTGGTCGCAGCTGCATCGCTCGACGCCTTGGCATAATCGAGAGCAGCGGTAGGGCTCGGCCGCACAGTAGCGATCGTTTGCCCCGCTTTTACTGCCGTTCCCGTCGGTGCAACTACAGCGACAAGAATTGCTTCGCGGGGGGAGATCACCGAGTGTTCGCCGCCAGGTCCTGCTTCGACAGCGCCATAGAGCGCCAGTGTGTCGCTCGACGCCCCCTCGGTTGCCAGCGCAGATTTGACCAGAGCCGTTGGCGCTTCGGCTTCGCTCGCCTTATCGGTAGCACCACCGCCACATCCAGCCACGAATACGAGCGGTGCGATAAATAGAAATTGCTTCAACGCGTCCATCCTTCGGTAGGTCCGCCCGACAGCAGCTCGAGCGCGATCGTTGCCTCGGCTGCCTGCTGATCGAGTTGGAGAAGTGTCGTCTGTCTGTCGCGCATCGACTGCGCCGCAGTCTCGGCGACCGCCGGAGAAGTATCGCCGCGTTTTGCGGCGCGCGCCGATACGGTAGCGAGATGCTCTATCGCGGGCATGTTTCGACGCAGCTCGGCCTGTTGCTGGCGGTTCGCCGCAAGACCTGCAGACGCAGCACCAATGTCGGCCCGGGTCTGGAACAGCCGCGCGTCATATTCAGCGTGAAGCTGTGCGCGCGTCGCTTGCGCGATGGCAATGCCGCCACGGTTGCGATTCCAAAGCGGCAGCGTGAAGCCGATTTGTGGGCCAGCAGTGTAGTTCCCCGCCGTATCGCGCGCGCCGGCAAGATTCAGAGAGAGGTTCGGAAACTGGTTTAAAGTTGCCTTGTGCGTGTCGGCTTCAGCCGCTTCATATCCTGCCCGCAAGGCCTGTAAATCGAGCCGGCGGTCGAGTGCCTGAGCGACCAGCACCGACGCGGCAGGAGCCGTCACTGGCGCAGGCGGCTGTGCCAGTCGCAGAACGGTTTCGGGTGGCAGGCCGAGCAGCTTGTTGAGCTCCCCGCGCGCCACTGCAAGATCGCGCTGCGCCGTTCGAAGCTTGTCGGCGCTATCGAGTCGCGCGAGACGCCGTGAATCGGCCTCACTTCCGGCCAGATCGCCGCGCGCTGCAGCGCGCTGAACGACGGTAAAAAGGCGCTCTGCCGAAGCGGCGCTCGCTTTTGCCAGCTGCAGCTGAGCTTCAAGCGCCAGAATACGAACGCCCTGGAGCCGCGCCTGCCCCGCCGTCTGCCATTCTGCCCAAGCCATATCGAGCCGCACTTGTCGCTTCGATGCCTGACCGCTCTCCCGGGAGACCCGCGCCGTCCTGAGAGAACCAAGGTCAAAGCCCAGCTGTCCGGCAAAGCCATTCAGGGGATCGGGACCGGCAAATCTCTTGTCGAAACTGGCCTGTGCGGTCGGATCCGGAAGCAGACGCGCGGCGAACGCCTGAGCGTCAACGACGCCTGATTTCGTACGCAGCGCCTTCAGATCAGGATTTTCAAGCACAGCAATGACAGCAAGCGCGTTCGGCGTCAGCGGTTGCGACAAATCAATGGTCTGCGGTGTGAGCCAAGGGCGATCGATCTTTGCCGCATCGACTGACAAGGTAGAAAAGTCAGATGGCACTAACACATCGAGAGGTCGCCCGAGGGGGGCGCTGTGATAGGAGGCGCAGCCAGTCAGCGCCGCCAGAACACAGAAAAGTAGCAGTCTAAACTTTTGCCTCACTCATCGCTCCCTTCGCGAATAATCAGTCTCTCCAATTCATCTTTGTGAATTGTGTGACACTTCAGAGCGAGCGCGCAGCAAAAATAAGGCGCTGCCGAAAATAGGACTGTTGCACAATGTCGCATTGCCGACCTTACCCACCAAATCTGGCAAAAAACGCGAGAGCAAGCGTAACCGTCAATGCGCCCCCAATACGGGTCGCCACCTGGGCATAAGGCATCATAACCAACCTGTTCGAAGCGCTGAGTATTGCGACATCGCCAGTGCCTCCCTGACTGGCCCGACAAGCTGAAACGATGCCGGCTTCGACTGGATAAATGTTGACCAGTCGCCCCGCAAAAAATCCAGTCGTCACGAGGGTGATAACAGTTGCAAAAATAATCACTATCTCGGGGATGTTGAATGCGCTCGTCAATTTGTCCCAGGGAATCTTCGAAACGCCGATGGCAAAAAGAAGCGGGTAGGTCGCGACGCTCGCAAAGAACTGGTAATTCCGATAAGCACCCTGCTCAAGCCTGGGCGAGACCAGCCGTCCAATCTTCAAGATGACCGTTAGCAAAAGCATCGTGACCGGTCCCGGAAAATTGGTCAGTTTTTGCACAAGTGCGCCAATGAGATATAGCATCATAGCCATAACCAGAGCCCCACCGATCGTCGGCAGGTCCGGCACCAGCCGCGGCGCGCCCTGCTCGATTGCCACCGTATCGTGCTCACTTGGCTGCAGCTGACCATTGCCCGTCAACCAGGGACGGCTCTTGCCAAGCATATCGAGCATGCCCGCCAGGAGAATGGCGGCGAGACTGCCAAACATCACTGCTGGCAGGATTTCTGCCAATAAATCCCCCTGCTGCCCGCCTCCGATAGCGGAATAACCGAAGGACAGAGGAATTGCCCCCTCTCCTACGCCCCCCGCCATCACCGGTGCCACGATCATAAACGCCGTATGCTTTAAACCGAGACCGAGTGCAGTTCCAACCCCGCAGCCCACCATGGCCGCAGCGACCGAAGCGGAGAGAATGGGAATTGCGATCTTGAGAAAACCGCTGACAAGCATCCGGCGATCCATTCCGAGAATGCTTCCGACGATGATTGCCCCAATAAACAGGTAGAGAAAATTGCTCTGCTCAGTGAACGTCGAAATAGAGTCCTTAAGGGGCTTCGGAATAGCATGAACGTAGACCAGAAAAGACGGGAAAAAGGTTGCCAATATCGCGGCAGCACCCACACGCCTTAGTCCCGGGAGATGCTTGCCAATTTCCGCATAGGCAAAGCCACCGCAGGCAAGCACAGCGATATTCATCGTGAGATCGCTGGGCACCTCGCCAAGGCCAATGTATGCGGCCACAATCGCGGTGACGACCAGTACAACAGGAACCGGAACAATACCGACTCCGGTGTCCATCAATCGCCACCAGACACGGCGACCCTCAGCGGGGTCACTCATGCTTCGCATAGGCTCGGAACCGATTTCAGACACTCTTTGACTCTAGCATGTTCCGTATCGCGACCGCACTCAAGGATAACTATTTTCTTTCCGAGACAATCAGCAAGCGAAAGCTTCCCGGCTTGGCGTTGGGAAGCTTTTTTCCCTAATATTGGAGAAGGCCATATCAAATCAGCCGTCGACGAAAAAACACGATGCGTTTTTGGATCCAGCCCAACGGTCTTGGCATATTCATCAATCTTGAGCGTCTGGTCGACACTATAACGGCCTTTCCCGCTTTGACCGACAATCGTCCAGCTGGCATCGCGATTGGCGACAACAATACGTTTGCGACCCTGGTCAAAAACGATGCCGTCGGGGTTGGCACCGACGGGCACAGTGGCGAGCACGGCACCGGTATGCCGAAGTGTGCGCCGCACTTCTCGCTGCCATGATGTTTGCGAGCTCGATTGTCGGCGTGGCCATGGCACGGATAATTTTGCGGCCCTTGGCCTACATCAGTGAGACGGCCAATCGCATCGGTTCGGATAATCTCGCCGCACGAATTCCGGTTCCCGACCAAGAAGATGAGCTGACCGAGCTGACGCGATTGCTAAATCGGATGTTTGACCGACTCGAGATATCGTTCAAGCAGATCAAGACGTTTGCAGCGGATGCGTCTCATGAGTTGAAAACACCCCTCTCGCTCATTCGCTTACATGGCGAAAAACTGCTTGGTGATGGAGATTTGACCGCCGCTGGGACGGAGGCGGTCCACGCTCAGCTGGAAGAGGTCGCAAGGCTCAACAAGATCATCGAGGAGCTGTTGTTTCTCTCACGTGCCGAAGCGCGCGCGCTCAGCTTCGAAATGAAACATCAGGAAACGGCAACCCGCTAGATTCCGCCTGGCGTTGTCGCGTGACCGATCGCGCCAAGCCCCGCGATCAGCGCGGCGACGCACGTATCCAGCGCGGAACGCTCAGTGGAGCGCACCACGAAATTGGCGCCCACTCGGCCGTCGCGAAAGAAGGGATAGCTGCCGATCTGGCATCCTTCATGCGCCTTCTCGGTTGCGCGCAGCAGGTCGGCGACCTCGCTTTCGGCGACCCAGCAGCCGACCGTTTCACTGAGCATCGGCGCACCGCCCTCAAGCGATCCGGACAGAGCGTCGAGCATCATCGCGGTGATGTGCGGCACGCCCGCCATGATGAAAACATTACCGTGGCGAATACCCGGCGCGCCCGACATGCGGTTCTCGATCAGCGTCGCACCATCTGGAACCCGCGCCATCCGCAATCGGGCCTCGTTCGCACCGCCCCGACTTGCATAATAATCTTCGAGGACCGCGCGAGCCTGGGCATGCACAACAACCGCGACACCAAGCGCCTTGGCAACGGCATCGACCGTAATATCGTCGTGAGTTGGCCCGATCCCGCCGGTTGTGAAAAGATAGTCGTTGCGAGCGCGCAGCTGGTTGACCGCTTCAACGATCGCATCCTCGACGTCAGGAACGACGCGGACTTCTTGCAAGCGAATGCCCTGCAGGTTCAACCACAGCGCGATCTGTGCAATATTCTTGTCCTGCGTCCGACCCGATAGGATTTCATCCCCGATGACAGCAAGCGCGGCAGTCCAGATTCGATCAGTCATTAGCCGCTCCTATGCGATCCCGGCCGCCAGCAAAAGCGGCTTGGGCAATAGCGGATCGTCAATCCCGTAAGACGCCACTGAAAGTGAGCGAACTCCAGTCCGTCAAGGGTTGCGCCGCGTTCGAGTCGTGCCTTGACGCACGCACAGGTGCGGTCGCTGCCCCCCTGTCCAAGCCCGATTTCGAGCCGCAACTCAACCTGATGTCGCACGTAAAACCGGGCGATGCGACGGTTGTGTTGCGGTAACTGCGCCCGACGTCCTATATTACCCAGATGACGACTTATATCGAAGCTTCTGCCGATACCCGCCCTGCCCGAGACGGCACGATCAAGCTGCACGGCGCCGACGGATTCGCAGGAATGCGGCATGTTGGACGATTGTCGGCCGAAATCCTCGATTCCTTAGCCGATCTCATCGCGCCGGGGATTACGACGCAAGACATCGACGATCAGGTGTTGAAGATGACGCTGGCGGCCGGAGCCTTGCCGGCGACCTTGGGGTATCGCGGCTACACGCACAGCTGCTGCACGTCGATCAACCATGTCGTCTGTCACGGCATTCCAGGAGCCAAGCGCCTGCAGGAAGGCGACATTGTCAATGTCGACGTGACGAGTATCGTTGACGGCTGGCACGGCGATACCAATCGCACCTACCTCGTTGGCAATGTCCCTCTAAAGGCGCGTCGCCTCGTCGACGTGACCTACGAGGCCATGATGCGTGGCATCGAAGTCGCAAAACCCGGCAACACGATCGGCGACATTGCACATGCGATTCAATCCTTTGCCGAACAGCACCGTTACGGCGTTGTTCGCGATTTCTGCGGGCACGGCGTCGGCCGCCTGTTCCATGACGCGCCCGAAGTGGTTCACGCTGGTCGCCCGGGCACTGGCCCTGAATTGCGACCCGGCATGTTCTTCACGATCGAGCCTATGGTCAACATCGGGCGTCCTGACGTGAAGGTGCTGGAGGACGGCTGGACGGCAGTAACCCGCGACAAGACTCTGTCGGCACAGTTCGAGCATAGCGTCGGAATCACCGAAACCGGTTGCGAGATCTTCACAAAAAGTCCCGCGGGGCGCGACTGCCCGCCGTACTGAGCTTGTTTGAGACGCAGGTCTAAACGGCTTTGCACCTCTCGATGCTGGTACCAGACCCCGCGTCGCTGACGCCGTTACCGGGGAAAGATTTGCGCTGTGACCCGCGACAGGCTTTCCACAACAGCTGCCGATTTTATAGGCAGTTTTGGCGTGATTGCTCGACTGGTAGGCAATCCTCTGTCGGTTCGCTCTCCCGAGCCGCAGTAATGTTGCGCTGCCACGCTTGGCACGCTTATTGATAGGCAGAACTGGGGGCGACTCATGAAAAAAATTGAAGCGATCATCAAACCATTCAAGCTCGACGAGGTGAAAGAAGCCCTTCACGATGTCGGCGTCAGCGGGATTACCGTGACCGAAGCCAAGGGCTTTGGACGTCAGAAAGGCCATACCGAGCTGTACCGCGGTGCTGAATATGTTGTCGATTTCCTTCCGAAGGTGAAGCTCGAAGTCGTCGTCGATGACGACCAGGTCAGCCGCGTCGTCGAGGCGATCGCTGCAGCCGCGAAAACCGGCCGCATTGGTGATGGCAAGATTTTCGTCATTCCAGTCGACAGCGTTCTTCGCATCCGCACCGGTGAGACCGATAGCGACGCGATTTAAAAATCTAGGTTCAAGCAGTCAACTTTGCACACAAAGGGCACATACTCATGGCGAAGGCGAATACCCCGGCGGACATCCTAAAGCGAATTAAGGACGAAGAGATCGAGTGGGTCGACGTCCGCTTTACTGATCCCAAAGGCAAGTGGCAGCATCTGTCGATGTGCGCAGGCGTCATCGGCGAGGATGAGCTCACCGACGGCCTGATGTTTGACGGATCATCGATCGAAGGCTGGAAAGCCATCAACGAGTCCGACATGATCCTCAAGCCCGATCTTGACGCCGTCTATATCGACCCCTTCTCGGCCACGCCGATGATGATCATATTTTGCGACATCGTCGAGCCCTCGACCGGCCAGCTATACAGTCGCGATCCGCGCTCGACCGCCAAACGCGCCGAAGCCTATCTCAAGACCACCGGTATCGGCGACACCATCTACATCGGACCTGAAGCCGAGTTTTTCATGTTCGACGATGTCCGCTGGGACAACACCTATAACAGCAGCTACTATCACATCGACGACATCGAGCTGCCGACCAACACGGGTACCAAGTACGAAAGTGGTAACCTCGGTCACCGCCCGCGCGCCAAGGGCGGCTATTTCCCGGTGGCGCCAGTCGATTCCTGCATGGATATCCGCGGTGAAATGGTCTCGACCATGCTCGAAATGGGTCTGCCCTGCGACAAACACCACCACGAAGTCGCCGCTGCGCAACACGAGCTCGGCCTGACCTTCGGCACGCTGACCACGACGGCTGACCGCATGCAGATCTACAAATACGTCGTGCATCAGGTCGCCCAGGCCTATGGGAAAACGGCGACGTTCATGCCCAAGCCGATCAAGGCGGACAACGGAAGCGGGATGCACACGCATCTGTCGATCTGGAACGGCAAGGAGCCGCTCTTTGCAGGCAAGGGTTATGCTGGCCTGTCTGACATGTGCCTCTATTTCATCGGCGGTATCATCAAGCATGCCAAGTCCGTGAACGCGTTCACCAACCCAACCACCAACAGCTACAAGCGGCTAGTGCCGGGTTACGAAGCGCCCGTGCTACTCGCTTATTCGGCACGCAACCGTTCGGCATCGTGTCGCATCCCCTATGGTGCCGGCAGCAAGTCCAAGCGCGTCGAAGTCCGCTTCCCCGACGCGATGGCCAACCCGTACCTGGCTTACGCCGCCCTGTTCATGGCGGGCCTCGATGGCATCCAGAACAAGATCCATCCGGGCGAAGCCATGGATAAGAACCTCTACGACTTGCCGCCCGAGGAACTGAGCCAGGTTCCGACCGTCTGCGGTTCGCTGCGTGAAGCCTTGGAGTCGCTCGAAGCCGACCATGCCTATCTGTTGAAGGGCGACGTGTTTACCAAGGACCAGATCGACAGCTATATCGAGCTGAAGATGGAAGACGTGGCACGCTGGGAGATGACCCCGGCGCCAGTCGAATTCGACATGTACTACAGCTATTAGTTGGAACCGCTCTTGCCGCCAGAAACGAAAAGGCCCGGGTTCACCTCCGGGCCTTTTCATTTGCACCGCGCCGCGTCAAAGCATCAGGTAGCATTTCGCAATCGACCGTTGAGTCGCCCGACGAGGAAAGACGTACATGGACAGCTATCTGAAGCACTATATTAACGGCAAATGGGTCGAGAGCATCGGCGGCAAGCGGCATGAGGTCATCAGTCCTTCAACCGAGGAGCCCTGTACGGAGATCACGATCGGAACGCCGGCCGATGTCGACGCTGCAGTTGTCGCCGCACGGCGCGCGTTTGCGACGTTCAGTCAGACGAGCGTTGCCGACCGGCTGGCTCTTCTCGGACGGATCGTCGACGAATTCAAGAAACGTTTTGCCGAGCTCGGCCAGTCGATGGCGATGGAAATGGGCGCCCCCGTTTCGTTCGCCTCAACCGCACAGGCGATGGCCGGAATGGCGCATTTTCGTGTGGCCGCCGCAACGCTTCGGGACTTCAAGTTCGAAGAAATGATCGGGGCCGTGCGCGTCGTCCACGAACCGATCGGCGTCGTCGGCATGATTACGCCTTGGAACTGGCCGCTCAACCAGATTGCACTGAAGGTCGCACCCTCGATCGCGGCGGGCAATACCATGGTTCTGAAACCGAGCGAAGAATGCCCCGGCAATGCCGCAATCCTCGCCGAGATCATGCATGCGGCGGGCGTCCCGGCGGGCGTCTTCAATCTGGTCCAGGGCAACGGGCCTCTGACGGGCAACGCCATTTCTTCACACCCCGACATCGACATGGTCAGTTTCACCGGTTCGACCCGTGCGGGGATCCTGATCGCCAAGGCCGCAGCCGATACAGTAAAACGCGTGCACACCGAACTAGGCGGCAAGGCGGCCAACGTTGTCCTGCCGGACGCCGATTTTGCGACGGTCCTGCCGCCGACCATTCAGGGCGTCCTCGCTAATTCGGGGCAGAGCTGCATCGCTCCGACGCGTATCCTTGTCCACAAGGACCGCGAGGTCGAAGCCATCGGTTTTATCAAGACGATGTTCGACGCCACCCCCGTCGGCGATCCCATGACCGAAGGCAGCCACATCGGCCCCGTGGTCAACAAGGCGCAGTACGAAAAAATCCAGGGTTTGATCCAGTCGGCCATCGACGAAGGTGCGACACTCGAGACCGGTGGCACCGGCCGCCCTGCTGATTTGAACCGTGGCTTCTACGTAAGGCCCACCGTGTTCAGCGGCGTCACGCCCGACATGCGGATTGCGCAGGAAGAAGTGTTCGGACCCGTCGCGACGGTGATGACCTATACCGATATGGAAGATGCGATCCGTGTCGCCAACGACACGCCCTACGGCTTATCGATGACGATTTCGGGCGACCCTGCAAAGGCCGCCGAAATCGCGCCACGGATGCGCGCGGGCATTGTCACGATCAATAGCTGGGGACCGGATGCAGGCGCGCCCTTTGGTGGCTACAAGCAATCGGGCAACGGCCGTGAGAACGGGGTATATGGATTGCGGGAGTTCATGGAAGTAAAGTCCGTGATCGGGGGACCAGTACCCGCTTGACGGTCCGCACATCCGTCGGGCGTCCGGTTGTAAACCATGACCATCAGGACGCCCGGTGGCTCTGACCGCTCTTGCCCTGTGCTCTATACACAGGGCCCCGAGCGCGAATCATACCGACACCGTGATTGGCGGCATTGGCGAGTATTTTTCCCGCCACCAGGCGTCCCGGACCAAAACCAGTCGTAAGGCGCCACGCGAGATCAGGGCCGGCGTAACGTCGGGCGACGCAGACAGCCGGCTCGCGTCCCGACCTGCCAACCAGGGTGGGGAGATCGCGCAGCCAAGGTGCGACCAGTTGGCTGCGTGGACAGGGAGAGGCGAGCTGTCGACGGCGCCGCGCTGACGCCGTTTCAGCGAGGTAATCGAGCAGCGCACCGGCATCGTCGTGCGCAGGCCGCAGTTGCCGCCTCGCCGGTTCGAGCGTCTTGAAAACGACGGCCGACACCGTGTTGAAGCCGGGGCCAATGCCGCCAGTCCGAGCGCCCTGAGATTTTCTCCTTTGCCTCCGGTGGATCTGCTCGTCGGCCCGTTTGCGGGTGGGCGCTTGGAGGCGCTGGTAGGAGAAATTCTAGTAATCCTTCGACACGCGCACGCTCGCGCTCTGGCGACCCACCGTTGATATCGTCGACAGCAGAGACAGCCAACGTGTGATGGCGAATTCGACGCGCGTCGCGGAATAGCCCTGGCCGTCGGTGATCAGTTCAACATAGGTACGCCGCGTGATGTATTTGCCCACGGCGATCGCGGTCTTGTTACCCACACTTGCATCAGCGGCGACGAAACGGAGGCGGTCCAGCCCGATCGCCTTGCGAACGGCGTTGATCGGATCCAGCCCCTTGCCGCCGCGCAACGAGCCAACAGCGGACGCCAGTTGCAACGCCTCGGGCGCCGACAGATTCGTGATCGACGTGCCGAACAACAATCGCGACAACAGTTCGTCCTGCGGCAGTGCGGGTACACTCGTAAACGCAATATCTGGCTTTTGGCCTGTTCCCGTCACAGTCACTGTTGCATTCAACGACTGCAGGTTTGCGTTCGCGACGATGTCGAGGACGGGATCGGGCGGAAATCCCCCCTGAAAACGGATGACGCCGCGCGTCAGCTCAAACCGTTTTCCGGCAAACTCATAGCCGCCGCGCACCACGTCGGCACGCCCTAGGATACGCGGCGCATCGAGCGTGCCAGACAGCGCAAGGTCGGCGCCCCATTCGCTGTCGAGACCCAGGCCCGTCACCGCCAGTTGCCTGTCCGCGCGCGCCTTGATGTCGAGCGCCCACAAGGTTGGCGCTGCCTGGATGCGCGGGCTTCCCCCAGCCCGATTGATCTCGCGCACCTTGAGCGTCGGCACCTGCTGCGCAGCATTGGCTTGCCCCAGCCGGAATGCGCCGCGGTCGATTACGACATTGCCACTGATCCGCCCGTCTCCGCCCGTCGACACGATCCGTAACGGTCCCGTCACGGTCGCCGCAAAATCGTCGCGCGCGACGAGCAAAGCTTGCTTGGCGTCGACCGTCAGATCGATGCCAAACCCGTTGGCGGATGCCAGATCAAAGCTTGCCTTGCCCGTTACGGTTCCCCGTCCTGCGTTGCCGGTGAAACTGTCAATCACCAGCTTCGAGCGATCAAACCGCCCAGCCGCTTTCACGGCGGTCAGCACCGTCCCGCTTACGGGACTTTCGACACGCAGGTTTTCTGTGCGCAAGGATCCGCGAATAACCGGCTGGTCTAGCCTGCCCGTTACGTCCGCGCCGATCGCCAGCGGTCCCGACACATCGAAGCTTTCGACACCGGTCAGGCGCCAAAGAGTATCCGCAGGACCGCTATAGCGCAGCTGCGCGAACAGCGGCGCATTCTTCAGCCGATCATAGAGCGTGCCGCCGCCGCTCAGCGGTGCGATGCGCGCTTGCGCCTGTCCGATTGTCTTGCCCCCCGACACGGCAATGGCGCGCAGCGCAAGACCGTTGTGATCCAGCACCGCATTGACGCCCGCATCGACGGGGTTCGAGACAACGACGAGGCCCGCCCGCGTCAAATTGCGTATGCGCAACGTTGCACTGCCCGTTGGTGCGCCACCGGCGGTCGGCTGGCTGAAGATCACCCGGCCGCTCGCCGTCCCGCCGAGCCCCAAATCGGGCTGGACAATGTCGAGGACCGACAGCGGCAGCCGCTCGATCGTAGCGTCGAGGTCGGTTGCATTGCCGCCAAAACGTCCCCCAACCGTTGCACTCCCACCCGCAACGCTGACCGCCGTCGGGGATAACCGCCACGCATCACCCTCGCGGACGAGAACGGCAACAGAATCCAATTTAATCGGGCGACTATCGACCGTCCCCTCAGCGCTCACGGCATAGCGGTTGGGCGACACGTCGATGACCGAGCGGATATCGAAGCCGCGCCCACGCGACCCTGCAAAATTCACCTTCAGTTGCCCGAAGCCACCGACCAGCTTGGCATTGCCCGCTGCCCGCGCGAGCGCGGCGGCGCCGTAGCGCAGTCCCTGGCCCACAAAGGTTGCATCGATGCTGGCTCCCTTGGGATCAAGGAGCGCCACCGCATCGAGCTGTCCGCGCTGAATGACGATCAAGGGTGGCCCGACCAGCTTGACGTCGCGCGCATTAAGATGGGCTTCGACGCGCTGAATGCTTCTCTCGACACCGAGCATGACCTTGCCGCTCAGGCCACCGCCCATAACCGCGACCTGTCCTGTCAGACCTCCCGTGACTGCGCGCAGGTCGCCCGCGGCCTTCACCCCCGATGCCATCAGCGTGGTGATACGGATTAACGACTGCCCACCGCTCGGCAACAGAATCTGACCGTTGCCTTTGAACGGCCCAAGTACCGAACCACCGGCTGCCGTCCAGTCGAAACCCTGGGTCGTCGGGACGAGCGACGCCTGGACGTCTGTCAAGCTTGCCGACGCGAGCGGACTGGCGAGCATGAGGTCGACCTTCGGGTGCGCAATGTTGCCGTCGAGCCGCACCCGAACAGGTCCGTACTGCCGTTGTCGCCCGCTCCCTTCGAAGAAGAAAGTGCCGTCGAGTCGGCGATAACCGCTGCCGGTCAGCACCAGCGCCGGCGCGGTCAGTTTGAGTCCGGAAAAGCGGATAATCCCGTCCGCCCCCCGCTCGAGCGCGGTGTCAAGATACGGGAGTCCGCCGGCGAGTCCCGCAAGGAAACTGTTGTCGAACCGGCGAACCCAGATTTGGCCGCGGCCGATAACGCGGACCCCCTGCCCCTTTGCGCCGGGCACCACTTTTAGAACCGACTTCACGTCGACAATGCCGAGGCCGGGAATGAGGTAGCGGTTGAGCTGGCCCGACAAACCGACATCGTAGCGGCCCGTCACGAGATCGAGTAGCAGGCCGATCGTGCCGTTGAGCTTGTCCGACCGCAATTTCAGCCCGTCACCGATGATGAGCTTCGAAGTGATGCGGACCAGGCCGTCAACGCGCAGATTGTTGAGGATGCCACCCGCCAGGTCACCAACACCGGTCACGCGCCGGGCCGACAGGGCGATCGGCACAATTACTGGCTCTGCCGAAAGCTTGCCTCGTCCGGTAAGGCGTACATCCTCGAACCCCGTGGCATCTAGAGCAACGCGCAGTGCGGTGATTTTATAGTCGAAGTACGCCGACCCAAACGGTCCGTGGAGGACAACGAGCGCGGCAATGTCGCGACCAGTCATCGTCGGGAGCACCGCTTGCGGCTGACGCAGACGTACATCGATGCGCATCGCATCGAAGCTGCTATTGGCCAGATCGACAAAACCATTCGCGCCCAGAGCGAGCGCAGGCGACGACAGGCCAATATGCGTGTCAAGCCGCCGGTTCGACAGTATCGCATTGCCGATTACGCGCAGGCCAGGAGCGGTAAGCTGCGCGATCCGCCCCGTCGTCACTAGGGCCGGGCGCACGACCCCGTCTATGTCATAACGGCCCGACCTTGCCGTCAGCACCAGTTTTGCGAGTTCGCCGCTGCCGGCGCGGGCGGCAACGCTGCCCTTCCAATCTTTCCAGCTGCCATCACCACCGACCCGAAGCGACAGGGGCTGAGTCGCACCCAGCATTCCGCCGATGACGCCCTTGGCCGGTGCATCCACCGCAGCAGCGACGTCGAAAACATTGCGGTCGGGCGCGCTATCGAGTTTCAGTACCAGCCGGTCCCCGCCACGAGATTGCCCGTTCAAGTTGACCAGCGCGCGCCCGTCGCGGATGTCGGCCCGGCCCGTCACCCGAGCCACCCGCGCAGGCATCACAATCCGCTCGCCAAATGTCAGGCGATCGACCCGCAACTCGGCGATCCGGATGTCGAACGACGGCAAGATCGGCTGAGGCGTCTTGCTGGGGACCAGAACAGGCAGCCGATCGAGCGTGGCCGCAGGCGCGATCAGCCGGTCGATGTCGACGCGGTTCGACAGCCACGCAATCGGTGTCCAGTCGACAGCAACCTCGCCTGCCTGGAAGAACACACCTTTTGTATCGGACAGACGCAAATCGCGCACGCGGGTCGCGCCGTAAATCGATCCCTCGATCCGCCCAACCTTGATCCGAAGGCCACTCGCGGGCGCGAGAGCTTCGATCTGGTCGGCGATGAAACGGTGGCCGATACTTGTATCGCCGAGCCACAGAAGAACCGCTGCTGCGAGCAAAAATAACACCAGCAGCGCGCTCGCCCAGCGTAATGCGCGTTTCAAAACGCTTGCCCCAGCGAAACCTGAATTGAAATGAGCGACTCAGTCGGTCGACGCGCCAGGGGCGTGCCGACGTCGATCCGGATCGGACCGAAGTTGGAATAATACCGCAGGCCAAGTCCTGTACCGACCCGCAACCCGGTGAGACTGGGGAGTGCAGTCGTATAGACATTACCCGCATCGACGAACGGCACGACACCGAAATTTCCGCCAAACACTGGCAGGCGGATTCGCGCCTCAAGCGAAAATTCCGTGAGCGATCGCCCGCCGATCGGCTGGTTCAGCGCGTTGAGTGGTCCCACTAGCTGATAGCCAAAGCCGCGCACTGATCCGCCGCCGCCTGCGTAGAACAGCCTCGAAGGGGCAATCGCTTGTTGCGGTGCGCCCTCGATGCCACCGAACCGCGCCCGGCCCGCGATCACCAATTTCTCGCCGAACGGGCGATAGAAGCTGCCGTCAAGCTGCACCTTCAGATAGCCAAATGTCGTCGACTGAACCGACACTTCCGGCGAAATCCGTGCGGCGAGGCGGAAGCCGTGTGTTGGATCAAGCAGACTGTCTGAGCCGTCATAGGCGAGTGTCACCGGAACGGCAGCAATATAGAATTGTCGGCGTACGAGCGCACCACGAAGCGGATCAAGATTGCGCTCGCTTGAATAGAGCACTTCGCCGCCAAAGCTGTACGACAACGGCTTTTGCCAGATAATTGTCGTCTGTCGCTCGAGGCTGCCGGCCATGTCGACAGTATAGGCATCATAGGCAGCGGTGTTGTCATGGCTCGCCAACAACCGCGCGTTGAGGACCTGATCACGCCGGCGGAAATTGCCCATGCGCAGCGTTGCGCCAAGCAGTTGTTCGAGCGTGCCCGCAACGCCGCGGAACGTGACCGCTCCTTCGGGCTGGATGAAATTACGGTGTTGCCAGCTGGCTTCGACGCGGAAGCCCTCACCGGTGCCATAGCCTGCTTCACCCGCAACCGTGTGGAACGGCGCGGGATCGATTGTGGTCTGCAAATCGACAGTGCCAGGCGTAGCCCCTTCGATGGGCGTTACCCGAACTTGAGAAACCAGTCCCGTTGCGATCACGGCGCGCCGGAAATCGTCGACGAGGTAGCTGTCGTAAAGGTCCCCCGGCTCCCAGCGCGCAATCACTTCTGCATGCGCCGCGCTGAACGGGGGCTGCCCCCCCTGATAGCGGATTGCGCCGAAATTACGTTTGCCGCCTGGTTCCACGTTGAGGTCGAGCGTGGCCCCGCGCGTTTCGTGATCGACGACGACAAACGGCTCACCGACCTTGGCAAATGGATAGCCGGTGCGCCCTAGTTTATCGATCAGCGCTGCCTGGCCCAAGATCACGTCCTCGGCGACCACAGGCCTGGTAGGCGTGACGCCGAACGCAGTTTCGAGCGCGGCCTGTTCGCCGGTTGCGCCAACGCCCTTTACATCGACCCCCGTAAATTTGAATTGTTCGCCCGGCGCGACCGACAGCGTCACCGTCACGCGCCCACCATCCGGCGCCGGTTTGATGTCGGTGAGTACTGTCGCGTCGTAATAGCCCTCGGATCGCATGATCGCATCGAGCAATTCGACATCGTCGCGCGCACGGCGATCGATCTGGGCGACGTTGGCTGGCTTGCCGTCGTTTGTGCGTAGGACCGACAGGCCAGCGAATCGCTCGCGTACCTTGGGTAGCGCGTCGACCCCCTGGAGCCGAACGACATAGCGCGGCGTTTCGTTGGGCCGCGTAACGGCAGTGTCGGGTACGGCCTCGAGCGGATCGCGCACGTTGAGGTCTGGCCATGCGACGCCCAGCTCGGGAAGCGGTGCGAGAGGCGTTTGGGGATCGAGGTCGGCAAATGGAGGCACGGGAGGTGTGGTTAGCGGTGGTTGTTGGGCGACGGCGGCGCCGGAAATTAGTGCCCCGACGGCAAAGATCGATGTACGCTGTAAACCCGAACCCATGTGATCGCGCTACCCCCTGACACGCCGACGTGTCACGGCGAAATCGCTTAGTGGCGCGTTTGTTCCGCGCGCGGGTCGGCGAGAACGACAATCAGCCGCTCGATCTGGCGCCAGCGACAAAAATGGATCACGTTGCCCCGGTCGCGACTGATCTCTGCATGCCCGGCCGCCACGGCAGCAGCGGCTTCGTCACCCAGTTCGGCAATAAGACGGGCAGCGTCGAGCGCTGACGCCCGGTCGGCAACAAACGGATGCTGGGTCAAAACAATCGGCTTTCGCTATACAGTCATTGTTCCTTGCACAATGCGGGTTGCCCGTTCGCGCATCGAAATGGTGAAGCTCTTCTTGACCACGACGCTGCGCCTGCCATGAGCGATGCGATGAAAGACAAGCGCAATCCGGTTTCCGGCGGTTTCGCCCTTGGGATGGGTGCCCTGATCGGCGGTCTGTGGGGCGTACACTACGGACAACCGGTGCTGGGCCTTGGCGGCGGAATCGTCCTCGGTGGTGCAATCACGCTGATCGTATGGCTCGTGGACCGCCAGCGCGATTAGCTCAGCGCCAGCGCGGGCGCGCGACCAGCGTGAGCGCTGGCCATTCGCCGATTCCAGTCGCTACGAGCCGCATATTTTGCGTCGCATAGGCAGCCGTCACAGCTCTTGCCTGGGTATCGAGCAGCCCGGCGAGCAGCAGTGTGCCACCCGGTACAACGCTCGCAGCAATCCACGGCGCCATATCAATGAGTGGTTGGGCAAGGATATTGGCGATGACGAGGTCATAAGGCGCACGCCGAACAAGGTCTCGGTGCAACAATCCATCGGCGACGACGAGCTTGACACCGCGCACGCCGTTGATCGCCGCATTCTCGCGGACGACGTCGATCGATACCGGATCGATATCCGACGCCGTTGCCTGCGCCGCCGGCCACAGCCGCACCGCCGCGAACACCAGCAGTCCGGTCCCGGTGCCCAGGTCGAGAATGTTGCGAAACGCCTTGCCCCGCCGTTTCAAGCCGTCAAGAACGCCAAGACACCCTGATGTGGTCGCGTGTTGCCCGGTGCCAAATGCAAGGCCCGCCGGAATGACCAGATCGACCAGATCGTCACGCCGCGCATAGTCGGGCGTACGGACATGGAAACGCCCGACAGTCAGGGGTGCGATCCCGGCTTGGCTGAGCGTCACCCAGTCTTCGGCGGGCAAGGGTTTGGCGCGCGGGTTCTTCTCGCGAGCGCTCGGGACCAGCACTGCAATCTGCCGCAGCACATCGCGCGATGGCTTGCCCTCGAAATAGGCATCGATCTGCCAACGCTCGGGGCTGGCAGGATCGGGTTCCGACGCCACGATGACGGGCATCGGCTCTATTCCCGCGAGCTCAGGCACGTCCCCGCTCAGCCGTTCCGCATCGGCACGGTCGCACGCCAGGGAGAGTTTCCATGTCTCGGTCATAGGATCAGCGGCCCGGGTTAAGTGCGAATACCCGCATGTCATACTCAAGCCAAACCGTCGCGTCGTGCTTCATGTCGCTCGCCATGTCGTCGGTCGCATCGAGATCGGCCCAGATCACTTCGAGCACGACCGGCGCATGCAAGGGATAGTCAGTCACGACCACCGCTTCGCCAATATTGGTCATCCCGAACAAGGTTTGGGCGAAGCCGAATGGAATGCGGATGCACCCGTGCGATGCTGGAAACCCCGGATTGTGTCCCGCGTGGATGGCGATGCCGCTCCACGTCAGCCGTTGCATGAACGGCATCGGCGCGTTGCTGTAGATGTTCGAACGGTGCCACCGCTGCTTTTCCAGGATCGTGAAGCGGCCCATCGGCGTGCGGTGGCCAGGTTTGCCAGTTGAAATTGTCGAGACCGCCACCAAGGTATCACCGCGATAGACATAAAGCCGCTGGAGCTCAGTGCTGACCGCGATCGTGATCGGCGCAATCGGGGTGTAACCCGAAGGCTGGAATAATGGCGTCTCGCTGTTGTCGTCGAGAACGAACTGTCCCGGCAGCAGTGTTGCAGCAGCTTGGTCGATTGGGGGATTTCCGAACAAAGGTCGCGCTTGCGCGGCCAGCAACGGTGTCGCAAGCAGCGCCAGCGCAATAAAAACGCGCAAGGCCTTTGAGGTGGCGATAACGCGATATACCATCGACGCAGCATTCCACCCTGACCGTATTAGGGCAATACATTGTCGATCCCGACGACGTCCTGCGAAGGGGCAATCGGCTTCCGCCGCCTACCTTACGTAACTTGCACCGTTCACATCGAGTACGGCGCCCGTCATCGAGGGTGGTGCATTAACTACGCAAAATGCCGCGATCTCTGCCACCTCTTCAGGGTCAGCGACCTTGCCAAGCGGGATGTCGGCAAGCAACTTGTCACCGCCACGACTGTTCAAATAGTCTTCGGCCATGCCCGTCATCGTGAAACCCGGGCAAATCGCAAAGGCATAGACAGCTTGCGCTGCATAGCTGCGCGCGATCGTCTTGGTCATTGCGACCATGCCTGCCTTTGATGCGGCATAATGCCAGTGTGCGGGGCTGTCTCCACGATACGCCGCACGGCTGGCAACGTTGACGATCCGGCCGCCCCCGAGCTCGAGAAAATGCCTGACTGCAAACCGACAAAGTTCAGCACTCGCAGTCAGGTTGACAGCCATAGTCCGGTTCCAGCCCGCCAACCAATCAGCATCCGATGCGTCGATCGGCGTCGCCTCGAAGATACCGGCGTTGTTGATGAGGACGTCGACGCGGCCAGCGAACCGTTCGAGCGCCGTCGCCCACAGCCTTGCCGGGGTTGCCGGATCAGCCAGATCGCCATCGGCACTGCCGGTGGCAAAGACATGATGATCGGCAAGGCGCGTCGCAATCGCGGCACCGATCCCGCGTGTACCGCCAGTGAGAAGTATGTTCATGCGGCTGCACCTAAACGATTCGCGCCGGAGCGGGGAGTCGCAGGAGACTGACCGCGTTGCTGCCTTTCTGGCGTGCACGATCGACACGCTGGAATCTTTCGTTCCAAACGAGCAGGATCAGGCGACCAACCGGACATAGTCTCCTGCCGCATCCTGAAGCCTTGCCAGTTTGCGGGTCACGCTGTCGAATCCGGTTTCCAGCTCGTCGATCTCGGTCGCGACGGTTTCGGTATCGCTGCGGATCGCGGCAATGTTGGCCGACATGGTGTCTGCGGCCAGCGCGGTCTCATCAACTGCGGCGGTGATCATCGTGACCGTCTGCGCTTGCGTTTCCATCGCCTTTCGAATCCGGGTCGCTGACTGTTGGACCTCTGCAACCGTTGCGCGGATCGAGTCGTTGGTGGACACCGTCGACTGGGTTGCCGACTGGATCGCTGCAATTTTTGACGCGATGTCGTCGGTCGCGCGCGCGGTCTGATTTGCGAGCGACTTAACCTCTTGTGCCACGACCGCAAAGCCACGCCCGGCGTCGCCAGCTCGCGCCGCCTCGATCGTCGCGTTGAGCGCCAGCAGGTTTGTTTGCCCCGCGACATCGCGGATCAGACCCAGAATCGATTCAATAGATTTTGCCGTGTCCGACAGAACCTGGCTGACCTTGACCGCTTCGGACGCCTGTTCGGATGCCCGCGTTGCAATATCAGCCGCCACTTCGACTTCGCCGCGTGCCTCCTCGATGGCACGGATCAGGCCGGCTGCGGTGTGCGCTGCGTCGCGCATTGCGATCGCCGACTGTTCGGCGGCGGCGGCAACTTCGGATGCCTTGCCCAGCATTCCGCGTGTTGCGCCCGACGCATCGGCAGCCTGGCCGCGCAGATAGGTGCCCAGGTCGGACGTGCTGGTTACTTCAGCCGCGATCCGCTCGCGAAACATGTCGGCACGCTCGATGTTCGCCTTGGCGATCTCGCGCGCGTTTATCGCGGCAACGGTTGCGGACATGATCTCGGCGTCCAGCATCGCCATGCGCACAACGGCGCTCACGGCACGCCGCAGGAGATCGGGCTCTTCGCTGTACTTTGCTTGGATCACGTCGATGGTCGCCTCGTGCGATGCTGCAAAACAAGCCAGGATCATCGCGATCGAACTGCCGTTCCGATAGGCATGCACCGCGTGACTGGTTGCCATGTCGGCCCAGCGCTGATCAGTCGCCGCGCCAAATTTCAGATCGATATAGGCGATCCCGGTCTGTCGGATTCCAGCAACCTCGGGATCCGCTGCCTTGGGCGTTGCCTTGCAATTGGCGTAATGCTCCCAGAATGCGTCGTTAATTGCGCTCTCATGCCCCGTGATTGCCTCCCTGACCAAGAGCGAATCGGCAGCGAGCGTTGCATCGACATCGAAATAGGTCAGCCGCTCTGCGAGATCGATCCGGATGTTGGATAGCTTTTTGTCGATTGCGACGGACGGATCACGGAGGGTAGTCATGGGTTGGTTTTCCTGTCGGGACAGTCGGGCGTCGTGCGGCACCGTGTTAGGTGCGTCTGGTTAACACCGAGTTAGAATCTGTTATCCGCACGCTGCGCCGGTTGCATCGCATCTCCAACGGGGTAAGGACGCCCCAAGCAATGGATTTTGAGCTAAGGGCAGCCGATGAGCCGAACGTCCGCGAGACCGCACAGTCGTCCACTCTCGCCACATTTGACGATATGGAAATGGGGACCGCACATGCTGGTCTCGATCCTGCACCGGGCATGCGGCGTTGCCCTTGCGACACTGGGAACATTTGTGTTTGTCTGGTGGCTAGCCGCGCTTGCCGGCGGATCGGACAGCTATGCAACTTTCCATTACTGGATCGTGGCGGCGACCGATGGCGCGTTGCTCGGCAACGCAGCAAATATTCTTGCCAAAATCACTGCCGTCGGACTGACCTGGGCATTGTTTCAACATCTTGCCAACGGCGTCCGCCACTTCATCATGGACGTGGGCGCCGGGTTCGAATTGAGCGTAAATCGTCTGGGCGCCATTGCTACCATCGCCTTCAGCGCGACGGCGACCGTCCTTACGTGGGCGTATATCTTTATGAAGGGGCTGTAGTCATGGGCAGCGGTACAGAACTCGGACGCGTACGGGGCCTTGGCTCTGCCAAACACGGCGCGGGCCACTGGTGGCAACAGCGCGTAACAGCGTTCGTCAACATTGCGTTGATTGTGTGGTTGCTTGTTTCGCTGGTTCGCTTGCCCAATCTGGATTACGGCACGGTGCACAGCTGGATGCAGGGACCGTTCGTCGCCGTCCCACTTGCCCTCATCGTTCTCAACACCTTTTGGCATTTCAAAATGGGGCTTCAGGTGGTGATCGAGGATTACCAGCACAACGAAAGTCGTATTGTCTTTCTTGGTCTACTCAACCTCTTCACCTTTGGAGCCGGCGCGCTTGCGCTCTTTTCCATTTTGAAAGTCGCACTCACAGGGACCACTGCGTGACCAAAGCCTATCAGATCATTGACCATAGCTATGATGCCGTCGTCGTCGGCGCTGGCGGCAGCGGCTTGCGGGCCGTGATGGAGGCAGCGCAGAACGGGCTGAAGACAGCCTGCATCACCAAAGTCTTTCCCACGCGCAGTCACACCGTCGCAGCACAGGGCGGCATCGCCGCGAGCCTTGGCAACATGGGACCTGACCACTGGACCTGGCACATGTACGACACGGTCAAGGGTAGCGACTGGCTTGGGGACCAGGACGCAATCGAATATCTTGTCCGCGAAGCTCCTGCTGCCGTCTACGAGCTCGAACATGCAGGCGTTCCTTTCAGCCGCACGGCCGAGGGCAAGATCTACCAGCGTCCGTTTGGCGGCATGATGCAAAACATGGGCGCCGGGCCGCCTGCGCAGCGCACGTGCGCCGCCGCCGACCGCACGGGTCATGCGATACTCCACGCGCTGTATCAGCAGAGTTTGAAGTACGACGCCGATTTCTACATCGAATATTTCGCGCTCGACCTGATCATGGAAAATGGGGAATGCCGCGGCGTCATCGCCATGTGCATGGAAGATGGCAGCATCCACCGCTTCCGGTCACATAGTGTTGTTCTCGCTACCGGCGGATACGGCCGATGCTGGTTCTCGGCAACCAGCGCTCACACGTGCACGGGCGACGGCGGCGGCATGGTACTGCGCGCAGGCCTCCCGCTGCAAGACATGGAGTTCGTCCAGTTTCATCCAACAGGCATCTATGGCGCGGGCGTTCTCATTACCGAGGGCGCGCGTGGTGAAGGTGGCTATCTGACGAATTCGGAGGGCGAGCGCTTCATGGAACGCTACGCCCCCAGCGCCAAGGACCTTGCTTCTCGTGACGTCGTGTCACGCTCGATGGCCGCCGAAATCCGCGAAGGCAGGGGCGTCGGCGAACACAAGGACCACATCTACCTTCACCTCGACCATATCGACCCGAAGGTGTTGGCCGAACGGCTGCCTGGTATTACCGAGACGGGGAAGATTTTCGCGGGCGTCGACTTGACCCGCCAGCCGCTGCCCGTGGCGCCCACTGTTCATTACAATATGGGCGGCATCCCCTGTAACTTCCACGGTGAAGTGGTGACGTTGAAGGATGGCAACCCCGACAGCATCGTGCCGGGCCTGTTCGCAATTGGGGAGGCGGCTTGCGTCAGCGTTCATGGCGCCAACCGCCTCGGGTCCAACAGTCTGATCGATCTGGTCGTCTTCGGCCGTGCGACCGGTAAGCGCATCGCCGAACTGATTGCGCCCGGCACTGCCCACAAGCCATTGCCTGCCGCATCGGAGGAAAAGGCGCTTAGCCGGGTCGATAAATTCCGCAACGCGAGCGGTGCGTCGTCAACGGCCGAGATTCGCCTCGACATGCAGCGCACGATGCAAAAGTACGCCGCGGTTTTCCGCGACACTGAGCTGCTTGACGAGGGCATAGTTGAGATCGACCGCGTCGCGGCCCGGATGGCCGACATCAAGGTCAGCGATCGCAGCTTCGTGTGGAACACAGATCTGGTAGAGACGCTCGAGCTCGACAACATGCTGCCGCAAGCCGTCGTCACGGTGCACGGCGCGAGCAACCGGCATGAATCGCGCGGCGCCCACATGCATGAGAGCTACCCCAACCGCAACGACGCCGAGTGGATGAAGCATACACTGCTGTGGGCGTCAGGAAAGGACGTCAAGATCGACTACCGTCCCGTCCATGACTACACACTCACTGACGAGATCGAATATATCAAGCCGAAGGCACGCGTTTATTGAAGTAAGGCATGGCGACGGGCGGATTAACGCGCGCGCCGCCCGCGCTTTGACCTGGCCGCAGGGTCCCTGTCCCGATACGCGAAGGGGCAGTGGCACCTTCCGGCTTCTTCGACTTCGATTTTCGGCAAACAAAAGCCAGCCCGGTGCTTGACGCATTCCACCCCGCTCCCCAGTTTTGAAAAAAGGGGGCTATCCATGCCGTTGTCGTCATTCCGCATCGTTGCCGCACTCGCCTTGCTCTTGTTGGCGCCCTCCGCCTCTGCGCAATACCATGCGCCCGAGCACAGCCAGGCGCCGCTGCTGATCGACAAGCTCAACCAGTATGAGATTGCCGCCGCAGGTAAGGCAGGGACAAGTATCGAGCAGGCTCGCAGTCCCAGATGGGCGCTGGCCGAACATCGCCGTCTATTTGCTGCCCTCGCCAATATTGCACCCGGACGCAAAGGCGTCGTCCATGCTTTTGTGCTCGCTGTCGGCCTCGACAGCGACCCGGTCTTCGGTCGCGAGGCGCGCGAGGCCGGGCGCGTGCTCGCCCATCGCTATGACGCAACGACGCGAACAATTGTGCTCGCCGGATCAAACGGCAGTACCGACAGCGATCTGCCGAACGGCAGCCCATCAAACATCGCCGCTGCTCTCGCTCGCATTGCCGAGCTCATGGGGCCAGAGGATGTGCTGGTCCTTTATACCACCAGCCACGGCGGACCGTTCGGTATTGTCTATAACGACGCGGACGCTGGCTTTGGTATCATTGGTCCTGCCAAGCTGGCTTCGATGTTGGGGGAACTCCATATACGCAATCGGATGCTTTTGATCAGTGCATGTTATTCGGGTGTCTTCGTTGCTCCACTGATGACCTCGGGAACCGCAATCCTCACCGCGGCTTCAACCGATCGAACCTCATTCGGATGCAAAGCCGACAGCGACTGGACATTTTTTGGCGACGCGCTGATCAATCATGCCCTGCGCAAGGCGCAGCCATTTGCGGCCGCGGACGCCGAAGCGATTGCGACGATCGCCGGGTGGGAACGCTCCGGCGGCCTGGTCGCTTCACTGCCACAATCCTATATTGGGGCTGATGCAGCACGCTGGCTCGCGGCACTGGAGAAAACCTTGCCGCCCGCAACGCAACCCGTCGGGAAACCCGCAACCAACGCGCTCAAGTAACTAGCGGGCAATCCACTGTCCGGAGTCCTTGAACTCTGGGCGGATGTCACTGTCAGGTAGCGCTCCTGGCACGTAGCGGCTGTCATTACTCGGGATAATGAGGGTATCGAGTGAGCGCGGCGCAGTCGCATATGCCGTGGCCACTGCTGCACCAGTCGTTTTCGTCGGCGTCGTCATTGCTATCTGCATCAGCTCGGCGGGCGGCGCGACACGCGGCAACGGCCCCGGCGCAGGCTCGCCCCCTCCATAGCGCATCGGCAGCTCAGTGGCTTGGAGCACATCGCCCGGCATCCGGTAGAAGATGTGTGCGCCGACGATTGCCACAGGTGTCATCCGGTGTCGCCAGGCGGGCGCAACGTGCACGGTATGATAGAAGGTGGCACTGCCTATGGGCGGGTAAACTTCACCCGCAAGCGCGCGTTCGGCTACGCGGCGCGCGCGGATCCAGGCTGACAGCATCGGTGCGCGCGCCATTGCGCCATCGCAGGCAAAACTGAACTGACACCCCGGTGCGCTCGAACCCTGATAGACAACGCCGCAGACGGTGTGGGGCCATTGCGGGTGACGCACCCGGTTGAGCACAACCTGAGCGACCGCGCGCTGTCCCTCGTCAGGTTCGGTTGCAGCTTCATAGTAGACAGCGCTTGCCAGACACAGCGTGGCGCGCATTCGGTCGCGCTGGCCGAGCGCGGCGACAAACGACGGGCCGGCCGGCGTGACTGGGACGACGTCAACCACGTCGATCGGCCGGATCGGGCTTCCCGCAATTACAGGAATGTCGGGAAAGCTTATCCGAAACGGTATCGCCGCGAATTTTTCAACGGGCGAAACCGCGTTGCTGCCAACACACGACAACAGGCCGAATGGCAGCAGCGCGGCAGCCACCCTTTTCAGCCGACGCGCACGCAGCGCTGCCCGGTTGCGACTGCGCAAGGTGAAGCGCTGGGACGCCGAAGCATTTGCCGTGTCCGCCATGTGCGACCGCATAGCGTAAACTGCCTGTGTTTGCGCCGATCAAATCTGGGGTGTTCCGCAGTGGGACATTCACCACACTTGCCAACATTCCGCCCGCGAAATCATCAATCATGACCTTGGATTGCCTGGTGTCTTGCCAAGGCAACACACAGGCGTCAGGTTGCCTCCATCTCAACCCAGGGGAGGATTTAAGTCATGTTCAATATCATTGGATTGATCATCGTTGGTGTTATTTCAGGTGCGCTTGCCAGGTTCTTCTACCCAGGCGTTGTGCACATGAGCCTCATCATGACTGCGGTGCTGGGCATTTGCGGCTCATTCGTCGGTGGCTTTGTTGGCAGCCTGTTCACGAGGGACCGAGATTTTATGAAGCCCCGTCCGGCAGGTTTCGTGATGTCGGTCATCGGCGCCATGGTGCTCATTTTCATCGGACACCGCCTCGGAATCCATTGATCGCGGCGACTCATTACCCAAAATTAACGCGGTGCGGGGGGCCAGAAGTGGGCAGCACGCGATCCGGCTCGCGCAAAGGGGAGGAGGCGACAACGCCCCCCTCCCCACCCGTTGCGAAAGACGATGTATTAAGCGGCTTTGGCGACTTCGAGCGTCGGCGTTTGGCCGCCGATTGCGATCTTGCGCGGACGCATTGCTTCGGGAACTTCGCGCACGAGATCGATGGTTAGGAGGCCATTGTCGAGTTCGGCACCCGATACAGTGACATAGTCGGCCAGTTCGAACCGGCGCTCGAACGCGCGGGTCGCGATGCCGCGATGCACGAACTGTCGGGCGTCGTCGCCTTCGACTTCGGCTTTTTTGCCGGTTACGACAAGCTTGTTTGCCTGAGCAACCATGTCGATGTCGTCGGCCTTGAAGCCGGCGACCGCAATGGTAATGCGGTAGGAGTCGTCTCCCGACCGCTCGATGTCGAATGGCGGATAGTTGTCGATAGCGGTGGTGCGCGTCGACGTTTCGAGCAGGTCAAACAGCCGGTCAAACCCGACGGTGCTACGGCGATAGGGGGTAAAATCGAAATTGGTACGCATGAGTTAAAGTCCTTTCACAGCGACTTGGTTTTCGGACCCGCAAACGGCGTCCGAAGCTCCGAAATGGGGTAAGTCAGCGAACTTTCAAGTCAGATTATGTGAAATTATCTATTGCTAATTGTCGGCGGGGGGTATAGCGATAGCCGCCATAAATGGCATTTGTGACCACACCGACCCAGGGGTTGCGGCTGTTGCGGTGAGCCGCCCGGTAAATTTCAAACTGTTGATGGCTGTGTGAACGCTGGGCTTGAACGCGGTAAAACCGAGCTGCCTATGATCTACTTGATTAGACGCGTCCGATCATGCAGCTCTTTCCAGACAGGGTTATTCGCGTCTACGGCAGGTGCGCCAAAAGGAAGAGTCAAAGAGGCTTGAACGCCTGTCTTGACATCGTGAATCGTTAAAACAGCTTTGTA
>JANXSN010000077.1 GCA_025352685.1 Sphingomonadales bacterium
GCACAGCTGAGAGCCGTAATCGACGTGATTTACATTCACGGATTTTGGTATTGTGGTCAAGCGGACTGTGGTCGGGGGCGACGCAAGGAGTCACCTTCGAGTGTGATGCGGTGAGCGTTGTGGACGACGCGATCTAATATGGCGTCGGCGTATGTCGCGTCGCCGATCAGTTCGTGCCATTTCGTGATGGGAAGCTGGCTGGTGACAAGCGTCGATCTGTTGCCGTAGCGATCCTCGAGGATCTCGAGGAGATGATGGCGGGCATTGGCATTCAGCGGTTCCAGGCCCCAGTCATCGAGGATGAGCAGATCGACACGTGCGAGACTTTTCAGCCGGACCGCGATACGACCATCGCCGCGCGCCACGCTCAGCTCGTCAAGCAGCTTGCCGAGCCGGACATAGAGCACCGACAGATTGTCGCGACAGGCATTGTGGCCGATCGCACACGCCAACCAGCTCTTGCCGGTGCCCGTAGGCCCGGTGATCACGAGATTGTCATGACCCTTGATCCATTCACCTTTGAGAAGCGTCTCCATAAAACGCCGATCGAGCTCGCGCGGTGTGCGGTAGTCGATATCCTCAGGGACAGCGCGGTGACGCAGTTTGGCATGGCGCAGCCTCGCCGCCATGCGCCTGTCCTGGCGCCAGGTCGCCTCCTGGTCGAGGATGAGGCCGAGCCATTCGGCATGGCTGAGCCCGGGTGCTTCGTCGCTGGTCAACAGGTTACCGAACGCCTTGGCCATGCCATAGAGGCCAAGGTGGTTGAGCTGATCCAGCGTGGGATGGGTAAGCATCGACAGTTCTCCTTCAGTGGTAATAGCCCGGACCCCGGATGTTGCCGTGATCGATGGGCTGGTGGTCGCTGTCCTTGGGGCCCAGCGGTTGGCCATCGAGCCCCTTTTCAAGGATCGATTTGAGCGACGGATAATTGCGCGCGCCGATCTCGAGTGCGCGCAGCGCTGCCGCCTCGAGCCGAGCGGCACCAAAGCGCTTTTCAAGGCTCAGGATCCCCATGCACGACCGGAAGCCCTGTTCGGGATGAGGGCGATCCTCGAGGATCTTTTCGCACAGGAGCTGCGCGCAGTGCCCGACCCGTCCAGACTCAGCGAGGATCTTCTCGAGCGTCCAGTCAGCAAAACGGCGGTGCGACGACGGCATGTGTTCGGGCAACGTGGTATGCCGCCCATTGCCGCTGCCGCGCATGTGAACCGCGATCCGCTCTCCACCCATGAAGATCTCGAGCGTGCGCGCCGTCAGGCGGGCTTCAACTGGCTGGCGAGCATAGCGGTGCGGCACCGAGTAGAGATGATGCGCGACCTCGACAAGATAATCGAGGCCGACACGCCGCATCTGCCATTCGGCATAGACATAAGGCTCAGCCGGCAACGGCACGAGCAGCGGCGCATCGAGCTCTTCGAACAGCTGGCGACGGGTCCGGCCGAACTGGCGCAGGACACGATCGTCATTGAGCCGTGCGATCAGCGCTGCAATCGCGGCGTTTAACTCGGCAAGGCTGTAAAAGATCTGGTTGCGCAGTCGCCCGAACAGCCAGCGCTCGACGGTGCCTACGCAATTTTCGACCTTGGCTTTATCGCGCGGTTTTCTTGGCCGCGTCGGCAGGCACGTCGTCCCGTAATGGCGGGCCATCTCGGTATAGCTGCGATTGACCTGCGGATCGTAAAGACACGCCTTGATCACCGCGACCTTGGCATTGTCAGGTACCAGGAGCCGCGGTGCCCCGCCAAACGCGGCAAAGGCCTGGACATGGGCATCGGTCCAGTCCGCCAGCGTCTCACTCCATGTCGCACACGCAAATGACAGGCTCGACGCCCCCATCACCGCGACAAAGATGTGCGTATCGCGCATCTCTCCCGTCCGGCGGTCGACCATCACCCCCAGCTTGTCGCCCGCGTAATCGACAAACAGCTTGTCGCCCGCCAGATGCGTCTGGCGCATCGTCACCGGCAGACGACCTTCCCAGCCCCGGTACAGGTCGCAATACCGGCTGTAGCGATAACCGTCGGGATGCGCTTCGATATACTCCTCCCACAAGGTCTGCAGCGTCACATGCTTGCGCTTCAGTTCGCGGTGCACGCTCGCCCAGTCCGGCGCGGGAAGTCGACGACGGCCAGCCTTGACCCCAGCAGCCCCGTAAAGCTTCGCCTCGAGCTCGGCAGTGCCGAGCTCTGTCGCCAGCGGCCAGGTCAGGCCCGCAAGGTCAAACCGCTTTACCATGTCGCGCATCGTCGATTCCGCAATGCCCGCGCGCCGCGCCGTCTCGCGCACCTGGCGCATGTCCATTCTCCTCGTCGGCATCAGCGTCTCCTTCCTCGAAAGAAAACGCCGTTAATCGACTAGGCTCTGACGTTCCTCATCTGCGCGGCATCCCGTCGGAATGCTGCGCGCGATCAAATCGGAACAGTGCGCGGGATCACATCGGAACGGTGCGCGGCTTCAAATCGGAATACTGCGCGCGATCACATCGGAATGCTGCGCGGGATGACCGCGGAATCCGCAGCCAGATACGTTGCACCGTCGAAGTCGAAAGTCCGCTCGTCCGTGCCATCCCGGGCGAACTCCAGTGCGTGGCATCGGAGGGCAGGCTTTCCAGCGTTTGGGTGATCACCGCTTCGATCCGGGCATCGTCAACCGTACGCGGAGCCCCAGAGCGAGGCTCATCACGCAGGCCATCAAGCCGGTCAGCCAGAAGGCGTCGCCGCCATTTACTCACCGTAACAGGATCAATCCCCAACTGCCCCGCAACCTCCTTGTTGCGCCGGCCAGATGCGCAGCCAAGCACAATCCGCGCCCGCATCGCCAACGCCTGGGCCGTCTTCCGGCGGCTCGCCAGCGACTCCAGCTCAACCCGCTCCGAGGCCGTCACATCAACTATCGACAGTCGCAACTTGCTCATCATCCATCCCCTTCGCAGGAAATGACTTTCGAGCACAATTGAGTCTAAACAATAGCCAACTTCTGATTCAGGACACTAGCTCAGAATGGCAGAGTTTCAGGGGAGCACGTCATCATCGTCGTTCTTCGTCACTACGATGAAACCAAAACCCTCCGCTGCTCAATGCCCCAAATCTGTTTCATAGGTCCTGACGGGGAACAGGCAATATGACGGTCCCCCGGTTTCTCATCCAGCCCCAACGAGAGTTTCCGGCCTGCATCCGCCGGGGTTCACCCCGGCAGCATATTCCACCGGCGTCAGCACGCCAAGAGCCGTGTGAGGACGGCTCTCGTTATAGTCCCGCCGACAGGCCTCGATCTTGGCCCGGGCATCGGCCAGTGACAGGCACCAGGGTGCCCGGTTCGAAGCGAGATTTGGTCCTTGAGGAAATTTTTCAGGGAATTAATTTAGGCTAAAAAGTTACCAAGATGGTTTCCATGTCCGCGGCTATTGCAAAGCTACTTGCACCGGAACGAATTCGAGGTTTAGACTCTCCGCGACGGCGCGCGAGGTGACCTTGCCGCGGTGCACATTTAATCCGTTGCCTAAATGCTTATTAGATCGAACAGCCTCGATTCCATTTCGGGCTAGCTCCAGTCCAAAGGGCAGCGTCGCGTTATTGAGTGCATAACTAGACGTTCGGGGAACCGATCCCGGCATGTTTGCAACGCAATAGTGAATAACACCGTCGATTTCAAACGTAGGGTCGTCATGCGTTGTTGGACGTGACGTTTCAAAACATCCACCCTGATCAATTGCGACGTCAACGAGAACTGCTTTCCGCCTCATTGAAGCTAGCATCTCTCGCGTCACGAGCTTTGGTGCGCTGGCGCCTGGTACGAGTACAGCGCCGATAACAACATCTGCTGCCGCTATCTCTCTTTCAATCTCGGCCATCGTTGAAAAGCGAGTCTGGATTTTTCCTTGAAAAAGCTCATCCAGATAACGCAGACGAGAGAGTGAACGATCGATAACCGTCACCTCTGCACCTAAGCCGCACGCCATCCGCGCTGCTTGCGTACCCACGACGCCGCCGCCAAGGATGCTAACTCTAGCCGCCGGCACCCCCGGAACACCGCCGAGCAGTAGTCCGGATCCACCATGGGAACTTCGCAACGCAGACCCGGCTGCTTCAATCGAAAGCCGGCCGGCCACTTCGCTCATCGGGGCCAAAAGTGGCAGCGCTCCCGAGTCATCGGTTACCGTCTCATATGCAATCGCAGTGACGCCGGACTCTACCAAACCTTTGGTTTGTGCGGAGTCAGGTGCGAGATGAAGATAGGTAAATAAGATTTGTCCTTCGCGGAGCTGCGTCCATTCGGAGGGTTGCGGTTCCTTGACCTTCACAATCATTCCAGAGCGTCGAAATATCTCAGCGGCACAATCCACTATCGTCGCACCGACTGTCCGATATGCATCGTCGTCTGCGCCAACTCCTAGTCCAGCGCCCGTTTCAATCAACACCTCATGCCCATTAGAGACGTATTCGCGGGCAGCCCCCGGTGTCAGCCCGACTCTTGCTTCCTGCATTTTGATCTCTTTGGGAACACCCACAATCATTTTACTACCTCTGTTTTACTTGTTGTACATTTTAAGCATTTTCGCCGAAAAAGAGTGGGGTGTGGCCGCAACATTTAATGATGCGAATCTTGTAACTTATCGACCCGCGTCACTTCACTATTGTGACGACCTACGCATAACGGCCTACATCAATTTGCTATTTTCAGTCCAAAGTCGAAGGTAGAGACGTAAACTTCCCGGGTTTCCCAAGCCAACTGTACAGCACCGTCAACAGTACGAGCCAAGGTATGCCCACTAGCCAGGCAACATTCCAAAACTTGGTATCGAACGCCATCGTCACCAGAATCGCAATCAGCAGGCCGATTGCGACAATTTGTGCATATGGAAAAAAGGGAGCTTTAATAGCTTGATCTGATGCGCGATTGCGCGAGCGAAATCGCAAGTGACTAACGAGAATGGCGATCCAGACGAGGATGCCGCCAAACAACGCGATGCCGGTCAAATAATTGTAAGCCTTGGGTGTGAACATGGCTAAGCTAGCCGTCGCGAGGACGCAAAGCCCGGAAAAGAGCGTCGCAGCAACTGGGGATCCGCTACGGGACAGTTCCCCAAATGCGCGTGGAGCGTGACCGCCTCGCGCGAGTGAAAATACCATTCGAGACGCCAAGTAAAGTGAGCTATTCATCGTGGAAAGCGCAGCGGTAATCACGACGAAGTTCATGACCCCCGCAGCTTGACGCACCCCCACGTCGGCAAAAAGCCGAACGAATGGACTTTGCGTCACGACGTCGGCGCCTACCTCGGTCCACGGTATCAACGTGACCATGATGCCGATTGCCAGGAGATAAAATAGGATAAGCCGGGCGGCCAAGGTACGTAGCGCGGCGGGAATGGCAACCTTCGGATTTTCTGCCTCTCCGGAGGTAACTGCAACTAGTTCTATTCCATAGAAGGAGAAGAGCGCCATCAGCACCCCAAACCAGACCCCGGTCCACCCATGAGGCATAAAACCCCCAACGAGCCCTGTCAGGTTTCGCGCCCCGACAGCCTCCCCAGTCAGGCCGAATATCGTACTAAGCCCGAAGACTATAAAGAGGATAATCGCGACAACCTTGATAAGCGCGAGCCAATATTCGAGCGTACCAAAGCTTGCTACGGACCTTGCATTGACGCCCACGAGCGCGGAGGCGGCCGCAATTGACCACAACCAAATTGGGACATTAGGAAACCAGTATCGCATATACACACCGGCCGCGACCGCCTCGCTTCCAATCGCAATGACCTGGGCTGCCCAATATGTGTAGCGCACGACGAAGCCGGCCCACGGAGAGATATAAATCTCGGCGTACACGCCGAACGAACCCGCAGCAGGGTGCGCAACCGCCATTTCGCTGAGGCTGAGGACCATGACAATCGCGATCAAGGCAGCGATTGCATAGCTGATAAGGACGGCCGGGCCCGCATAGCCGATAGCAATGCCGCTGCCCATGAAGAGACCCGTGCCAATCGCGCCGCCCATCCCGATCATCGTGATCTGGCGCTTGGTAAGCGTGTGGGCAAGTCCGGACTCGCGAGCCAGTATCCCAGGTTTGTCCATCGCGATTGTCTACTTCCTTGTTCGCTATTTGAAGCGTGTCATCAGACGAATATTGGCCGCAGCCGCTCCATTGCCTCTTGAAGGACGCCAGGTTGGCGACACACACAGATGCGAAGGAAGCTTTCCGATCCCGGTCCGAAGAATGATCCCGGTGCCAGCCCGACACCTGTTCGCTCGAAAATTTCGATGAAGGCTGACCGAGAGTCAGGCATGCCATCGACTTCCAAAAGCACGTACATTGCAGCGCTCGGGCGAGCGCGGATCCGAGCGCGCGGCATGGTTTCGAGAGCAGAGCAGACGATATCCACGCCGCGCTCGCAGTAATCCCTCATCCAGGCGACGAATGGCTCCCCCTCCAGGATCGCGACAGCCCCGGAGTGTTGGAGAAAGGGCGCCGTCCCGGTTGATGTATACTGCGTCATCATCGCGAAGGTGCTCGCAAGCGAAGGCGGATGCACAACCCAGCCAAGTCTCCAGCCGGTCATTGCCCATGACTTGGAGAAGCTATTCACAACGATCACGCGGTCTTCAGGCCCAGCAATTTCGAGGATCGAAGGTGCAGCGAACTGACCAAACGCCATCCGGCCATAGACCTCGTCCGCAACGATCCAGAGGCCGCGATACCTGGCAAGCGACAGCAGCTGTAACTGTGTTGAATGCGGGAGAACGGCGCCCGTCGGGTTCCCAGGAGAAGCATAGAAAATTAGTTTCGTGCGCTCGTCGCACGCTGTCGCAACCCGCTCCGGGTCGACCGTCCAGCCTTGTTTACCGAGGTCCATTTTAACTGAGCGTACTTCGCCGCCGACAACTCGGACGGCGTTGCCAAGGTTGGGCCACACCGGATCGATGACGACCACGTTATCGCCTTCGCCCACAAGCATTTGGACGGCGAGCATGATTGCGGGCATCCCTCCGGAGGTTACCGTGATCCGTTCAGTTTCGACCTGCTTACCGATCAGCGTCGAATGATAGTGCGCCAGCACTTCGCGAAGTTCTGGGGTGCCGTTTTGATGTGAGTAGAAAGTCTGACCCGTTCGGATAGCATCGTCGACGGCCCTGCCAACAAAGGAAGGCGTTTCTACATCGCCCTCGCCGTACCATAGGGGGATTTTGTTTTCTTGCGCCTCGAACGCCCCTTTGATCATGCTCGCAATATTATCGGGCGGAATTTCACTGATGCATTGACGAATGCGGTGCACTGCAAGTCTCGATGCGAATGTCATGATGAGATGAAGACACTCTTGGCTGCCATAAATTCGCGAATGGCTTCCTGGCCGCCTTCGCGGCCAATACCGGATTGTTTGAAACCGCCAAATGGTGCCATATGGCTCGTGACGCGGCAGGTATTAACCCAAACCGTTCCAACCCTCAGCTTGGCAGGCAGCTTCATGACTCGCCGAAGGTCGCGGGTCCAAATCGCAGCGGCGAGGCCAAACGACGAGTCGTTTGCGATCTCAATTGCTGTCTCTTCGCTTTCGAACTTAATGACTGCCAAGACCGGGCCAAATACTTCCTCGCGGGCAATCTTCATCGCATTGTTAACCTGAGTGAAAATCGTAGGCTCGATGTACCAACCTTCCTGCGTTCCTGGTCGAGACGAACGCTTTCCACCGGTCACACATCGCGCGCCTTCCGCCTTTGCCGCGGCAATGCATGCCAAAACTTTGTCGAACTGATCTTGGGTGGCGATCGGCCCCATTTGCGTCTCCGGAAGGCGCGGGTCACCAAGGCTAATGGCTTCGGCAAGTGCAACAAGCCGCATCACGAAAGCATCGTGGATTGAGGAATGAATCAGTACTCGCGAAGTTGCCATGCAGGTTTGTCCGCCTCCTGCGAATATTCCGCGAATTACCCCGGCGGCAGCCTCTGCTAAGTCTGCGTCCTCGAACACAATGCAAGGGGTCTTGCCGCCTAGTTCCAAGCTAACCGCCTTGAGCGAATTTGCTGCTGCCTCGTATACCGCCCTTCCTCCTTCCTGGCCGCCGGTGAAGGCCACCTTTGATACGAGAGGGTGGGAAACAAGTGGTTGACCCGCTTCCACGGCGTATCCGGTCACGACGTTCATTACGCCGGCCGGAAGTCCAGCCCGTTCACACAAGTCGGCAAGCGCGAGAATCGACGCGGAAGCGTGCTCTGACGGTTTGATGACGATCGTGTTCCCCGCGGCTAGCGCCGGTGCCAGCTTGAATGCTGTCAGGAGGAGCGGGGCATTCCAAGGGATGATTGCTGCAACGACACCGAGCGGTTCATAGCGTATGTAATGGAAAAGTCCGGATTGGTCGCTGGGCGTAACGGCCCCCTCGATCTTGTCAGCAAGCCCGCCGAAATATGTAAACCATCCTGCCATTGCTCGAACCTGGCCGAGCATTTCGGACATCAACTTGCCATTGTCCCTGACCTCGAGTTCGGCGAGTTGCACAGCCTCGGCGCTGACTAAGCTGGCAATAGAGTTGAGTAAGCGCCCGCGCTCAGCTGCACTTGTCCGAGACCATTGGCCGGTTTCAAATTGGTCGTGCGCAGCTTTTACCGCAAGGTCTACGTCCGCGGGACCAGCACGAGGGATTGACGCCCAGACAAGGCCTGTGAACGGGTCAATCGTATCGAACCTGCGGCGATCCCTGGCCTGGACCGACTTTCCGCCGATCCGCATGCTCAATTCCTGCAACGCGCCGCCTCCGTCCTTACAGCCGCTTCATCGGACAAGTGGAGTGCCGAAAAAGCATGCTCGGCAATGGCGATATGCGTTGTCATTCGATCGCTGACCAAAATCGGATCGCGGCTCAAGAATCCCGAGCAAAGCTCGTACAATCCGTCGGCGGCAACAGCTTGCGTCGTTGCGTCTCGCAGCGTGGCAAGGCGGACTGTTTGAACATGGTCCGCAAACCGGGCGAGGGTAGAGCCAAGCCGGACGTTGCGAACCGAAGCAAGCCAAATGGCACGGAAGTCGATCATGGCCAGCACGAGCATTTCAAAATCGCCGGCGCCAGCGGCAGCGCGGGCGTCGCCAGCAGCAGCACGAAGCGCCTCCCGGCCGTCCTCCGCCATGTCCCGGGCTGCATTGGCGGCCGCTCGCGGCTCCAGAAGCTTGCGGACTTCAAAACTGTCCCGCACGTCGTCCGGCGTGAGTACGGGGACCACGAAGCCTCGCGTAGTGCCGACTAAGTAACCCTCGTTTACCAGCTGCAGCAGCGCTTCGCGAGCGGGCATTCGCGAGGTTCCAAAACGGCTGGCAATGTCAACGTCGACGAGGCGGTCGGTTGAGCTAAGCTCGCATCGCTGCAGCTTCCGGCGAAGATCGATATAGATCCGCTCGCGTGCGCTCGAAGATCGAGGCATCGGAATGACATCCGTAATAGATTCGGTGCGTAGCAAGGGAAATCCTTCGTTACGTATACAGTTTGCCAAGTCTCATTGGTATGTCAAGGTAAACAGTCTTGGGGAGGCAAAGTGCCGATTTCAAACAAAAAATCGTATTGTGCGCACATTTTGCCGGAGCGTGGGCCTACGCGCGGATATGCGTTTTAACGGTAATTGACGCTTTCATTAGTATTCGGTTAGACCTAAGTTTTGAGGCTGCACCGTCTTGGGTAACTGGGACATGGTCACTCTTTGACTTCAAGGGGAAGGTTGTTCAGCACATGTCAAAATTGTCGAAGCACGTGTCTGCCGATGCAATCAGGGGTGTGTTGGGGATGTTGCCGACCCCTGCCACTTCAGATGCGAATGACTGGGCTTGCACCCAATCCGTAGACCTCGACGAAACCGAGCGCATGGCCAAGATGGTCGTCGATGCTGGCGTTTCAATCTTGATAACGGCGGGATCCTTTGGGGAGGGCGCATCGCTGACTTGGAGCGAACACCAACTCTTGACCGACTGCCTCGTCCAAAGCGTGGGTGCGCGAAGCCTGATCTTCGCTGGCGCGACGACGCTCAATACTCGCGACACGATTGAGCGCGGGCGCGCGCTCGTGGCGCTCGGTGCCGACGGGTTGTTCTTGGGGCGGCCAATGTGGATGTCACTCGACCAAATCGACATTGTAAGATTTTACTCGGACGTGGCCGAGGCGCTGCCGGGAGTGCCGATCATCATTTACGACAATGCTCTTGCCTTTAAGTCTAAGATCACGACGAGCACCTACGAGGCGCTTGCGCGCAATCCCTCCATAGTTGCAACCAAGCATATCGGCGGCCCGGCAATGGCTGATGACTTGAGAGCGGTGGGCAAATCCATCCGCATGCTCCCAGTTGATTCCCAGTGGGCCGGGCTTGCCCGTGATTTCCCTGATGACGCGGTCGCATGCTGGAGTGGCAACGTTGCCGACGGTCCTGAACCACTGGCGGTGCTTGAGCAGGCAATAGTCGCCCGAGACTGGGGCTGGGCTGATCGCATTTGCGCGCGGCTCGAGTGGGCCCAGTCGGCCATGTTCCCGGGTGGAAAAATCGAGAATTTCGTTGATTACAATGTCCCTATTGCCCGCGCGCGGCTTGAGGGTTCCGGATTGATAAAATCGGGTCCTCCGCGGCCGCCATATTTCCACGCGCCCGAAGATTATTGGGAAGGCGGGCGCGAAACCGGCCGGCGCTGGGCGCAACTGCGCGACGAGATTGTGGCATTGCCGGAAGCCAATAATTGGGAAGCCTAATAGCTTTTAGGCGTTTGTGGCGACGCGCCCCGAAGGAGATGGCGCTGGAGTTTTCCGGTTGCCGTGCGGGGAAGGGACTTCACAAATTCAATCGCGCGAGGATATTTGTAAGGCGCGATCGAGGCCTTTACATGATCCTGCAGCTCTTGCTTTAGCAGTTCGTGCGGAGTTGCATCGGCTGCCAAAACCACGAAGGCTTTGACAATTTGCCCACGCGCTTCATCGGGAACCCCAATCACCGCGCATTCCGCTACTGCACGGTGGGTCGAGAGGGCAGTTTCGACATCAGGCGGAGCTATATTGTAGCCTGACGATATGATCATATCGTCGGCTCTGGCGACATACCAAAAATAGCCTTCGCGATCTAGACGATAGGTATCACCCGTGACGTTCCAGCCATCGACGACGTAGCTCTCTTGCCGCGCGTCATCAAGATATCGACAGCCTGTTGGACCCTTGACTGCCAACCGCCCTTCGCCTTCGCGTAGGACCTCGCCCTCATTCGAGAGCACGCAGGCCGTGTATCCCGGGACCGCTCGGCCGGTCGAACCGACGCGGATGTCGTCATTGGAAGCCGAGATGAAGATGTGCATCAGTTCCGTGGCGCCAATACCGTTGACGATGCGCAGACCCGTTGCGTCATGCCAAGCTTGCCATGTCTCGGATGGTAAATGCTCGCCGGCGGATACGCAGATTTTCAGGCTAGATAAGTCATGCGCCGCGAGGCCGGTAGCGAGCATCGCCTTGTATGACGTCGGGGCAGTGAACAAAATGGAGGTGCGGTGGCGATCGATCGAGTTAAGAACTCCACTTGCTGAAGTATCGGAAAGCGTCACACTCGTTCCGCGAAATCGAAATGGAAACAAAATCAGCGCGCCCAGTCCAAAGGTGAATGCGAGCGGTGGTGTTGCACTCCAGCTTGCGCCTAGCGGCGGGCGCAGCACCATCGCGGCAAAGGTATCCGCAGGGATCAGTAAGTCCCGGTGGAAGTGAACAGTGCCCTTTGGCACGCCGGTGGTCCCCGAAGTGAAGGCGATGATCGCTGGGTCGTCCCGTCCGGTCTGGACAGGAAGAAAGTCTGGCGCAGCTTTGGCCATCCGCGCTTCCAAGGGGCCGGTTCCCTCGTCTCCATGGAAGAATATGGCCGAGCCTATTTGGCATGCGCCTATTGCGGAAGCCTGCTCGGTGCAGCGGGAATCTACGATTGCATGACTGACTTGCGCCTTCGCCGCGACAGCCAAGACCTCGGCCTTGCGGAGCATCGGCATTAAGGCAACGACGACGCCTCCCGCCTTTAATATCCCAAACCAGGCCGTGATCAGCATCGCGCTGTTAGGCCCGCACAACATGACGCGGTTGCCCGGTTTGAGGCCTTCTTGCTCGACCAGAACACGCGCGATCCGGTCGGACCGGTCCTTCAGCGTCACGTAGCTCGTTTCGCCTGCGTCATTGCGAATGGCCACGCGGTCGCCCTCGCCGTCAGCCACCGCCTTGTCCAAGAGGTCGACCGCGGCATTGAGGCGCTCAGGGTAAGCAAACTCGTCGAGTTGAAACTCGGGCCATTGATCGGAAGGCGGCAAATGGCGGATGACAAAGTCATCGTATATCTCGGTGGCCGCCGTCATACGACAGGTGTGAGCGATAGGTTTGGGGCGCAATCAAACCAGACAACTTCTGCGCGATGGGAATTGCGATCGCGCCGGCGCATTCGAGTTTGGGTCACCACACGCCGGCTGCGGCCACCATAGCCGTTGTGCGGCCAGCAAGACCTTCGCTTGCTTGATCAGCGTGAGTAGCGTCCTCAGCGACCACCGAGTGACGACGGATTGAGCGCACTGCAAACCCCGACGTGATCATGCTTCCTCCTGAAGTTAGTTCGAAACTAGACAGCATGATAAATTACTTCAAGCCTCAATCACTTCATCACGACATCCGAAAGCCTGGATACGATTTTAATGGGTAAGCCTTCTTTGGTTGGATGCGGACAACGGTCTGACGCACGCCCAGGCATTTAAGCGAGGAGCTTTGGCTCAGTGCATGTGTCGGTGTTCATGCCCACGCAAATGTCGCTTATTTTCGGCGGGCGAGCATTTGGTGCTTGCAATAGTGGAAAACTCAATCAAAAACGTTTTAAGGGTAAAACATATGGAGGAGAAATCGATGCTGACGGGGCGCATTGGCAGAACAGGCCGTCGACCAAGCTTGATCGTTAGCGGACTTCTTGCATCCATCGCTTTGCCGGCAAGTGCCGCCTCGGCCCAGCAACAAGCCGCCCCTTCCAAAGAAACTGCCGCCCCAAGGCCAGGCGATGGCGGGGGGCTGGAGGATATTGTCGTCACGGCGACCAAAAGTGGCGCTGCTTCGCTCCAGAAGGTGCCTATCGCAATCCAGGCAATTAGCGGCGAAACATTAAGCGCTCGTGGCGCGGACAACTTTGCAAAGTTTGCCGGATCGGTGCCAAGCCTCCAGTTCAACGACCTCGGGCCCGGCGACAAGAAATACATTATCCGGGGTGTGACCTCGACCGGCGCCTCGACGGTCGGCGTCTATTATGACGAAGCCGTCATCAGCGCATCAAATGCCAATGATGGAGGTGGTCGTAACGCCGATATCCGCCTCTACGATCTTGAGCGAATCGAAGTCCTCAAGGGGCCACAGGGAACACTGTACGGCGCCAGCTCGATGAGCGGTACAATTCGCTACATCACGAATAAGCCGCGGCTGAATCAATTCGAAGGTAATGCGACTGCTGAAATTGGTGCGACGGAAAAAGGGGGGATAAATTATAATCTTCATGGGACAATCAACGTCCCCATAATCAAAGACGTCCTTGCCCTTCGCGTGACGGGCTGGCTCGATCACGAAAGCGGCTTCATCGACCAAACCCGCCTGGCGACTGGCCGGGTTAACAATGTCAACGACGAACGTGTTGCGGGCGGTCGCGCGCTATTGCGGCTTCGGCCATCGGATTCCTTTACACTTACTGCGTCCGCCACCACCCAGACGCTTACCTCGCACGGCTCCTCGCGGTACACGCCGCTAGGAACAATGTCCTTTGGTACGACGGGCTATCCTTCGGTTCCGGGTGGAGACTTGATCAATACTGATCTGACGCGAAGCCCGCTGACGGACGAGCTCAGCATTTATAGTTTGACGGGTGAATATAGCGCGTCCTTCGGAACGATCACCGCCACGACAAACTGGTACGCCAGGCGTTTCGACTTTAACTTCGACAGCTCGGCGATCCTCTTCTCTTTTGGCGTGCCAATTCCGGGCATTACGAAAGAGCCGCAGTATCGGCGCGTATGGTCAAATGAGTTGCGCTATGCCTCGCACTTTGACGGGCCGCTTAATTTCGTGATCGGCGGATTTCTACAGCGCGAAAAGTCGGACTTCGCAGTCCAAGTCATCCGATCAACGCCTGACGGCGTTGCTGCCGGACCGTTTAGTCGTCTGAACTCGGATGACGCATTGTCGACACCGAACGGAAACACATTCTTTGGCCGAACCGACAATCAGAAGATAAGCCAGGAGGCCTTGTTCGGCGAAGTCACGTTTAAGTTCACTGATAAGCTCACCAGCGTTGTCGGCGCTCGCTACTTCCAGTCCAGGCAAACTGCTGCCCAGGAAACGACCCACCCTTTTGGAGGCTTTAGTTCAACGCCGGTAGGCGTGCTGTATAACTCGTCCGAGAACAACAAGGTCACCTACAAATTCAACGTTTCGTATCAGGCACAGCCGGACGTGCTTCTTTATGCGACAGCCGCGCAAGGATTCCGGACCGGGGGCGTCAATGCTGCCGATCTTCCGTTCACGTCGAATATCCCGCGCGGATACACGCCAGATACTCTTTGGAATTATGAGACCGGCGCCAAAACTCAGTTCTTCGACAATCGCCTGCGGTTGAACCTTGCAGCTTATGCCATCCGCTGGAGCGACACGCAGGTGAGATCGGTCGACGCTACTGGCGCATTCCCGTTCACCACCAATGCGGGACGGGTAGACATCGATGGCGTCGAGGCGGAGCTTTACGCCAGTTTAGCGAAGGGACTCGAAGTCGATCTGGGCGGTTCCTACCAGCGCGCTCGGCTGAGGGACAATCAGCCTTTCATTCCCGGGAACCCCAGTCTTGGCCGAGCGGGTGATACGCTGCCGAACGTGCCCAAGCTGCAAGGCAATGCGTCAGTCAGCTACCGCTTCCCGCTCAACGGTAGCTACGAGGGGAGCTTGCGTGCCGATGCCAATTATCGTGGACGCACGAAGACTCAGTTCAACACGGCAAGTCCATTCAACGTTCCGCTCGATGAATATGTTGCCGTTAACTTGAGGGCCTCGGCGACTTCGGGGACGTGGTCGGGCTCGCTTTTCGTCAGCAACCTTTTCAATGCCCGTGCGCAGATCGACGCAATTTCCTCAAGCCAAGATCCGCTCGCCTTGCTGACGATCCGGCCGCGAAGCTATGGTTTGTCCATCACTCGTAAATTTTGATGGCAACCAATGGTATGAGCCGCCTGACCTCGTTCAAACTCGGACTGTTCGGTGCCAATGCCGATGGCGGCCTAGCTGTTACGACTGTTCCTGAACGTTGGGCGGCGCGTTGGGCGGATATCCAGACTGTCACCCGGATGGCCGACGAAATGGGATTCGAATTCTTTCTACCGATCGCTCGGTGGAAAGGATTTGGCGGCCAGACTAACGCCCGGCACCATTCCTTTGAGACGTTGACATTGGCGTCGGCGCTTGCCGTATCGACCAGCCGGATCACGGTCTTTGCAACGGTCCACGCACCGTTTGTCCATCCGGTGTTCGCTGCTAAGGCGCTGGCTACGATCGATCACGTCAGTGGAGGACGGGCAGGGCTCAACATCGTATGCGGATGGAACGCGCCCGAATTCGAGATGTTCGGCGTCTCCCAGAGCCGCGAGCCCTACGCTCAAGGAAATGAATGGTATGACGTTTTCGCGCGGGTGCTAGAGGGCGGGGAAGCGTTCGACACCCCTGGGCCCCACTATAAGCTCCACGGGGTAGAGGGGCGGCCGCTCTCGCTACAGCGACCGCGCCCGATAACGATGTCGGCGGCTTTTTCGCCCCCGGGGCGGGATTTCGCCGCGCGGACAAGCGATTTCATCTTCACGACCTTTGTGGAGGTCGCCGACGGGGCGGTAACGATTGTCGACATGCGGGCTCGAGCGGCTGCGTACAATCGCGAAGTTGGCGTATTTACCGCTTGTCACGTCGTATGCCGGCCAACGCAGGGCGAAGCGGACGATTATTACGAACGCTTTGCCGTCCGCGAAGCCGATCATGCCGCCGTCGACAAACACATGGCCATGAAGATGGCGATGTCCGGGTCTCACGATGCCGAGACTTATGCACGCCATCGCAAGCGGTTCGCCGCCGGGGCAGGGACCTACCCTTTGGTCGGGACCCCCCAGCACATCGCGGAGAGGCTGGTGTCCCTTCACGTAGCGGGGTTTGCTGGCGTTGCATTAAGCTTCGTCGACTATTTAGGCGAACTGCCGTACTTCGCAGCCACGGTTCTTCCCCTGCTCGAAGAGGCCGGCCTTAGGGACCGTAACGTGCAATGACTGGACGCTACACGAACGATGCATTGCAGCGACTTCGGGATAGAAGGCCGGTCTCTTGCGTATGGTTAAGCCTTGGATCGACAGCCTTAGCCGAGATCGCTGCCGAATGCTCGCCGGACATGATTGTTTTCGATGCCCAGCACGGCCTTTGGGAACGCACCACGCTGCATGCGGCGATCCTGGTAGCGACAGGGTCGAGTACGCCAGTCGTGCGCGTGGCGGCAAACACCAGTCATGTTATCGGTGAGGCATTGGACAGTGGCGCGCTCGGCGTAATCGTACCCCTCGTGGAAGACGCTGCACAGGCTGCTGCGGCTGTGGCCGCGGCCCATTACCCGCCTTACGGCAGTCGGTCCGGCGGAGGGGTAAGGCCGCTCGGCAATTTTGCCGCCTACAGCGAGACCTGCAAGACGCAGATCATGGTATCAGTCATGATCGAAACCAGAACTGGCTTCGCCAATGCACGTGAGATCATCGCGACCCCCGGTATCGACATGGTGTTCGTAGGCTCGGGTGACCTAGCACTTTCACTTGGGCCGGACGCTGCGCCTGGTCTTGAGGAAGCGATCCACCTGATCCTTGACCTCTGTCGCTCAAGTGGCGTTCCTTGCGGCATATTCACCGGCAGCACCGAGGATGCACGAACCCGACTTTCAGAAGGGTTTGCATTCGTCGTGGCCGAGGACGACATTAGGCTTGCTAGAAACGGAATAGCACGTTCGCTGTCCGAAGTCAGAAAGGGAATAGGATGACTGCCGTATTACGGGAGGCACCGATGTCACGTGGTCCAGCGATCCACGATATTCGGGCCCAAATCGCGGCGATCAGCCTAGACAACATCGCCAATATCGCCAAGGCAGCTTTCGATCCGAAAAGTGGCGTCCTGCCGCTCTGGTTTGGCGAAGGGGACGTTGCGAGCCCTGCGTTTCTCGCCAAGGCCGTTGCTGACGCAATTGCCTCGGGCCAGACATTCTATTCCCATCAAAGTGGTGTTCCCCATCTCAGGGAGACGCTGTCAAATTATTACCAAAATCTCTACGGTATGCAGATTGGTACCGATCGCACGACCGTGACGGCAGGCGGCATGCAGGCAATCATGCTTGCGGTCCAACTTCTCGTGAACGCAGGCGACAACATCATCGTTATCGATCCAGTGTGGCCGAACATCGCCGGCATGGTCAAGATTGCCGGCGGTGAGGTCCGTTCGGTTGGAATGAGCAATGGCGAGGATGGCTGGACGCTCGATGTTGCGCGAGTTCGTGCCGCTTGTGACGGCCGAACGAAAGCCATTTTCTACGCTTCGCCCGGAAATCCAACTGGAGCCATGATACCACTGGAAATCCAGCGTGAGTTGCTTGACTTTTCACGCTCGGCCGGCGTCTGGTTGATTGCCGACGAAGTTTATCACCGGCTCGTTTTTGGCGAACGATGCGCGCCCTCCATCTTAACTATTTCGGATCCCGAGGACCGGGTGCTCGTCATCAATAGTTTTTCCAAGTCATATGCGATGACTGGCTGGCGTCTCGGCTGGCTTGTCCACCCGCCGTCCGTCGCGCCGATCTTGGCCATGATGACGCAATATACATCCAGCGGTACTACGACTTTCCTTCAGTATGCCGCGGCAACCGCGCTTAGAGACGGCGAGCCGTTCGTGGAGCAGATGAACGCCTATTGCGCCAACGGCGCAGACATCGTCTGCTCCGCAATAGAGAAAATGCCCCGCGTGCGCATGGCAACCCGCCCTAAAGCGGCAATGTATGCATTCTTCGAGATCGACGGGATGCCAGACTCAAAGGCTGCGTGTCTCGATATCCTCAATAAGACTAATGTCGGGCTTGCTCCTGGGACATTCTTTGGTCCCGATGCGAAAAGCTTTCTTCGGATCTGCTTCTGTCGCTCGCCGAATTCGCTACACGAGGCAATGGATAAACTCGCGCCAGCGCTCAGTTAACGTCTTGGGCGCGCCGCTCTGGCATGGTTCAGGCATTAGCTCTGTGCGCCAGAGCGGCGATACAAACGCCAATTCGTTTTATGCAGCGTTTGGATCATTGCTAAGACGCCACGCTGCCCATGTCCCGGCCGAGGCCAGCGGTAGCGCGGTTGCGAACACCCAGGTGGATACTGACTGTGCGGCTGAAATCGTCACGCCAGCCTTAAATCCGGCCAGGTTCGCCGTTGCGCCAGCAACCGCAGCGCCAACAGCTCCTCCGGTCTGACGAACAACGATGAATGCCGACGCACCAATTGCTCGGTCATCCGTTGACACCGCGCTCAAGACTCGACGGTTTATAAAGCTGAAGCACAGGCCAAACCCGACTCCCATGAGCGCGGCGGCGGCAATGACCATGGCCAGGTGGGCCTCACCGAGAGCGAACATCAAGCAGACGACACTCGCTAGGATGCACGCGCCACCAAGCCGAATGCAGCGTGCTTCTGCGGGCCCGCTGGCTGTCGTCACGGCAAAGGCCGTTAAGGTCCAGGCCAGCGCCTCGGCGGCCACCACGTAGCCTGCCGACATTGGCGAAAGACTACGGATGACCTGAAGAATCGGAGCGGCATAGACAATCAGACCCATTGAGGAAGCAAACAGCGCGAACATCGCTGCATAACCTAAGCCTGCCGTAGTTCGCAGGCTGCCTGCACGATGAGGGAACATGCGGACCTTTGCCCGACCATCGATGCGAAGAACAATGAGAAGAAGCGCCAGCCCAAGCGCAACGAGGCTGAACGCGACACGCGAGCTATCTCCAAGGTTTGCAAGCGCGATTGCCCCGACGCCAAGCGTGAGCAAGGCGAGTTGGAGCCAGGGAATGGAAGCGTGGGCGCGCTTGCCAGCGCCGCCCCGCAGCAAAAATGGTGCAGCCACGCTGAACAGGAGGGCTTGACCTGCAAACAACCAAAAGACGGCTCGCCAATTTCCAGCTTGCACCAGCAGTCCCCCGATGAGCGGGCCGAGGACGGTCGCGATGCCCCACACCCCGGCCGTCGAGGCAAACATCCGCGCCAAGTGTCGGGCAGGAAAGATAACTGCAATCGCGACCATTGCGAAACCCGAGATCCAACCACTGCCGATACCCTGGACGACGCGCCCAGCTAGGAACATGCCAATGTTCGGCGCAAGTGCACTTATAATGCAGCCGACAGCGAATATGATACCAGCGATGGTCGTTGCGGACCGCAGGCCCAGCAACTCGGACAAGCGTCCAGCGCTCGCGCTAGATACGATCGCCCCCATCAGGAAGCCCGCGACTGCCCAGCTGAAAAACGAGTAGCCGCCAAGGTCCACGCCGACCTTTGGCATGATCGTTGCCGTTACCAAGCTATCGGCAGCGTTCAGCCAAACGGCGAGGCAAATGAACAAGAATTTTGACGCTCGCCCCTCCGCGAACATGTCGGCAAGACTAGTATTCCTCGGAAGTCGAATATCGGACAATCGGCATTCCTGCTAATCGAGATTGATACTACCGCGAACATTGCTTTCGAGCGCAGGGCCTGCAATTCTCCCATCCTTCTGCCGTCACTTACCGCCATAGCGCCCCAACAGTTTTAAGCTTGAAGTATTAGAAGTGCGAATGCAAGATGCCTGCAGCTTTTGCAAAAAGCGACGGTGGTCTTGACTAACTGCTTTTGAATTTCGCAAAAGTTTATGCTTAAAGCAAATACATTAGGAGGGCGGCGTGTCCGGCCTTTGGTGGGAGCCCGACGGATGGACAAAGACCCGGTTACGATCCGCGAGCAGGGCCTCCAGCAGTCATTGAGCAAGGCTCAGATTACAATGATCGGGCTTGGCGGTGCAATCGGGACGGGGTTGTTCCTGGGAAGCGGGCTCGCAATCGGCTATGCGGGGCCGGCCGTCCTGCTAAGCTACATTGTCGCAGGCTTCATCGCCGTTGTCATGGTCTTTAGCTTGTCGGAAATGGCAGTTGTCCATCCAACCGCGGGCTCCTTTGGCATCTATGCAGAAACTTACCTCAATCCATGGGCCGGCTTCATGGTCCGCTACACCTACTGGCTGGCCCAGGTAATCGCGGTCGGCGGTGAGGCAGTCGCTGTTGGCCTCTACATGGGATATTGGTTTCCAGAGCTTCCGGGGTGGATCTGGTCAATCGGTTTCGCCAGCATCTTGCTCTATTTTAACTCGCGTTCGGTCGGGAATTTCGGAACGATTGAATATTGGTTCGCCTTCATCAAGGTTGCCGCCATCGTAATATTCATCATCGTTGGCGCGTCGACCATCTTTGGCATTGGGCAGCCAGCGACCGGAGCCGCCAACCTCACCGGTTTGCCAGGCGGTTTCTTCCCTCACGGTCTTGGTGGGGTGTGGATGGGCGTCATCATCGGCATTTTCTCATTCAACGGGATCGAGGTTATTGCCGTCACGTCCGGCGAGACGAAGGATCCCGTCACCGCGATACCCGCGGCGCTTCGTACGATGGCCTTCCGGCTGATCCTGTTCTACGTCTTGGCTTTGTCCATCGTCGTCAGCTTCGTGCCCTGGACTGAGACTGGCGCCAAGGTCATTACCCAAAGTCCGTTTGTGAAGGTATTTGCGCATAGTGGCATTCGCCACGCCGCTGGCCTGATGAACTTCGTCGTCATCACCGCGGCGCTTTCGAGCATGAACACTAACGTCTACCTCTGCTCGCGGATGCTGTTTTCCCTGTCGCGGGGCTCGTACGCCCCCTCTTTCCTAGGCAAGCTCAGTAGCAATGGCACGCCGGTCGCGGCCATTCTCGTTTCGGGTGCAAGCATTCTCGCGGCCGCGGCGCTTTCGGTCGTGACCCCGCTTGCCTACAACTACCTATTCGGTGTGGCGCTGTTCGGAGCAATCATCGTCTGGATCACCATTCTCGCAAGCCATCTGAGCTTCCGTCGCCATCATGGTAAGGCGGCGCTCCCTGTCCGGATGCCGCTGTTTCCTTACATGCAACTTGCAGGACTGGCATTGCTCGGCGCGATCCTCGTAACGATGGGACTGGACACCGAGTTCTGGGACATCTCCTGGATCGTTGGCGTGCCATGGCTTGGCTTTGTCACGCTGGCATATTTTGCCTGGAAGCGCAGTCATCGGCACACAGTGCCGCTCGCAATGTCAGCCGACCGAGCTGCTTGACGTCACGATTTTTGCAAGCTGCGCCGAGTCAAGGTTGCCGCCTGATACAACGGCGCAGACCCGCTCGTGCGAGTGCTCGCCATAGAGGCCCGCTGCGACAGAGACGGCGCCAGCCCCTTCGGCTACGGTAGGGCCTGCGGCAGAAACGCTCCGCCCGATGCAAGCGAAGCCGCATAGCCCAGAAAGTCAATTAATTGCATCGCCCATCTTACCTTTTGCCGGTCCACATGCGGCAGCCTTTGGTAACAAGCGTCGCAGATCACATGGCAGAAGTTATGGTAGAAAGTAAACTGACCGAGCCAGTTAGAGTCGTTTTCACTTAGCATGAAGCGTATCCGGAGTTTCTGATGTAGCTGGCGCACTTGGTTGGTGGGAAGTTGTCGAGCAGGGTTCCGATGCGGCGTCATGTATCTTCGGTGGCGCGCTCGGCGGCGCGGCGGAGCAGGAGCTTGAGCTTGGCAAAGACCTGCTCGATGGGGTTTAGATCGGGCGAGTAAGGGGGCAGGAAGAGCATCTTTGCGCCTGCGGCCCGGATTGCTTTCCTGACGCCGGCGCCCTTGTGACTGCCCAGATTGTCCATGATGACGACATCGCCGGGCGCAAGCGGAGGGACGAGGAACTGCTCGACCCAGGCGGTAAGGGACTGTCAGAAATTTCGTGTGCGGGCGGGCGGTTGAACATTACGCCTGCATGGCTTTGATGAAGCGCTCGCCGAAGATTACGGCGAACTGTGCTTTGGCCATGGTCCACTCACGTGGCGGCATTCTCCATTCTTTTTC
>JANXSN010000100.1 GCA_025352685.1 Sphingomonadales bacterium
CGGGCGCAGACCCGGTCGACTGATTTCTGTCGCTTTGTGGCAGAAAACTATTTGTCGCGCTCACCCCTTGAACAGGCAAACATGAGAGTGGTCGAAATCCGACACTTGATACTTATGGGTACAATGGCAGCTACCGCCCCACTTTCCGCCGGTCAGCGCAGATTTTCGGTCTCCTGAAATAAGCCGTGCGCCGAGTAATCGCCGTTCGGCGACAGCTGGACCAAAGCGGACTTGCAACTTGCGGCGGGTAGGGAAGGATACCTGCCCTGCAGAGGCGTTTCCGCGCATTGGGTTGGCTGTCAAGAGCTGACGCCCTCGTCAGATTGCCAAGTCGATAATTTGCGCGCAGCTTGGCTACCAAGGGGAGAACGCAAATGGAGACTCTTGCCGCGACACACGCCGACACCGACCGAGGGATGAATTTTCTCTCTGGCACGCCGCGCGCCGGCGTTATCGATCGCTGGATTTACGTCTTCACCGCGGCGACCTTTCTCATCATTACGCTGACCGGGTTTATCCCGGACTCAATTGGCAAGATTGCTGCAGTGCAGGCTGGCGAGCGTCCTCCGTTCCCGCTCGTCTTGCACATGCACGCAGCTCTGATGGGTACGTTCCTATTGTTGTTGCTGACCCAAACGGCCCTGATGGCGACCGGTCGGCGACAACTTCATCAGCGTCTTGGAATTGTAGCGTTCGGCGTCGCGGCAGTTCTAGTGCTGGTCGGGCTCGTCTTGGTACCAACCATGTATCACCACATATGGAACGCGGCGCAGGTTGCACCGCCACCGGCCCGTGAAAAACTGAAGCAAATCATTCTCGTGCGCGACAATGTCATGCTGATTCAGTTGCGGATCGGCATTCTGTTTCCGCTTTTTCTGCTTATCGGTCTGCGTGCTCGAGGGCTCAACGCCGGCCTGCACAAGCGTATGATGATCCTCGCCACCGCGATGCCACTGCCCGCCGCGATCGACCGGATTACATGGCTACCGACAACCTTCCCGGTCAGTCCGCTGGCGACTGATCTCTACACGCTCCTTGTGGTCTCACCGATGTTCTTTTGGGACGTGTTCCGGAACCGGAAAATCCATCCGGCGTACCTGATCTGGCTTGGAGTAAATCTGCCCTTCGCGATAGTGGTCCATGGCTTGTGGGGATCGGCCTGGTGGCACTCGATCGCACCCCGCTTGATGGGCATATGATGGTCGTTCGGCCTATGAAAGCGCCTTCATAGCGAAGCGTTTGCGAGGTTTTTGGCATTACCGTGCTCAAGCAACACGGCAAGTTCTGATGACACTGTGGCCCGCACCCTGGTCGGGCGAACGAGTCGTCATGAACGTCAGCGCGACAGGTTTCACAACTGTCATTGACGGCGGCGGCGCGACAGACCGCTGGGCGAAAATCTGCTGATCCGCCGGTCTCTTCGCCACCCAATAACAGACGTTGGGAGGCCAACTGACGAAAGACGGCTTTCGGGTTGCCAGTGTCTTTCGCCGAACGACCGCTCTCGGGCGCCTAGCCATCGCCATCGACTGATCCAGCGAACGGCAGCTTAGGCAATCTTCGTTCCCGAAAGCTGTCAGACTGCAAACCACTCAGTTCGTGCCGTTCCGGGCGACGACGGTGGATGCTGCAAGCTGCCAGTCGGCCACCACCCCAGAAGCGGACATAAGCTCCGATTCAAGTCGCGTTTCGAAACTGCGAAATTAGTGATGAAGTGAGTCGCGCAAGATCAACTTCCACGAAGTCCGGACGATACAAATTTTCTACCTCTAATGGAGCGTTTACGCCGCGAGTGACCAACGCAGCCTTCCATCCCTTGGCCTGCGCGCCAAGCGTGTCCCAGGTGTGGGCAGCAATTAGCAGGCAGCACTCCGGCATAGTCCCGAGCGTATCCGTCACCTGCTGATAGGTTGCAGGCGAAGGCTTAAAGCTGCCGACCTGCGCCACATTGAAGCGATGCTCGAAGTGGTGGGCGACCCTCGCGTCGGCCAAGGGATCGCGGCCTCCCCCTCCCGACGAGTTGGTGAGGGTAACCATGCGAAAGCCCGCGCTACCAAGCTGGTCAAGCGCAGGCGCAACGTCGGGATGAAGTGGCAGTGTTGATACGGCGTCCCCGAGGGCGCGCACGGCGTCATTCGAAACCGTGACACCATGGATCTCCCCCAACATCCTTAGCACGCCACCGCCTAGGGCTTCGAAGGGCGCATAACGTCCGCTCAGCGACAAAGCCTGGGTATATAGAATAAGCTGTGCGAACCACTCCCGCATCCTGTTTGGCTGACCAAAGATGCTCTGGAAGAGTGGCTTTAGAGCGTCGATATCCAGAAGCGTCTCGTTCACGTCGAATACGAGCACGGGGCGGTCATTATCAGACGCCTTAAACGTTCCGACTTCGTCTATGCTCATTAACTACCCCATTCAGGTGAGCCAAATACACTCGGCAGGCCTCACATGCAGATTTATGGCTGAAGGTGGTGGCGTATCTCGCTACTAATCTGCTCAATCGCCGCTTCGGTTGAAGGCACATGGCGAAGGGCATTCAGCAGAACGAAGTCGTGAATCGTACCATTATAGCGGACGGCGTTGACGCTGACGCCAGCCAACTTGAGCTTACGAGCATAAGCCTCGCCCTCATCCCGCAAGGGGTCGTTTTCGGCAGTTATCACCAGCGCCGGAGGAAGGCCCCTGAGTTCTTCAAGCGTGGCGCGCAATGGTGAGACATAGCGGTTGTTACGCAGCGTTGCCTCGGGCGCGTAATGATCCCAGCCATATTTCATGAATGCGCGTCCGAGAAAGCGATCCTCACCGTAAGTCATATACGAAGCTGAATCGACGCTATCGTCGGTCGCCGGGATCAGAAGAACTTGGTAGCGGATACTGGGTCCCTTGCGGTCCTTTGCCATCAATGTCAGCGCAGCGGTCATGTCGCCACCGACAGAATTGCCGGCAACGGCGATGCGGCTTCCGTCGGCGCCGAACTCGGACGCATGAGCGGCGACCCATTTGAGAGCCGCATAAGCCTCGTTCATCTGCGTAGGATATTTGGCCTGAGGAACAGGCGTGTATTCGACAAATACGCCAACTTGCCCCGAACCGATGACAAGATCGCGCAGCAAGCGTTGATGGTTCTGGAAATTGCCGGCGATCCACACTCCGCCGTGCAGAAATAACAATACGCCCGGCTTGGTCGTAACGCGTTCCGCCCTCATAATGTAGAGCTTAACCCGTTGGCCGTTTTCCGTGATCGTCTTCTCGACTGTCGAGACGCCCGACATGTCGACCGCTGTCTTGTTCTGCAAGCCGGTTAGTGTGTCCTGCGGCTTGGGCTGCGGAAACGTCCAAAAAGGCGCGGGATTCTTGTTTAGCTCAACGAGAAATGCGCGCACCTGCGGGTCTAGATGAGGGTCGGTCGCGACTGTCTGAGCCAATAGGGGCGCCTGGCCAAGAAGCGTGACAGCCAGCAATGCGGGAATCGCGAAAATGGATTTCATCAGGTGTTCCTCAGGGCGCCGCTGCCGGCGTGTCGGCGACAGTTGCTGCGAATTGCAGAATGGTTTCCTCTTCTAACGCACGTTCGGGAGATGAGTTGCCTGCTGATGCCCAAACGAAAGCGACGTATTCGCAGAGATTTTCGCCGAATAGGAATCGATTGTGGAGGCGCTGGAGCACTATGTCAGTGGTGTCAAAGCGTATTGGCGGGGCCGTCAGGGCGCCAAGACTAAGGATTACAAGGCGCATGAAGACGTGCTGGACGCGATCGTTTGCTGCGTGTGCGCCATCCGTGCGTTAGAAGGCAAGGCGGACGTTTATGGTGATGATGACGCTGCGATTTGGATTCCACGCGCCGACCCAGCCGTCACAGCACGCGCCTTACTTCCGAGCAGTCCTTACTCATCTCGCGCCGAAATGCGCCTCGAATTTTACGCGGAGCGCCTCATACGAGGAGATTTGCACTGTTATAACCAGATCGGCGGCCGATCCGCGTCAAAGCTTGGAGAAGCCTGAAGTTGTATTGCACCCGCTGTCCTTGCCGCCACCGCTTAGAACCTGGGCAAAATGACCACGATAATCCCGATACCACTGCATCCGGTCCTAACATGAGCACAATGCACCACTGGCGCTGCTGGCATGGAGCGGCCGACACGCGTCGACCCTCTTCCAGTTACGCTGCCAACATTTCTGCCGAGCCGATTTGACCACGGCAGGCTCTCTGGCTTCCGAAGCTTCGCGGAATGTTGCTGCTTGCTGGCGTTCGTCTGAACCCGAAGAGCAGGCTGCCAATGCTAGCGGAAAAAAAGCAGGGTAGATCGCATGGCGGCGCGTTCCGCCCGAACGGGTGCTACCGACGCCACCCTAGCCTGGACCGAACGTCCGCAACGTTGGCGAATTCAGAACCGCGCGAACTGTAATTGTTAGCCCAGCCATTTGCTTGTCCGCCTAAAAATAGGCATCGAGAGCGAGATCAGTGGCTTGCTGAAATCATGGAGGCGCGACCATTTGGATAGCAAGCACGATTAGGCTGTCCGGGTTGCGCGAATGACTGTTAAGAGTAGCATCATGTCTGCAATCGTAATTATTCAGGGCTTGGCCAAGACATACTCGTCCGGCCATGTGGCACTAAAGTGCGTTGATCTGTCGATAGAGAAGGGCGAGATTTTCGCGCTTCTTGGCCCTAATGGTGCTGGCAAGACGACGCTCATTAGCATCGTCTGCGGCATCGTCACGCCTTCGGAAGGCAGCGTGACCATTGATGGCGCAGACATACTTTGCGACTATCGCACGGCGCGCACGCGCGTCGGCCTTGTGCCGCAGGAACTGCACACTGACAGTTTCGAAACCGTGCTCGCGACCGTTCGCTTCAGCCGGGGCCTCTTTGGTCGTGCGCCTGATGCTAAGTATGTTGAACGAATCCTCCGCGACCTTTCGCTGTGGGACAAGCGCGATATGAAGATTCAGGAATTATCAGGCGGCATGAAACGGCGCGTGATGATCGCAAAGGCGCTAAGCCATGAGCCGGAGGTGTTGTTCCTGGACGAGCCGACCGCCGGTGTCGATGTCGAGTTGCGTCGGGACATGTGGACGCTCGTTCGCCGCCTGCGCGACACTGGCGTGACGATCATCTTGACGACGCATTACATCGAAGAAGCCGAGGAAATGGCGGACCGCGTCGGCATTATCAGCAAGGGCGAACTCATACTTGTCGAAGACAAGACTGCCCTGATGACTAAGCTCGGGCGGAAGACGCTGACCCTGACGCTTACCGAAGCACTCGACGCGGTGCCTTCACTGCTTTCTGCATGGCCTATTGCGCTTCACGATCAAGGCCACGCGTTGCGTTACGAATTCGACGCGACCGGCGATCACAACGACATCCCCGCTCTGCTGCGCGCGCTCGACGAGGCGGGAATTGCGTTTAAGGACCTCAACACTGAACAGAGTTCGCTCGAAGATATCTTCGTAAACCTTGTCCATGAAGATCAAAAGGCAGCCGCATGATGCGGTTAAACGCCCGCGGCGTCTGGTCGATCTACCGCTTCGAGCTTGACCGTTTTCGCCGCACCTTGCTCACCAGCCTGCTGACGCCCGTCATTACCACTTCGCTTTACTTCGTTGTTTTCGGTTCGGCGATCGGCAGCCGAATGACAGAAATCGGCGGTGTGCCATATCCCGCCTTCATCGTGCCTGGTTTAATCATGCTTTCGATGTTCACCGAAAGCATCTTCAACGCCAGCTTTGGGATTTTCATGCCCAAATGGTCGGGGACGATCTACGAGTTGCTCTCCGCGCCCCTATCGCCGTTCGAGACGGTGCTAGCTTATGTCGGCGCTGCGGCGACAAAGTCGACGCTGCTCGGCCTGGTTATTCTCGCCACGTCAACCTTGTTCGTGCACATCGACATCGCGCACCCGATTGCGATGATCGCCTTCATGGTATGCATCGCGGCGACGTTCAGCCTGTTCGGTTTCATCGTCGGCATCTGGGCGAAAAGCTTCGAACAGCTTCAGATCATCCCGCTGATCGTCGTAACCCCGATGACATTCCTCGGCGGCGCCTTTTACTCGATTGACATGCTTCCGCCTGCTTGGCGCATGGTGACGTTGTTCAATCCCGTCGTCTACCTGATCAGCGGTTTCCGCTGGACCTTCTTTGGCAAGGGCGACGTCTCGATCGGAATTAGTCTAGTCGCGGTCGCAAGTTTTCTCGCAGTTTGTCTTTGCATGATCGCCTGGATGTTTCGTACCGGGTACCGGTTGAAGAATTGACAGCGCCAAATGCTACCGGAGGCGCGCTCAAACATCGAGGAACGGATGTCGAGTTTGGCATCGTCCATGTCGAGCATAAACGGTCTTAAACGACCGCTTTAAGCCGAAATGTCTGCGCTGAACGGACGGCAGATTTCAGACATTACACAGCCGCGCCTGAACGACTGCAATGGTGGCGGGAGTCGCCGGTGGAAAATCCGAATGGGATCCAATGTGTAAGCGCCGACGGAACCCGGCGTTGACATAGATCGCTCAGCGCGCCCGTCGTGGTTTGGGCGCCCATTGTTTGGCGAGGGACGCCAGTTTCTCTTCGATCCATGTGATGTCTGGCTGGCGGTTGGGATCGTAGTGCTCACCGAGCCGGTCGAGCGCTTCTTCATGATATTCGTGGTGGGGGTTGCCGAGCGCTTCAAGCATTTCGGGATAGCCCCATGGTCCTCCGGAGTCCTCTGGGGGACGCTCGCCGGTGGCGTCGATGATCCGGGGATATGCGAGCTGTGGATCAGCTGGCTCGATCCGCTCGATTTTGACGCTGTGGTCCCAGCCGTCGCCAAAATCGTAGAGATAACGGAACGTCTTGCGCCTCGTGCCCTCGAGAGCCTGAGCCAGGGTGGTCTTGCGCGCATCGGCCGGCCCGTCAAAGCCGTAGTCGGGATCAGGTATGCCATAGCCGGACCGCCCAAAGCTCATTTCCCAAAGATGCGTGTCGGTCCATGCCAGCGCTGCCTGGAAGACAGCGTGCAAGCGGTCGAGCCGGATATTGAGCGGAACCTCAAGCGTTCGGCTGACGACCGGCGTGATCCCATCCAACGCGATCACCATCCGCATCACGAGGCCGTCGCTCACGCAGCTTTTTCCAGCGTTTGTTGCAGCCTTGATGCCTGCCAGCGCCAGGGCAAGAGTTCGTCGATCCGATTAATGGGGTGATCGCCGATCCGCTCGATGACGTCAGTAAACCAGGCTTCGGGCTCAACACCGTTGAGGCGACAGGTGCCAGCCAGTGAGTAGAACAGCGCAGACGCCTCACCGCCCTTTACCGAGCCGACGAACATCCAGTTGCGCCTGCCCAGGGCAACACCGCGCAGCGCATTTTCGACAAGATTGTTGCTGATCTCCAATATCCCCTCGTCCAGGTAGCGGATCATCGCGGCCCAGCGGTTGAGCGGATAGCGACAAGCCTTGGCCAGCGCACTGTCAGCGGACAGTCCCTGCTGCTGGACCTCGAGCCAGCCGCGCAGAGCGGCAAGCTTTGGAACCGCGCGCGCCTGGCGAACCCGTCGTCGCTCATCGGGCGATGCGCCCTTGATATCGCGCTCGATGGCGAACAGCTCACCGATCCGCACAACCGCTTCTGCCGCAATCGGTGACGGCGTCTTCTCATGGATGTCGGTAAACTTTCGTCGGACATGGCTCCAGCAGCCGACCTCCGAGACCTTGCGCGGCACCTTTGTCTTGGGATCCCGGTAAAGCGCGTTGTATCCCGCGAACGCATCGGCCTGCAGATAGCCTTCATAGCCAGCAAGGTGCGCGGCCGGATGACGGCCGCCGCGGTCGGGGCTGAACCGGTAGACCACAGCCGGCGGGCTCTTATCCCCGCTCGAGCGATCGTCGCGCAGATAGACCCAGAAGTGGCCCGTCTTGATGCCGTCGCCGTGTCGAAGCAATGTCACAGGCGTATCGTCGCCGTGGATCTTTCGCGCCTGGCAGATATGGGCGAACAGGCGCTCGCCAAGCGGCGCCATCAGCCAGGCCAGTTTGCGCGCCCAGCGGCTCATCACGTCGCGGTCGATATTGAGGCCGACGCGGCGCAAGATCGCCGACTGCCGGTTCCACGGCTGATGGTCGACGAAGCGGCTGACAACCAGGTGCGCCAGCAACGCGCTGCTTGCCATCACCTTGGGCAACGGCAGCGCGACTGCGGGCGCTTGCCGGATCTGCTCGCAGGTCCGGCACGCAACGCGCGGACGGACGTGACGGATGACCCGGAACCGCGCTGGGATATAGTCGAGCACTTCGGTCACAGCCTCGTCGATCTGTACCCCAGGCCCCGAACAGCCAGCGCTGCACGGTCCGGCCTGATGCTCGACGAGCTGGCGGGGGAAGTCAGCAGGCAGCGGCGCGCGCGTACCAGGCTTGCGCGGCGACGGCGCAACCGGTGCGGCGGGCGCATCGTCGTTGGCGGGTGCCGGCAGGTCGACCTCGTCGAACATCAAGCGCAGCTGGGCGACCACCATCTTCTCGGAGCTGCGACCAAACTGGACGCGCAATAACCGGGACAGGCGATGTTCGAGTTTTTCGATCTGCAGCGTCTGGGCTTTGATGGTTGCCTTGGCCGCCTTCAGCTCAGCCTGTTCCAGGTCCCTGACTTCGGCCAGCTCGCGCAGCATTTTGTGCAGGAGAACGGGATCTGTAGGAAGACGATCAAGGTCGAACCGCATGCCTGCGATCTTAGCGCAAATGGGCTCCCACGCCTAGTAAAAACGGCAGATTTCCGACAGTTTTTAGCTCATGCAAGCGTCGGTGTCGCCGGCGCATCATGGACAATCGCCTGCTTCCAGTTCAACCCCTCGATTAGCATCGCAAGCTGAGCCGGCGACAGCCGAAGCGCCCCCTCACCGGCTCTGGGCCAGACGAACTTTCCCCGCTCAAGACGTTTTGCATTGAGGCAAAGTCCCGAGCCGTCCCAGACCAGCGCCTTCAGCCTGTTGCCCTTTTTTCCGCGGAACAAGAATGCCGCGCCCGAGAACGGATCGAGCAAGAGAATATTGCGCACCTGTGCCGACAGCCCGTCAAAACCCTTGCGCATGTCGCACGGCGCTGCGCGACAGATAAATCTTCGTGGACGCAGGCAAGGTCAGGCTCACCCGCCCAGCTCGCCTACAACACCGAGCACCAGTTTAAGCGCCACCCGGTCAACCACGCCATCCACCGACACCGTCAACCCGCCTCGACCTCGGATCTCGATCCGGCCAGCTCCACCTGTCTGTTGCCGCGCCGACGGCGCCGCCAACTCAACCGGCACAAATCCCGCCATGGCTTCTTACAGCAATTGCTTGCGCCATGTGTAAAGCTGCCCGGTATGAATCCCATGACGACGGGCTACCGCGGACACAATCACGCCCGGCTCCACCGTCTCTTTCAAAATCGCGAGCTTGGTC
>JANXSN010000106.1 GCA_025352685.1 Sphingomonadales bacterium
TGATTACTCGCGCTACATCATCGCCTGGAAGTTGTGCTCCACGATGCGGGCCGAGGACGTCACCGACACGCTGGGACTGGCGCTGATCGCGTCAGGGGCGTGACCAAGCCTACGTCCAGCACAAGTCGCGACTGCTCAGCGACAATGGCTCCAGCTACATATCCGGCGATCTGGCCGAATGGCTCGACGATCGCAGAATGAAACATGTGCGCGGAGCACCTTATCATCCGCAGACCCAGGGCAAGATCGAGGCGTTCATCGAGCACTATAATCATCATCGCTACCACGAAAGCCTGAGCAATGTGACACCAGCAGACGCCTACTTCGGCAGGGCCAAGCCATCCCCGCCGAGCGTGCCCGCATCAAACGTATCACCATCGAGCATCGGCGCTTGCAACACCGCAGACTCGCCGCTTAACCACCAACCCCCAGATGAGGCCAGCACTCCGCTGATTTACGCCGCTAAATGTCCCAAATGATCTGACGACGAACAACGTCCGCACTCAGCAAAAGGGCGAACAGGCGACTAGCATCCGCGGCGCAACGCATTCTAGCGGAAAGTCCTCACCGACCCGTGAAACGCACTGGCGTTGCGGGGCTACGAGCTCATTGAAGCGTGAGGCGGTTACGCGTGGCAGCTTTAGGTTCACGCAAGCGGTAATCGGACGAGGGACGTTGAGCACGTGGCCGACATTATTCCGCCAAGCAGACGACAATTTCTCAATGATTTGAGTGCCCAGCATTAGCTGCCCAGGCGCGCCAATCACCACCGTGTCACTCCCTAGGGCCGTCAGGTTACGCCCACGTCGTTCGGCAAGTCGGCCAGTCGCAGAACGCAACCCTAAAGCTACCGGCCATTTATCTGCGCGCGGGCGACGGATGGAACGGCGAAACATGATGGAGAGAGGATAGGCCGCTGTGACGCGTGCAGACGCAATTATTGTCGAGACGATCATTCTACGGGAACAACAGGTCGGCTGAAGACGGACTCGCGATACTCCGGGGACGGGTGAGCGAGAGTAAGGGCTAAACTCTCCGCTGCTCAGGTGACCCAACACCGAAACGCTCTCTGACCTATTGGCCGTTTCGACCGGGCAGATTTGAATGCCGCCTGGCCTCGCGCTCGTAGCGTAGCGCGTCAAGAATCTTGGCACCGGCCAGCATCACTGAGCCGCTGCACGCCCAAAACAACAGCCAACCGCCAGTGCCAGGATACTCGTTGAGATAACCCTTGCCGCGCTCCATCGCGCCCACAGCAAGCGCAAAAATGATAAGATACGCCTCAATCTTGGTCTTGATCACGAACAGGCGGGAGAGTTTGCGGAGCATGTTACCCATGCAGCAAGGATTAGACCACCGACGCTTTTACGTAAACAACTGGTTAGTGACCTAGGTAAACTGTCAGTTAATCCGACAGTTTCAAATCGGGATGCCGACCGCCGCAACTAGGGCTTGCCGCGCCCGCCCGATATCGGCCAGTAAAGTGTCGTTCGCCAAATCGCAGGGCATAATTTGCCCTGGCCAGTGCGCCGCGACGACACCAGCAATCAGGTCAAGCTTGTCTTCGTCGGCGAGAAAACGCGCGTCGACCGTGGCGGGATCGGCGACGATGCGCAGACGCAGACATGCCGGACCACCTCCGTTAGCCATCGACTCGCGCACATTGACGGTAACCAGTTTGCGGATTGGGCCGTTGCCGGCGACCATCGCTTCCAGCCAGCGCCAGACACGCAGATCCGCCTGCGCTTCGGTTGGCAGGATGAGTGCCATGCCGCCCTCCGATGGCAACGTCACCAGCTGCGCATTGAAGAGATAAGTGTTGATGGCATCGGCGAGTGATACGACGTCCGCCGGCACCTCAACGATTTCAACCTCGGGTAGGCAGCGATGGAGACTGGTATAGAATCCAGCCTTGTCGGCAAAAGCCTGTTCGTGCGTGAACAACACGCGTTCGTTCGCCACGGCAACCACATCGTTATGAAAAGCGCCGGCCGCAATTGCCTCGTCGGATTGCCTGACAAACAGCGGCGTCGAGACGCCGTGCAGCCGCGCAACTGCTTTGGACGCCTCGATGTGCTGGCGCGCCGGGAAAACGCCACCACGCTCTCCATAAACAAAGACTTCGACGCCAGCTGTGCCGTGATCCAGACACAAGCGCATGTGGTTGGCCGCGCCTTCGTCGCCAAAAGGGGGCGGGACCGGTGCGTGGATGGCGAACACAGGGTTGGCGAATGCGACCCGCAATTGCTCGATGGTTCCCGGCCACTCGTGCGCACGATGGGGCATTGTTATCAGGTTGGCAGGAGTTAGGTGACAGCGCCCGTCAACAGTGTCGGGTTCCGGGGAAACCGTCGCAGCGTTGGCAGCCCACATGGCGGAGGCGGACAAGGCGGCAGCCCGAATATGCGGTTCGATCGTGTCATCATCGTCATGCCCAAGCGACGCTAGCCACGGCCGGTCGGGTCGCATGTGCGGTAAGAAAAATCCCTGTGTCAGGCCGAGCTTTAAATTCGCACGCATCTTTTCGATGCCTTGTAGAGCTGCTGCCCGCGGGTGCGCGGCGGCTCCTGCGTTCTTGGCCGAGGCAAGATTGCCTGCGCTCAGTCCAGCATAATTGTGGCTCGGACCAATGATGCCATCAAAATTGATTTCGACAAGTGTCACTGTGGGGCCACCAGAATCGTCTGGCCGGGTTCGACACGGAGCGCGGCTGCAGATCGCGGGTCGATGATATCGCCGTCAACGTGACCCCACGCGGCAGTAAAATCGCTCAACGTGCCATGAGATACAATTGTACGCGGTGCCCCATTTTCGGCGACCCGGGCAATCCTTACCTCCCTCGCCTCCGCGACTGAGCGAATCCGTCCGGTGACGGCGCACATAGTCGGTCCCCCGTCGAAGATATCGATATAACCGTCATTGTTGAATCCTTCATGCTCCAGCATCCGCATGGCTGCGCGGCCGGAAGGGTGCGGCAAGCCAATGGCCGCGCGCGCCGCATCGTTGAGCATCGCGATATAAATGGGCGTCTTTGGCATCAGGTCGGCGATGAACTGGTGCCCGTTGATCGCATTGAACTCATCAGCATCCTGGAAATTCATGCCGAAGAAACGGCCGGCCAGTCCGTCCCAGAACGGCGAGCCTCCCCCTTCATCGATCAGTCCGCGAAGCTCGGCTATCATGCGATCAGCAAAGCGGTGTCGGTGCTGGCGCACGAACAGGTAGCGGCTGCGCGCAATCAACATGCCCAAGCCTCCGGCCCGCTCGCTCGGGTGGAGGAACAGTCCTCCCACTTCGCTCGATCCTTCGAGGTCGGTCGATAACGTAAGCATGTCGGCGCGAAATGTTCGACCCAATTCCTTCGAATGCTGTGTCAGCGTGCCGACCCGGTAACTATAGAACGGAACGCGCATCCCGATCTGACTGAAGATCTGGCAGGTCCCCCGCACGTGGCCAGTTTCGACATTTTCGAGCACCAGCAGGAACAAATCGTCCGCAACCGATTCCTCGCTGCGCGCAAACGCTTCACCCGACCGGTCCAGCTTTGCGGTCAGTGATGGCTTGTCTGGCGGCAGATTAGTGAATCCCCCCCCAGTCAGTTTCGCCATTTCGTAAAGTGCCGCAAGATCGTCGGCGTGGGCGACGCGCATCCTGAACATCATGAAATTGCCCCGTTCGCCAGCCGATAAACGGTGAGCGCACTGAGTGCCGCACGCTCAGCCAGCGATTCTACTATGAGATACTCTTTATCTGAGTGGATAGCACCCCCGCGCACACCCATCGTGTCGACGACAGGGATGCCACAAGCAGCGATATTGTTGCCGTCGCACACGCCACCCGTTGATTTCCACGTGATGCTTTGCCCAAGGTCGGCACCGCAATCACGGACAAGACCGAAGAGACGCTGAGCCGATTCGTCCATCGACTTGGGCGGCCGACTAAAACTGCCGTGCATGTGAAAGACGACGTCGTGAAGGTCCGACACCTCCGCAACGATCCGAGCGATTGCGGCTTTAGCCTCGGCTTCGACCTGTGCCGACATCGGGCGCATGTTGACGCGCAAAACCGCATGATCGGGCACAACATTATTGGGCCCACCGCCGTCAATTTTCGCCGGATTGACGCTGAGCCCTGGTTTGCGCAGCGCCGCGAGGCGGAGCGCCAGATCGGCGGCGGCGATCAGAGCATTGCGCCCGTCGTCGGGATTGCGCCCCGCGTGCGCAGATTTGCCGGTAACCACGAAACTGAAATTGCCGCTACCCGGTCGCGCACCCGCCAACGTCCCGTCGGGGAGCGCAGCGGGTTCATAGGTCAGCGCGGCGATCTTACCGCGCGCGAGCTCGGCAATCAGCGCCGCCGACGTCAACGACCCCGTTTCTTCGTCGCTATTGAGGATTACATCATAGCCAAGCGCCGAAGCAGAATCGCTGGCCTCGAACGCTGTGAGCGCAGCAAGCATCACCGCAATGCCGCCCTTCATGTCAGCAACGCCGGGCCCGTTAATTATGCCGGGCTCGACCTCGCTCTGACTTTGAAATGGGTGATCAGCCGGGAAAACAGTGTCCATGTGGCCGGTTAGCAGAATACGACGGTTGGCACTTGGACGAACTGCCACACGGAGATGTGAGCCACGAGGAGCGATATGTATACTCCCGTCGGGGGCAATGCTTTCTGCGGGCGCGGGTTTAACCAAGAGAATTTTGCAGGGCAGCACCGCGAAAGCCTCCGCGAGTAAATCGGCCATAACGGCTAATCCCGCCATATTTCCCGTTCCGGTGTTGATCGCCGCCCAGCGCTCGACTTGCATCCGCATTGGCGCGGTGATTGCGCGAGCAACGAGTGTTTTTTCTTGATTGGTGAGATTCATGAGCTCGTCCTAGCCGGTTCAACGCGTTGCTTGAACCCCGGCGCTTGTCCTGTCGCCAATCGGACGGCATAGGCACTCGGACCTCCTCCCCGGGGCATCGCAGTTTATCTCATAGGAGACCCGCATGTCCTACGTTCCCCGCGCCAGTTTGAGCGTTGCTTCTAGCCTAGCCCATTTTGTCGAGGCCGAGTCCTTGCCAGGCACGGGCGTGACTGCCGAAGCCTTGTGGTCGGGGCTCGCTGAAATTCTAGCGCGATTTGCTCCGATCAATCGCATGCTCCTCGCCAAGCGCGATAACCTTCAGGCACAGATCGACGCTTGGCACGAGGCGCGCAAGACGCAGGTGTGGGATCCGCACGCATATCAGGCGTTCCTGGCCGAAATTGGCTATCTCGTCCCGGAGCCTGCATCGTTCGCCATCGACACGACCAATGTTGACGCAGAAGTGGCAACCATGGCCGGGCCGCAGCTCGTCGTTCCCTCGCTCAACACCCGCTTTGCGCTTAATGCGGCCAATGCGCGCTGGGGAAGCCTGTATGACGCCTACTATGGCACCGATGCGCTCGATGCGGCACCGGCCAAGTCTGGTGGCTACGACACCGAACGAGGCGCCGCCGTGATTGCGGCCGCGCGCGCGTTTCTCGATCGAGCCATTCCCGGCTGGCAGGATGATGCGCACCTTGTGGGTTGGCGCGAGGGACGCAAGTTATTTCAAAATCATGGTCTCCACATCGAGCTCGTCATCGACCGCAGCCATCCCATTGGCGCAACCGATCCGCTGGGTATTGCCGACGTCATTCTTGAATCGGCGCTATCGACGATCATCGACCTTGAGGACTCCGTTGCGGCCGTTGACGCCGACGATAAGGTCAGCGCTTATCGCACCTGGCTCGGCCTGATGAAGGGCGATTTGACTGCAACGTTTGAAAAGGCGGGGCGGACGATGACCCGCGCCCTCGAGCCTGATCGGAAGTGGCACGGCCGCGACGGCGCATTCACACTGCACGGACGCAGCCTTTTGTTCGTCCGCAATGTCGGTCATTTGATGACGAATCCGGCGATCCTCCTACCCGATGGCTCCGAAGTCCCCGAAGGCATCCTTGACGCCGTGCTCACGAGCTCGATCGCCATGCATGATATTTTGAGCAAGAACCGTGGAGGCAACAGTCGCTGCGGCAGCATTTATATCGTCAAACCCAAAATGCACGGACCAGAAGAAGCCGCTTTCACCAACGCTCTTTTCGACGCGACCGAAGATCTTCTCGGCCTTGCGCGCCACACGATTAAAGTGGGTGTAATGGACGAGGAGCGCCGTACGTCGGCCAATCTTGCAGCGACGGTTCACGCGGTACGTCACCGAATTGCCTTCATCAATACGGGGTTCCTTGACCGCACTGGCGACGAAATCCACACCTCGATGCGCGCCGGGCCCATGGTACCGAAGGGCGAGATGAAGACGAGCACCTGGATCAAGGCTTATGAGACGCGCAATGTTGCCATCGGCCTTGCCTGTGGTCTCAGCGGCAAGGCGCAGATCGGCAAGGGTATGTGGGCCGCGCCCGACAAAATGGCAGATATGCTTGCACAAAAGATCGGTCACCCCATGGCGGGTGCGAACACGGCTTGGGTGCCCTCGCCGACGGCGGCGACCCTGCACGCTGTACATTACCACGATGTTGATGTGTTTGCGCGGCAGAAGGAAGTGACCGCGATTGCTCCGCTCGCCGACCTGCTGAGTGTGCCGCTGGCGCATGGGCGCAATTGGAGCACCGCGGAGATCGAGCGCGAACTCGACAACAATGCACAAGGGATTCTTGGCTATGTTGTGCGCTGGATTGATCAGGGGGTCGGCTGTTCGAAGGTACCCGATATCGATGATGTCGGTCTGATGGAGGACCGTGCCACCTTGCGGATCGCCTCACAGGCGCTCGCCAACTGGCTTTTACACGGCATATGCACGCCCGAGCAGGTCAACACAGCGCTAGCGAGAATGGCGGTCAAGGTCGACGGCCAGAACGCGAGCGACCCGCAATACCGCCGACTGACCCCGCAAAGCATCGCCATGAAAGCGGCGCGAGCGCTCATCTTTGAAGGAGTGGCGCAGCCCAACGGTTACACCGAGCCACTTCTCCATCGCTTCCGCCTTGAAGTGAAGGCGGCAGGGTAGGAGTTATTGATGCAACAAGCCCACACCTTCGGGCTTGTCCTTGGGGCCGTCGAATTCGTGTCCAGCGGGCTCGATTCAACCGACGCCATGCAGCCGCACGCGACCGCGTTGAGGTCGTTTTCCTGGCACTTCGGTCGGTCGCACTTAACATCTCATCCGGGCACCGCCTGACGCCGTCATCGCCTTTCAGCGGCGTTTTCTAAAGAATTCGAGAGATCGACTCGCCAGAAATAACCATCTGCGACGCAGAAACTCTCATGCCCGGTAGCATGTGCCATCCCAACTATGTCAATGCGCGCGGACTCTCAAAATCGCTTGAGGTAATCACGACATATCGTTGGCAATTCTGCTAAAAGCTGGAGGCTGCAAGCCGCCGGCCACGCCGGGTTGATCACGACCGACCGTAAGGTGATCATAACCGAGAAATCTTTCATAAGGATGATCGAGCTGAGCGAACGGCTGTCTTCCATCGTCGGCGCCACGAGAGGGGAATGGCCATGGGACGCGTGATTGCGACTTACGGCGTCATTGTCTGAATAATCGTTGTTGTCGGTATTCAGCTCAGTATCCGTTTCGAGGCCGACCACGGCTTGCGTGGGATGGTGGTGGGTTACCTGACGACGCTCGTCGCCCTGACGATGATTTTTATTGGCGTGCAACGGTATCGCGACACGGTGCAGGGCGGCGTGGCGGTCAGCTGGACTTCGGCATAGGCCTCGGGATCGCCGGTGTGGCGGGAATTTGCTATGTGGCAGGTTGGGAGGCGTATCTATATGCGACCGATTACTCGTTCATGGATGCTAAAATGCAGCAGATGCTCGCCACCAAAGCTGCTGCGGGTGCAACAGCGGCATAACTCGCAAGGCTCAGGGGCGAACTGGGGGCGTTGAAGATCCAATACGCAAAGCCAGTCTTGCGAATGCCGATGACCCTTCGCAGAGATCGCGCCTGTGAGGGCGGTCGTGGCGCTGGCGACCACAGCAATTCTGCGCAACAGCCGCGCGTTCCCGGCGGCCGCCGCGCGCAGTTAGCGCGCGAGGAGCAGCGTTCGGACCCGCATCCAAATCGTGAGACGCTGCGTGACGATCGCGCCCAGTGCGAACAGCATCGACGGCACGACCGCTGCGGCGCCCGCGCCTACCGAAATGTTTCGAAAACCTGTCGGCAGCAAGACGAACACCGCGAGCATGTGGCAAGCATCGCTCGACGTTTCCATCAGCACAGCGCCGGCATCGGACAACAGTGGAGCTCAAGGCCGTAGGCGCGCAGCATGCCGGTACCAATTCCAAGTTGTTGTGCCAGGGCGAAAATCGCGCACACGGTCATATCCACCGCGGGCTGCGGCTGGAACCAGCGTTCTGAGCCGTTACCAAAAGATGCCGTCACGGGCATGACCCAGACCGCCGCCGCGCCGATCCGACCCGCACGTCCGAGCCGAGTAAGCACGAACACACCGCCGATCACGACAAGGGAAACGAGAAACGGCAGCAAACCGACGGGGCACCCCGCTTCAATATTCCCTTGCCGGAAGGTACTGGGCGAACTCGGCCAATACCGCTTCGTAGAGCGACCTTTTGAACGGGACAATCAGTTCGGGCAGCAGCCACGGGTCGACCCATTGGAAAGTGCGAAATTCAGGGTGCTTGGTCATCAGGTCGACATCGGTGTCGATTCCCAGAAAGCGCATCAGAAACCAATGTTGCCGTTGCCCCGCGTAACGTCCCGTCCACAGTTTCCCAACCAAGTCTGGCGGCAAGTCATAAAAGAGCTCTTTGGATGATTGCGCAATAAATTCAACCAGAGCCGAGCTTATACTGGTTTCTTCTTCCAGCTCGCGCAGCGCACCGGCTCGCGCATCTTCGCCGGGGTCGAGCCCGCCCTGTGGCATTTGCCAAGCGTCAAGACTGGAATCGAGCCGTTGGGCCACAAACACCTTATTGGCAGCATTGAGCAACATGACGGCAGCTGCAGGGCGGTAGTCGAGAGGTTTGCTCACGGGCCGACTTGCGCGACGGTCTGGCGTGCCACGGCTTCGGCGATCATCGGCTTAAGGACGTCGAGAAATCCGGCGACATCGCCCTGCGACGACGGGATACCCTTGCGAATCGTGATGAAGCCGTGGATGTTCCCAACGGCCTCGCGGTACGTCACCGGCACACCAGCCTTCGCCAGCTCACCCACATAAGCGCGGCCCTGATCGCGTAAGGGGTCAAGACTCGCCGTCACCAAAAGCGTTGGGGGCATCCCCTTATGATCATGCTTCAATGGAAAAGCGCGGGGATGCCCGGCTTCGGACTTATAGGCGTCTGTAAAATATTGCATTGCCTCGAATGTCAGCAGCTTTCCCACACCGTGCTCCAAATATGAGGGCCAATCCGCACGGTCGTCCACAACTGGATAGATGGGGAACTGCACAATCACGGGTACTGCCGCGGGCTTATCGCGCAGGGCCATCGTGACCACAACGGCCAAATTCCCTCCCGCGCTGTCGCCCGACGGTACCAGACCGGTCACCTTGCGGCCCAATTCAGACGGGCTTTGGGCGATCCACCGCGTCGCCGCCTCACAATCGTCCGGTGCAGCCGGCCAGGGAGCCTCGGGCGCAAGTCGGTAATCGATTGCGACAACGGGGATATCGAGCACCCGGGCAACTTCAGCACAATAGGGTTCATGGGTGTCGAGGTCACCGATGACGAACCCGCCGCCATGGTAGAACACCATCACCGGGCCAGGCTCGCGTCGATCGCGCGCGTCGTAAAGACGAGCGGGAATCGTACCTGCCGGACCAGGGATCGCCAAATCCTTGATCACTGCCAAGAGACCGGTTTCTAACTCAGCCACGGCGCGCATGGCGCCCATTGCTATCCGCGCAGCCTCGGGTGAGAGCTCGTGCATCTTGGGCCCCGGCACGCTGTTTAGAAACGTCAGGAACGCATTCACATCGGCGCGATTGCTTGGGGGGGAAATGTCGACAGGCATGAGGCTCTCCACTGGCGCAAATGCGCTCTGGCTTCTAGTTAGCGGAGGATGCTGCACGTCGTCCACCATCCCGACTATGCCGTTACGGCACCTGACGGTACGCACCATTTCAGCAAATATGCGGTGGTTATGGACCTGTTGCGCGCGGGCGGTAATTTGACCGAGCATCGTCCCGAGTCGATGCCTCGCGTCTGGCTCGAGGCCGCTCACGATCCTGCCTATGTCGAAGCGGTGTTGAGCGCCAACGTCGATTCGGTCGTCGAACGTCGCATCGGATTTCGTGTCACCCCCGAGGTTGCCCGCCGTGCGCAGGTCAGTCCTGGCGGTACTTGGCTTGCAGCGAAATTGGCGCTCAAAACCGGCTACGCGGCGAATGCCGCGGGCGGCAGTCATCACGCTTTGCCCGACAGTGGCGCTGGGTATTGCGTGTTCAACGATCTTGCGATTGCGGCTCTTCGCTTACACGCTCAGGGTGATGCGACCCGCATTTTGATTGTCGATTGCGACGTGCATCAGGGCGACGGGACTGCCGTCATCCTTGCGGGCCGGACTGACATCGCGACGCTTTCCGTTCATTCGGAGAGGAACTTTCCGTTGCGAAAGGCCCGCTCTACGCTCGATGTTGCGCTGCCCGACGGAGTCGACGACGCGGGCTATCTTGCCGCATTACGCCCCGCTCTTGTTGCCATGATCGATCGAATTCGTCCCAACCTCATTCTCTATCAGGCCGGGATCGACATTCATGGCGAGGACAAACTCGGGCGTCTCGCGCTCACCGATGAAGGGATCGCCGCGCGCGACACTCTTGTCGCCGAAACCGCTTCGCGGCTCGGCACTCCGCTGGCGAGCGTCATGGGTGGGGGATATGGAAATAACGTCATGGCTGTTGCTGCACGCCATGCTGCAACGATGCGCACGCTTTGCGCCGCCTATTTAGGTTGCGGTGCCTCCAAGTTTTACTAATTGGCGACAACGTCCTCAGGCGCGTAGGGCGCGCGTGGACTGACAACTGGATTTAGCATGGCTTCGGCTGTTCATGAACTCACCCTCGAAGAAGCAGATGCTCACCCCGCTCCTGAAAGCATCGTTGTGCGCTTTGCCGGAGACTCCGGTGACGGGATGCAACTGACAGGCGGACAGTTCACGCTGTCGACCGCACTGGCCGGAAACGATCTTGCGACGTTTCCCGATTTTCCCGCTGAAATTCGGGCACCTCAGGGCACGCTATTCGGCGTGTCGGCGTTCCAGATCAATTTCGGCTCGACGGCGATCGAGACGGCGGGGGATGCGCCCGACGTGCTCGTCGCGATGAACCCGGCAGCGCTCAAGACGAACGTCGGATCACTCAAACCGGGCGGCTTGATTATCGCTGACGAAGGCGAATTTAGCGCGCGCAATTTGGCCAAGGCGCAATACACCGCGTCACCGTTGACAGATGGCAGCCTCGCCCCGTGGCAGGTTATCGCGTTCAACATATCCCAGCTTACCCTCGATGCTGTGAAGCCGTTTGGCCTCGGCAACAAGGAGGCGCTCCGTTGCAAAAACATGTGGACGCTGGGCTTGGCGCTTTGGATGTTCGACCGCGACCGTGAGCCACTGATTGCGTGGCTGCGCGACAAGTTTGCCAAAAGCCCCGTGCTCGTTGACGCCAATATTGCAGCGCTTAACGCCGGTCACGCTTATGGTGAGACAGCCGAGCTTGGGCCGTCAGTTCGCCAGCACAGCGTGGCCGCCGCGCCCGCCGAACCGGGTCTGTACCGCACAGTAACCGGAGCTGAAGCTCTCGCAATGGGTCTTGTCGCAGGGACCCAGCTCGCGGGACTCAAAATGTTCTTCGGCGGCTACCCGATTACGCCCGCCTCGGCGATTCTTCACTATTTGTCGCGGCTGAAGGAGTTCGGCGTCACGACCTTTCAGGCCGAGGACGAGATCGCCGCTATCGCCAGTGCAATTGGCGCGTCCTATGCAGGGCATCTTGGCGTTACGTCCTCGTCAGGACCCGGCATTGCGCTGAAGGGCGAAGCGATGGGTCTTGCGATCATGACCGAGCTGCCGCTTGTCGTCGTCAACTCGCAGCGGGGCGGCCCGTCGACAGGGTTGCCGACCAAAACCGAACAGTCCGATCTTTATCAGGCAGTCTATGGCCGCAATGGCGATGCACCGATGCCTGTCATCGCGGCGCGCAGCCCTGCCGACGCGTTCGAATGCGCGATCGAGGCTGTACGGCTGGCGACACAGTTTATGACGCCCGTCATGCTTCTGACCGACGGTTATATTGCAAACGCTGCCGAGCCGTGGAAGGTGCCTGACACAGCCGCACTCAAGCCTTTCCCGGTAAAATTTACCACCGAAGTGCCTGACGGAGGATTCAAGCCCTATGCCCGCGACGCCAAGCTCGCGCGACCGTGGGTGAAGCCCGGCACCCCCGGTCTTTTGCACCGCATCGGAGGCATCGAGAAGCAAGTCGACACCGGCCACATTGATTATGCCCCAGCGAACCATCAGGCAATGACCGACATCCGGCAGGCCAAGGTCGCCGGCATAGCCGACCATATTCCCGAACAGACCGTTGAACTTGGCGAAACGCGTGGCAAGCTCGCGGTCGTTGGTTGGGGGTCGACTTTCGGGCCGATCCATCAGGCGGTGCGTCGCGCGCGGGCGAACGGGCTCGACGTCCATCATATTCATCTACGCCACATCTGGCCGATGCCGCGTAATCTGGGTGCGCTCTTAAAAGGATATGAGAGTATCCTCGTGCCCGAAATGAATACCGGTCAGCTCAAGACGGTGTTACGCGATCAGTTTCTCGTCGATGCTAAGCCTTTGAATAAGGTGAGTGGCCAGCCGTTTCGCATTGCCGAAATCGAAGCGGCGATTGAAAGTGAACTCGCATGAACGCAATTACGCCCATTCGCACGTCGAGCCCCATGGACTGGGCAACCGATCAGGAAGTCCGCTGGTGCCCCGGTTGCGGCGACTACGCCGTCTTGAAGGCCGTGCAGCGCACGATGCCTGAGATCGGTGGCGATCCGGCCAAGACAGTGTTTATAAGTGGTATTGGCTGCTCGTCACGGTTTCCTTATTATATGGAAACCTACGGTTTTCATACGATCCATGGTCGTGCGCCTGCGGTTGCGACCGGCGTGAAACTCGCCAATCCCGAATTGGACGTGTGGATTATCACCGGGGACGGCGATGCTTTGTCTATCGGCGGCAACCACACGATGCACTTGCTACGCCGCAACCTCGATTGTCAGGTGCTGCTGTTCAACAACGAGATTTACGGGCTGACCAAGGGGCAGTATTCGCCAACATCGCGCGTTGGCACGCGTAGCCCGTCGACTCCGTTCGGCTCAGTCGACACGCCTGCGAGCCCATGCGTCTTTGCGCTCGGCGCGGGTGCACGGTTCGTCGCACGTGCGATCGACGTGCACAAGCGATTGCCCGACGTGTTGAAGGCCGCCCATACGCACAAGGGTACCGCGTTCGTCGAGATATTTCAGAACTGCATCGTCTACAACGACGATGTGTTCGCCTCGTTCACCGATCGCTCCAACGCCGCGGCTGGCCAGCTTTGGCTGACCCACGGCGAACCGATGGTTTTCGACGGCGGGAGCAAGGGGCTCCGCCTAAACCTAGACAGGTTGGCGTTCGAGGTTGTCGACGTTGCGAATGGCGACTGGAAAGCAGCTGGCGTAATGGTGCACGACATTGCCAACCGTATGCTCGCGCATTTGCTTGTTGAACTGCCTGCGGCGTCGTTTCCGGTCGCGCTCGGCGTCATTTACGACAGTCCCGCGGCGACCTTCGAGGGTGCAGTCGTTGCCCAAAACCTCGCGGCCGCGAAGGGCAAGACGCCTGATCTCGCCGCACTCATCGCCAAGGGCCAGACATGGCAGGTGGACAAGGAGCCACATGTCATCTGAGCCGGTAATCCTCTGGTTTCGTCAGGATCTGCGCCTCGCCGACAATGCCGCGCTGATGGCGGCGCTCGAGTCCGGGCCGGTCATCCCGGTCTATGTCCTGGACGATATGACGGCTGGGTCAAACGCCATGGGGAGAGCCCAGCGGTGGTGGTTACATTACAGCCTCACGGCTTTGGCCAAGTCGCTCGAGGCGAGCGGTGCAAAGCTCATCTTGCGTCGCGGCGACACCGCAACCGAACTTCGTCGGTTGATGACGGAGACGGGCGCAAAACACATCCATGCCACACGGGCTTACGAGCCCTGGTTGCAGCGGATAGATCATGAACTTTGCGACCGGCTTGTCCTCCACGATAGAAATTATCTGGCTGCGCCAGCGACAGTCCGCACTGGCAGCGGCGGCCGTTACAAGATTTTCACGCCCTATTGGCGGGCATTGGTTGCACAAATGCCGCCGCCAAAGCCGTTACCGGCGCCAGCGCGAATCGACGCGGTCGAGACAAGGAGTGACAATCTCCCAAATTGGCACCTGCTACCGAGCAAGCCTGATTGGGCCTCTGGATTCGACGTCTGGACGCCAGGCGAGGAGGGTGCCAAAACCGCGTTTCGTGCCTTTCTCAATATCGTTGGCGATTACGATGGCACCCGGAATCTGCCGTCCCAAGGGGGCACTTCACGCCTGTCACCGCATCTCCATTTCGGCGAGATCTCTCCTGCCACGGTCTGGCATCACGTCTCGAAAAAAGTTGGCGCTAGCAGTGAACCGTTCCTGCGCGAGATCGGCTGGCGAGACTATGCCGCCAATATCATCGACCAGTTCCCCGACTATGGCACTGCCAACGCACGGGCAGAGTTGAACAAACTTGCATGGCGCTCAGGCCCCCAGGCGACCCGCGAATTCCGTGCTTGGACACGGGGTCAGACAGGCTATCCTATCGTTGATGCCGGTATGCGCGAACTGTGGGCGACGGGATGGATGCACAACCGCGTCCGCATGATTGCAGCGTCATTTCTAGTAAAGCATCTCCTGATCGACTGGCGGCGAGGCGAACGCTGGTTTTGGGACACGTTGGTCGATGCCGATTATGGCTCCAACGCGGTAAATTGGCAGTGGACCGCCGGGTCTGGCGTCGACGCCAACATGTTCGTGCGCATCATGGCACCCCTTGGGCAGTCGGAGAAATTCCACGCCGGCGATTATATTCGCAAATGGGTCGCCGAACTTGCTCATTTGCCCGATGCGACGATTCACGATCCGCACGGCGCGGGCGCTGCCCCTTCAACCTATGCCAATCCCTTGATTGGACATCGCGAAGGACGCGAGCGAGCGTTGACAGCGTATCGGGAGGGGAAGGGATGAGGCCATCCCGTATATTTGTGTTTTTGGTCGTCCTGTCGCTCGGTGCGTGCGATACAATCAAGCTGTTTGCCGATCTGCCCAAGGACAAGAATGTGCTTTTCTGGACTCAAGACCAGCGCGACAATGGTTTTCGGGCGCTCGAAAAACTCGCCACCGTCCGCAATATTCCAGCCGGCGGGTCAATCCATACTTTCGAGAAGGGCTCGCCCATCAGGCTGGACTTTGACGTAAACGCCTACATGGAAAGTCAACGCAACGCCGGACTTCTTATCGTTCAGGACAACAAAATCAGGTTTGAGCACTATAGTCTCGGCTACGGCCCCCAAGGGCGGTGGACTAGCTTTTCAGTGGCTAAATCCTTTACGTCGACGCTCGTCGGAGCGGCTATGGAGGATGGCTATATCAAAAGCCTTGACGACAAGGTGACGCGATATATTCCGGGACTGCGCCACTCGGTGTACGATGATGTAACCGTGCGTCAGTTGCTGACGATGACCTCAGGCGTGAGATGGAACGAAGACTACGCTGACCCGAAATCAGACGTTGCGCAATTCGCCCTCCAAAAGCCGGTACCTGGAGAAGACATAACCGTCAGCTACATGAAGAAGTTGACCCGCGAGGCGCCCGTCGGGACCAAATGGGTGTACAAGACCGGCGAAACCAATCTCATCGGCGTTCTCGTCTCATCGGCTACAGGAACAAACCTGTCCGATTACCTCTCGGAAAAGATTTGGAAACCTTACGGCATGGAGGCCGACGCTTTCTGGGTTCTCGGCGACACCGGGCATGAGATCAGCGGCTGCTGCATCTCCGCGCGTCTGCGTGATTATGCCCGCCTCGGACAGTTCGTCATTGACGGAGGCATGGCTGGCGGCAAGCGGATCGTGCCCGACGGATGGTTTGCGCAGGCCACGACCAAACAAGCTGATATCGCCCAGCCCGGTCGTGGTTACGGGTTTCAATGGTGGACCAACGATGACGGAAGCTTTGCCGCGCAAGGCATTTTTGGTCAGGGGATATTTGTCGACCCGAAACGCAAGCTGGTCATCGCATCGAATGGCGACTGGCCCAAGGCTACCGACGATGATGGTGTAGGTGCCGGGCGCGAGCGGTTCTACAAGGCCGTGCAGGCGGCGATCGACGCAGGGCGCTAACCTAGCGTCGATTGACAATCGTCTCGAAAATTGCGGGGTTCAGCAAGGTTGCGAAGGCACAACCAACAACCTGCCCATCGTTCCATACGACTTCGGCCTGAAGCCCCTTGAAGGGACCGATAGTAAGCCAGCATAGACTTCCTGCGCGGATCCCCGTTACGGCTTGGGCGGCAAATCCGCCGATCGATAAATCGATCAAGACAGTCGGAAAGGGGCTTGCACCCGACGGTCGCATTATCGCCGGGATGTTGAGGGTCACGCGCGGGCCGCAGCGGTCTTCCTGTGCAGCTTGTCCATATTTGTCATTGACGAGAGCCAAGGTCATCGTGGTCACCCTCTTCGAGATTGCTGCTCCGAGAATGCCCGTTATCCGTTACCCAACGCCTAGCAATCAAGGTTAACGCATATCCGCTCGCCGCTTTTGAAGCCGTCGCGTAGCAGGTCGGCGATGCGCGCGGCTACGACTTCAGTTCCCTTCAGCGTCGCCGGATCCTCGCCGGGATAGGCTCGGGCACGCATCGCAGTCCGCGTCGCGCCAGGATCGACAATTGCGACCTTTATTCGTCCGTTAGTTTCGTCGGCATATGCCCCGAGCAGTGTATCGAACGCAGCTTTTGATGCTCCGTAGGCTCCCCAATATGCGCGTGGCGCCGCGCCGACGCTCGACGTAATGCCGACCACGCGCGCATCCTTCGACGCGCGCAACATCGGATCGAACGCTGCAATCATGGTCGCTTGAGCGGTGACATTCAGGGTCATCACTTTAGCGAATTCCTTGGGATCGATATGGGGAACCGGAGTGAGCGTGCCGAGCATAGCCGCATTCAGGACGAGCAGATCCAGCGCGTCCCAGCGCCCTGAAATCGCTGACGCCAGCCGACCGATCGAGTCACCATCTGTCAAGTCGAGCGGCGCAATCGTCGCACTGCCCCCTGCGTCGTGGATAGAGTTTTCAACGTCTTCGAGACCAGCGGCCGTGCGTGCCGTGAGGACGACGTGATAACCAGCGGCGGCCAACGTTCGGGCAGTTGCCGCTCCGATCCCACGCGATGCGCCGGTGACGAGCGCCAACTTCGCTTGGCTCACACAACGCGCTCCGCAAGCAATTCGAACTGGGCTTCAGGAACGAGCTCATCTTGATCGGTCAGGCGCGTCGGATAATCACCGGTAAAACATGCATCACAATATTGTGGTCGGATATCGGCGCGTTTCGCCTCGCCCAGTGCTTTGTAGAGACCGTCGATTGTGACAAATCCCAACGAGTCGGCGTGGATGAAATCCTGCATGCCGCCGACGTCAAGCTTGTGTGCCAGCAACTTGGTCCGTTCAGGTGTATCGACGCCATAGAAACAACTATGTCGTGTTGGCGGGCTGGCGATCCGCAGATGAACCTCCGCGGCGCCCGCGTCGCGCATCATCTGCACGATCTTCAGGCTCGTCGTGCCGCGGACGATGCTGTCGTCCACGAGAATGATGCGCTTGTCCTTGATCAACGCGCGGTTTGCGTTGTGTTTCAGTTTTACCCCAAGGTGGCGGACTTGATCGCCGGGTTGGATGAACGTGCGGCCCACATAGTGCGACCGAATGATCCCGAGCTCGAACGGGATGCCCGATTGCTGTGCGTAGCCGATCGCAGCAGGCGTTCCGGAGTCGGGTACCGGTACGACAAGATCCGCATCGACCGGGTTTTCGATGGCAAGCTGTGCGCCAATGGCTTTGCGCACATCATAGACGCTCAATCCGTCAGGCGAATCGGCGACAAGCGAATCGGGGCGGCTGAAATACACATGCTCGAAAATGCAGGGACGAGGATGGGCAGCGGGGAAGGGCTTCACAGAACGAACGCCCGTTGCTGTAACGATGACGAGCTCCCCAGGCTCGACTGTGCGAATATAGGTCGCACCAACCACATCGAGCGCAACGGTCTCCGACGCGAAGATCGTCGCGCCGTTGAGTTCGCCCATGACCAAAGGGCGGATGCCGAGCGGATCGCGACAGGCGACCATCCCCTCAGTGGTCATGCAAATCAGGGAATAGGCTCCCTCAACCTGCTTCAAAGCATCGACGAATTTGTCCAGCAATGTTCTATAGGTACTCGTAGCGACGAGGTGGATGAAAACTTCCGTATCACTGGTCGACTGGAAAATAGAGCCGCGCCGCACAAGCTCGCGGCGGATTGCGATTGCGTTCGACACGTTGCCGTTGTGCGCAATCGCGAATCCGCCCGACGCAAGGTCGGCGTAGAGCGGCTGCACGTTGCGCAGCGTGGTCTCACCTGTCGTCGCATAGCGAACATGCCCACACGCCATCGGACCCGGAAGGCTACGGATTATATCGTCGCGGTCGAAATTGCCCGCAACGTGCCCCATGGCGCGGTGGGTGTGGAACTGCCGTCCATCCCACGAGCTTATCCCGGCCGATTCCTGACCGCGATGCTGCAGTGCATGAAGTCCGAGCGCGACAAGTGCTGCCGCGGATTCAGAGCCCCACACACCAAAAATACCGCACTCTTCGCGAAGTTTGTCATCGTCATATGGGTGTGTCGTCAGCAAGGATCGGGTCCGTTGTCGGCGTCGAATGAGGCGCATATAGGGACGAGAGGGCGTGCTGTCTCGTTTTTGTAACAGGAATATTTTGCAGTGACTGGAGATCGCGAAGCTGAAAGTCGCCTGAATCCAAAATGGGATGCGAGTGGTTTGATCACCGGGGTCGTCACTGATGTTGCGACCGGTGAGCTGCTTATGGTCGCCCATTTGAATGCAGAGGCGCTGGAACTGACCCAGTCTACAGGCGAAGCGCATTTCTGGTCACGCAGCCGCGCCAAACTGTGGCGCAAGGGCGAAGAGTCCGGGAATGTGCTGCGGGTGATCGAGCTCCGGATTGATTGCGATCAGGACTCGGTGTGGATCAAGGCTGCACCTTCGGGCCCGACTTGCCATACTGGTGCGCGCAGCTGTTTTTATCGCAGCATCGAGGACGGTTCACTGCACCGGCGGTGAGCTTGCGCTTTACGTTTACGTCAACTAGACTCTGCAGATGGCAGACATTGGCTCCCACGCGACCCTAGAGACGCCGGATTTTCGCGACCGGCATATCTTCTCCATTTCGGACCTCTCAGAGGAGTTCGGGGTCACCGCGCGTGCCCTGCGTTTCTATGAAGACGAGGGACTGATCTCGCCGGTCAGGCGCGGGACAACGCGGATTTACACCAAGCGCGACCGGGCGCGTCTCGCGTGGATCTTGCGAGCGAAGCGGGTCGGGTTCAGTCTCGCCGATATCCGCGAGATGATTGACCTTTACGACGTCGGTGACGGCCGCGCCACACAGCGCCACGTCACCATCGAAAAGTGTCTCGCACGCATCGATCTACTTAGACAACAGCGCGCCGACATCGACGCGCACGTTGATGAATTGCATCGCTTCGTGAAGACGGTCCAGGCGGCCGAACACGACACGCACTAACCATCCAACAAGGACATTCTGATGCCCCAATATACCGCCCCGGTCCGCGACACGCGCTTTGTTCTCAACAGCGTGATCGGACTCGATCGTTACGCCAACCTTCCCGGGTTCGAAAATGCAACGCCCGAGACCGTCGATGCTGTTCTGGAAGAGGGCGGCCGATTTGTAGCGAAGGTCCTGTTCCCGCTCAACCTGTCGGGCGATCAGGAGGGTTGCACGCGTCATGCCGATGGGTCGGTGACGACGCCCAAGGGGTTTAAGCAGGCCTACAGCGAGTTTATCGCAGGGGGCTGGACGACGCTCGGCATGCCCGAGGAATTCGGCGGACAGGGCTTGCCGCACGTGATTTCTACCGCGTTTGAGGAATATCTGATCTCGGCCAACATGGCATTCGCCATGTATCAGGGTTTGACGATGGGGGCTGTCTCGTCGCTGCTGGTGAAGGGATCCGAGCAACAAAAGGCAAAGTACGTTCCCAAGATGGTCGCGGGTGAATGGGGCGGAACGATGAACCTGACCGAACCGCAATGTGGAACCGATCTGGGTCTCATTACGACGAGGGCCGAACCCAAAGCCGATGGTTCATGGTTGGTCACGGGCACCAAGATATTCATCTCGTCAGGCGAGCACGACCTGACCGAAAACATCATCCACCTCGTCCTTGCCAAGACGCCCGGCGCACCTGACAGTGTGAAGGGTATCTCGTTATTCATCGTGCCAAAGTTTCTCGTCAACGACGACGGATCGCTCGGCGCTCGCAACGCGGTGAGCTGCGGAGCTATCGAGCATAAAATGGGCATCCATGCCAATTCGACGTGTGTTATGAATTATGATGGTGCGACTGGTTTCCTCGTTGGTGAGGAAATGAAGGGTCTTGCTGCCATGTTCATCATGATGAACGCCGCGCGGCTCGGTGTGGGCCTTCAGGGATTAGGCATTGCCGAGGTCGCGCGACAGAACGCGGTCCAATACGCAAAGGATCGCCGTCAGGGACGCTCGCTGAACGGGGCGAAGGAGCCCAGCCAGAAAGCCGATACGCTGTTCGTCCATCCCGACGTGCGTCGAATGCTGATGGAAGCCAAAGCAATGACTGAAGGACTGCGAGCCTTGTGCCTGTGGGGCGCGCTTCAGGTCGATCTGGCCCACAAGGCGCAGACAGAAGCTGAGCGGCAGAACGCCGATGATCTTATCTCGCTGCTGACGCCTGTCATCAAGGGATACGGCACGGACAAAGGGTACGAAATCGCGACCGTCAGCCAGCAAGTTTATGGCGGGCATGGCTACATCGCCGAATGGGGCATGGAACAGTACGTTCGTGATGCGCGGATCGCGATGATATACGAGGGTACAAACGGTATTCAGGCACTCGATCTGGTTGGCAGGAAACTTGCCAAGGACGGAGGCCGCGCGATCCAATTGTTCTTCAGCGTTGTCACCGACGAAATCGCAGTCGCTAGAACGGTTCCCGAGCTCGCCGATTTTGCCGCTCGCCTCGAACAGGCGGTAGGCGACCTTCAGGCTTCGACACTATGGCTCATGCAAAATGGCCTGACCAACCCCGACAATGCGGGTGCCGCCTCAGTACCCTACATGCATCTCATGGGCATTGTCGCGGTCGGGATGATGTGGCTGCGGATGGCAACCGCTGCGCAACGGCTGTTGGCGGCGGGAGAAGGCGACCCCGCCTTCCTGAATGCAAAGCTGATAACGGCACGGTTTTACGCTGAACGGATCATGCCCGATACCAGCGCGCTGCGCCGCAAGCTTGAAGCGGGTGCGGAGAGCACAATGATAATGCCCGTCGAAATGTTCGAGGCAGCATAGGTGATTGTTTGCGATAGTCGGCAATCCGCTTGCACGCTTCGGTACCGCGCCGAGCTATGGGTCAGCGCGCCTCGCCCCGTGTCGCGCCGCTTCGGCGGCGGTTCCCGTCCGGTCTGACGTCGTCGGTTACTGCACGGAATTTGATTGCCGGATCGTTTAGCGGATGGATTTCCCAGCGGCGTAACAAGGCCGGCGAGGCAACAAGGTTTGTCGGCGCAATCAGGTCGAGCGTGTGGTGGGGTGCGGCTTGAGGTTTGTCCAAAAGCGACGTCTACCAATATGTCGCCGCGACCAGTGCTTGACGGGCCCGAAATTATTCCGACACGCATGGCCCAACGCAGGCTATCTCGCCGATCGTGGTCACCGTCGCACACGCGGGCGTGTCTAACAGCCCGAAAGAGCCTGGGTAAGTATGGGGATAGAGACGTAGTGAGTCAGGTCGAGGTGGAGCGGCGTCACGGTTATGAAACCGTCAGCAACCGCTTCCAGATCAGTGGCGTGTCCTGGCGTCTGCTTGGTCGCGCCCAGCCCGAACCAATAGTAGGGGTAACCGCGCGGATCTATGCCCTTGACGATCTTGGCACGGCCATATTCATGGAAGCCCTGCTCAACTACCTTGACGCCGCGTACGGCATCGGGGGCCATCGCTGGGAAGTTAACGTTGATCAGCGTGCGTTCCGGCATTTCGGCAAGGATGAGTGGCTCGAGCACACGCTTCCCCCAAGCTTGCGCGGCCGCGAACGGGACGGTGTCGCCCATGCCTTCACGCGCATAAACCTGGCTTAACGCAATCGAACGGTAACCCGCGAGCGCCCCCTCCATCGCAGCCGAAACCGTCCCAGAATAGGTCACATCTTCGGCAAGGTTGGCCCCGCGATTCACGCCCGAGAGGATGAGGTCGGGTTTGGCGTCGCCCATGACGACGCCCAGAGCCATCATGACAGAATCAGTCGGGGTGCCGCTGACCGCATAGCGCCGTGCGCTGTGCTCGCGCACCCGAACCGGTCGGCTTAGGGTAAGCGAGTGGCCTGCGCCCGATTGTTCTTCCTGCGGAGCCACAATCCAGATGTCGTCGGTCAAAGTACGGGCAATCACTTCCAGGACCTTCAGTCCCGGAGCATGGATGCCGTCGTCGTTCGTCAATAGGATACGCATCAGGGCACCAGTCTCGTTGCGCCACCCATGTAAGGAATAAGCGCTTCGGGAACGTGCACCACGCCGCCGTCCTGCTGATAATTTTCCAGCACGGCCACCAGCGCGCGTCCGATAGCAACGCCCGAGCCGTTTAGGGTGTGGACGAACCGTGTCGCTTTTTCGCCAGTCGCGCGATATCGTGCAGCCATCCGTCTCGCCTGAAAATCGCCACAGTTCGAACAAGATGAAATTTCACGATAGGAACTTTGCCCCGGCAGCCAGACCTCGAGATCATAGGTTTTTTTTGAGGTAAAACCCATGTCACCGGCGCATAACAGCATGCGGCGGTACGGCAAGTCGAGGCGGTCGAGGACATTTTCGGCGGCCTGCGTCATGCGCTCGTGTTCCCCTTCGGACTCATCGGGTGTCGTGATCGACACTAACTCGATCTTGTCGAACTGGTGCTGGCGGATCAGGCCACGCGTATCGCGCCCTGCCGCACCCGCTTCGGACCGGAAGCACGGCGTCAGTGCGGTGAAGCGTATCGGGAGCTCGGTGGCCGACAATACGCGCTCGCGCACGAGGTTGGTAAGGCTGACCTCGGCAGTTGGGATCAGCCAGCGGCCGTCTGTCGTCTGGAACAGGTCATCGCGGAACTTGGGTAATTGTCCAGTGCCAAACGCAGCTTCATCGCGCACCAAGAGCGGCGGAGCGACTTCTTCATAGCCATAACCGGTCGTGTGTAGGTCAAGCATGAACTGGCCGAGCGCCCGCGAAAGACGCGCAATCGGTCCGCGCAGGTATACAAAGCGCGCGCCGGATACAGTCTGGGCCGATTCGAAATCGAGACCGAGTGCGGGACCGAAGTCGAAATGTTCACGAGGTGTAAATGCGAACAGCTTGTGGTCGCCTTGTTCGCTGATGACGACGTTAAAATCTTCGTTCACCCCGTCGGGTACGTCGGGCGCGGGAAGATTGGGGAGCGCCGCCAGCTGCGCGTCAAGCTGCGATGCGGCTTCGGCCGCTTCGCGTTCGAACTGTTCGATTTCGGTTTTGTCGCCAAGCGTCGCCTTCAAGGCTGTAATCTTGTCGGCGAGAACAGGGCGTTCGCCATCGCTCGCTGCCATCATCTGTTTCGTCAGCGGCCCGATTGCTGCGGATATCCGGTTTCGCTCAGCAACGGCTTGTTCGGCCATTGTCATGCGCGCACGGCGAATTGCGTCGTGCTGGAGTATCGTTTCCGACGACGGCGCCACGCCGCGCCGAGCCAACGCCTGGTCGAATGCAGTAGGGTCGTCGCGGATCAAGCGGATATCATGCATGGCCGGGCGCTATGGCGCCGAGCTCGAACGCTTGCAACCTTGCGTTCAGGCTGCGTTGCGGCGGGCGATACGACCGCGGACGACAAGCGTCGCTGCACCCAGCCCGAACAATAGCATCATCGGCGGCGCCGGAACCGGGTGAGGCTCATGGCCGCCCGATGAACCGCCCGATGAACTGCTCGATGACGTGCTACCGCTGGTCGACGAGCTGGTGCTCGTGGACGAACTGCCGCTGGTAGAGCTGCTGCCGCTTGTCGAAGTGCTCGAAGATACGCCGCTACTTGTCGAGGTCGAAGACGAGACTCCCGACGAAGTGCTGGTCGAAGAACCGCCGTTCGACGTTGATGTCGACGAGCCACCGTTGGACGTCGACGTCGAGGATCCCCCCGTCGAGGTCGAAGAGCCCCCGGTCGAAGTCGACGATCCTCCTGTCGAGGTCGAGCTCCCGCCCGAACCGCCGCTGGACGTTGAGGTAGAACCGCTCGTTGTTGAAGTTACAACAACGCTCCCGCTGCTCCCGCCTGAGCCACCGAAAAATCCGCCAGCAAAGAATCCGCCACCAAAGCCGCCGAATCCGCCTGAACCACCGACCACGACTGGGATCGCACCGCCGCTGCTGGCGAACGCTGACTCGCGCGTCTCCATCGGCGGAAGCGCGATGAGAGCGCCGCGCGATGTAACCGTCGTTACGGTCGGCGCCGCGCAGGCGAGCTGCGTGGTCACAATGCGGCGAAAGCGTTTGATGACCCGGTGACAGCCCAGGCCGACGCCATTACGGCAGACCGAGGCGACGCGGACCGGCGCGCGCTTTTTGACTTTGTATACGTGCGCTGGACGAGCCATCGGTTGGCCTGCGACGTGCATTGCACCACCGCCGATGATTGCACCGCCACATGCGCAGGCGCAAAGTTTCGCGAGAGCCATCTTTACCGACATAGCATCGTCCTGTTCAATCACGCCGGCCGGATGTGCGCGACATACGCGCGATCGGCCTTTTCAGGACTCAGGGACTGCGGCGAACAAACTGGTTTCGCAACCCGATTTGACCCAATATTGCGCGTCCTCAAGCTGTTTTCCCCGGCAGCGCACCAACGCAGACGGTTAATGTATCATTTAGGGGCTATTTCAATGGCGATGGGCGCCAACACGGTGCGGCGAAGGCAAAGGATCGACCATGAATTGTCACATTTTAGCAGATGCTTGTGCGCCCGTTTGCGTCTCTCTATAGGCCCGCCCCATAGAGGTTACGGATGGGCCCGCGTCTGACGGGCCGCCGGACCGCGAAGGAGTAGCGGGATGGCGACGGCACTAAATTCGTCGGGTTTCGGGCAAGGATCGGGGTCGGTGAGCGCAAACGAAAATCACCCCGACTATCGGCCAACGGCTGACGAGCCCTTCATGAACGAGCGGCAGCTTGCCTATTTCAGGGACAAGCTGGCAGGTTGGAAAGAGGCGATTTTGCGCGAGTCGCAGGACACTCTGAACACCTTGCAAAATGAACCGCTTCGCGAACCGGATGTTACGGACCGGGCATCGAGTGAGACCGATTGGTCGATCGAACTGCGAACCCGTGATAGACAGCGCAAACTCATCTCAAAAATTGAAGCGGCACTCCGTCGGATCCAGGACGGAGAGTATGGCTACTGCGAGGTTACCGGTGAGCCCATTTCACTCGGGCGCCTCGAGGCACGGCCGATCGCGACGATGACGGTAGAGGCGCAGGAAGCGCACGAGCGGAACGAAAAGGTCTCTCGCGACGAATAATCAGCCCGGCTGTCCGCGTTTACAATTTTGGCAGCTTTTGTGCGATAAAGAATGCCAGCCGGAGATTTTTGGTGGACGCGGACCGATGACAAACGAACAGCAGCAGGGCAAACGTCAGAGAAAGCGCGACAGCCTGTTCCTCAGCGCGAGCGTGCGCATTGCCGATTCGGAGCCATTCATCACGCGCGTACGAAATCTCTCGGCTGGTGGCATGATGATCGATGCGACAACCGAGCTTGCAAACGGTACGAGCGTCACGGCAGAAATCAGGGGCATTGGCCAGATTGGTGGTCGAATTGCGTGGTCGTCACCCGGGCGGGCCGGCGTTGCCTTCGACGTTGAAATCGACCCCCGACTCGCGCGTGCGAATCCGGGCACTAAATCCGTCTTGCCCGAATATCTGAAATATAAGCCGACACGACGTTCCGGCCTTGCGATCCGCTGACGTCGTACGCTGGGTGACGATCACCGTGTCGCAATCGCCTCTTTGAGTCTGAGCTTTTGCTTTTTAAGGATCGCGAGCAGGGCTGAATCCGGATTGGGTCGCCGCTGTTCGTCTGTGAGGCGCGCCTCGATCTTGGCATGCTTGGCGTTGAGGGAAGAAAGATGCGCGGTGTTCATGGCGCCATGTCTCCTACGACTTATGGGTCATCATAAAATCACGAATGGTGTTGATTGTCTCCCCTCTTTTCGCGGAGATTCGGTGAATAATGGGCATTACGCCACGAGCCGATTGTACTTTGGGTACGATTATCGATTGAGCGCAGGGCGTTGCGCCGATAGCATCGCCTTCAATGGACGAGCGCGACCTGCGGGCACATCTGGAAATTATTCGCACTGAACACCGTGACCTCGACCATGCGATCGAGGCGCTTGTTGGTGTCGGAACTCAAGATCAGCTGCGCCTTGCCCGGCTCAAAAGGCGAAGGCTTCGGTTGCGCGACGAGATCGTCCGTGCCGAGACGATGCTGATCCCCGATATTCTCGCTTGAAACCACGTTTACCCTGAATAGCGATTTTACCGCTGCTCCGGCTGTGCCATGGAGGCCGTCATGCTAGCCAAACGCTTGATCGACGGCCTCTACGTAGAGGCAATGGTTCTCGCCGATGAGGTGCGCGCTTATTTTGACGATGTTGGCCGCGAAGCGCGCGACCAGCTCGCGCCGATGGACAGAGTGGTTTTCAGTTGCGAATCGCTTAAGGTGACGACGCGCCTCATGCACGTCGTTGCATGGCTCTTAACCCAGCGGGCGGTTGAAGTCGGCGAGCTTTCAGCCGATGGCGCCCGTGACGCCTCGCGCCGTCTTGGTGATCCGGTCGAAACCGATACAACGGCGCTCGTTCGCCTCCCTGAAGCCGCTCAGCATTTCGTGGAAGCGAGCATAGATCTTCACCGCCGAGTTTCGCGTGTAGAAGCCGGATTTGACGATAGCCTGCCCCTTCCAAGCCCTGCACGGCAGTTGATCAGTCGCCTGCAGCAAGCGTTCTGAGCGAAACTTATGGTATCGGCACTAACCGCGCTCGACATGATGGTGCTGTTATCAATTGGCATCGGCGCCACGTTCGGCGCGATGCGTGGTTTTGTGAGCGAGATCTTCTCGCTCACCGCCTGGATTGTCGGAATCGCGGCGGTGAAGCTGTTTTACGCCCCCGTCGACACTATATTAGAAAAGCCGACTGGCAGCTCTGGAGGAGCTTCGGTCCTCGCCGTCGCGCTCTGTTTTGGCGGCGCTTTTATTGCGACGCGGGTGGTCGGCAGCCATGTGGGCAACGCGGCACGTGCCGCACTGCTTGGACCGGTCGATCGCGTGATGGGGCTGGGTTTTGGCCTGCTCAAGGGATTACTGGCAGCAACTTTGGCGTTTCTCTTGATGACGTTGATCTTCGACTTCTTGAACGGCGAAAAAGCGATGCGCCCCCAGTGGATGACTCAATCAAAGACTTACCCCTTACTTCGAGCGAGCAGCGCTGCTCTCGTCGGTGCAGTCGAGGCGGGACGCAATCAGTGAGCGAACCGTTGTATTCGATTGATATCCTTCGCCTAGCCACTTGTGCGGCGACCTTTCCCCGCCTTGATCGTCCAGCTGTCACTGTTGACCGTCGTTCGTCGACCTGTGGCGGACGAATCACAGTCGATATGCGCCTCGATACCCAAGGGCGAGTTGCGGCATATGGTCATGAAGTCCGGGCCTGCGCACTAGGCCAGGCGGCTGCAACGCTTTTGGCCCGCCACATTCTCGGACTCGGCAGCAACGAGCTCAGTTCGGCAAGCGACGATCTCGCTCGCTGGCTCGCACGGGCGGATGCCGCACAACCCGAATGGCCGGGTATCGAACTGCTTGAGCGGGCGCGGGCTTATCCCGCGCGACACGGTGCAGTGCGACTCGCCTTCGAAGCGGCTGCCGAGGCAGCAGCACGAGCAGCTGCATGACGGCGTCCCTGCTGCGCGAGGGCGTGCTCCTGTTTGGCACTGGACTCGTCTTCGTGATGCTGTTCCGAAAGTTGGGATTGGGGGCGGTACTGGGATTCCTCGTTGCCGGGGCGTTGATCGGGCCGCAAGGGCTGGGCCTCGTTGGCGGCGTCGAATCGAAGCTCGGCGTGGCTGAACTTGGCATTGCTTTGCTGTTATTCCTCGTCGGGCTTGAACTCAATCCATCGCGATTGTGGCGGCTCAAGGCGGACATATTAGGCCTCGGCCTTGCTCAGGTCGCGCTCTGCGGCATTGTCCTCAGCGCGATCGTTTGGCTCGCCGTTGGCTTTTCTCCCTATGCTGCACTCGCGCTTGGCCTACCTTTGGCGCTAAGTTCGACAGCACAAGTACTGCCGATGCTGCAGTCGGCCGGTCGTCTGCACACCCCACTCGGCGAGCGGGCGTTTTCGGTGCTGTTGTTCCAGGATCTCTCCATCGTTCCATTGATCGCGATCGTCACGGCGATGAGTCGGAATCCTGCAGATGTTAGCGGGCCTCCGGGTTGGCTAATGTTCTTGTACACGCTTGGGGCCGTCGTCGGACTGGGGCTGGCAGGGCGTTTCATCCTGCGTCCGCTATTCCGGCTCATCGGCAACCTCGGCGAGCGCGAGATGTTCGTCTTCGCCGGGCTGTTTGCCGTTATTGCAAGTTCCGCGGTGATGGAGGCGCTCCATCTCTCTACTGCACTCGGAGCATTTGTTGCTGGCGTGATGCTCGCCGATTCGCCCTACCGCCATGAACTCGAAGCTGATGTCGAGCCATTCCGCTCGATTCTGCTTGGACTTTTTTTTCTGTCGGTCGGGATGATGCTCGACCTGACAGCGATTGCCGCGCGGCCTCTCTTTGTCGTCGGAATGGCGCTGGCATTGATCGTCACCAAGAGCGTGATCATCACCGGACTGGCGATGGCGTTCCGGATGGCGTGGCGTCCCGCTCTGGCCCTTGGGCTTCTGCTGAGCCAAGGTGGTGAGTTCGGCTTCGTCCTGTTTACGCAGGCCCAACGCGCGCTCTTGATCGCTCCCGAAGCAGCGAGCTTGTTTGGCGCGATCATTACGCTGTCGATGGCAACGACGCCATTCCTCATGATGGCGACGCGTCGCTTGCGCGCCGCACCGGTGGTGCCTCAAGAACGTGACGGGCCGGTAGCCGACGGGTCGACAGCGTTGATTGTCGGCTATGGCCGATTCGGGCAGACTGTCGGCCAGATGCTGGTCGACCAAGGTATCGCCGTCACGCTAATCGACACCGACATCGAAATGATCGACATCGCCGGGCAGTTTGGCGCGAAGGTTTATTTCGGTGATGGGACGAGGCTGGACTTGTTGCGTCAAGCTGGAGGGGCGCAGGCCGAGCTAATCCTGTTCTGCATGGACGGTGACCAGGTTGGGCCTGAACTTGTCGAGGCAGTGCACGACGCTTTTCCAAAGGCCGGCATCTTCGTGCGCGCTTATGACCGGCGCGCGCTTCTCAAGCTGAGGGATGCGCCGGTTGCGGGCGTCGTGCGGGAGGTACTCGATTCGGCGGTACGCATGGCGCGCCAGGCCATGGCAGAGGTCGGCATCGCAGGGGAGGAAATCGACCGCACCGAAGAAATCTACCGCAAACGCGATCGCGAACGCCTCAAGATCCAACTGGAAGCCGGAGATTTGCGCACCGCGCGAGCCAGAGTGATTGCGCAGACGGGAGATTGGTCATCGATGCCAGGGATACAAAATGAGCAACCGTCGTGAAGTGTGAAACCCTGATCCGGGTCGCCGCTTATTCCGCTGCGACGGCCATCGGTGCTGGTGCTTTCGGTGCCCATATCGCCCGAGGTCAGGCCGTCGACTGGTTGCACACCGGCGCAATTTATCAGCTGATCCATGCCGTTGCGGTCGTCGTGGTTGCGCCGCGAAACAGAATATCCGCAGCACTCATGCTGGCTGGCGCGACGGTATTTGCATTCAGCCTTTATGTGCTGGCTCTGGGAGCGCCGCGATGGTTTGGCGCCATTACGCCGCTCGGTGGTGTCGCCATGATTGGCGGCTGGCTATGGCTGGCGCTTGGCAGCCGCTCTGCATCGGTCGGAACAATAGACGACTGAGTCCCAGTCACGCGCCCATTTCTTGCGCCACGTAAACGGGCGGTTACAGGTCGGGCATATCTTCGCCGGCAAATTGCGCTTGGCGATGCCATTGGGCATCAGCTGGCGTCCGAATCGAGAAACGCGGCAACGTCGGCTAAATCGATTCCGCGCGCGAGAAACGTAGCCCCGATGCCGTGCGCCAGGAGGAGCGGCACATCGCCGCCCTCGCGCTTCTTGTCATGCGCCATGTGCGCAACAAGCGCGGCGCCACTCGCGTTTGTCGCCGGACGTGCCCCGGTCGGCAGACCAACATCGGCAAGATGGGCTGTAACCCGATCACTCTCTGCCCACCCACACAGGCCCCGCGTGGCCGAAAAGCGGAAGGCCAGCGCAATACCCGCAGCAACGCCTTCACCGTGAAGCAGCCGTTCGGAGAAGCCAGTTTGCGCCTCCAGCGCATGACCGAAAGTGTGGCCAAGATTGAGCAAAGCCCGCGTCCCGGTCATCTCAAGTTCGTCGGCGGCAACAATCCGCGCCTTGGCCGCAACACTGGTTACAATGGCATGTAGCCGTGTCGCCATGTCGCCATCGAGCAATGCCCTGCCATGCGCTTCGCACCATTCAAAGAAAGCGGGATCGTCGATCAGGCCGTATTTAACCACTTCAGCATACCCGGCCCGCACTTCGCGCAGCGGTAACGTGTCGAGCACTTCAGGGTCGATCAAGACAAGGTCGGGTTGGTGGAACGCGCCGATCAAATTCTTGCCTGCCGCTGTGTTGATTGCGGTCTTACCCCCGACTGACGAATCGACTTGTGCCAGCAAGGTGGTTGGAATCTGCACGAAGTGACAGCCGCGCTTGACAATTGCCGCGGCAAAACCGGTCAGATCGCCGATGACACCGCCTCCCAACGCAATGATAGTCTCGCCGCGCTCGACTTCGAGCTGTAACAACTTGTTTGTTAATGCCTCCAGTTGTGCCCAGCTCTTGCTTGCTTCGCCTGAAGGAATACTGATCGTCTCGACGCGAATTTTCGATGCCCCGAGGACCTGCGCGAGACGCCTGCCATGGGGGTCGATGACCTTTTCGTCAGCGACAACAATCATGCGCCCGTTTTTAGCACGCACTGCAAGCCAATCGGTCGCCCGCCGCAGCACACCGGCTTCGACGACCACGTCGTAAGCATTCCCCGTCTCGACGCGCAGAATTGTCATCCCGCGAGCTGACTTATGATCGCATCAACGGTTGCCTCATGGGGGCTTGGATGAGAGATAACATGCACTGGCGCCAGCGCATAGACGGGGTTTCGAAGCTTTGCGAGATCCGACAACACTGAACGCGCATCGCGCCCCGCGAGCAAAGGGCGATCATTGCGGCGTCCGACCCGTTCGGCGAGCGTATCGATATCAGAGTCTATCCAGATCGCAGTGGCCGTCTCAAGGATGAGGGCTCGTGTCTGCGCGTTCATGAAAGCGCCGCCGCCCGTGGCGATCACGCGCGGTCGGCCGTCGAGCAGGCGGGCGATGACCCGCCTTTCGCCGTCGCGAAAATGAGATTCGCCGAAGCGTTCAAAAATGTCGCTGACGCTCATGCCACTGGCGATGACAATCTCGTCATCGGCATCGACAAACGGAAGGTCGAGGCGTCTTGCCAATCGACGCCCGATTGTCGTTTTGCCCACACCCATCAGACCCACGAGCACGATCGGGCGCTGGAAGGGGGCGGGGGGCTGGTCCATGATGGTGGGGCTATACAGAGACGGGTCGCCTCGGGCAAAGAGCCTCCAGTCAAATGCGGTTTAGGGAAGTTTCGTGTCGATGCCCCGTTCGTTTGTCCTCAAAATCCTCATCGGCGTCATCGTGGTTGTCGTTGCGTTGGTAGCGCTATCGCGCGTCGATTCCAGCAAAACGACCAGGCATGTGGAAAAAGCGGTACCCGAAAATGCGTTGGCGAAATAGTCTTCCGCCAGTTTTGCTGATCGCGGCCAGCGCGGTCGCGCTGTGGCCCGCCCTCGCACAGCGATCACCCGAATCAATCTTGCCGCCGGGCTTTGGCCAGGAGCCTGCGACGAATTCAACTGCGCAGCCCGATCGGCCAGCGCACGCCTCGCCCGACCTCGTTCCCGACGTGAAGCTTGCTCTGCCGGAGACGGGAAACCAGTCGGACCTCATCGGCGACCTTGTCGAAGACACGTCAAACGACAGTGCGGTCGCTTTGGTGGCCCCGCTTGATCTCCCCAAAGAGCTTCAACGTTCGCTCAATGATGTCGGCTTGATGACCCCAACCGAGGGTGGGCTGCCGGCGACAGCGTTCGGAAGGACCGACGGTCGCTTCCTCAACACGCTCCTGAGCCACACGGAAGCGCCGCTGGCGTCGCGGTGGGCCTCCATCTTGCTTCGGCGCACGTTGCTGTCGCAAAGCGATATTCCCTCAGGAGTGAGCGGGGCCGACTGGGTAGCCGAACGCGCGTGGCTTCTTGTCCGGATGGGCGAGGCCGACATGGCACGGGCCCTGGTTGCGCGTGTCGATGCCGTTAATTATAGCCCGCGCCTGTACGAAGTCGCGATGCAGGCGGCACTCGCTACCGGCGATCCTGCATCGTTGTGTTCAATCGCCACGCCTGCTGCCAGTGTCAGCGATGAGCCTTCATGGCCGTTGGCTCAAGCAATGTGCGCGGCACTATCGGGAGAGTCGGGAACCGCGAGCGCGTTGGTGGACCGTGTCCGCGACGACCGAGCCGCGTCGGGCATCGACGTACTTCTTGCCGAAAAGGTAGTCGGTGCAGCAACGAATAGCCGGCGCGCGGTGACCATCCAATGGGATGGTGTCGAGCGGCTGGATGCCTGGCGGTACGGCCTAGCGGTTGCTACCGGCGTGGCAATACCGACTCGGCTGTTCTCGACCGTCGGTCCGCAAGTGCAGGCCTGGCACGCGCGGGCGCCACTTATCGCGCCGGCCGCACGGGCCGGATCGGTCGAGCTGGCCACCGCCATGGGCGTGTTCTCGAGCGCAGCCCTCGTCGATTTTTATGGGGATCTCTGGACGGCGACCGACCCAGCTGAACGCAGCGGCAGTGTCGGCGAACTGCTTCGAACTGCCTATTCTGGGGAGGACGACGGCGCCAAGCTGGCAGCGATGAAGTCGTTGTGGAACGTTGATGGACCGGCAATGGTCTATGCTCGGCAGGTGATGACTGCGCGCGCGGCGGCCATGCTCCCGGTTGCATCGACCAATGACAGCGACGCGATTATCGCTTCGATGCTCTCGGTAGGTCTGGATATCCAGGCGGTCCGGTGGTCAAGCCAAGTGCCGGTCGGGTCGATAGGCTGGGCGCAGCTGGCGGTAGCCAGCCCGCGCGCCATCGCCGGCGTCGACGCTTCTGCCGTGCGTTCGGTGCCTGGTGGCGAGAACGACCGGCGGAACAAGTTTCTTTTGGCAGGCCTTGCAGGATTGGGACGTCTCCCGGTCGAGAGCGTCAGCAAGCTCGCCGAAAGCTATGCGGTACCGCTGGGTCGTGTGACGAGTTGGACCCGCGCAATCGACCACGCCGCGGCGTCGGGGCAATCCGGAACGGTCATTGTCCTTGCTGCCGCCGGTCTGCAGACGCGAGAATGGCGCTACGTCCCGCCCGAGCATCTTTTTCACATTGTCGCGGCATTGCGCCGGGTGGGGTTCGAACCCGAAGCCCGCATGATTGCCGCCGAGGCGCTGGCAAGGACTTGAGGGCGCCCGACGATGGCACCGCAATAGCTGCTTTTCTGGCAGCGCTCGCTGCCGAAGCCGGTGCCGCGCGCAACACGTTGCTCGCGTACAGGTCCGATCTCGAGCTGGCGTCCGATGTGCTTGAGGGGCGACTTGCGACTGCCGACGCCTTGGCGCTGAACCGATTGGCCAACGATTGGGCCGCGTTGTCGCGCGCAACAGTTGCGCGCAAATCTGCGGCATTGCGCAGGTTTTACGCGTTCCTCGCCGATGACGGCTTGCGGGCAGACGACCCCTCAGCGGCATTACCCCGACCGGGCGGCACCCAACGGCGCCTCCCGCGCATTCTCGACCATGACGCAATCAGACTGCTGTTCGACGCGCTCGCACGACGTATCACGGCAAGCGACGGCGCGCCGGCCGATGTCCGTCTGCTGGCGCTCATGGAACTCCTCTACGGGTCTGGCTTGCGCGCCACCGAACTGGTGTCGCTCGACGTCCGCGCTGTCCGGCCCGACACGCCTTACACAATCCTTAAAGGCAAGGGAGGGCGCGAGCGCCTCGTTCCGGTCTCCCAACCTGCGCAGGCTGCTGTGATCGCGTGGCGCGCCCTGCGTGGAGATGCGCCGGGCTATCTCTTCCCCTCAGGTACCAAACATCTTTCGAGAGTGCGGCTGTTCCAGCTCGTCAAAGGGTTAGCGGCGGACGCTGGCGTGCCGCCCGACCGCGTTAGCCCGCACGTCCTGCGTCATGCCTTCGCGACGCATTTGTTGGAGGGCGGGGCTGATCTTCGCGCGCTTCAGACGATGTTGGGACACGCTGATATTGCCACTACGGAGATTTACACCCGCGTCGAGACCGCTCGACTTGTTGAGCTTGTGATGACGCGCCATCCTCTGTCGGACAAGCCCACCAAAGTCCCTCCGGGGCAACCCCGGTGTCGACGATCGAGCACTGAAAAATGAGCGCGATTGCCGCGCGAAGCACGCTGGTCATCGTTCCCGCATTTGATCGCCTTCAATCCCAACCGCTGCGTCAGGGCCGTGCCATAACATTTTCGATGTTGGACACCCCACAGAGCTCAGCCCCACAGAGCCAGCCCCACAGAGCTCAGCCACATCGCGACGTGGTCGAGGAATTTGGGCAACCTACAACAGGGCGGCGGAGCGGGGGCGTTCACGGCGGTGAATAACCCATTGCGATAGCGTCGGGACGTTCAAATGCACGAGGCGACTGACTGTGACGTGGGTCAAGCGACCGGCATGCACGCGATCGCTCAGGCAGCCTATGATCCGATGGCAAAGCTCTAAACTTCTTCTGCGTTTGCGGCGCAGAATACGCTCTCTGCGCGGAGGGGACCTGGACCCTTCAGATAGGCGCGCGGGATCGGTTCGGCTCCTGTGAGCCGCAAAAGTCGTGACGATCAAAACGCGCCGTGTGCGTGTCGTCGCTGCCGGCCCCCGCGATACGACGCCAAATGCCGAAAGCCGTTTTGGCTCGCACAGGCCTGCAGCATACCATGGATGCTTGCCAAGCATCCGGTCCAACCTGGTATACCTTTGAAGAAAAAACGGGTGGGAAGTTTTGCTTCCCACCCGTTTTTGTAATTTGATTTGTCGCCCGACCTAATCGGCGGGCTAAACTAAATCAGCCCTTCGACATCTGCGCCTGGGCGTTGTTGAAGGTCTTGTTGATCTGCGTGCCGAGGCCCGACATTGCGCCGACGGCAGCAACAGCGATAAGAGCGGCGATCAGGCCATACTCGATTGCAGTGGCGCCCTTCTTGTCGGCGAACATTTTGCGAATGAGTTTCATGTTAAGTCTCCTGTTAGTAAAGTACTGTGTTCAACTACCCGACTGCCCCGCTCGAAAGAGTGAGCCAGTGTTTTTGAAACTATGACGGGGAAGTTTCCAAAAACTTAACGTACCACACATTTTTTTAATTGCTGTTTGCTACAGTCGTGGAAACTCTGTTCCACATATTCACTGACGTACTGGCAAAGTTCTGGATGCTGAGGAACGCGGCCATCACAACGAGCGCGGCAATCAGTCCGTATTCAATGGCAGTACTACCTTGATCGTTGCGTAGAAGCGTTAAAATTGTCTGTCTCATCGACTGTCCCCGGTCGAGCCGTAGTCCCATTACGGCGCTTTCAGGATACGGGTCAGAGCGTTAAGAAAGCCTTTATGGAGGTTACCGATCCGTTGTTGCTCGATACGTTATGGGTCGTGGCTGCAGCGCTAATCGATGACGATGGGCAGGTGCTGGTTCAACAACGCCCGCCCGGCAAGTCGATGGCGGGCCTTTGGGAGTTTCCGGGCGGCAAAGTTGAGCCCGGTGAAACCGCCGAGTCGGCGCTGGTGCGCGAGTTACGCGAGGAATTGGGAATTGAGGTCACGCTGAGCGATGTTCCCGGCGGGCTATTCGTGACGACAAAGGTGGACAACACCCCTTTGGTGCTCCTGCTGTACCTGTGTCGTTCGTGGCGCGGCAAGGCGTCGGCGCTGCACGCGACCGCGCTCAAATGGTGCACATTGGGCGAGCTTGCCGGGCTATCCATGCCCCCCGCCGATGTACCGCTGGTCGAGATGCTCGGCGAACTTATGAGTCGGTCGACCAGCCTGTCATCGCCACTAGGGTAACAGTTTCAGAGATTTGCCCGGTTTCATTCTCCGCTGCGCCGAACGCCTCCTCGAGACGGCGATACCATTTACGCGTCACCGGATGCCGATCGACCATGGCATTGGATCCACCAAAGGAGCGCAGATCGCCGAGCAACCTGGCAAGGTGCCGATAGGACAGATCCAGTGTAATGCGGTCGGCGACGGGCAAAACAAATCCTGCGCGGACCAAAAGGTCGCCCGCTGCTCGAACATCGACTTGAGGATGGAGGCGGGCAACAGCAAACCCGGACGCATCGTCCGCCCGACTTGCAGCCTGCCGCAGTCCTACAAGGCTTGGTGCACCCATCATGCACCCTAGAAACATGCCGCGTGAGTTGAGTGCTCGCCGCGCCGCGATCAACGCGCCGGGCAAATCGTTGATCGTATCGAGGCCGGTAGGGGCTACGACCAAATCGAAAAGACCAAGCTCGCCTGGCAAGCGGTCCTCGTCACACAGTATTGCGCCGGAGGCCGCCGCAAAGGCAGGGCCATGATCAGTCTCGCAGACATCGATTCCGCGTGCGCGCAAATGCGCGGCCACAGTCCCCCTGCCGGTATTGATGACCAACGCCGTTCGGAATTGGTGGCGCACTCCTTCAAGCCGTTCAACTAGCTCGCCGGCAACAAGGGTTTCAAATTCACTCGAGTTCCCCCTAAATGCCCGGTCACGGCGGACTCTGCGCAGCGCGCAGTCAAACAGGGCAGGGGGTGCCGACATCGTGGAGCTTTTGCCGCGGCAAACCCATGACCACAAGCGATCTTGCCAAGCCGCGGGCCACACTGCGGCTTAAATTTACGTCAAGACCAAGCCTGTCGTCTACTTCGGTCTATCGCTCGTCCCGCGTGAGGATTGACAAGCGAGAGGGTCGTGCGCACCTCCTGAGCGCATCAAAGGAGCCCCGATGCCGCGCGTTGAAATCTACACAAAAGCATTCTGTCCCTATTGCAGCCGCGCGCTGTCGCTTTTGAAGGGCCGAGGCGTTCCCTACGACGAACATGACGTCACGATGGGTGGGTCTTTAAAGGCTGAGATGGTCGAGCGTACCAGTGGCCGCCTGACCGTCCCACAAATCTTCATCGGTGATGCCCACATCGGCGGCTGCGACGACCTGGTAGACGCCGAGCGTACCGGCAAGCTTGACCGGCTCCTGAGCGCAGCATGAAGATCGCGGTGTTTCAGATGACTTCGGGTGTCGACCCCGTCGCCAATGGCGATGCACTTGTAGCCGCGATCGGCGAAGCTGCGGCGCACGGCGCCGTTATGTTGTTTACGCCGGAAATGACCGGCCTGCTCGATTGCGATGGCGGGCGTGCCGCAAGGTCGGTGGTTCACGAAAACGACGATGTCGTTCTCCGTCGCGCTCGAGATGCGGCTAAGTCGGTCGGTCTCTGGCTACATCTCGGCTCGCTCGCGGTGCGTACCAATGGTGACACGCGATGGGCCAACCGCGGGTTTTTGATAGATCCAGCTGGTAAAATTGTAGAGCGCTACGACAAGATCCACCTGTTCGATGTCGACCTTGCGACGGGCGAAAGCTGGCGCGAATCAAGCCGCTATCTACGGGGGACCCGTATTTCGATCGCAGAAACGCCGATCGGCCGACTGGGCCTCGGAATCTGCTACGATTTGCGTTTTCCGGCGCTGTTTCAGGCGCTCAGCGGAGCTGGAGCCACGGTGATCGCCATTCCGGCCGCCTTCACCGTCCCAACCGGGCAGGAGCACTGGCACGTTCTGCTCCGCGCCCGCGCTATCGAAAACGCGGCCTTTGTCATTGCTGCTGCTCAAGTAGGCACGCACGAAGATGGACGCCAGACTTACGGCCACTCGCTTGTCGTCGACCCGTGGGGACGCGTGCTGCTCGACATGGGCGAGACACAGGGACTTGGTTATGCCGACATCGATCCGGCTTTGCTCAACGAGGTCCGCGCCCGCGTTCCCGTCATCCGCCACAGACGCGCCATTCCCGAGATGGTCTCCGAGTGATTGTATACGACATCCGCTGCGATTCTGGTCACGGCTTCGAAGGTTGGTTCGCCGACAGCGAAGCCTTCATCGAACAACGCGACTCTGGTCTCATCCCCTGTCCCTATTGTGGCAGCAAATCAGTTGAGCGCGCGCTGTCGGTTCCTCGTATTGGCGGAAAACGAGGATCGAACGAACCTTCGAAAGATACCTTGCGTCGGCTGACCGAACTTCAAAGCAGCTTATTGAAAGATTCCAAGTGGGTCGGCGACGATTTCGCACGCCGCGCCCGCGCCATGGCCGACGGTGCAGAACCACTAGGCACGATCCATGGACAGACGACGCTCGACGAGGCCAAGGCAATGTACGAGGACGGCATAAAGATTTTGCCCCTCCCATTTCCTGTGGTCCCGCCTGAACAGCAGAATTGACCCATCGCGCCGTCCGGCATAGCGGGTGTGTGTGCCCTGGTAGCTCAGCAGGACAGAGCAACGGTTTCCTAAACCGCAGGTCAGGGGTTCGAGTCCCTTCCAGGGCACCATCGTCTAGCTAACCCTCTGAATTAGCTTACAAACCACTGAAATCCGTCATTTCTCAGCTGCTGCAAGGGACAAGAGAAGGTACAATCTGGGCAATGAATTTGGAAATTCCCTCCGTCGTAGCTTCACCTTCCGGCTGTCTCAGCTACCGCCGTCCTCTCCTCGCGTCGATCGACCGCTCGCAGACTTATTGGCGGGCTCGGGGGAGCAGAGGCTACGTGTTCAACCCAAACATCACGGTCCGATCAGAGCTGGCTCGGTGAAACTGAACAGAGCGATGAGTGGAACTTCTGCCTGATGGCGACCAGTATGGTCGCGAACAGGAGAAGCGATGAGGAAGAGGCCACGCCGGAACCACAGTCCGGCCTTCGAGGCCACAGTGGCGCTGGCTGCTGTGAAAGGCGAGAAGACGCTGGCGGAGTTGGCGCAATTATTTGGCGTTCATGCCAACCAGATCACGCAGTGGCGGCGACAGCTTTTGGAAGGCGCGAATGGGGTTTTCGAATCCGAGGACAGCAGTGCGCCTGCAGAGCCGGTCGATCTGGAAGCGCTGCATGCGAAAATTGGCGGGCTGACGTTGGTGAATGATTTTTTGTCAGGGGCGCTCGGCCCAAGATCGTAACGGGGCAGGACTGTTGCCGAGCGCAAAACGATGATCGACCGTTCGCACGCGCTGCCAGTGACGCACCCGGCGCAGGCGCTGGGGTTCAGCCGGGGCAGCGTCTATTATCTGCCAAAGCCGGTTGGTGCAGCGGATCTTGGCCTCATGCGTCGCGTGGACGAGCTGCACATGAATTACCTTTTACCGGCAGCCGGATGCTGCGTGATCTGCTCAGGGCCGAAGGGATCAAGGTCGGTCGTCTGCATGTCTCGACCTAGATGAAGAAGATGGCGGTCGAGGCGATTTACCGCCGGCCCAACACCTCGAAGGCAGCGGCGGATCACAAGATCTACCCTTATCTGCTGCGCAAGCTGCCGATCGTGCGGCCGAACCAGGTGTGGGCTACAGACATTACCTACGTACCGATGGCGCGCGGCTTTGTTTATCTGATCGCCATTGTCGACTGGTTCAGCCCGCGCGTGCTGAGCTGGCGGCTGTCGATCACCGTGGAGACCGACTTTTGTGTCGAAGCGCTTAAGCAAGCGCTGACGCGCTTTGGAACACCCGATATCTTCAACACCGATCAGTGCAGCCAGTTTGCCGGCGCCGCCTTCACAAGCATTCTGCTGCGCGAAAAGATCGCGATTAGCATGGATGGCAAAGGGGCCTGGCGGGACAATGTGATTGTTGAGCGCCTATGGCGCTCGGTAAAGTATGAGGAGGTCTATCTCCACGCCTATGCGTCAGTCCCGGACGCGCGCACGTCGCCGCGACATGATCACCAGCAGACACTCCACTTATAAATCGTGCCGGTCTGTTCAAACAAACCGAGCCAGCCCACTTTTGGCAGCCGTCGCTTTCATTGTCGTTGCATGTCTCGCACTCAGTTCCAAGCTGAGCGTCCCGATACCGATAGCTTTCAGTTTGGCCAGCTTGGACATGGCGCTCCGCACCTTGTCCCTCAAGCGGCAAAGCAACGTCTGAGCGCCAAATGGGACACGAAAGTCAGACCAAAACCTACCCAATCTGCCAAACCGAATACCGAGTTTCGTGGCACCCAACGAGATTCGAGCATAACGATTCTCAGACATGCTTTTGCGGTTACGTGCTGGCGAGCTGGACCGGCCGACAGACCGCCCGCCTCGACGTTGTCAGCAAGTTCGGTGTGGCGAAGCTGGCGCAATCAAAGAGCCATTAGCCCGACAGCAGGTCCCGAGATTGGAGGTAGTTTCCTAGATCACGAATGTCCGCGATTGGTGGTGTGCGGCCATCAATATTGTAGATTGACTCCAGATAACTTGGGGCAGAACCTTCCGCGTTCCGGGGGGAGAGCGGAAATGGCCACCATCGTTGATCGTCCAGCTGCGCAGATTGGATTGGAAGAGAGATTTTTCCTGCGTGCGGCAATTGCTATGGCTATCGTTGCGGCGGGCGCTTTCTCGTTCAGCTTGGCGATGGGGCGGTCGAGCTTTCACGTGCCTCCGCTGGTCCATGCGCACGCCATCGCGTTCATGGGGTGGGTGACGATTTACCTGCTGCAAAACATCTTTGTCACAACTGGTAGGATAGATCTGCATCGCCTCCTCGGCTGGGTCGGTGTTGGCTGGATCGCGATGATGGTCGTGCTGGGGAATGTCGCAATTGTTCTGATGGTTCGCCGCGGCGGGATCCCGTTCGTGTTCCAACCACTTCATCTGCTGGTGTACGATAGCGTCATCATCTTTACTTTCGCGGGGTTGACCTATGCGGCGATCGTCTTGCGGCGGCGGACCGACTGGCATCGTCGGCTGCATTATTGCGGAATGTCGATGTTGCTCGGTCCGGCGTTCGCGCGGCTGTTGCCGCTGCCGCTGCTAATTCCGTGGGAGCTGGAGGCGAGCTATTTCGCGCTGATGATTTTCCCTGCCCTGGCGGTCTGGTCCGACGTCCGGCGGTCGGGGCGGGTTCATCCGGCCTGGCGGTGGGGAATAGGCACGATGGTTGCGGCGATGCTCCTGACGGAGGTCATTACGCACAGCGCGATCGGGAGCGCTCTGTATCGGGTCGTGACGGCAGGCTCGCCGGGGGCAGCAATAGCGCCGCTCGAATATGCGCCTCCGCCGTGGACGTTGCGACCTCTCATTGGCGGGGTACCCGTCCACCCCGCTTGACGAGCATCAGGGCGGGCGGATCCTAGTGTCAAAGCAACCAAAGATTTGAGGGCGGCTGCGATTGGGTGGCGAGCAGTCGTTCTGGCTCGCGACCATTTATTTCCCCCAACGTGCTGCTCCACCGTCTGCAACGCCGCTTCGGCGAGCGCCACCGCGCCGGGCGCGCCTTCGGCAATAGCTTGCAGTGTTTCGATGCGTAGCTCGTCCGCGCCGGCCGCTGCTGCTTCCGGGCTGCGGTCGCACAAAGCGACCAGGTCGCAGACGCGGAGCATTATGTCGTCTGGCGTTACTATTTGTGGAAACCCCAACGCGCTAAAAGAAAATGTCGAATCTCGTGCTTGCTTTTGGTCCTGCTGCCCGAACCGCTGAAGCGCACCGTCGCCCAACGTATCGGTCTCGTCATAGCCGACGAACAGCGTGCAGGCAGCGGCTGAGGCCATTGTCCAGCTGTTGGAGGCTTCTCAACGGTTGGACGATTGTCAAATGGCTAGCGAATAAAGAGCGAGGTCGCGGACGAAGCTGCGAGCATGGAATCCAGGTGGTTGTCGGCTCTCGCGAGGAGAAGGCCCGAGGACCATTGGGGAGTTGCAGGCGCCGAAGCGAAACGCACCCCGTTGTGCGGTCAAGATTGCCGCCGAGCAACCCAGTTGCGTGGAATGATTGACCACTCAGGTCGCCGTCCATGTCAATCTATACGGCTAAGGCGGCGGTTACGTGGCAACCGACATCGCCTTTCACGAGAATACAAGCTTCCCCCCTTTCAGCAGCAGCGGGTGGGAGACGAGCAGACTCAAACATAATCTCACCGAGAATGGTATCGGCCAAGCCGAAACACCGGACTGCGCTGGCCGCATTCAGCTGACCCGTTTTCAGTTCGACCGCGATCCGGCGCCCACCAAATTGACCCACGTTCTCGCGTCGTGATTCTTTAAACCGTCATCAGACTCTCCCAAAATTGTCATGAGAGGGACCTATCCGAGCTGCAGTTCAAAACTGGGGGTTCGACGATGTCTACAATCTTGCGCGGTTTTTTTGGGGCCGCAAGTCTTCTGGCTATCGCGACCACCGCGCACGCCGAAACTGCAAAGTCCGGCTCGGACGGGGATATCGTCGTGACGGCTCCGCGCCTGGAAGAGGACGCTCGCACCCAGCAAAAGCTTGCGCCCGTACTCGTCAACGTGCAGTCGGCAGAAACAATCCAAAAGTATCCTGACTACAATTCTGCCGAGGCGCTGGGACGCATTCCCGGCATCTCGCTTTCCTCGGACACCGGGGAGGGGCGGTTCGTTAATATCCGCGGGATCGACGCCAATCTAAATGGGGCGACCTATGGTGGGGTCGTGCTGCTCAACACCTTCCCGGCCGGCACCGCCGCGTCAGGGTCAGGGCGCGCTGTGGAATTCGACACCATCCCGACCGGTGCCATTGACGGCATTGTCGTTTACAAGACGCTGTCCCCCGACCGCGAGGCCGAGGGGTTGGGCGGACAAATCGATCTAACGCCGCGGACGTCTAGGAACCTTGCGCGGCCATTCCTCGACGCCACGTTCGGCGCAGGATATGAACCGCTTCATCGCCATGGCGGGCCTTACACCGCCGACGTTGCAGTCGGCGCCAGGTTCGGGGCAATTTCGTTTGTATTGACTGGATCGCGCAAGGATGATCAGCGCGCGGTCGATGATACCGAGCCTAGCTACAAGAACGACGGAGGATGCCTGCCCAACGGCCAACTTGCAACCGACGCCAACCCCGTCGTGAATGGGGGCACTGGGTGCGTCGCCCCGCTCAATATGGTTCTCGGCCGAACGGACTTTCGTCGTTACGACTACAGCCGCCGGCGCTTCGGTTATGGCGGCGAGCTCGCATTCAAGCCGAATGATGACCACAGCTATTATATAAGGGCTGACGTTGCGGGCTATATCGAGCGCGCACTAAAGAACCATTTCTACGCCAATTTTGCCGGAAGCCCCTCGGCACCCGATGCCACGGGGTACGTTGTCGACCAATTTCAACCGCAAGTCGACGTCGTGGATTTGGAAGAAACGCACCGCAATACGGTTTTGACTGCGGGAGGAGACGATCGTTTCGGCAAGCTCGAAGTGGACTACCGCGTCGCTTACTCGCGTGCCACCTACGTCGAGGGCTATTACAACCAGGCCCGCTTCTTTGGTCAACGCGGCTTTTATGGCCGCTACAACAACATGAGCGATCCAAGCCGCTTTTATTATCAGTTCTACAAGGATGCAGCGCTGACGATCCCGTTTGTCTCGACGGATGCCACCCAGTACGGCGCGCCGAACGGCGATACCCGCTTAACGTCGTTCTTTGAACGCGACCGCGACCACGAATACAGCGGCGCGTTCAATCTACGCTATCCACTCAGGCTTTTCGGCGGAATGGGGCAATTTAAAGTTGGAGTAAGCATCCGTCGGCGCAGCAAGATCGTCGATGACTTCGGTGCTTTTGGAAAGACCGCACTCAACCTATCGTCGATTACGCAAAGCGTCGGACCCAGCGAGACCTATTATTTTGGTCACTATCCCGTCGCACCGATCGCTAACTTCGGCGCGACCGATGCTGCAGTCCGCTCGACGCTCACGGTGCTGCCACCGTCGCTGGGGCGCGATTTCAACGATCAGGAGAACGTCACTGCCGGCTATGCGATGTACACCGCTACGTACGGCAAGCTTGGTGTGTTGGCGGGTGTCCGGGTGGAAGAGACCGACGCAACCTACGGCAATTTTCTGACAACCACCGATCTCGCGGGAAATACGACGGTCAGTTCGGTCGCCCGCAACAAGAAATATACCAACGTCTTTCCCACACTACAGCTGAAGTACGCTTTTGAGCAGAACCTGCAGTTGAGAGCCACCTATTCGACCGGTATTGCGCGCCCGGGTTTCAGTCAGGCAGGCGGCAATGCGGGAGTCGACTTTACGACGACACCGCGGCCTCAATATTCTGCAGGCAATCCGGACTTGAGGCCGACGACGGGTAACAACTTCGATCTCGATCTTGAATATTATCTGCCTGGCGGTGGCATCATTCAGGTCGGCGCTTTTGATAAAGAGTTCAAAAATTACATCTTCCGGTCAGCCCGAATTAACGTGCCGGACCCCGTTTTCCTCGGCCAAAGCGGTGATTTCATCTCGTACTTCAACGAAGATGCATACGCCCGCGGTGTCGAGCTTGCTTATCAGCAGAAGTTTGTCGGGCTACCCGGCGCTTTGGCTGGGTTTGGCGTCGAGGGGAATCTGACGCTCGTATGGTCGAATTTCAAGGAATACAGCGCGGCGGTGAGTGGCGACGGGAAAGACCAATATAGCAGGCTGCCAGGGACGTCTCACCTGACCTGGAACGTCTCCGGCTTCTATGAATATGGGGGCGTCTCGCTGAGGCTGGCGGCGCAGTACGTAGGACCAAGCCTGTTTTCTCTGAATGGGGACAGGACGCTCGATACGATACAAGCGAAGCGTCTGACGATGGATTTTACAGGTAGCTACGACGTCTCCAAACATTATGTTATCTTCTTCAGCATGAAGAATCTTCTGGACACGCCGCTGCGCTATAATGATGGATCGGATACCCGGCCGCAGCAGATCGAATACTACGGTCGCACGTACGAAGCCGGTATACGCATCAAACTCTGAGGCTGTTGCGGATCAGTTTCTTCGTTACCCAACGAGAACCCAAGCAGCATGAAAACGTTTTGAAATCGCGGTCCTTCTTGGAGCGGTCGTAGCGGGTGCCGCGACGGCAAAAGGCATGGTACCAACATATGAAGGGATTGACCGGATCGCAGAGCCCGATGGCGGATGAGACCTGGCAAGCGTCGACTCCGACAATCATCGCCTGTACGTTGCACGAACCGATGGTGTGATGGCGACCGATGTTCGTACAAGGACTGATGTTCGGACAAGGATCGTTCGTGCCGATGGGCACCCAATGCCCCCTGCTAGCACCCCTCATTTCCAACCCTGCAAACCGGCGTTTCCTAATCCCCACTTGAACCCAGTCGGATGACTGCCGAGATAGGGTTTGGCATAAGGATCAAGGAACGCAATTCGCATGAGCACGCCCGACCACGCCGATATCATCGGCGGCCTCGTCCCCATCGTCATCGAACAGTCGACGCGCGGCGAGCGCAGCTTCGATATCTTTTCGCGGCTGCTTCGTGAACGCATCATTTTCGTTACTGGCGGCGTAGAAGACCACATGGCTTCGGTCATCACCGCCCAGTTGCTCTTTCTCGAGTCGGAAAACCCGAAAAAAGACGTGTATATGTACATAAATTCGCCGGGCGGCGTCGTCACGGCAGGCCTCGCGATTCATGATACGATGAGTTATATTCGTCCCGAAGTGGGGACTGTGTGCATCGGTCAAGCCGCATCAATGGGTAGTTTCCTGCTAGCGGCCGGCGAACCCGGCAAACGTGTCGCGCTGACAAACAGCCGCATCATGATCCACCAACCGTCGGGTGGCGCACAGGGAATGGCCTCGGATATCGAAATTCAGGCGAAGGAAATCCTTCGCATGCGTCACCGGCTAAACACGCTCTATGCCAAGTATACGGGCAAGACCGTTGAAGAGATTGAACGAGCCATGGACCGCGACAATTTTCTAGAAGCCGACGAAGCCAAGGCGTTCGGCCTTATCGACGAAGTGATGGATAAGCGTCCGTCTCCCGTCGAGGACGCTTAAAACGCCTGCCTCCCGATCTTGAATCGTTGAGGTCGGGGTAGCGGATGATGCTATATTCAGGATTGCCCGTTAAATTCTTGACTGTAACATGACGGATGCCCCGCCCGGAGCGAGGCCCTAGGATTCGATTGATGACTAAACTCAGCGGCAGCGATTCGAAGAGCACTCTGTATTGCTCCTTTTGCGGCAAGTCGCAGCACGAAGTACGCAAGCTGATCGCGGGGCCAACCGTGTTCATCTGCGACGAATGCGTCGATCTCTGCAACGACATCATCCGCGAGGAAACGAAATCGGCACTTGTTGCCAAAAAGGACGGCGGCGTACCCACGCCCCAAGAAATTTGTGACGTCCTCGATGACTATGTCATTGGCCAGAAAAAAGCCAAGCGCGTTCTCTCGGTTGCGGTGCACAATCACTACAAGCGTTTGAACCACGGTCAAAAGGGTGCGGACGTCGAGCTGGCCAAGTCTAACATCCTCCTCGTTGGGCCCACCGGTTGCGGCAAGACGCTGCTTGCCCAGACGCTCGCCCGCATCCTCGACGTTCCGTTTACGATGGCTGACGCGACGACCCTGACTGAGGCCGGTTACGTGGGGGAGGATGTCGAGAATATCATCCTCAAGCTGCTCCAGGCATCTGATTATAATGTAGAACGCGCCCAGCGCGGCATTGTCTATATCGACGAGATCGACAAGATCTCGCGCAAGGCTGAGAACCCCTCGATTACCCGCGACGTTTCGGGCGAAGGCGTGCAACAGGCGCTGCTAAAGATGATGGAGGGAACCGTCGCAAGCGTTCCGCCTCAAGGCGGCCGCAAACATCCGCAACAAGAGTTCCTGCAGGTCGATACAACGAATATCCTGTTCATATGTGGTGGAGCGTTTTCGGGTCTTGAAAAGATCATCGGCGACCGCCTGCAAGGAAAGAGCATCGGCTTTGGTGCGCATGTCGCGGCGCCCGACGAGCGCCGGACCGGTGAGATCCTTCAAAAGTGCGAGCCCGAGGATCTGCTGAAGTTCGGACTTATACCCGAGTTTGTCGGGCGCTTGCCGGTCATTGCGACGCTTGAGGATCTTGATACCGATGCGCTGGTCAAGATCCTGACCGAGCCAAAAAACGCTCTGGTCAAACAGTATCACAAGTTGTTCGAGATGGAGGATGTTGAGCTCGGGTTCACCGACGATGCGCTGGTAACAATTGCAAAAAAGGCCGTGGAACGCCGCACCGGCGCGCGTGGCCTACGGTCGATCCTCGAAGGGATTTTGCTCGACACGATGTTCGACCTTCCCAGCATGGATGGTGTGGGCGAAGTCATGATTGACAAGGATGTTGTTGTAGGGACGAAGGAGCCGGTGCGCGTTTATTCGAAGAAAAAGGAATCGGCGGGCGAAGCGGCTTAAAATAGGCCAGAACGGAACTGTTGGGAGCGTCAGAGACCCCCCAGTCGCAGGGCTGTCGCTAAGCGGTATCTTCGAAATGCAGGGCTGCAGGCCTCGTCGACACATACGGTGTCGCGCCCGGCTGACGCGACGGTTTGACCTGTGGACTGTGCGATCCGGCGATGGCAAAATGCTGGACTGCTTCGCGTCCCGCCTTCGCAACATTCAGGGGACGACCTGGGCAGATAGCGGCGTAGTGTCTATCTGAATGGCGGCTCGTTGAACGCGCGCAGCTTGCGTGAGTGCAGTTTGGTGCCTTCGCGCCGCAGTTCATGACACGCCTCGATCCCGATGCGCATGTGCTCGTTGATCGCGCGCTCGTAAAAGCGATTGGCTTGTCCAGGCAGTTTGAGCTCGCCATGCAGCGGCTTGTCCGAGACGCACAGCAGCGTGCCATAGGGAACCCGAAACCTATAACCTTGAGCGGCAATCGTTGCCGACTCCATATCGATGCCGACCGCGCGCGATTGCGAGAAACGCAGCGCCGATTTCGAGAACATTAGCTCCCAGTTACGGTCGTCAGTCGTGACAATCGTGCCCGTGCGCAGGCGGCGTTTAAGGACATCGCCAGTCTCTCCCGATACCGTCTCCGCCGCACGGGCCAGCGCCTGTTGCACTTCGGCGATCGCAGGGACGGGAATTTCGGGGGGCAAGACGTCGTCAAGCACATGGTCGTCGCGAAGATAAGCGTGAGCCAACACATAGTCGCCGATCCGCTGCGAGGGGCGCAGGCCTCCGCAATGGCCGATCATCAGCCATGCTTCTGGTCGCACGACTGCAAGATGGTCGGTGATCGTCTTGGCATTGCTCGGCCCCACACCGATGTTAACAAGCGTAATGCCGCTACGATCCGGTGCACACAAATGCCACGCCGGCATCTGATGCCGTCGCCACGCATCGCCTGCGATTACGCTTTCGGCGTTATGAGTATCACGTGTGACCTTGATCCCTCCTGCACCGGACAGATGCGTGTAGGGTGAGTCCCCGCCCAATTGGCTCAGGGCCCACCGCGCGAATTCGTCCACGTAACGGTGGTAATTGGTGAATAGAACGTAGCGCTGCACGTCCTCGACTGGCGTTCCAGTGTAGTGCCGAAGTCGCGCCAGCGAAAAATCTGTACGCAGACCGTCAAACAGCGCAAGCGGGCGTGGCCCGTCAGGTGCAATGTCGAACACGCCGTCGGCAATCTCATCGCCGATATGCGCCAGATCGGTTGCCGGAAACCATCGAGCAAGGTCACTTGGGCTGATCTCACCCAACTCCATCTCAGCATCAAGAACATACGGAAAGGGGATTTCCTGTCCCGATGGCCCGACCTCGACCTTAACCTCATAATCCATCATCAAAAGGTCCAGCTGCTCGGTTAGATAGTCGGCAAACAGGGCAGGACGGGTTACACTGATCGCATAATGCCCAGGCTGCGTCAGCCGCCCGAACGAGCGCATTGGAACCTGCCGGGCTTCGTTTTCACCGGCATAAGTTACCCGGATTTCGGGGTAGGTGAAGCCGCCATTGCTCCGCAATGACGGATCGGGGCGCGTTCCGTGCGCGACATATGCTTCGATGGCGGTGCGCAAACGTGCCGTTGCCGCGGTAAAAAGGGCGTCGAGCTGTGCGACGATTTGACGCCCGGTATGTGGGTAACTTTTCTGTTCTATCATCAGCAATCGTTAAGCGCACAGGATGTCAGTCGCAAGACGACGCAATCACAGCGTCCCAACGGCGACCTTTGCATCAACGTATGACGCAGGACTTTGCCGCTGCATCAGACCCAGCCCCTTGGAATCGTGCGCTGGCGGGCATCGACTGCCTCCCTGACAGGCTCTTCAGACCCGGTCAGGGAGTCAGATAAGCAGTCGCGCGACCTACATGTGGTCGAGCATATACTCTGCACTCGATACACGGAATTCACCACCTGCTTCGACATAAAGCGCCTCGACGGTGCCGTCATTGACGACCATCGAGAAGCGCTGGCCGCGCGTACCCATGCCAAACTTGGTGCCGTCCATTGTGAGGCCGAGTGCTGTGGCGAACTCTGCATTGCCGTCAGCGAGCATCGTTACCGCGTCCGCGCCGCCGGCCTTGGCCCATGCTCCCATTACGAACGCATCATTGACGGCGGTACAGGCGATCTCGTCGATGCCCTTGCGCTTGAGATCATCGGCACGTTCGACAAAGCCTGGCAGGTGCTTGGCTGAACACGTGGGCGTAAAGGCGCCGGGCACCGAAAAAAGCGCAACCTTGCGACCCGCAAAGAACTCCGCTGTGGACACGCCCTCGGGGCCATTCGGTGTGACCTTGCTCAGGGTAGCGGCGGGAATTTTATCTCCGACGGCGATCGTCATATCTTGGGTTCCTCTCTGTAAAAACGGGTTGCGCATCGCCCGCTGCGTCCCGGAATGCAAGATCATTAACCGTAACAATTAAGGAATTGGGAAGGTTCTATTGAGACCATGGACTTGGCCAATGGGGGCATGGGGGTTTCTCAAATGAAAAAGGCGATGGTGATCGCGGGTTCGGTGCTGTCTTTGGCATCAACACCGGTAAATGCAGCGTGCTGGACGCAAAACGAAGTGGCCGCAGCCAAGGTCCGCGATCTCGATACGATGTTGATGGTGTCTGGCCTGCGATGCCGCTTCAAGAGCGCAGCCTTGCTAGATACTTATAACGCCATGGTCGTGCGCCACCGTAGACCGTTGAGCGAGGCGAACGCGCGGTTGCAGGGGCATTTTGCAACCGTCATCGGAGGAGCCACCGCACTCGATCGTTATATAACGCGCGTTGCCAACCGCTATGGCGCCGATGCAGAATCGCTGACCTGCGAGTCGCTGCAGTCGATTGCGGTCGCCGCAATGGCGGAAGAACCGACCCTCGACGCGCTGATCGCATTGGCGGAACGTGCTGCTGTCGTGCCGGTATTGCCCGAGGGAGCCTGTACACCCCCACTCCAGATCGCAGCATTAAAATAACTCACATATAAAGATGTCTTTATATTCGATTTGACGAGAGCGCGACGCGCAGCTAGGTGGCACGGCAACCAAATTCAACCGGAGTTAACCAACGTGGCCACTGCTGCCGTTCTCGACCATAATGATTATGTCATTGCCGATATCGCACTTGCTGATTTCGGCCGGCGCGAGATCCAGATCGCCGAAACGGAAATGCCGGGCCTGATGGCGCTGCGCACCGAATTCGGCGCGTCGAAGCCGCTGAAGGGCGCGCGCATCGTCGGTTCGCTCCACATGACGATTCAGACTGCAGTGTTGATCGAGACGCTTACAGCGCTGGGTGCCGACGTCCGCTGGGCGACGTGCAATATCTTTTCGACGCAGGACCATGCGGCGGCAGCGATCGCTGCTGCGGGCATACCCGTATTTGCCGTCAAAGGTGAGAGCCTTGCAGAATATTGGGATTATGTCGGTCGCATCTTCAATTGGGGCGACGTGACATCGAACATCATCCTCGACGATGGCGGTGACGCCACGATGTTTGCGTTATGGGGCGCCAAGCTCGAAGCGGGCGCGACGCTGAGCGAGCCGGAGAACGAAGAGGAAGTCGAGTTCCAACGCGCGCTCAAGGCTTTTGTGAGGGCTCATCCCGGTTATCTCACCGAAACAGTCAGGGCGCTAAAAGGCGTATCTGAGGAAACTACCACTGGCGTTCACCGGCTGTATGAAATCGCCAAGAAGGGCGAGTTGCCCTTCCCGGCGATCAACGTCAACGATAGCGTCACCAAGTCGAAATTCGACAACCTTTACGGATGTAAGGAATCATTGGTCGACGCCATTCGTCGCGCGACGGACGTGATGCTGGCGGGCAAGGTCGCCTGTGTCGCGGGCTTCGGCGACGTCGGCAAGGGATCAGCCCAATCACTCCGCAATGGCGGAGCGCGCGTGATGGTTACCGAAATCGACCCAATCTGCGCGCTTCAGGCGGCGATGGAAGGCTTCGAAGTCGTCACGATGGAAGAAGCGGTCACGCGTGCCGACATTTTCTGTACCGCAACCGGTAACGCCGACGTTATCACTGCCGACCATATGAAAGCGATGAAGCCCAACGCTATCGTCTGTAACATTGGTCACTTCGACTCCGAGATCCAAATTGCCGCGCTCGGCAACTACAAATGGACAGAGGTTAAGCCCGGCACCGATCTGGTCGAATTTCCCGACGGCAAGCAGATCATCGTTCTTGCCAAGGGGCGCCTCGTCAATTTGGGCTGCGCAACTGGACATCCAAGCTTTGTCATGTCGGCCAGCTTCACCAATCAGGTGCTGGCGCAGATCGAGCTTTGGACCAAGAGCGAGCAGTATCAAAATCAGGTCTATGTTCTGCCCAAGCACCTCGACGAAAAAGTCGCGATGCTGCACCTCGAAAAACTCGGCGTGAAATTGACCAAGCTCAGCGAAAAACAGGCCGGTTATATCGGGGTTAGCACCAGCGGACCTTTCAAGCCGGACCATTATCGTTATTGATCGGTTGAGTGTCCCACGCCGAGCGGGGGACATTCAAGATCACCTTAGCGCCCAACTCCCTGTAATTTTGTAACAAGCAAGACTTCACGCGCCCTTGAGTGGCCGTTAGGCTCGCAGGTTAAAGGGGAGAAGTTATGCGCCATGTGGTTCGGTTTGGTTTCGCCGCGGTTCTGGGGTTCGGGGCTGCGGGGTTTATCACGCCGAGTTTGGCGAAGCCGGCGCTCCCGTCGATTGCCAGCGCCCAAGATGTTCGGCTTACCGCATTTTTGGATCGCGAGTTTGCCCAAGAACTCAAACTTCGGCCCCAGTTGGCCACCCGCCTTGGCATCAAGGATGGCGAGGACAAACTGGATGATATCAGTGATGCGGCGGTATTTGCTCGCCTCGAATGGCGGCGCGCAAGCGTGGCCCGCATGAAGGCGCAATTCGACCGCAGCAAATTATCTTCTCCTGCCCAGGCGAATTATGACATCTGGGCGCTCGAACTGGACCGTGCAGAACTCAGTTATCGGTTCCGCAAATATCAGCCCCCCTTCTATTCGTTTCTCTATTCGCTCCATTCGGAGCTGCCGAACTTCCTGATCAACACCCATACCGTCCAAGATGTGTCCGACATGCATGCCTACAACGCCCGCATTAATGCCATATCAGCCGTTTTAGACACAGCGATTTCAAGGAGCCGGCAGTCCGACACCGAGGGCGTCCATGCGCCGAAATTCGAAATCGAACGTGTCATTGCCGGCAGCAAGTCGATCATCACTGGCGCGCCGTTTAACGATGGTCCGGACTCACCGCTGTGGGCGGATGCAAAGGCGAAAGCCGGAAAACTCGTTTCCTCCGGCAAGAGTACACCAGCCGAGAGCGAAGCCTTGCTGTTGGCCACGCGTGCGGCCCTTCTTTCGATCAGGCCTGCTTACGATCGGGTCATTGCTTGGGCGCAGGGGGAGTTGCCGACAGCCCCGAGTGGGCGTGTCGGAGCGGTCTCGCTCCCGGCCGGCCTTGAGTGGTATGCGGCGGCGCTGAAAATCAACACCACGACCGACATGACCGCGGAACAGGTCCATCAGACAGGCCTCAAGGAAGTCGCACGGATCGAGGGAGAGCAGGATGCGCTCGCCCGCCAGGCCGGTTTCAAGGACCGTCAGGCCTACTACGCGGACCGTGCGCGTGTGTTTCCGCCTCTGCCGTGGACGGATGAGCGGCGCGCCGAATATTTGAAGACCGCCAACGAGGCCATTGCCCATACGCGCACGCTACTGCCCAAATACTTCGGTCTGCTCCCTCAATATCGTGTCGAAGTCGTGCGCGAGCCCATGTTTAGCGAAGTCGCGGGTGGGGCTGCCCACGCAGCAGGGCCCAGCCCTGACGGCGTCCGCGCAGGGCGCGTGTACGTTCATCTGGTCGGCGTGACCGGCGATCCAGCGGGAGTTTACGATCTGATGTGCCACGAAGGCATTCCGGGACACGTAATGCAAGGCGACATCCAGGTGCGGCAAGCCGGCGGCCCGAAGTTCCGTAAAGGGTATGGCTATGTGGCGTTCGCAGAGGGCTGGGGACTTTACAGCGAAGCGCTTTGCAAGGAGATGGGATCGTTCCCGGACGTCGCAGCAGATTTCATGCGTCTCGACGCCGAACTTTTCAGAGCCGCGCGCTTGGTGGTCGACACGGGCATTCATGCCAAAGGCTGGACCGAAGACCAGGCGGTAACCTTCATGATCGAGACGGGACGGGCCTCCCCCGATCAGGCCCGTTCGGAAGTGCGCCGATATATCACGCTGCCCGGCCAGGCGACTGGGTACAAGATTGGCATGATCAAGATCTTGGAATTGCGGCACAGGGCCGAGCGTGAGCTTGGAGCCAGGTTCGACATCAAGGGATTCCATGACCTGCTAATCGGCTCTGGATCGATGCCACTCGCTGTCCTCGAGCGCCGCGTCGATGCTTGGATTGCCGAATGGAAATAGGTGCGCGCGGATCGATAGCCTCGTCATTTGATGGCGACGATCACAAGCAGCGCGCTGCCCGCATCGCTCGTAGACCCCTGCTACAGCCGCGGCGTCATGCTGATAGTGTCTTGTAAAAAGCAGAACGAATGGATCGGCGGTCGTTCGAGCGTATGGTAAAAGGGGATCATGATCGTTGTTCTGGCATCTTCACTCGAACGCCGGTGAAACCAGGAGATAGATAGCTATTTGACGTCAAGACTTGTTCTTGCCGTGCTTATGCAGCCCCGCAGGCTTCGCGTCGATTACCGGTAGCGGTTGTGCAAAAGTGGGCACACTGACGTCTGCCACCGCCAAGGCATCCATCTGCGTTCCCATTGCACGATCGAGGCGATCGATCCGCTCGACGGGAAGCGGGTGCGTCTTGTTCATCAGGGCAAATCCCTGATCTTCAGGCGCTGCGCTCAGGGTCTGGAGCACGCCGACCAGGCCAAAGGGCGAGTAGCCCGAGCGCGCTGCGATCACGACGCCCATACGGTCGGCCTCAAACTCTTCGTTCTTGTTGAGCCCGTGTGTAAAGATGTCCTTGCCCGCATTGATGATCGCTGTCTTGACAACCGAGCCCACTGCGCCGCCGCTGTGGATGTAATCGCCAAATCCCGTAAGGGCCGAATTGCGCAGGCTCTGCTGGAGCGCAGCAAGGTGATCCCGGTGCACAACGTGCGCGATTTCATGGGCGAGCACGCCCGCGAGCTCTGACTCACTGCGCATTCTGTCGACCATCCCGCGCGTGATCAGTACATAGCCGCCGGGCATCGAAAACGCATTGACGTCGGCGGTGTTAACAATGCCGAATTTCCATGGGAGGTCGGGCCGCTCGCTGTGAAGCGCCAGCCACCGACCCACCCAATTGATGTAGCGCTGCTTGGCCCCATCCTTGACCAGCGGTGCGACGCCGAGAATAATCCCGGCAAGGTCGCCTCCGAGCTTTATCTCCTCCGGCTCTGAAATCTTTCGGAACGAATCGCTCAGCTTCTTGGCATTCTGTGCACCTTTGATGAGACCGCCGATGTTGGGAAATTGGGCCAGTGCTTGAGTCGTCAGCGCCAACGCAGCGCATGTCGCGAGCACACTGCGGACGAGGCGGCGCGCCGTCACTTGCTGCCCTTTTTATCAAGATAATCGACACTTCGTTCCTTGAGGTTGTTCCGTGCGGCGTTAGCCCGAGCATCCGAGGCCTCGACACCTAAAGTTTCGAGCAGGGCCAGCTCGACGTAATTCGTTGTTGCGTTCCTGATGTCCTCCTCGTCCATTCCCTTGACGCCCGTCGTCACGGTGCGGCCAGAGCTACCTGTCCGAAGAAGCGACGCTAAGCCGTTCGGCCTGACAGGTTGTCCCTTTGCCGGGCGCGCAAGTCCCGCCGTCGGCTCCAGGCGAATATTGAGCAGGCGGACCCAGCCGCTTTTGCCAGCCACTTGCACATTCGCCCACGCACCACGGCGTTCGACGACAGTTACTTGTTCGGCGGGAGCGACCTTGCCCGCATTCGCAGCATCGATAAACGGTTGCGCCAATAGGTCGCCGGCGCGGATGATCTGCCCTTTCTCGGCAGCTTCGACACCGACGGCGCGAAGCAGCAGCAGGGTGAACAGCGCAAGTTTCCACGATCTTCGCAATGCCCCGATTACTCCCGTCAGACTACAGCGATATCATCTTTCGTGACTGGCTCAAAGAGGCGCACAGGCATCTCGCGTCCTTTGACGTGATGCGAGCCGCAATCGCGCCAGTTGTAGAGATCACCCACTGCATCGCGCGTCGCCTCCGATACCAAAATCCGACCGATTCCTTTCGTCATGCCTTCGATCCGGCTGGCGAGGTTTACCGTGTCACCAATAGCAGTGTAGTCGAGGCGATCGTTCGACCCGATGAAGCCCACAACCGCGCGGCCGGTATGGATGCCGATTCCGATCTCCAGGTTTTCGCCGAGCGTTCCCAGGTTGAAGCGCATTTCCATGAGCGCGGTCGACATGTCGATCGCCGCCGCCACTGCCAATCGTGCATGGTCGGCATGCGATACGGGCGCGCCCCAGAACGCCATGATGGCATCGCCAATAAACTTGTCGAGCGTGCCACCGTGCCGGAAAATGACCTCGACTTGATTCGAGAAATAGGTGTTGAGCATCTTGACCACGTCTTCAGCCGGGGCGAGTTCGGACAGCGCCGTAAACCCGCGAATGTCGGAGAACATCACTGTTACCTCGCGGGACACCGCACTTGCCTTGTGGTCGATGTCGCCACGCTCGATGAGGTCGGCCACGACGCGCGGGTCAAGGAAGCGTTTGAACATTACTGAGGTGCGAAGCCTCTGCGTCCGTTCGTTCAGATAGGCGACGGCGCTTGCAGTTAAATAAAACGTCCAGCCAAAGGCCAGTGGCGCAAATACGGGCACGAATGTACCGTTTGTGAGCGCTATCCACGCGCTGCCGATCACGACAGCAGTAATCCCCAACAACGCATAGCCCAGCCTGTTCGCACTGATATTGCGTGCCAGCGCGACGGATATCAGCGCGATTATCGCGAGTGCCAACGGCACCATCGACGACCGCTTTACCTCGCGTAGCCAGTCCCCGCGATCAACATTATCGATTGCCGTCGCAAGCGCTTCGACCCCCGGATAGGTACTGCCCAGAGGCGTCACCCTAAGGTCCATAAGGCCTGGTGCTGAGGTCCCGACAAGCACAATCTTATTCTTGAACTCGTCGGCTGCGCGCAGCCGCTTTTGCCGCAAACTGTCAAGGTAGATGTCGGCGTAAGACACATGCGTCCATTTGGCGCGCCAGTTTAGCAGCACTTGCGCCTTACCCGGGACCGGCCGACCAAGATCCATCATCATCCGCGCAACCAACGACGCGAAGCGCCAACCGCTGCGATCCCGGTACAGCGTATGGTGGCGGCCGACGCCGTCACTATCGCTGGTGAAGTTGATCAGTCCGCCCCGCATGGCGTCTGGCTGCGACGCAACCACGAGCGGGAGCATCAGTGGTACGCGAACATCCTTTGGCGGCATCGTCAGCGCCAGCGCTTTCACGCTCGTGGGCATTCGACTTACCCATGCGCCTTGCCCGTCGGCATTGAGTGTCATTGCCAACCAAACGTTGCGATGTCGCGCGACTGCCTCGGCAAAGGCTGCATCGTGCTCAGGACGATAGACGTCGAGTTCGTTGAAGAGCACATCAAAGGCGATGCCGCGCGGCGCCTGCTTGGCAATATGGTCGATGAGTTCACCATGCACCGAGCGCGGCCAAGGCCAGCTGCCCGCCAAATCGTTCATCATCTCGAGCGAACGCTGATCGATGTCGACGATGACGATCCGGTCCGATACCGACCGCCGCCGTGCATTGAGTTGAAGCATCAGGTCGCCCGCGCGCTGATCGACGATCCTGCTGAGGCCGAGGAAGCGATAGTCGACAAGCACGAGTGCGCTAAACACGAGTGCGAGCGCCAGCCAGCGCCGTCCCTTCAGTCGCCGCACCACCTGTTGGACGAAGCTCCACATCACGCGCAATCTTGACGGAGGTTTGGTAACGACGCAAATCGCTGTGCGGGCGTAAGCTGGCCGATCTTGCTCGCACGGTCGCAGCAGGCGGAGGCCGCGAAATGCGGACCGCATGGTTCACATTCAACCTTCACGGCCGCACCGCCGACGTGACTTTGTCATCGTGGAACACAGCCAACCATGGCGCGCGTGGCTGCAGACTCTCCCATTTCGACTGCCTTGATCAATCTGCCGGTCGGGATATCTTTGCTCATGAACCCTTCGACAAACTTAACTTTACGCCCCATTCGACAACGTCTTCCAATACGCTAATGCCGCGTGGATGCTGCCCCACATCCAGACCCCGACATGCTGACACTCTCGATCGGTGCTGCCGCGCTGGCCGGTGTCGTCTTGGCGCTGTGGCTTGGCGCAGGCGCCTGGGCCGTGATTACTGGCCTTTCGCTGCGCAAGAAGGCAGCATTTGCCGAGATGCAGGCGGATCGGTTGGCGGCGTTGCTGGAAACGGCACCCGCGCTCCCCGTGGTCGTGCGGCCCGATGGGCGCGTGGAAGCACCCGCGCGACTGGGACAATGGTTGGGTCTGCCCAAGACACCCAGTTTCATTATTGATTTTGCTGGGCGCGATGTCGGCCTGACCGATGCCGATACTGCTGAGCTTGGCCGGGATGTGGCTGCTGCACAGCGGACAGCAGCACGCTTTGTGCGCGCCGTGAGGGCGGCGGGGTCAGAACGGACGCTGCTCCTTCGCGGTGGTCCTGCCCCGACGACGCTCGGTGTTGCGGGCAGCGTAATTTTCTGGGTGTTTGATGCCACCGAAAGTCAAGCGGAGATCGGTCAGCTCGCGAGCGAAGTCGACCGACTGACCCGCGCGTTCGAGGCCTTGTCCTTGTTGATCGAGGCCGCTCCTATTCCCATGTGGCATCGCGGCCCCGACCTGCGCTTAACCTTGGTCAACCGCTCCTATGTTGAAGCAGTCGACGGGACCAGTGCCGAGGACGTGGTCGGGCGCGGGCTTGAACTGGTCGAGTCGGTCGGCGGCGTCACGCCGATCACCGCAGCCGATATGGCACGAAATGGCGGGGCTGCCGTCAGTCGCGACGTTCCCGCAACGATCGGAGGAAAGCGCCGCTCAGTTCGGGTCGTGGACGTGCCTCTCGGTGAATCAGGCGTTGCTGGTTACGCGCTCGACAACGACGAGCTCGACCGCGCACGGGCTGAGCTTCGAAGGTTTGGCGAGGCTCAGCGCGACACGCTCGATCGACTCTCCGCGGGCGTGGTGCAGTTCGGCGCCGATCGGGCGATGACGTTTTGCAACACGCCGTTCCAGGCCATTTTTGCGATGAAGCCCGAATGGCTGTCCGATCGGCCCGAATTCGACCGCGTGCTCGACCGCATGCGGGAAGCCGGGCGGGCGCCTGAAATGCGCGATTTCCCGGCCTGGAAGGCGGACCGACGCGCGTGGTTCAACTCGGGACAAGGCACCGAAGAGATATGGCTCTTGCCCGACGGCACCCATTTGCGCGTCGTCGCTCAGCCGGTTCCCGACGGCGGATTGCTTGTCGTGTTCGAAGATCAGACTGAGCAATTGCAGCTGGCAACGGCGCGCGATACGTTGCTCCGGGTACGCACCGCAACGTTTGACAATTTGTTCGAAGCGGTAGGCGTGTTCGCGGCGGACGGGCGGCTCAATTTGTGGAATACACGATTCCGTGAGGTCTGGGGTTTCGAAGAGAGCCTGCTTTCGCGCCACCCGCGCGTCGATACACTCGCCGAGGCGGCGGCAGGGACGCTGACGACCCCAGCCCGCGCCGCGTTAATCCGCGATGTCGTACGCGCAGCGACGGTCGACCGCACCTCACGTTCGGGTCGCGTCGCAATGAAGGACGGGCGACATTTCGAATTTGCTGCTGTTCCCCTGCCTGACGGGAATGCGCTGTTCACCATGCTCGATGTGACCGACAGTCGACGGGTAGAACGCGTGCTGCGTGACCGGGCCGAAGCGTTCGAGGCGGCGGACAAGGTGAAGACGGCGTTCGTCGCAAACATGAGTTACGAGCTGCGCACGCCGCTGACGTCTATCGGCGGTTTTGCAGAAATGATGGCCAAGGGCTACGCGGGCGAGCTGAGCGGCGAGGCCAAGGCCTATGTTGACGCCATTCTGGAATCGGTCGGAAAACTCGGGTCATTGGTCGACGAGACGTTGCAACTGACACAAACCGAGGCTGGACTTGCAGCAGTCGACCGAGAGACGGTCGATCTGTTGCAGATGCTCGATCGTGCTGTCGCTTCGAATGAGGAAGCTGCGCTTGTCAAAGACATCGATTTCGCCACCGATCTGCACGTATCGATCGGGCGGGTCGAGGGCGATGCGCGTCGGCTGTGTGAAGCGGTGGAGAAACTGCTGGGGAATGCAATTGCACAGACCCCCGCCAAGGGCCGCGTTCTGCTTCACGCGAGCGGGACTACGGAGGGCGCGTTGATTGTGGTGTCGGACAATGGGCCGGGCGATGAAGCGGGAGGTAGTGGGACGATTACTTCGGCACGCGAGTCGATCAAGGTGCACGGCGGCGCGCTGTCTGTGATGGCCAAGGCGGGGCAGGGAACGCTTGTGCGGATTGATTTGCCGCGATGATTGTATTGCAATCTCCAGAGGAATCTCTGGCGTTCGGAGCGAAGCTCGGCGCTGTGTTACGGACTGCTGACGTGGTCGCACTGTCGGGCCCTCTGGGAGCGGGCAAAACTTTAGTGACAAAGGGGATTTTAATGGGCCTCGGCTACGACGGGGACGTCCCAAGTCCCAGTTTTCCTCTCATGATTCCCTATGAGCCGCCTGCCGTCAGCGTCCCTCTTACCCATATCGACCTCTACCGCATCCACGACTCTGCCGGGCTAACCGAACTCGGGCTCGCCGACGCCCGGGCAGAAAGTGCCCTGGTGGTCGAGTGGCCGGACCGCCTCGTCAACGAGGGCTGGAAGGACATGCTCCTCCTTTTTTTCGAGATCATGTCTAACACTTCGCGTGTCTTGACAGCGCAGGTGCCTCCAGCCTGGGAAAGCCGATGGCCGCTGAGATGACTCCGCCCGCCGCGGCGCCCGCTTTCCTTACCTCTGCTGGGTGGGGAAACGCGCGCATCGAGCCGCTCGCGGGCGATGCGTCGTTTCGCCGATATTTTCGCGTTATCGACGCCGGTCGTCGCGCCGTGCTGATGGATGCGCCGCCGCCGCACGAGGATCCTCGTGCTTTCCTGCGCATTGCGCGGCATTTGTGCGCACAAGGCTTTGCCGCGCCCAAGATCCTCGCGGAAGATCTCAATGCCGGGCTCGTTCTGCTCGAAGACTTCGGTGACGCGCGGATGCGCGAAATGGTCGACGCAGGCGATGTCGATGAGGCCGCTACCTATGCTGCGACTATTGCACTCTTGGCAGAGCTCCACCGTCATCCGCCTGCAGCCGTACCTCCCTATTCGCGTGCCGAGCTGCATCGCGAGGCTGGATTGTTCACTGAATGGTATTGCCCTGCGGCGGGTCTCAAAGTCGACGCAGAGACATATCATGCCGCGTGGAACATCGTCTTCGACCGGATCGGAGACGCGGCATCGGTAACAGTGCTGCGCGACTACCACGCCGAGAATATCATGCTGCGCGCCGGACGGGACGGATACGCGCATCTCGGGTTGCTCGATTTTCAGGACGCGCTCGTCGGCCACCCGGCTTATGATCTGGTTTCAATGCTGCAGGACGCGCGGCGCGATGTCCCGCCTGCGATCGAAACAGCGATGCTCGTCGAGTACCAACGCATTGCCTGTCCTGGCCCTGACTTCGCTGCGAGCTACGCAATCTTTGGTGGCCAGCGAAACGCCAAGATTCTGGGTATCTTTACGCGCCTGTGGCAGCGCGACGGGAAGCCGCGCTACCTCGACTTTTTGCCGCGCGTTTGGGGCTATCTTGAGCGCGATCTCGCCCACCCCGCTCTTGCCGAGGTGCTGGCGTGGTTCGACACAAACATCCCGGCCAACAAACGCAACGACTGTCTGAAGGTTTCTGCATGACCGGCGTGCCTGTCCCCAAGACCGCAATGGTCATGGCAGCTGGCCTTGGCAAGCGGATGCGGCCGTTGACCGCGGCGCGACCCAAACCACTGGTTGAGGTTGCCGGCGCGGCGCTGATCGACCATGTCCTCGAACGGCTCGCAGCAGCTGGCGTGACCCGCGCTGTGGTCAATGTACATTATTTCGCCGACGCGCTCGAAGCGCATCTGGAGCGGCATGATCACGGGCTCGAAATCGTGATTTCCGACGAGCGGACGAAGCTTCTCGAAACTGGCGGCGGCATCGTAAAGGCATTGCCGCTCATCGACGCAGATCCGTTCATTCAGGTGAACAGCGACAATTTCTGGGTCAACGGCCCCGTCGATGCGCTCGACCTGCTTGCGCAACGTTGGGACGACACAACGATGGACGCGTTGCTGCTGCTGGTGCCGCTCGCGCGTGCGAACTGCCACAGCGGGAAGGGCGATTTCCATATGGAGGCAGGGGGCAAGATCGTACGGCGGCGGGTCGGCCGCATTGCCCCGTTTGTTTGGACCGGCGTGCAGATGTTGTCGAAGCGTCTGATTGCGGAGCCGCCGGCCGACGCATTCTCGACAAACGTTTTTTGGGACCGTGCGATTGCTGCGGCACGGTGCTACGGCGTTGTGCATCAGGGGCTGTGGTTCGATGTCGGCAGTCCGCCTGCGATTGCGCGAACCGAGGCGATCCTCGCCGATGCCTGACGGGCGCGGCCCTAAAGTCTTCGCAATTCCCGTTTACCGATCGTTCGCCGACGCTTTGGTTACGGGATTGCTCGCGCAATGTGGCCATGACCGTATGGCGCTGGCGCGCGGCATGATCCTCGTTCCCAACAATCGGGCAATCCGCGCGATCACCGATGCGTTCGTGCGCCGTGCCGCCGAGGGCCTGCTCCTGCCGCGCATTGTCGCGATTGGAGACGCGGGCGAGTCTCCCGGGATCGCTCTTGACGACATCGAGAACGATGTTCCGCCCGCCGTGGACCCGATGAGCCGCCGATTGATCCTTGCGCGGCTCATCCAAGAACAAAGTCGCGTCGGGGGACGTCGCGTCGGAGCAGCAGAGGCCGTCCGCCTTGCCGTTGAGCTGGGTGGCGTACTCGACGAACTTATCGCAGAAGACCGTACGCCCGGTGATGTGCGTGCACTCGATGTCGGACCAGACCTTGCCCGGCACTGGCAAAAATCGCTCGACGTGCTCGCGACGGTGATCGAACGCTGGCCCGAGGAATTGGCGAGACTGAAGCGCATCGATCTGCCGGAACGGCGCAACCAGCTGTTGCGTGCTCTCGCCAGACGGTGGCGCGACCATCCTCCAGGTCATTATGTTTTTGCAGCAGGCGTGACAAGCTCAGCCAAGGCAGTCGCCGAAGTCTTGTCGGTCGTGGCCTCGATGCCGCACGGATCAGTCATTCTCCCAGGACTCGATCTTGCGAGCCCTGATGCGGAGTGGGAGGCGATCGCCGGCGATGAGCACCATGTCGCGATCGAGACGCACCCGCAACACCATCTACGCCTCCTCCTGGACCGCATCGGCGTCGCGAGGGCCGAAGTCGTGCGCTGGCGCTGGGGCGATGGCAAACCGCGCAAGGCCGTGCGCGGTCGGGCGGTCGCCAACGCTTTTGCGCCAGCTCGTTTCACAAGCAAATGGATCAATTTACCGAAACCGCAGCGGTCGCTGAAGGGTGTCCGCCTCGCTACCTTCGCCGCCCCCGCCCATGAAGCGCAGGGAATTGCGATTGCGCTGCGCGAGACGCTGGAGACGCCGGGTCGAACCGCGGCGCTGGTAACCAATGATCGTGGTCTCGCAGCGCGTGTAGGGGCGCATCTTCGGCGCTGGGGGATCGAGGCTGACGATTCAGCGGGACATCCGCTCACGGTCATGCCGATCGGTGTCTTGATTCAGGCGATTGCTGCACTCGGCGTCGAGCGCTTCGCTCCGACCGCATTGCTCACCGTCCTCAAACATCCGCTTGTCCGCAGCGGCGCAGACCGGCTGGTGTGGCTTGACGGCGTCCGCCGGCTCGATGTCGCCCTACGAGGACCGCGTCCCGCGCCCGGCCTTGACGGGTTAGCGGCTTGGCTAAAGAGTGGCAATGAACGCGAACGGGCAAACCGGGATCGCGCCGTTGACTGGTGGGCCGAAACCGCGCCTGTGTTCAAGGAATTTGAGGCGGCGTTTGCTTCGGCGCGCGCGTCATTCGGTGATCTTCTGACTGCGATCCGAAACCTGCTCGAAATACTGGGCGGCGAACATGTTTGGGCTGGCACAGCTGGCCGCTGCGCGGCTGATCTCTTTACCGAACTTTCAAGCCGCCACGAACTCGGTCCCAACGACTTTGCGCACGACGACCTGCTGCCCTTGCTCCGTCTATTGCTCGCCGAAAAGGCGATACGGCCACCTCAAGGCGGCCATCCGCGCGTTGCAATCTACGGATTAATCGAAGCACGATTGCAGCAGCCCGACTTTCTTATTCTCGGCGGTCTGAATGAAGGCAACTGGCCATCCGGGACGGGGGTAGACCCCTGGCTTAGCCCCCGTGTACGACGCGAGTTGGGCCTTGCCAATTCTGAACGTCGCGTTGGTCTCGCGGCGCATGATCTCGCGATGGCGCTAGGGGCAGGCGAAGTCCTGCTCACCCGCACTGTTCGTGATACCCGATCGGCAACGATCGCCTCGCGTTTCGTGCTCCGGTTGGAGGCCATGACTGGCGGCCTCGACAGTGATGAACGGCTTCCCAAACTCGCAAACGTGATCGATGCCAATACCGGGGCTTCGGAACCTGTGGATCGACCTCGACCGTCGCCGCCTATCGCCGACCGCCCTCGGCGCATATCGGTCACCGAGGTCGACCGTCTCAAAGCAGACCCGTACGCATTTTACGCGCGCGCCATGCTTCGCCTGTCAACGCTTGATCCGGTGGATGCCGATCCCGGACCGGCCTGGAGGGGTAGCGCCGTTCATGCTGTGCTTGACCAGTGGATGCGAGAGGACCAGTTGAGTCCCGACAAAATCCTTCCGCGTATCGAAAGGCTGCTGAACGGAGCCGGCGTTCACCCGCTTGTCCGCACGCTTTGGCAGCCGCGACTGGTTGAAGCCTGCGAATGGATCGCCAGCAGAATTGCGACGTCACGCATCGAAGACAGGCGTGAGCCGCTCGTCACCGAAATAAGGGGCACGGCGCAGATTGCCGGAATCGAGCTGAGCGGCATCGCTGACCGCATCGATCGGCTGGATGGCGGTAACCTTGCCATCGTCGACTATAAAACGGGCAGCGCCCCCAGCAGCAAGGCCGTCGCCGCAGGTTATTCGATGCAACTTGGTCTGCTCGCCGCCATTGCCGAGCGCGGCGGGTTTCCAGAGGTCACGGGCAAGGCGGCCAAGTTCGAATATTGGTCGCTTGCCAGCGACGGCAAGCGTGGTTTCGGTAAGGTCTCGTCACCCGTCGGTGGAACTGGCCAGGGTCAGATCGAGCTTTTCGTTGCCGAGGCAGAACGCGCCTTCACTGAAGCCGCCGAAAGGTGGCTCACAGGCACTGCCCCCTTTATCGCGAAGCTGGTGCCCGAATATGCGCCCTACGACGACTATGATCAGCTGATGCGCAGAGACGAGTGGTATGGCCGCGAAGACTGAGCACTTTTCTGTCCTCAAGGACGCACAGGCGGCGGCGTCTTCCCCCGATCTCGATGTGTGGCTCTCGGCTTCGGCAGGGACGGGCAAGACCTATGTACTCGCCGCACGAGTGCTGCGGTTACTGCTGCGGCCAGGCGTGCGCCCCGAATCAATCCTGTGCCTGACGTTCACCCGCGCAGGCGCAGCCGAAATGGCCGAGCGGGTCCATCGTCGCCTCGCTTGGTGGGCGCGGCTGGATGAAGATGCCCTGCGTCGCGAGCTGACCGCGCTGGGCGAAGACCATAGCGAAACGGCGATTCGTAAGGCACGGACCTTGTTTGCGGCAGTGCTGGAGGCGCGAGGCGGCGGTTTGCGTGTCATGACCATCCACGCTTTTTGCCAAACGCTGCTCGGCACGTTCCCGCTCGAGGCTGGGCTGGCTCCGGGGTTCCGCGCTGTTGAAGGTCGCGAACAGGCAGCGCTTGCATTCACGGTTCTCGGGGCGCTGGCTGAGGACGCCGAGCGGGAGAACGATGCCCGGCTTATCGCGGCCTTGCGGGCGCTGTCGCGGCGGCTAGGCGAAGCAGGCGCGCGCAGCTTCCTGCTTCGCGCCGCAAAGCACCTCCAAGCACTCGACTCGCTGTCCGAAGGCATCGACGCCCAGGTCCGCCGCGCGCTCAATGTGCCTGCGGAGTTTTCAGCTGCGACCATCATCGAGGCCTGTCGGGACGGAAATTTTGACCGAGAGATGCTGTTCGGGCTCGGCCAGCTCCTAACCGAGTGGGGCAAGACCGGAGAGAAGCGCGCCACGACGATTTCGGAATGGTTCCACAGCGACCCGGAAACACGCGCCGCCCAGCTTGGCGTGCTCCACCTCGTCTGGAGCAAGGCGGACGGTGAACCGCGTACCGGCAGGGGCCAGGTGCCGACCGATCGCGCCTACGAATCACTCGCAGCACAGATGCATGCGTGGTGCTCGGACTTGATCGCTCGCCAACAACGCGCTGTTCTTGCCGACGACATAGCTCACGGGCTGTACGCCGCCCGTCGCTATGCGCGAGCTTATGCCGACGCCAAGCAGGCGGCCGGACTGGTCGATTTCGATGATTTGATCGATAAGGCAGTCGAGTTGCTGACTGACCCCGGCATGGGGGCCTGGATCGCATACAAACTCGATCAGGCGACAGATCACGTCCTTGTCGATGAGGCACAGGACACGAACTTACGCCAATGGGACATAGTCAAAGCACTCGCGGGTGAGTTCTGGACAGGAGACGGTGCGCGCGGCGACGCGTTACGGACCCTATTCACGGTCGGCGATTACAAGCAGGCGATATTCGGCTTTCAGGGCACTGACCCGCGGTACTATGCGGCAGCTGGCAATGAATTTGGTGAAGCAGCGCGGGCTGTGGGCCGCAAACTGGCTCGGCTGTCGTTGGACCGCTCCTTTCGCTCGACGCCGCCCGTGCTTGATGTCGTCGATGCGCTACTCGAGGAATTGGGCGAGGATGCATTTGGCGATCAGGCCCGCGACCGCCATCAAAGCGCGTCTGGAGGAGCCGGGAGCGTCACCCTGTTGCCGCCGGTCCGTACGCCAGAAGACGAGGACGAGGACGGCGAAGAGGGGTGGGTGCCAACCGCAACCCGTGCGCTGGCTTCGGCTATCGCTAAGCAAATCCGTCGCTGGATCGACGATGGACTGATCCTCGCAGCCAAAGGACGCGCGCTGACCCCGGGCGATGTCATGATCCTTGTCCGCAAGCGGGGCGATCTGGCTGCCTTGCTCGTCGCACGCTTACAAAAGGAGGGCGTTCCTGTCGCGGGCATAGACCGCTTGCGGCTCGCGTCACCGCTGGCAGTCAAGGACTGCCTGGCGGCGATGCGCTTTGCGGTGCAGCCCGACGACGACTTGACGCTTGCTTGCCTGCTCGTGTCACCGATCTGCGGGTGGACGCAGCAAGAGCTTTACGACGTCGCGCATAGCAAGCGACAGGGATCGCTGTGGGCAGAGGTGCGGCGGCAGAGCGACGACCGCATTCTGGGTAAATTGCTCAACATGGCCGATTTCGTTACGCCGTACGTCTTTCTCGAAACAATGCTTTCAGGCGAAATAGGTGCCCGCAAGAACTTGCTCCGTCGTCTGGGCAACGAGGCCGCCGATCCTCTCGACGAACTTTTGAACACTGCTCTGCAATTCGAACGTGAAGGCATAGCGTCGCTGCAGGGCTTCCTCGACTGGTTCGATAAGGGCGACGGCGAAATCGTACGTGATGCTGGTGGTCCGGGCAATGCCGTCCGTGTGATGACTGTTCACGCCGCAAAAGGCTTGCAATCTCCGCTCGTCATCCTTGCCGATGCGACGGCCGATCCTGACGCAGGCAACGACCGTGATTTCAACTGGGTGCTGGACGAAACCAATGTTCCCTTGTTCCGCCCACGGGCTGCGGAGCGGCGACTGGTCGCCGAATTGGAAGCCATGGCAACGCGCCTCGCCGAGGCGGACCGCCGTGAACACTGGCGTCTGCTCTATGTCGCGATGACCCGTGCCGAGGAACAACTCGTCGTCGCCGGATCGTTAACTCAGCGACACAAGGTCGTACCCGAAGCAAGCTGGCACAGCGCGATCGAACGCGCGATGCGGCGCGTGGGCGCAGCGCAAGTCGAACTGCCCGAATGGGGCGTCGGGTGGGTCCACGCGGTTGGTGGGCATGCCAACGCGCCGACGGCAAAGGCCGACGAACCGTCTCTACCGGTCCCACGCCCCACGTGGCTCGACTGTTCCGCACCCCTCGAGGCCCGGCCGTCACGCCCCCTCAGCCCCTCGTCGCTGGGGGAAGATGCGATTTCAGACCCACCGCCGAGCAGCGCGATGCAGGTCGCTGTCGAGCGCGGCCGCTTGATGCACGCACTTTTTGAACGCCTCCCTTCACTGGCACCTGAAATCCGGGCTGCAGCTGCCGCTCGGTGGCTCGAGCGGTCTTCAGGCGTGACCGATCCCCGAACGCGCGATGCCCTCGCGGGCGCTGTGCTCAGCGTTATTCACCATGCAGATTACGAGGCTCTGTTCGCGCCGGGCGGCCTTGCGGAAGTTCCTGTAGCGGGCGTCGTGGAGGGGATCGTGATTTCTGGCACCATCGACCGGCTGATTGTCGGTTCGGACTGCGTGGATATCGTCGATTTCAAGACAGGTCGCCGCGTGCCCGCCGGTTCCAGCGAGGTTCCAGATGCCTACAAACGTCAGATGGCAGCTTATGCAGCTGTATTGCGCGGGGTATTTCCCAGTCACAAGGTCCGAGCTGCGTTGCTCTACACCTCTGGTCCCAAACTTATCGTCCTGCGCGATGCCGATTTGGATGCGCACAAGCCCGGCTTGCAGACGACACAGGAACTCTTGCCACCTAGTACCAGTTGAGTCCGCTGAATTTGGCGCTACGTTGGTGACCAACAAACCGGAGATTCCCATGGCTACCAAAGCGATTACCGACGCCAGCTTTGCCACTGACGTAATTGGCGCGGACGGCCCTGTACTTGTCGATTTCTGGGCAGAATGGTGTGGACCGTGCAAGATGATCGGGGCCAGCCTTGAAGAGATTTCTGATGAACTGGGCGTGCGCGTAACAATCGCAAAGCTCAATATCGACGACAATCCCGATGCGCCCGGTAAATACGGCGTTCGCGGTATCCCAACGATGATCCTGTTCAAGAATGGACAGCCGGCAGCGACCAAGGTCGGTGCCGCGCCGAAGTCTCAGTTGAAGGCCTGGCTGGAGAGCGAGCTTGCCTAGCTTCGGTAGTCCGCATTGATCGAGATGTAGCCGTGCGTTAGGTCGCACGTCCATACGGTTGCACGCCCTGGCCCGACGCCAAGATCGACAGTGATGTCGATTTCTGAACCTTTCAGATGCGCGGCCACGGGCGCCTCGTCATAGCCTTCGACAACACACCCCTCAGCTGCCACTTCGACGCCCCCGAAACGGATGGAGAGTTTGTCGCGATCGGCGGGCTCGCCGGCCTTGCCCACGGCCATGACCACGCGGCCCCAGTTGGCATCTTCGCCGGCGATGGCCGTTTTTACCAGCGGCGAGTTGGCAATGCTGAGTGCGACGCGGTGCGCGCTGGTATCGCTTTCGGCACCCGCCACCCGCACCTCGATAAACTTCGTCGCACCTTCCCCGTCACGAACGACGAGGTGGGCAAGCTGACGGCACAAATCATTGAGCGCGGCCTGAAATGCAGCGGCGCCCGTATTATTTAGATTTGAAAGTGACGCATTGCCTGCCTGGCCGGTCGCAAAGACCAAAACCGTATCGCTGGTCGAAGTGTCGCTATCGACAGAAATACAGCTGAACGTGGTTCGGTTGGCAGTGCTCAGCATCGACTGTAGGAACGCCGGTTCGACGGTGGCATCGGTAAAGATGAACCCCAGCATCGTCGCCATGTCGGGCGCAATCATGCCGCTGCCCTTGATGAACCCGACCAACGTTACTGTACGGTCGCCGATCACCGCACGCGTGACGGCCCCCTTGGGAAAAGTATCCGTCGTACCGATCGTGTTGGTGGCTTCCTGCCAGCTCGCAGGCGGCGCGACAAACGCGGCGTCCAGACCCGCTTCAGCTTTGAGAATGGGAAGCGGTGTCCCGATTACTCCGGTCGAGGCGACGAAGACATCGGAGGGTTGGCAGCCCAAATGTCCTGCAACCTTGGCCGCTATCGCTTCGACGGCAGCACGCCCCCGGTCGCCGGTAAACGCATTGGCATTGCCCGCATTGACCACGAGTCCTCGTGCGGAACCGAGCGCGAGAGCTGCACGGCACCATTCCACCTCGGGAGAGGGGCATCGGCTTTGTGTCGTGACGCCGGCAACTGCAGTACCGGGTACAAGCTCGGCAAAGGTCAGGTCGCACCGACTCCAGTCCTTGTATCCGGCACGGGCAACACGCAGCGTAACGCCATCAATGACTGGCATGGCGGGGAACGGCGTGGCGAGGGGGGAGCGGGTGACAGACATGAGTATCCTGTAGCGCCAAGTACCGGACTGACAAAGAGCGCGACACAAATGCCGCGACAAGGTGGACGAACGTGGCACGCGCCATTACACGTCGACTACAATGCGCTTGCTGCTTCTCCTTTCCGCATTTCTAACCGCGCTGATCGGCGTTGGTCAGACTGCGCCTGCTACCGCACGCCCGGTATGCGAGCTTTCGGCTCCGGCAACGACGGGGACGGAGCGTAAGGCGCCGCTTATTGCAGCGGTTTTGCCTCACCATCTCGGTGCGTTGGACCTTGTCGATGCGGGGTCCAATGAAACTTACAACGCCGTTATGCGGGCTCTCCCACTCTACGCGGATCGGTTGCGCGTTTAGCTGCTGGCGCCCATTTGTTGCCACTATCCATATCCGTGCCGTGTGCCGGGTTCTTCTAAATCATCACAGGAATTTCTTATGCTGGGCGGCATTGCCAAGGCCATTTTCGGGTCATCAAACGATCGTTACGTCAAATCCTTGAGCGGACTCGTTGCTCAAATCGCCGGGTTTGAACCCGCCGTATCCGCAATGACCGACGCCGATCTGGCGAACCAGACAGTCAAATTCCGCGCTCGTCTCGACCAAGGCGAAACTCTGGACGACTTGCTGCCCGAAGCGTTCTCAACCGTACGCGAAGCGGCCAGACGAGTGCTGGGCCAGCGACACTATGATGTACAGATGATCGGTGGCATCGTCCTCCATCGCGGTGAGATCGCCGAAATGCGGACGGGCGAAGGCAAGACATTGGTCGCCACCCTGGCAACCTATCTGAACGCGCTGCCCGATTCCGGCGTCCACGTTATCACCGTTAACGATTATCTCGCCCGTCGCGACGCCGAATGGATGGGCCAGGTCTACAAGTTCCTGGGCATGACGGTCGGTGTGATCGTACCAAATATTGGTGATCAGGAGCGCCGGGATGCATATGCGTCCGACATAACCTACGGTACTAACAACGAGTTTGGTTTCGACTATCTGCGCGACAACATGAAATACGAGCGCGCCGATATGGTCCAACGCCCATTCAGTTTCGCCGTGGTCGACGAGGTCGACTCGGTGCTGATCGACGAAGCACGCACACCACTCATTATTTCGGGTCCGACCGACGACAAATCCGAGCTGTATATGCAGGTCGATGTAATCGTGAAACGACTAGTCCCCGAAGATTACGAGTTGGATGAGAAGCAGAAATCGGTAATTCTAACCGAAGACGGCACCGAAAAAATGGAGCGGATGCTCGAAGATGCAGGTTTGCTCGAAGGCACCAATCTCTACGATTTCGAGAATACCCAGGTGGTTCATCACCTCAACCAGTCGTTGCGCGCCAACGTCATGTTCCGAAAGGATACAGATTATATCGTGAAGGACGACAAAGTCGTCATTATCGATGAATTCACCGGGCGCATGATGGATGGACGCAGGTGGTCCGACGGCCTGCATCAGGCTGTCGAGGCCAAGGAAGGGGTCGAGATCGAGCCCGAAAACCAGACAATGGCCTCAATCACTTTCCAGAATTATTTCCGGATGTATCCAAAGCTTGGGGGCATGACCGGCACGGCAGCGACCGAGGCGGCCGAGTTCCATCAGATCTACAAGATGAATGTTGTCACAATTCCGACCAACGTCCCGGTTGCACGGGTCGATGAGGAAGACACGTTTTACAAGGACACTAACGACAAATTTCAAGGGATCGCCAAGGCGATCGCCGAAAAGGCCCGCGAGGGACAGCCAGTTCTTGTCGGGACCGTGTCGATTGAAAAGTCCGAACTCCTCAGTGAGTTCCTGACTGCGGAGGGTGTCGAACACAAGGTACTCAACGCCCGCTTCCATGAGAGCGAAGCCCATATCGTGGCCCAAGCCGGCAGTATCGGCGCGGTCACGATTGCGACAAACATGGCGGGTCGCGGTACCGACATCCAACTCGGCGGCAATGTCGAGTTCCGGGTTGAAGACGAGTTGCGCGATATGCCAGGAGGGCCGGAACGCGACGTCGCCATCACCAAGATCAAGGCCGAAGTTGCCGAGAACAAGGCGCGGGTCATCGCCGCCGGGGGTCTGTTCGTGCTCGGTACCGAACGCCACGAGAGCCGTCGCATCGACAACCAGCTGCGCGGACGCTCTGGTCGTCAGGGTGACCCCGGCCTGTCGCGGTTTTATCTCAGCCTTGATGACGAGCTGCTGCGCATCTTTGGCCCCGACACTATGTTCGCCAAGATGATGCGCGCCAACCTCGAAGACGGCGAAGCGCTGCCGCCGTCGCGATGGATGTCCAAAGCGATTGAAACCGCACAGAAAAAAGTCGAGGCGCGCAACTACGATATCCGCAAACAGGTTGTCGAATACGACGATGTCATGAACGACCAGCGCAAGGTCGTGTACGAACAACGTGCCGATATCATGGATTCAGAGACGGTCGACGATGTGGTCGCAGACATGCGAGCCGAAACGGTTAACGGGCTCATCGCCGATTCTTGCCCGCCGAATTCATATCCCGAGCAATGGAATGTCGCACAGCTTACCGAGCGAACAATCGAGACCTTCGCGCTCGAACTGCCCTACGCGCAATGGGTCGACGAAGAGGGGATCGACCCTCACGCACTCGAAACGCGACTCCAAGAGGCCGCCGATGCCACGATCGCAGCGAAGATCGAAGAGATAGGCAAGGAAACCTGGGGCACGGTTGAAAAGAGTTTGCTTCTTCAGAACCTCGATCACCACTGGAAGGAGCATCTGTCGACGCTCGACGCGTTGCGTCAGGTCATCCACCTGCGCGCGTATGCTCAAAAGACGCCGATCAACGAGTATAAGCAGGAAGCGTTCGCGTTGTTCGAGCGCATGTTGCAGGCAATCCGCGAGGACGTAACCAAGCTGCTCGCGCACGCCCAGTTCATGGCTCCGCCCGAATTGCCGCAAATGCCCGACATCTTCACCAATCTTGACGCGTTCCCGGAGGCTGGCACCTCCTGGTCTGACATGAATGCCTTTGCCGACTACGCTGGGGGTGGGGCGGGAACGCTGACGATGGCAGCACCTACCGAAGCCATTCAGCTCGGAAGCGATCCCGCTTCATGGGAAGGGCAGGTCAGTCGAAATGCAAATTGTCCGTGCGGATCGGGGAAAAAATACAAGCACTGCCACGGCGCGCAATAATACAATGGTCTGCGTCCGCGGCACGATGAAATGACCTTTCTTTTCGTTGCCTTTTTCCTCACTGCGCTACTTTACGCCAGCGTCGGATTTGGGGGCGGATCGACCTATATCGCGCTTCTCGTCTTTGCTGGAATCAGTGCCCCTCTGGCGCCAGTGGTGGCGCCGCTGTGCAACATCGTAGTGGTAACGGGCGGAACGATACGGTTCGCGCGCGCGGGCATGGTGCCCTGGCGGCGGGTGTTGCCCTTGGTAATGGCGTCAGCCCCGCTCGCCTATCTTGGTGGGCTGACGCCGATCAAACAGGCGACATTCCTTGCGCTGCTGGCCGTCAGTCTTTTCGTCGCCGGGCTACTCTTGGTATTTCAACCAACGCGCGTCGCGACAAATGTCCGCCAGACGACAACGATTGGCGATGCCGCATTGGGCGGTGCAGTCGGATTTCTGTCGGGTATCGTCGGGATCGGCGGTGGGATCTTTCTCGCGCCGCTCCAGCATCTGATGCGCTGGGCAAACCCGCGCCAGATCGCGGCGACCGCAAGTGTGTTCATCCTCGTCAATTCGCTGGCGGGCCTCGCCGGGCAATTGACCAAGCGCGGCATCACCGGTTTGGTCAGCCTCGTGGATTTCTGGCCGCTGCTGCTGGCCGTCTTCATTGGCGGACAGGTTGGCAGTCACGCAGGCATTCGTCTATTCAGCGAACCTGCCGTTCGCCGTGCGACTGGCATTCTCATCCTTTATGTCTCCGGTCAGTTGCTCTGGAAAACCTTTAACGGTTGACGTGCCCGTCAATTCCACGGACATTAAAGAGAAATATTGGAGTGCAAGCTGTGGAACATGTGGACGTCCTGATCGTCGGTGCCGGTCTGTCAGGGATTGGGGCTGCTTGGCATCTGCAGGATCGCTGCCCAGGCAAAAGCTACGCAATCTTCGAGGCACGCGACGCCATTGGCGGGACATGGGATCTTTTCCGTTATCCCGGCATCCGTTCGGACAGCGACATGCACACGCTGGGCTATCGCTTCCGCCCGTGGACGGACGCCAAGGCCATCGCCGACGGCCCTGCCATCCGCCGCTATGTTGACGACACCGCTCGCGAGGCCGGGATTGACCAGAATATTCGCTTCCATCACCGCGTGTTGTCAGTCAGCTGGTCGACGGCAGAGGCGCTTTGGACAGCCGTTGCGGACCATGATGGGCAGACCGTCACGATAACGGCCTCGTTCATCTTCTTCTGCTCGGGCTATTATAGTTATGATGAAGCTCATCGTCCGTCTTGGGAAGGCGAAAGCGGCTTCAAGGGGCAGATCGTACACCCGCAATTCTGGCCCGAGGACCTCGATTACATCGATAAGCGGGTGGTCGTGATCGGAAGCGGTGCGACCGCCGTTACGATCGTTCCGGAGATGGCAAAGACTGCCGCCCATGTAACCATGCTGCAACGTTCGCCGACCTACGTGGTTTCGCGGCCCGGCGAGGACAGCATCGCTAATCTGCTACGCCGCTTTCTACCCGTGGGCGCTGCTTATGCGATCACGCGGTGGAAGAATGTGCTGTTTCAGCTGTTCTTCTTTCGCATGGCGCGCAAATCGCCCGCCAAGGTCAAGGAACGGTTAATCGGCATGGTCAGCAGTGAACTGGGCCCGGACTACGACGTCGGGACCCATTTCACGCCCAGCTACAACCCCTGGGATCAGCGGCTGTGCCTGGTGCCTGACGCTGACCTGTTCACCTCTTTGAAGTCGGGCAAGGCTTCGGTCGTCACCGACCAGATTGCACACTTCACCGCCGACGGGATCGAACTGAAATCTGGTCGGGTCTTGGCAGCCGATATCGTCGTCACCGCGACTGGCCTGAAGCTCAACATTCTAGGCAGCGTTGCCGTCTTGGTCGACGGCGTGACGATCGATCCGTCTAAGAAACTGACGTATAAAGGGATGATGCTCAGCGATGTCCCGAACGCCGCTTTTGCATTCGGTTACACCAACGCGTCCTGGACGTTGAAGGCTGACCTTACTTCCGAGTTCGTCTGCCGCACACTCAACTACATGGACAAGCGCGGGATGAGGATTGCGACTCCCGTTCGGACCGATCCTTCAATGAGCGAGGAACCCTACCTCGATTTCAGCAGCGGCTATGTCCAACGCGCCCTCGACATTCTGCCAAAACAAGGTGTGAAGGCGCCTTGGAAGCTCAACCAGAATTACGCCCTCGATCTCATGATTTTGCGGTTCGGCAAAATCGACGACGGAACGATGCAGTTTTCTAACCCCCCCGCGTTAAAGAAAGCGGCGTAACACATCGCTATCGGGCAGAATTGCTATCGGCCAGACTTTTCAAGCATATGTGTGGTGCCTACCCTTCATGAGGTCCGCACTCCTACATTGCCACCCCTCAGGGCGGTGGCTCCCCGGGCCTGATTCGAACAGGCGACCATTCGATTAACAGTCGAACGCTCTACCGCTGAGCTACCGGGGAATACCGCTGCGGAAGGCGCGCGTATAACGACGCACGACGGCTTTGCAAGCCGCAGAACTTATGTCGCAAATTGTTCCATCACAATGCGGTCGTCGAGGGCGTGTTCGGGATCAAACAGCAGCTTTAGCGTCTGACTTTTGTCAATCGACACCGTGATCGTCGCGACATCACGGACTTCGCGCTGGTCGGCAACAGCCGACACCGGGCGCTTGACCGCGTCGAGAACACGAAAACCGATCCGCGCGCTTTCGGTCAGAATCGCACCACGCCACCGGCGCGGTCGAAACGGACTGATCGGTGTTAACGCGAGCATCGCTGAACCCAGCGGCAGGATAGGCCCTTGCGCCGATAGATTATAGGCCGTCGAACCTGCTGGCGTCGCAACCAGCACGCCGTCGCAGACGAGCTCAGGAATGACGACGCGGTCGTTGACGCTGACTTCAAGCTTTGCGGTCTGACGTGTTTCGCGTAGCAAGGAAACTTCGTTGATCGCGGGCAAGGTGATCTTCTCTCCGTCGATCGTCGTCGCCTCCATCTTGAGCGGGGCGACGTTGAACAATTTCGCACTGTAAATCCGCTCGTCGAGGCGTTTATCGCGCCATTCATTCATCAAGAAACCGACAGTGCCGAGGTTCATTCCGAACACCGGCAGAATCCGCCGTCGTTCGAGCATCGCGTGCAGCGTCTGCAGCATGAACCCGTCGCCACCAAGCGCCACGATCATCTCGGCGTGATCGATATCCACCCAGTCGCGACGCTCCTTCAGCCGCATCGCTACGTCCTGCGCCGCATCGGTCGGCGAGACAAGCAGCGCACGTTTGGGTTCTGCGATCATCCGCCGGTGACGCTCATATGGCGCGCCGTTGCAGGTACCGAAAGGTCGAACTCATGACGGGCAGGTTTCAGGCGCAAAGCGTGGTCAATGGCAACGTTGAGCGCGGCCTCGTCCCCTGAGCGCAGTGCCGCCCGCAAATCGACATTATCCTCATGGCCAAGGCACATATAAAGCTGTCCCGCCGCCGAAACCCGGATGCGATTGCAACTATCGCAGAAATTGCGGGTTAGCGGAGAAATCAGCCCCAGCGTTACTCCAAGCTTGGCGACCTGCCAGTAGCGTGCCGGACCACCCGTGCGCTGCGTGCTCGGAACAAGGGCATAATCGACCTCGATCCGGGCGCGAGCCTCGGTCAGCGGGAAAAAGCGGTCCTCGCGGTCGTCTTCAACCTGGCCCAGCGGCATCGTCTCGATCAGCGACAGCCCAAATCCACGTTCACCGCACCAGCGCAGCATGGGTACGATCTCATCGTCGTTCAGCCCCCGGAGCGCGACCATATTCACCTTGACCGCAAACCCCTGCACGCGCGCTGCCTCGATGCCGTCCAGCACGCGGGTCAGGTCGCCGGTGCGGGTAATGTGCCGGAACCGGTCAGGCTTAAGTGTGTCGAGGCTGACATTAATCCGCCGCAGGCCAGCATCCCAAAGGCTACCGGCGTGTTCGGCCAGCCGCGTCGCATTTGTCGTCATCGTCAGCTCGTCGAGCCCGCTCCCGATCAGCTTGCCGATATCACGCGCAACCTGAACCGCCCCTCGTCGAGCCAGCGGCTCACCACCAGTAAGCCGGATCCGCGTGACGCCGCGCGCCACGAAGCGGCGCGCGAGGTCGGCGATCTCCTCCAGCGTCAAAACATCGTTGCGCGGCAGAAAAACCATCTCTTCGGCCATGCAGTACCGGCAGCGCAGGTCGCAGCGGTCGGTCAAGGAAAGGCGCACATAGTCGATCCGGCGACCGAAGCCGTCGTGCATTGCCGTTGAGGCGTGCGTTCCTGCGTCACTCATCTTGTTGGGGGTATTACATTTACCCTTGGCGCGCGACAAGCGGCACGGCTAGCGTGCTAACCGCAAGGGAAAGATTCTGACTGACACCCCAACTGATCCGACCCGGCCGACTGTGCTGGCGATGTCGAGCGTTAACAGGAACGCACTGGTCACAGCTTTGTCACGCAGCGGGTGGAACGTCGTCGGTGCACGCGGGTTCGACAATGCGCTCGACCGAGTTAGCGAGGCCGGCGCCGCCGGCGTGATAATCGACCTGCGCGATGATGCCATTTCGGCACTGGCGGCAATTCGCGAACTCGCCGGGCACGCTTTGGTTCTCGCGATTGTGCCGGGGCGTGACATCAAATGGATCACGGCCGCGATCGACGCGGGTGCCACACATTATTTAACGAGCCCGTTTCCGCAAGTCGAACTGACGCAAGCGACCCGCCTCATCGTCGCAACCGGCATGCAGGGCCGCGTCGCCTCGCATGTCGAGGGCGGCATCATTCTCGAAGGGGTAAAGGCGACCAGCGAGATCGAACGAAGGTTGAAGGCCGGCCGCGTGTCGGCACTTTTGGTTGCTGCGACACGGTTCGAATCGGTCAATGCGGCCTACGGTCGAGAAGTCGGCGACGAATTGCTCGGCGCCGTCGCCCAACGTATCGCAAGCGCGGTCCGCGAGGTTGATCCCACAGCGACGATTGCGCGGGTATCGGGCGCGGAATTTGCGGTGTTGGTCCCGCACGGGCGCGGTGTCGCGCTTGCGACTGATATCTGTCGCCGCATTGACCGACCGTTCATGATCGGAGGGCAAATCGTCGCGATCGGCTGCCGTATCGGCGTGGTCGAAAGCGCGGTCGCCGAAGATTCGGTAGGCCTGTTGCGCCGCGCCAGCCTCGCGCTCTCGCAAGCACGGATGTCAGACGTGTCGCCCATCCACTCGATCGGCGCCGAAGAGCAGGGAGCGGCGCTGTTCGACGCAAGTCTCGAATCTGATCTGCGTCAGGCTCTTGAACACGACGAGATCGAACTGCTATTTCAGCCTCAGATTGAGGTTTCGTCCGGCAAGGTGATCGGAGTCGAGGCGCTCGCACGCTGGCGGCACCCCACGCACGGTGATCTCGGCGCCTCGACGCTGTTCACGGTCGCCGAGCGGTCGGATTATTTGCTGACCCTGTCGCAGCACGTGCAACAAAAAGCCCTGGCCATTGCGGCTGCATGGCCATCAATACTAGCCGCGCAACGCCTGTCGATCAACCTGACCGCTACCGACATCGCGCAGACAGATTGTGCCGAGGCCTTCCTCAAGGTCGTCGATGCCTCAGGCTTTCCCCGCGGGCAGCTCACTGTCGAAATCACGGAAAGCGGCCTGATAGACAATCTTGAGCGCGCTGCGGATGTGTTTGCAACCCTGCGTGCCAATGGTCTGCGCGTGGCGATTGACGACTTCGGCACTGGCTATTCAAGCCTCGCGTGGTTGAAGGCGTTGCCACTCGATTACCTCAAGATTGACAAGGAACTGTCGCAGGATATCGCCGGTACCACCCGTGACCGTATCGTCGTTCGCGGCGTCATCGACATGGCGCGCTCGCTCGGCCTGTCGGTGGTCGCAGAGGGCGTCGAAACCGAAGAACAACTTTCGCTGTTGGCAGCCGAGGGCTGCAACTATTGGCAAGGGTTCCTGTTCGCGGAACCCTTATCGGTTGAGGCCTTGGCCGAGCGAATGGCCGACTAACTACTGATCGCTGCTGCTCGAAGGCGCTTATCCCGCGACCTTCGCCAACCCCTTCGACAACTGTAGCGCACCGTTGAGACGCGCCTTTGGCGTCCCCCATTCACGCGTGATTACCAGCTTGTTGTCGGGACGCAGTCTTGCAGTCCCTTTCAACCGGTCGACATAGCCGAGCAGGCCAGGAATATTTGGAAAGCTGTCGTTCCAGAAGCTGACCAGCGCTCCTTTTGCACCCACATCGATTTTTGCGATGTGTGCGTCGCGCGCGTTGAGTTTAATCGACATCAAAGTCAGCAGATTTTCAGCTGCGTCAGGAAGCGGGCCGAAACGATCGATGAGTTCGGCCCCGAATGCCTCGATGCGTTCTGCTTCGTCGATCTCGTTGATCCGACGATAAAGCGACATGCGCAGGTCTAGGTCGGGTACATAGTCCTCGGAGATAAGGATCGGCGCATCGACCGTGATCTGCGGCGACAGGTCGGCTTTGCGCGCAGCGATGATCCCGCCGGCCCTGGCCTCCATGATCGCCTCCTCGAGCATCGACTGGTAGAGTTCGAAGCCGACTTCGCGAATATGGCCCGATTGCTCGTCGCCGAGCAGGTTGCCTGCACCGCGAATGTCCAGATCGTGGGACGCAAGCTGGAATCCTGCGCCCAGGCTGTCGAGATCGCTCAAGACTTTCAGACGTTTCGTGGCGCCCTCGGTCATCGACCGGTTCGTCGCCGTCGTAAAATAGGCGTAAGCACGTATCTTTGCGCGACCGACGCGTCCTCGCAACTGGTAGAGTTGCGCCAGCCCGAACCGGTCAGCCCGGTGAATGATCATTGTGTTGGCAGAGGGTATGTCGAGTCCGCTTTCGACGATGGTCGTCGAAAGCAGCACATCGTACTTGCGATCGTAGAACGCCGACATGCGGTCCTCTACTTCGGTCGGCGACATTTGGCCGTGCGCTGTGACGGCTTTCACCTCGGGCACTTCCTTGGTCAAGAACTCCTCGATATCAGGCAGGTCAGCAATGCGCGGGACCACGAAAAAACTCTGACCGCCACGGTAATGTTCGCGCAGCAACGCCTCGCGCACAACGACGGGATCCCAAGGAATTACATAGGTACGCACCGCGAGGCGATCCACCGGAGGGGTCTGAATGACCGACAGCTCGCGAAGGCCCGACATGGCCATTTGCAGCGTGCGGGGAATGGGCGTGGCGGTGAGCGTGAGCATATGAACGTCGGTTTTGAGTGCCTTCAACCGCTCCTTGTGGGTGACGCCGAAGCGCTGTTCCTCATCGACGATCACAAGACCGAGGCGTTTGAATTCGACGGACTTGGCAAGGATCGCGTGCGTACCGATCACGATATCGAGTGTGCCATCGGTGATGCCCGCCCGGGTATCGCTCGCTTCCTTGGCAGGGACAAGCCGCGAAAGACGACCGATCCTGAGCGGGAATCCCTGATAACGCTCGACAAACGTCTTGTAGTGCTGTCGTGCGAGCAACGTGGTTGGGCAAACTACCGCCACTTGCTGCCCTGCCATCGCCGCCACGAAGGCGGCGCGCAAAGCGACTTCGGTCTTGCCGAAACCGACATCGCCGCACACGAGGCGGTCCATCGGTTTGCCCGCGCCCAGATCGTCAATGACCTCTGCAATCGCGCGGTCCTGATCGTCGGTTTCCTGATACGGGAAGCGGTCGACGAATTCGTTAAAGGCACCGTCTGGCACCATGACGTCAGCGGGCCGGAGCGCGCGTTCGGCGGCGACCAGAATGAGCTCGCCCGCGATTTCGCGGATTCGGTCCTTCATCTTCGACTTGCGACGTTGCCAGGCTTCGCCACCAAGGCGGTCGAGGACGACGCCGTCGCTTTCACTGCCGTAGCGCGAAAGGACGTCGATGTTCTCGACCGGGACGAACAACTTGTCGCCCCCTGCATAGGTTAGCTGGACGCAGTCGTGCGGCGATTTGCCAACGGGGATCGAGGTGAGCCCTTCAAACCGGCCGATGCCGTGGTCGCGGTGGACCATGAAGTCGCCGGGGGACATAGTCGCAAGTTCGGAAAGGAACGCATCAGCCGATTTCTTGCGCTTAGCGCGGCGGACAAGCCGGTCGCCGAGCAGGTCCTGTTCGGTGACAACGGTGAGGGCAGGGGCAACGAAACCCCGGTCGAGCGGCACGACGACGAGCGCGACTTTGCCCTGGGCGGCGAGTCCCTGTGCCTCCTGCCATGTATCGGCCATTGCAGTGCTGGTCAGACCGTGATCGGCGACGAGACCCGCCAGACGCTGGCGCGAGCCGCCTGAGTAGCTCGCGAGGACGAGGCCGGTTTGCCTTAACGAGTCCCGGTATTCGGTGAGCGCCTCATAGACATTCTCCGACCGACTCCGTTCGGCGCCGAAGTCGCGCGGACCATCGATACCAAAATCGACGACACTGGCAGATTCGGGTTCATGGAAGGGGGTGACGAGATGCGCGCGACGATCGCTTAGGACGCCGTCCCATTCCTCGCGTGATAAATAGAGTGCGTTTGCTGGAAGCGGACGATAGCTGCCGAGGTCGGTCGACGCGGCCCGAACGCGGTTGGCGTGGTAATCCGCAATCCCCTCGAACCGGGCGTCGACTGCACCCGGTGATCCAGCGTCGCGCACGATGATATCGTCGGGGCCGATATGATCGAACAAGGTAGCAAGCTTGTCCTCGATCAAGGGCAGCCAATGGTCCATCCCCGCTAGCCGTCGCCCTTCGCTGACTGCTTGGTAGAGCGGATCGCCTGTCGCGGTTGCGCCAAATGTTTCGCGGTAACGGCTGCGAAACCGCTTGATCGACTCCTCATCGAGCAAGCTTTCGGATGCCGGAAGCAAGGTAAAGCCGGCTATTCGCTCGATCGTTCGCTGATCGGCGGGATCGAACGTTCGAACGCTCTCGATTTCGTCGCCAAAGAAATCGAGGCGCATTGCGTGATCCATCCCGCTTGGGAAAAGGTCCACGAGGCTCCCGCGTACGGCGAAGTCGCCCGCATCGGCAACTGTTTCGCTACGGACATACCCATTAGCCTGCAGCAGTTTGGCCAGATCGTCACGATCGATGCGCTCACCGGGCGCGAGCTTGGCGACCAGTTGGCGCAAGCGGAACGGTGTCAGCGTGCGCTGCGAGGCGGCGTTGACGGTCGTGACCAGCAGCTGGGGCCCGGCTGCTTTGTCCTGCAGAGCCGATAGCGTCGCCAGCCGCTCTGAGGTCGTACGCAAGCTCGGCGAAGCGCGATCGTAGGGCAGACAATCCCACGCCGGGAAAGTCAGCACGCGGACTTCGGGCGCAAACCAGTGCGCAGTATCGGCGACGCCGCGCATTTCGGCCTCGTCTGTCGCGATGAACACTGCCCGCCGCGGAGCCGCACGCGCGAGATCGGTCATCAACCACGGAAGGAACCCCGTCGGCACGCCAGCAAGCGTCAGCGGCCGTGGGGCACGCGTAATCCGGGAAATATCGGTCATTGGGGAATCGAGATGAAATCGAGTCGTTGCATCGCGGTCAGCATCGATCCTACCAGATGCGACGGCGGGGCGGCGGAACCAGTGGCCCAAGCCATGATGTCGACGTCCTGCTCGTCCATGAGCTTTTCGTACCAGGCGATCTCGGTTTCGTCCCATTGACTCGAAAACCGCTCAAAAAAGCCACCGACCATCAGGTCCGCTTCCTTGGTTCCACGATGCCAGCTTCGAAAGCGTAGGCGTTTGATACGGGTTTCGCGGTCCACAACTAACTTTCCGGTTTTTGACAAAACGCCAAACGGTCGACAGGCATTTTCATTGCCTGCCGACTTCGTGATAGACCCCCCCTAGCCATGCGCCCCGACCTGCTCAACCCGTTGTTCGCTGAGATTGCCGTTCTCAAAGGCGTCGGACCTGCGTTGACCAAGCCGCTCGAACGCCTCGGGCTGTCGCGTGTTGTCGATGTCCTGTTCCATCTGCCGACGGGCAGCGTCACGCGCCATCGCGTCGAATGCCTCAACGAGGCAGTGCCGGGCGAGACGGTCGCCGTCGTTGTGACACCGGTAGAGTACCGCCAGCGCGGCCCGCGCAGCCCCATGAATGTGCACGCGGTCGACGTAAAGGGCGACCATCTGAGCTTGACCTATTTCGGATCGAACACCAGCTACGCGAAAAAGCTCTTGCCGCTTGGCGAACCGCGGCTCGTCTCAGCTAAGCTCGAACTTTATGGCGAGACCCGCCAGATGGTGCATCCCGAGATCGGTGGCCCCGATGAATCATTCGCACTCCGCGAATCCATCTACCCCTTGTCGGAAGGATTGACCGGCAAGAAGTTCAATCAGCTTGCTGCGCATGCGCTCGAGCGAGCGCCTGAGCTTGCCGAGTGGATCGAGCCGCGGTTGCTTGCCACGCGCGGTTGGCCGTCATGGCACGCAGCAATCGCGACAGGCCACGCCGATCCGGACGACACACGCCCGCGTGACCGGCTCGCCTATGATGAAATTTTTGCAAATCAGCTCGCGCTGATGCTTGTGCGCGCCTCAACCCGGCGGCGACGCGGGACGCCCCTCAACGGCGATGGACGACTACGCGCGGCGCTCAGGCTTCCCTATGCACCGACCGGCGCGCAGGTGCGGACAATCCGCGAGATCGAGGGCGACATGGGTCAGTCAACACCGATGCTCCGTCTGCTGCAGGGCGACGTCGGGTCGGGAAAGACGCTGGTCGCGCTCAATGCGATGCTGATCGCGGTCGAAGGGGGCGCGCAGGCGGCGCTGCTGGCTCCCACCGAAATCCTCGTTCGCCAGCACTACGACACGCTGTCGCGACAGCTCGCCGGAGTAGATGTGCGCATTGCGGTGCTTACGGGCCGCGATAAGGGGCGGGTGCGCGAAGCAACCTTGATGGGATTGGCCGACGGCAGCATCGATATTCTGGTGGGCACCCATGCGATTTTCCAGGAGGCGGTAACGTACCGGCGGCTTGGGCTTGCTGTGATAGACGAACAACATCGATTCGGTGTCGCGCAGCGCATCTTGTTGACGGCGAAAGGTGCAATGCCGCCGCATTTGCTGGTCATGACCGCGACACCTATCCCACGCACGCTGACGCTGACGACCCATGGTGAAATGGATGTCAGCCGTCTGGATGAGATGCCCCCGGGCAGGACACCGGTTGAGACGCGCGTAATTGCCGCCGACCGGATCGATGAGGTTGTTGCCGGCTTGGCGCGCCATCTCGCCGAGGGCAAACAAGCCTTTTGGGTTTGCCCCCTCGTGGAAGACAGCGAAGTGAGCGACCGCGCTGCGGCGGAGGCCCGCGCCGTCGGCTTGAAGCTTCGCTTTGGCGAGCGCGTCGGCCTTGTCCACGGGCGAATGAAACCAGCTGAAAAAGACGCCGCCATGGCGGCATTTGCTTCTGGACAGCTGTCAGTTCTGGTCGCCACCACCGTAATTGAAGTTGGCGTCGACGTCCCCAACGCGTCGTTGATCATCATCGAGGAAGCCGACCGCTTCGGCCTGGCCCAGCTCCATCAGCTGCGCGGGCGGGTGGGGCGCGGCGCGGCGCGCTCGGTCTGTCTGCTCCTCCGCGGCAATCGACTGAGCGAAACATCGCGCGCGCGCCTCGCCCTGATGCGCGAAACCAACGACGGGTTCCGGATCGCCGAAGAAGATCTGCGTTTGCGCGGCGGCGGCGAGGTGCTCGGAACACGCCAATCGGGTGAGGCCCGGTTCCGGGTCGCGACTGCTGAGCAGATCATCGCGATGATTGCGACCGCGACCGACGACGCGCGGTTGCTTGTGGATCGCGATGGCGGGTTGGAAGGTCGGCGCGGACAAGCGGCCCGGACAGCGCTATATCTGTTTGAACGGGATGCAGCGGTCGGGTTGCTCCGCGCTGGTTAGCGCGACACGTCCCGCACGATCGCACCCATCTGCAACGGCGTCAGTGCCTCACGGAACGCGGCACCGATCCGTTCGCCCAGCACCCACACAATGTCGGCGCGGACCCATCCGACAATTGGCATATCGATACGGATTGGTTCCCGCTCGCACTGATCCATGTCCGTGATTGCCATGAACCCGTCCTCGGACAGGTTCAGCAGTCTTACGCCCGAGAGGCGCCCTTCGCGATCGGTCATCAAGGTGTCGGCATGAATTTCCTGGCGTGCCGCACGTCGGCGGTTGACCTGTGCGACATGTGCGGCGAGCCGCGCGGCGGAGGCTTTTTGCATAGCTGAGGCGTCTGACAGCCATGCGACCATTTTTCCGTCAACAACTAAGCTTGCCGATGCGTTTACCCTTTAGCGAACGATCAAGCCGCGCATTTTTTTTCCCACCGAAACCATGATGGGTTCTGCACCGGGCGCGATGAGCGCTGCCTCGTCGGTCACTTTCTGCCCGTCAATCCGCGCGCCGCCCCCTGCAATCATACGACGGGCCTCGCCCTTCGACGTTACGAATTCAAGCGCGATCAGCGCATCGACAATGGTTATGACTTCAGTCGCGATGGCATGGCGGGGCAGGTCGTCGCCCGTGACCGCATCGCCGTGCGCCAACGCAGTCGCCGCATCAGCCAGAATCTTCTTGGCATCGTTCAACTCTTCGCCTTGTAACGATTCAAGCCGCGCGATTTCGGATAACGGCAGGTCGGTGAAAAGCCGCAGGAAACGGCCGACGTCACCGTCCTGCGTATTGCGCCAAAACGTCCAGTAATCGTAGGGGCGCAGGGCATCGTCGTTGAGCCACACAGCTCCCGCCGCTGTTTTGCCCATCTTTCCTCCGTCTGACGTGGTGATCAGAGGCGTCGTCAGGCCGAACAGCTGAATTGAATCGGTCCGGCGGGTGAGCTCGATCCCGTTGACGATATTCCCCCATTGGTCGCTGCCGCCCATCTGAAGGCGACAGCCGACGCGGCGGGAGAGTTCAAGGAAGTCATAAGCCTGCAGGATCATGTAATTGAATTCGAGAAAGGTAAGCGGCTGTTCGCGCTCCAACCGCAGCTTAACCGAGTCGAACGTCAGCATCCGGTTGATCGTGAAATGCCGGCCGACATCGCGTAGAAACGGGACGTACTCCAGCGTATCGAGCCAGTCGGCATTATTGACCAGAATTGCATCGGTAGGCCCGTCCCCAAAAGTCAGGAACCGTTCGAACACGCGCCGGATACTCGCGATGTTAGCGGCGATATCGTCGTTGCTCAGGATCTTGCGCGATTCGTCTTTGCCCGACGGATCGCCGACCTTGGTCGTACCACCCCCCATAACGATGATCGGCTTGTGCCCGCTTTTTTGGAGGTGACGCAGCATCATGATCTGGACGAGGCTACCGACATGCAGCGATGGTGCCGTTGCGTCGAAACCGATATATCCTGGAATAATCTGCTGTCTGGCGATCGCGTCGAGGCCGGTTGGATCGGTTATCTGGTGGATGTAGCCGCGCTCTCGAAGCGTCTGAAGCAGAATGGAGGTATGTGTCATGACGAAGTTGCGGATAGCAGATTGCGGCACTGCGTCATCCCCTCGACCGATTCGGCTCCGGATACGATGTAAATGCGATACTATTTTCATTTAAAGTTTTGAACTAAAATAATAGGCTGACGGGAAAGGTTGGCTCCACTCGGCGTGACCACGACCAGATCACGGTCATCTGATTGACACCGAACTGGCGGGGGCATCGATGAAGTCGGATTTCCGATATGATCAAAGGGGCGCGGTAACCGGGTGGGCGGCTGCAGCAAGGACAGTCACGCAGCAGGCCCGCAATCGTCAGATGGCTCTTGCCCGCTCTTCACGGATGAAAGCGCAACGGTGCGTGCAAGCCAACGAGCTCGCGCTGCTCGTCTGAAGTTCAGGCTTTGCGGGTCAGTGTCCTCATCGCATTGTCAAGGCCGGTCAGTGAAAGCGGAAACATGCGCTCTCCCATCAGCCCGCGCATGAGTGCGATCGACTGAGAATATCCCCAGTGCGCTTCAGGTACAGGGTTCAGCCAGGCCGCCGCCGGATAGGTTGTCGTGAGCCGCTGCATCCACGTAACGCCAGATTCCTCATTAAAATGTTCGACTGACCCTCCAGGATGTGAAATCTCATACGGGCTCATCGAGGCGTCACCGATGAAGATCAGTTTATAGTCGTGCCCGAATTTATGAAGCACGTCCCAAGTCGGTGTGCGTTCAGCAAAGCGCCGTCGATTGTCCTTCCACACGCCTTCATAGGGGCAGTTGTGGAAGTAAAAGAACTCGAGATTTTTAAACTCGGCCGTTGCTGCGCTGAAGAGTTCTTCGCAAAGCTTGATATGCGGGTCCATCGAACCGCCGACATCCAGAAACAGCAACAGTTTGACCGCGTTATGCCGTTCGGGCCGCATGTGGATATCGAGCCAACCCTGCCGCGCCGTGCCACTGACCGTGGCATCCAGATCGAGCTCGTCGGCAGCGCCTTCACGAGCAAAACGCCGTAAACGGCGTAGCGCGATTTTGATATTGCGGGTGCCGAGCTCCTTTGTCGAATCGAGGTTCTTGAACTCGCGTTTGTCCCAGACCTTGACGGCTTGGCCGTGCTTGGATTCCCCACCGATCCGGACACCCTCGGGATTGTAGCCTCCATTGCCGAAAGGTGATGTGCCGCCAGTACCAATCCACTTGCTGCCGCCCTCGTGGCGTTCTTTCTGCTCATCGAGCCGCTTTTGCAGCGTCTCCATCAATTCGTTCCAAGTCCCCAGCTTTTCGATCTCGGCCATTTCTTCGGGGGTCATGAATTTTTCGGCCACCGCACGTAACCAGTCGGCGGGTACTTCGGTTCCTTGTTCGCCGTAGGTTGTCGCAATACCTTTGAAGACCTTGGCAAAAACCTGGTCGAACCGATCGATAAGGCCCTCGTCCTTCACATAGGTCGCGCGCGCCAGGTGATAGAAATCTTCAGGTGTGCGGTCGATCACGTCGCGGTCGAGCGCCTCGAGCAGCACAAGATGCTCTTTCAGACTGGCTGGTATGCCTGCGGCGCGGAGTTCATCAAGAAAATCGAGAAACATGGTCAAGGAAGTGCCCGATCTGCAACGGGTGCGCAATCCTTCCCTCCAATCCTTCCCGAATGCCTAACGCCGTCTCAACCACGTCTTTACGCCCTTCGGTTAGGGGACATGCTCCAAGGGCTGTGGGACGCGTCGAATGAGCGAAAGGGTGTCAATGGTTGAGCTGTCGACAGCGACGTTTGCAACAAACGATGCAGCAATGAAATTTGCCGGCCTTGTGTTGCGCGAAGCCACGTGCGCCCACCCCTATGCAGCGTCACTTTTGGTGCTCGATAGCGCTGAAGCGACACGCAATGCCAGTGACGCAGTCCATCATTTGTCGATGTTGCACGGCCGTCATCCCGGCGTCATCGACCACGCAAGTGCGCGTACAGCATCGGACGCGGCGCGCTTGTCCCTATTCAGAATTGCCGATGCGTTTGCACTCGAACGCGAGTTCCTTGCCCGACTGGTGGTCGCCGCCGGGCCCATTCCGAGCACGCCAGGACAAGCTGAAACCGAAGCGAGCGTCATTGCGCAACGTCATGCTATCGAAATGCTGGCTCAGTCCGATCGCCAGGGGTGCGCCATCGGCGCAGCGCTCGCCGTGGCCTATGACTGGTATGCCATTCGCCCCATTCTCGACGTCGCAGCCATTCGGTTTGGCGTAGAACCACCGAGAATGGTACTCCCCGATGAAGCCGAATATGTCGATATCGCCCGGAGAGCTTGCCCAACACCGGCTACCGAGCGGGCCATGCTTTTCGGCGTTCAGCAAATCGCGACCCAGCACCGCGGTCTGTGGGATCTGCTCGAAGTTCGGGCGAAGGCACGCCTCCACTACTAAATACTTGCAGGGTTGGTTGCAGCTCGCCATTGCGCTTTACGTCTACGTCAAAAAGGCAAGGGAGCGCATGAAGTTCACAGGAACCGCCGATTATGTCGCGACCGACGACCTAAAGGTCGCCGTGAATGCGGCTGTCACACTCCGCCGCCCCCTCCTGGTCAAAGGTGAACCGGGAACGGGTAAAACCGTCCTCGCGCATGAGATCGCCCGTGCAGCCGGCGCGCCGTTAATCGAGTGGCACATCAAATCCACGACTAAGGCGCATCAGGGGCTTTACGAATATGACGCGGTTGCCCGCCTGCGCGATGGCCAGCTCGGCGACGAACGGGTCCACGACATCCGCAATTACATTCGCAAGGGCAAATTATGGGAGGCGTTTACCTCGCCGGTGCTGCCCGTGCTATTGATCGATGAAATCGACAAGGCCGACATCGAATTTCCTAACGACCTGTTACAGGAACTCGATCGGATGAGCTTTGACGTTTACGAAACGCATGAAACAATTGCGGCCAAGGAACGTCCCATTGTTGTCATTACGTCGAACAATGAAAAGGAATTGCCCGACGCCTTCCTGCGCCGCTGTTTTTTCCACTATATCAAATTTCCCGACCGCGAAACGATGCAAGCGATCATCGATGTCCATTTCCCTGGCATCCAAAAAATCCTGGTCAACAAGGCAATGGATATATTTTACGAAGTCCGAGACGTTCCCGGCCTCAAGAAGAAGCCGTCAACGAGTGAACTGCTTGACTGGTTGAAACTCTTGCTCGCCGAGCACATGCCCCTCGACGTTTTACAGTCACGCGACCCCAGCAAAGCCATCCCACCGCTACATGGGGCGCTCCTCAAGAACGAACAGGATGTGATGCTGTTCGAGAGGTTGGCGTTCATGGCGCGGAGACAGGGCGTGAAAGCCTGATCGCTTGGTTCGATGGGCGCAGGGCGCGCGCCGCTATGGCGGCCTGCGCGCAACCTGATGCGTGGACCGCCTCACTTCGAATTCAAACTGGCATCTGCCTTTGCCTGTTCGGTTTCAGACAAATGGCGCATGTCCATTGGGGTGTCTGATTGTGGTGTGGGTGGGATTTCTATTGGTCGGGTCAGCCATCTGATGTGCCGCGGAACTTTTTGCGGTCTCTAGCGCCTCAATGACGCCGAGCCTGGGTCAGCTTGGTCATCTGTGTAGCCTGCAGGCTGGTGACGCGAGATTGAACACGAGCATTCGGGTTGTGCCGGTGTCGTGTGTCGAGGATTTTGCCGAACAACCTTAGTCGACCCGATATGCCACTTCGAGATCGCCCCAGCGTTTGCCGTCGATGAAGAAGGGGACATAAACGTTGCGGACCACATGGAACCCACCGTCCTCGCTTTCGCGCCGATAGACGGCAACGTGGAACGGTTTCGTGCTGGTCTTGGCGATCAAATCAGTCGCATCGGACAGAATGCGGCGGTTGCGGCAAAATGCCGCATCATGGACCGGGTCGCCGGTCGGCGTGCGACTGTATTCGGTCGTGTGGGTCGGCAGGTATCCGTTTCTGTCGGTACACGCGGTTGAGATAATATAGGGATCCGATTGCCCGACCCGATCGAGTTCGGGCCGCCAATACATATCCGCAAACGCATTGAACCGTGTGTCGAACCGTTCGGGGTTCGACCCCGCTATTGGGCGGTAATCGGCGTCGAAGAGCGTCGCTAAATCGAGCACACCCTCAGCCAATGCCTTTTTGGTCAGCGCCACGAACTTGTCGCGTTCGCTCATAGCAATATCCACAAGACGGCGATCAGCGATCGCAAAGCCGGAGTGGACCATCGTGTCGAACATCTCGTTAGCCTGCTGTTCGAGCCCGATCATCGAGTCGCGCGCCGTTCCCAGCAGCCCGCTGTTTGCACTCGCTGCGCTTGAGAAGCCGTCGAGCTCCTCGCCGACTCGGCAAACGCTTTCGTGGATCATATTGGTCGCTCGAGCGATATCGGCAGCCTGCGCATCGACCTGATCGACCAACCGGGTCACGTCGCCAACGGTTTTAGTAACTTGGGTAAATTTTGCTTCGGCAGTTCGACTGCGCGTCATGCCGTCCTGCAGTTCGGCCATGAAGCCTTCGCCTTCGCGCGACAGCGAATCCATCGTGGCGCCAATCTCTTCGGTGGCAACACGAGTATCGAGCGCAAGCTTTTTCACTTCGGCGGCCACAACAGCGAACGTCCGACCGGCAGCGCCGGCCCGTTCGGCCTCAATTGCGGCATTCAAGGCTAGCATATTGGTGGTGCGCGCAATCGTGTCGATCGTCTCGACGGTGCGGCGAACCTGCTGCATCGCACCCGCAAAGCTGCCGATTTGCTGTCCAAGGCGCAGGACGAGCGCGGTTAGCTCGCCGAACTCGGCAATCGACCCTGCAATGATGCGTCCGCCTTCCGCGAGGCGCGTACGGGCGGATTCAGCCAGCAACCGAGATTCGTCAGTCGCATCGGTGACTTGGCGCTGGTCAGTTTCAAGCGAGGCCATGACGGCCTGCAACTCATTCAAGATAGTGATCTGGCCCGCGATGCTTGCTGCGACCCCGTCGATGACACCGCCTGCGTCGGTGCATCCAACAGCAACGACGCCGCACTGCCGCGCCACGCGATCCACAGCACTGGGGCCTGCGGGCTCGATTCGTCCTTCGAACATTCTGGTTCCCGCTATGACTGGTCGCCGCAAACACTAATCCACAAGTCTTGAAGAGCCGTTAACCTCGTCGGGTCAAAGTGCCGCGAGAACGGCGTCGCCCATCGCGCGCGTCGAGAGCGTCCCGCCGATATCGCGTGTGCGCGCGCCGCGATCCAGCGCGCGCTTGACGGCTGCGAACAAGTTGTCCGCGACCTCTGCTCGCCCGAACGACCAGCGTAACGCCATTTCGAATGAGAGAATCGCAGCCAGTGGATTGGCCACGCCCTTGCCCGCAATGTCGGGTGCAGAGCCGTGGATTGGCTCATATAAGCCGGGTTTCCCCTTTTCTCCGAGTGCCGCCGAAGGCAGCATGCCAAGCGAGCCAGTCGCCTGCGACGCTGCATCGGACAAGATGTCGCCAAACAGATTGTCGGTGAGCAATACGTCGAACTGCGTAGGTGCACGGACAATCTGCATCGCTGCGTTGTCGGCAAGCATGTGATCGAGCATGACATCGGCGTAGTCGCGTGCGTGAAGAGCTGTGACCACCTCGCGCCAGAGCACGCCCGATTCCATGACGTTCGACTTTTCAGCCGAAGTCACACAATTGCGACGCCCGCGCGCCAGCTCGAAAGCAACACGCGAAACGCGCTCGATTTCGCTTGTTGTGTACACTTGGGTATCAAAGCCACGCCTCTGCCCGTCCGGCAATGTCTCGATCCCGCGCGGCTCACCGAAATAGACGCCGCCAGTCAGCTCGCGCACGATCATGATGTCGAGGCCGGCAACAATTTCGCGTTTCAAGGTCGAAGCATCGGCAAGGGCATCGAAGCACAGCGCAGGACGCAGATTTGCAAAAACCTGCATTTCCTTGCGGAGTCTGAGCAATCCAGCTTCCGGGCGCAGATCTCGCGGGGCGGCGACCCATTGCGGCCCGCCTACGGCGCCCAGCAACACGGCATCGCTGGCTAGCGCGCACGCGAGTACTTCATCGGTCAACGGGGTTCCGTGCACATCATAGCTCGCGCCACCATAAATGCGTTCATCGATCATGAGGTCAGGCGTTATCGCCGCCGCGACGCGGCGGACCTCAGCGCAGACTTCGGGCCCGATACCGTCACCGGGGAGGAGGAGGAGCGTGGACATAGCTCGCGCCGCTAGCGGGTGAGCGACAGCGGGGCAAGCAGTCAGGACAGCCACGAACGCCAGCGTCGACAGAGGGCTGCGGATTCCGCGCGCGACGCCGAGGCGTGGCTAAATATGGGCTTGGCGTCGGGTTCGCGGCAGACCAGTCGGCTCACAGAAAGTAAGCCGTCTCAACGGCTGGGTTCAGCTTCGGCAGCGAGAAAGAGCGGCGATCGACCGCGAACCCTTATTCGCAGGTAGTACAGGATACATGCGTCTCGGTTACTGGTCCAGAAAACTCCGCATCTTGCGTGACCGGCTCGGATGCTTCAACTTGCGCAACGCTTTTGCTTCGATCTGACGAATACGTTCGCGCGTCACACTGAACTGCTGACCGACTTCCTCGAGCGTGTGATCGGTGTTCATGCCGATCCCGAAGCGCATCCGCAGCACACGTTCCTCGCGGGGGGTCAGGCTTGCCAACACGCGCGTGACAGTTTCCTTAAGGTTCGCCTGGATCGCCGCATCGACGGGGATCACCGCGTTCTTGTCTTCGATAAAGTCGCCCAGGTGGCTGTCTTCCTCGTCACCGATCGGCGTTTCGAGCGAAATCGGCTCTTTGGCGATTTTCATCACCTTGCGAACCTTTTCGAGCGGCATCGACAGGCGCTCGGCCATTTCTTCAGGCGTAGGCTCGCGGCCCTGCTCGTGAAGGAACTGGCGACTGGTGCGGACCAGCTTGTTGATCGTTTCAATCATGTGGACCGGAATGCGGATCGTTCGCGCCTGGTCGGCGATGCTGCGAGTGATCGCCTGACGGATCCACCACGTGGCGTAGGTGCTAAACTTATATCCTCGGCGATACTCGAACTTATCGACTGCCTTCATCAAGCCGATGTTGCCTTCCTGGATCAGATCAAGGAACTGCAGACCACGATTTGTATATTTTTTGGCGATCGAGATGACGAGACGCAGATTGGCTTCGACCATTTCCTTTTTGGCAATGCGCGCCTCGCGCTCGGCCTTCTGAACTGTGTTAACGATTCGACGGAACTCACTGAGCGACATGCCAGTCGCCTGAGCAATTTCAGCAATTTCTACACGGATTCTCTCGACCGCGTCGCCTTCGTTAAGCACGAAAGCGGCCCATTTCTTGTCGAGAGCCTTGACACTATCGAGCCAAGTTTCGTCGAGCTCGCGGTTCACATAGCTGTCGAGGAACGCCTTGCGCGGAACTTTGTGACGTTCGGCGAGGCGCAGCATCTGGCCTCCCAGCGCGGTCAGTCGGCGATTGAAGCTGTAGAGTTGATCGACAAGATATTCGATCTTGGCGTTGTGGAACTGTACGCTTTCGACCTGCGCAGTGAGTTCCTCGCGCAATTTATGGTATTTCTTTTCTTCGGCGGCAGCAAAGTCGTTCCCAACGCCCAGCGCATCGATGCGGGCCTGCTGAACCTTGCTGAATTTCTTGAAAAGAGATGTGATCGTCGCAAATTTTTCGAGCGCCGACGGTTTCAGAAGTTCCTCCATCGCGGCAAGCGACAGCGTGTTATCTTCTTCCTCGTCGTCTGACGGGCGCGGTGTGCGGCGCTCAGTCAGCGAGTCCTCGTCATGATCGTCGTCGCTGGCGGCGACCACTTCTTCGGGTTCTTCCTCTTCCTTGAAAGTGGGACCAGCGTTTTTTTCCGAAATCTCGCCATCGCCCTCTTCATCGTCGTCTGAGAGACTTTCGGGGGCGGGATCCTTCGACAGCATCGCATCGAGGTCAAGGATTTCACGCAACTGCATCGTGCCGGCGTTGAGTGCTTCCGACCAGCCGATGATCGCGTGGAAAGTAATCGGCGACTCGCAAAGGCCGAGTATCATTGTGTCGCGACCAGCCTCGATGCGTTTGGCGATGGCGATCTCGCCTTCGCGGCTGAGCAGCTCAACGGCCCCCATTTCGCGCAGGTACATGCGGACGGGGTCGTCCGTGCGATCGGTGACCTTGGTAACCTTTTCGGCGACGTGGCCCTGCTCGGAGCCATCGACAGCCTCGACCTCATCATCGTCGTCCTTCGAGTCGTCGCCGTCTTCCCCGGCCTCGTCATTCTCAACGACATTGACGCCCATCTCGTTGAGCGCCGACATCACATCCTCGATCTGCTCAGAGGACATCTGGTCCTGCGGCAGTGCTTCATTCAGCTGATCATAAGTGATGTAGCCGCGTTTCTTTGCACGCGATAACAGCTTTTTGATCTCGGCATCGTTCAGATCGATAAGCGGTGCATCTCCCGACTCAGGAGCTGCTTCCGGTGCCTCGACCACATTCGTTTTCGCCATCTACTACCCGTTCCCAATCAATCGTCTTCATCGTTCGATAACGCAGCCAAGGCCCGATCGGACTCTGCGCGTACCGAAATTAAACGCATTTGTTCCGCAAATCCGTCGACATCGGCCCCCATTGCCAACCATGCCGTCGCAGCCTCCAACGCAGCGTCGAGTTCAGGGCGTGATGCCAGTGCCTCGATCGCCATGCCCAAATCCCTGCGCGCAACCTCGGGGTTCGCTTCGCTGCGTGTGAACGAAAAGGCAAGCCCGTTCGCACATTGCAGCGTTTCAACCAAGGTCGTTAGACCCGCTTTTATGAATATGGTATCCGCGCTGTCTGATTCAACCGAAGACGGATCAAATGCCGCTTCGAGCATTACCGAGCGCAACAGGTTGAGGTCAGAATCCTCGATCACGAGCATCGACAACGCCTCGGCGCACGTCCTGACCATTGTCGGATGACGAAGCAATCCCGCAAGAATGGCACGCGCGTAGAACGCGTCGACGCCCCCCTCACCAATCCGTCGTGCACGCCGACCGGGTAGGGCAGGCGCCGGATCGAACCATTTCTTACCCCGCGACTGAGTGCTACGTGGTCGCAAAGGCTGGCGGGCGCCGCGCGGTGCGAAAAACGCGGCTTCGAAACGCTGGCGAATCTCTTCCAGATATTGCTGACGCACATCGATATCGACGATCGTTGCTGCGAGCTCGGAGAGTCGCCGTTTCAATCCCGCACGGGCTTCCGGCGTTTTAAGCGGCAGGGCGGACACTTCGTGTTCCCATACCAGGTCGATCAATGACAATGCCCCTGCGATTACCGATTCGAATCCAGCGGCCCCGGCGCTACGCACGACATCGTCTGGGTCTTTTCCAGCAGGGAGCTTTGCAATTGAGAGCGAACGGCCCGGTGCGAGCAAGGGTAGCGCGCGCTCGGCAGCACGCACTGCCGCTTTCGTGCCCGCACTGTCGCCATCGAGGCACAGGACCGGGACGTCGACCACGCGCCATAGTCTTTCAAGCTGCGCCTCAGTGAGCGCAGTGCCAAGCGGGGCTACGGCTTCGGCGATGCCAGCCTGCGCCAGGGCGATGACGTCCATGTAACCCTCAACGACGATCAAGCGCCCTGCCTTGCGTGCTGCCGCGGTGGCGCGATCGAGGTTGTAAAGCGTCCGCCCCTTGTCGAAGAGCGGCGTATCGGGTGAATTGAGATATTTCGGTTCTCCCGCGTCGAGTATTCGGCCGCCAAATGCAATGACACGGCCGCGCGGATCGCGGATCGGGATCATTAACCGTCCTCTAAACCGGTCGTAAGGAGCCTTTCCCTCAACGCTGATCAGCAAGCCTGCTTCGATCAGCTGCGCATCGCCAAAGCGGGCGAGCGCCGCCTTCAGCGCATCGCGACGGTCAGGCGCGTAGCCCATTGCAAACGTCTCGATCGTTATTGGCGTGATGCCGCGTCGGATCAGATATGCCCGCGCCTCAGCGCCGCCCCCACCGCGCAGCTGCTCTGCAAACCATTCGGCCGATGCCGCCATGACGTCATGTTGCTTCGAAGCGCGTTCGTCGCGCTCGGCGGCGCGAGGGTCAGGTGGTGGCTGTGCCAGCCCTGCTGCATCGGCGAGTTCGTTGACAGCATCGACAAAGGGCAGCCCGCGCTGATCGGTCATCCAGCGGATTGCATCACCGTGGGCCGAGCAGCCGAAGCAGTGGTAGAAACCCTTGTCGTCGTTAACGTAGAAGCTTGGGCTCTTCTCGTGGTGAAACGGGCAGCAGGCTTTCCACTCGCGCCCCGCACGTGTCAGCTTCAACGAGCGACCAACCAACGCCGACAGCAAAGTTCGCCCGCGCAATTCGTCGAGAAACTGAGGGGAGAAGCGACTCATTTCCTCAGTTACACCTAATCAGGCCATGAACGGTAGGTCCAATGCGTCGGCAACGGCACGATGACGGATATGACCGCCTGACACATTCAGTCCTGCGGCAAGATACGGATCTGCAGCCATTGCGGCTTCCGCGCCTTGATTGGCGAGGCGTAAAACGAAGGGCAACGTGGCGTTGTTGAGGGCGAAGGCTGATGTCCGCGCGACCGCGCCAGGCATGTTGGCGACGCAGTAATGGATGACCCCTTCCTCGATGAATACCGGATCGTCGTGGGTTGTCGGTCGGCTCGTTTCAAAGCAGCCCCCCTGGTCGATCGCGATGTCGACCAGTACGGAGCCACGCTTCATCGTTTTCAGCATATCGCGCGTAACCAGTTTGGGCGCTGCAGCGCCTGGTACGAGAACAGCACCGATGACAAGGTGGGCCCTTTCGACCGCTGCGGCAATCGCGGCGCGCGAGGCATACTGTGTCTTGATTTGGCTTGAAAAGAACATATCCAGTTCAGCCAGTCGATCGTTGCTGATGTCATAAATCGTAACGTCGGCGCGCATTCCAACCGCCATTTGCGCAGCGTTGACGCCTGAAACGCCACCGCCAAGGATTGCGACCCGTGCTGGAGCAACCCCCGGGACGCCGCCGAGCAGGACACCCCTGCCGCCCTGTTCCTTTTCGAGATAGTGTGCGCCAACCTGAACCGACATGCGGCCCGCGACTTCGGACATGGGTTTGAGGAGAGGCAGTGCGCCCGCGCGCGACGTGACGGTTTCATAGGCTATGCAGGTAGCGCCCGACTTCATCAATCCTTCGGCCTGTGGCTTGTCGGCCGCAAGGTGGAGATAGGTGAACAGTGTGTGGCGCGCCTGGAGCATCGCGATTTCCGCTGCTTGCGGTTCCTTCACCTTCACAATCATGTCCGCTGCGGAAAACACTTCGCTTGCGTTGGGCAAGATCCGTGCGCCGGCGTCCAAATAATCACGATCGCTAAAGTCGATTCCGTTGCCGGCGAGTGCCTCAACCACGACCTCGTGGCCCGCGGCCGTCAGTTCGGCAACCGACGCCGGGGTCAAACCGACGCGGTATTCATGATTCTTGATTTCCTTGGGAACACCAACGCGCACCGCGATTCTCCTCGTGAAAATGTGCGTAACAATCTTGCGCGACTCTGTAACATCATTCGGCGTATTTGTCTCGATTGCGTGACCACGGACACGGTGCTACGGCCGCGCGTCCGGCGCTTGGTCGGGATTTTTGGCTGAGAGGCTGGGTTCGCCCGTCGATGTCTACAACAGCATCTACGACACTATCTGCTGCATCCACTTATAGCGCAGTCCTCGACGGCGATGAGGACCAGCCGCACGGCATTCACGGCAGCTTTCACACGCTTGCTCTCGGCGCTCTGGGCGTCGTCTTCGGCGACATCGGGACCAGCCCGCTGTATGCGCTCAAAGAGGTTTTTGTCGGGCACCATCCGCTCACGGTCGATGTGCTACACATCTACGGCGCGCTCAGCCTGATTTTCTGGTCGCTCGTCATCATCGTGACGATTAAATATGTCATGCTGATCATGCGTGCGGACAACAAGGGCGAGGGCGGGAGCCTGGCGCTTTTCGCACTCGTATCGCGGATGACGGGTGCCAAACGCGGAGGGCCTCTTTTGATGCTTGGCGTGCTCGCCACCGCGCTGTTCTTCGGTGATGCGATAATTACGCCCGCGATCTCTGTATTATCGGCGGTCGAAGGACTTTCGGTTGTCGACGCGCGTTTTACGACGCTGGTTATTCCTATCTCAATCGGCATCCTCGTCGGCCTTTTTTTCATTCAGGCGCGAGGCACCGATACGGTCGGCAAACTTTTTGGTCCGATTGTGCTGGTCTATTTGCTGATGCTCACCATTCTGGGCGTCGTGAACATCATTCGGCGGCCCGAAGTGCTCGAAGCCTTGAGTCCCCTTTGGGGCTGGCGATTCATGGCCGACGACCCGAAGCTTGGCTTTCTCGCGCTCGGCTCGGTGGTTCTGGCCGTCACCGGTGCCGAGGCGCTTTACGCTGACATGGGGCATTTCGGGCGACGGCCAATTGCCTATGCTTGGCTGTTTGTCGTGTTTCCAGCTTTACTGGTTAACTACCTCGGCCAATGCGCCTTGTTACTCCGAGACCCGTCAGCGGCGCAAAATCCATTTTTTCTCATGGCTCCCGAAGCCTGGCGCCTTCCGCTCGTCATCATTGCCACACTGGCAACGATCATCGCGAGCCAAGCGGTAATTACTGGTGCCTTCTCGCTGTGTCAGCAGGCAGTTCAGCTGGGCCTGATGCCACGCCTCAAAATCGAGCACACCAGCGCAAATGCCGCCGGGCAGATTTATGTCCCGATGGCCAATTGGACGTTGATGATCCTCGTCGTCCTTTTGGTGTTGATGTTTCGCCAGTCGACAAGCCTCGCTGCCGCTTATGGTATCGCCGTTACGGGAACGATGTTTATCACGACGTGCATGCTCGCCGTGCTTACCGCCAAGGTCTGGAAATGGCCGCTCTGGCTGGTGGTCCTGACAACGGCGATCTTCTTGACCATCGATGCCGCCTATTTCGCGTCGAACCTGACCAAGGTGCCTGACGGCGGGTGGTTCCCGCTCCTCATCGGCGCGATTGCGTTTACGCTGTTGACGACATGGTCGAAGGGTCGCGAGCTCATGATCGCGCGGCTGCGCGAGGCGGCGTTACCCATCAAGGTATTCATTTCCTCCGCCGCCGGCTCGGCAACGCGCGTTCCGGGCACGGCTGTGTTCATGACAACCGCAGCTGACGGCGTGCCGCACGCGCTGCTTCACAATCTCAAGCACAACAAGGTTATTCATGAACGGGTGATCTTGTTGACCGTCAAGATTGCCCATGTGCCGTTCGTTGAAGAAGAGGCGCGCTGCCGGCTCGAGGATCTCGGCGATGGGTTCCACCGTCTCGTCATCAAATATGGTTTTATGCAGGAACCCGATGTGCCCGCCGCACTGGCCCGACTGACCGGATGCGGCCCGGCGTTCAAAATGATGGATACCAGCTTCTTCCTCGCGCGGCAGACGTTGTTGCCGTCGTCCCGGCCGGGCATGGCAATTTGGCGCGAGAAGCTTTTTGCCTGGATGCTCAGAAACGCAGAAAGCGCGATGGAGTTTTTCCGCCTGCCCACCAACCGCGTTGTCGAATTGGGCAGCCAGGTCGAGATTTGATCGGTGACCGCACAATAAGGACGGCACGCTGCGTTTGCGGCGCCCTGTCGATCTCGGCAGTCGGTGGACCCGTCAAAATATAAGCTTGCCACTGTCGCTCGTGTCAACGTCGCACGCGAACCGCGTTCAGCGTTGCCGTGTTGTACGCACGCGAACATATATCGGCGACCGGACTGTAAGCCGCCTTCACCCGCCTCGGCGAAAGCGGTCTATGAACGTCATCGGCGTGGATGGATGACGATTAACGTCGATGATTTCTGACGCATCGGACGCGGGTCAAGCAGGGGAAAAAGTACCCGTTGCCTCGTTAAGTAAATACAAAATGCCTTCGGTCAGCGCAAAATAGCTGCCTCGCAAACGCAGCTTACCCGCAGCCTCGCGCTCGGGAATGCACGGGAAGGTTCGCAGATTGGCGAGGCTAACCTTGACGCCTTCGAGTTCAAGCGCGCGTTGCGCTGCCTCACCCGTTCCATATTCGGCCACCACGCGATCGCGGGCATCGTCGAGCAGATCAATCCAGTGGGCGATGAACCCGCCTTCACCTGCGCGGGCATGCTCAAATGACCGCGACAGCGCCGCGGCACACCCCCCGCAAGCGCCGTGACCCATGACCATCACTTCGGCGACTTCAAGCTGCGTCACGGCGAACTCGAGTGCCGCCGAAACACCGTGACGCCCCCCGCCGATTTCGAATGGCGGTACCAAGGCACCGACATTGCGGACCACGAACATTTCGCCCGGGACAGCCTGAAAGATAATCGTCGGATCGACGCGACTGTCGGAACAAGCAATGATCATGGTGCGAGGATTCTGACCGTTCGCCAGTTCTTGCCAACGCGCTCGCTCGCGGACCCAATCCTTTGCGCGGAACGCGCGATATCCTTCGATCATTCGGTCGGTCATGAGGTTGCCGTAACGACATGGGGCAGGGGCTGGCAAGACGGCGCGTGCGGCACTATCTCCGCGACATGAGCCAGATCGATCCTGTAGTTGTTCCCGCCCGTCCGCGAAAGCCAGACTGGATCCGAGTGAAAGCGCCGATGGGGGTGGCGTTTGCTGAGACCAAAGCGTTGATGCGCCGTTTAAACCTCGCGACCGTCTGCGAAGAGGCTGCGTGCCCCAATATCGGGGAGTGTTGGACCAAGAAGCACGCGACCGTGATGATACTGGGAGACACGTGCACTCGGGCATGCGCGTTTTGCAATGTGAAGACAGGGATGCCGCGTGCGGTCGACCCGCTGGAACCTCAGCATACCGCCGATGCAGCTGCCGAACTCGGCCTCGAACATATTGTCGTGACCTCGGTGGACCGCGACGACTTGCCAGACGGGGGGGCGTCGCAGTTCGTCAAGGTGATCGAGGCGCTCCGTCGAACCACGCCGAATACGACGATCGAAATCCTTACACCTGATTTCAGAAACAAGTCGCAAGCGGCTGTAGAAGCCATCATTTCAGCGCGGCCCGATGTATACAACCACAATCTGGAAACCGTGCCTCGCCTCTATCCGACAATCCGACCGGGGGCGCGCTACTATGCATCGCTACGGTTACTCGACAGCATAAAGCAGCATGACCCGACGATATTCACGAAGTCAGGCATGATGATGGGCCTAGGCGAAGATCGGATGGAAGTTCATCAAGTGATGGACGACATGCGCAGCGCCGATGTAGATTTTCTGACGCTGGGTCAATATCTGCAACCCACGCCTCGGCATGTCAAAGTCGAAGAGTTCGTGACCCCTGCAACATTCAACGCCTACGCCGCGATAGCCCGCGCCAAGGGTTTCCTCTTGGTTGCATCATCGCCGCTCACGCGGTCGAGCTATCATGCTGGCGATGATTTCGCGAAGCTGAAGGCCGCCCGCCAAGCCAAGTTGAGCTGATGCCGCGCCATCACGAGAAACGAACGCTGCCGTACGGCGCGGAGGCAATGTTCGACCTCGTCGCCGACGTTGCTCGGTATCATGAGTTCCTGCCTTGGGTGACTGCGGTGCGGGTTCGCAGCGACAGCGACGACGAAATGATTGCTGACCTGATCGTGGGCTTCAAATCACTGCGCGAAAAATTCACGTCGCGCGTGGTGAAGGACCGTCCGCGCAAGATCATCGTCGACTATCTTGACGGACCGTTAAAATATCTCCGCAATGAGTGGTCGTTTGCTCAGACGCCAACGGGGTGCGATGTCGATTTCAGCGTTGACTTCGCCTTCCGCAACAGACTCTTTGAGATGCTGGCTGGGCAAGTGTTCGACCAAGCGCTGCGCAAGATGATCGGCGCTTTCGAAGCCCGCGCCAATGAGCTCTACGGCGTGTCAGGCGGCATCAACAGCTCCAGTGCACACAGCACTGCTTGAAGCCGTACGCCACCGCGACCTTCATCGGGAAAAAGTTGTTTTTCGGCGACAATATCGTCCGGATTGCCGCCCCGGACCGCTTTGGCAAAGATCACTGTTCCAACCGGTTTCTTTTCGCTGCCGCCATTGGGTCCGGCAATCCCGGTGATTGCTACGGCGACATCGGCACCGCTCCGTTCCATCATGCCGCGCGCCATTGCCCACGCTGTGGCGACTGAAACCGAACCGAAAGTCTCGACAATGTCGCTGCCAACTCCGAGCAGCGATGTCTTGGCTTCGTTGCTATAGGAAACAATGCTGGCGAGCAAAACGTCCGACGAACCCGCTATCTCGGTCAAGGCAGCACCAACCAAACCGCCCGTGCAGCTCTCGGCTACGGAAACGGTCCGCCCAACCGCCCGGTTCGCCTCCACTACGCGCCGTGCGGCCTCGACCAGAATGTCGGGCAGGAGGTAATCGCGGCGCGCGGGCGCGCCGGTTTCAGTCGCTTCGTTCACATACCCTCCGGGACACGAGCCGTCACAATCGCCTGGGCAGCAATCCCTTCACCGCGGCCCGTAAACCCTAATCGTTCGGTCGTCGTTGCTTTGACGCTAACGCTTGATATCGGAATCTCGAGGATGTCTGCAATGCGGATTCGCATTGATTCTTGATGCGGGGCGATCTTTGGCGTTTCGCAAATCAGCGTTAAGTCGACGAAATCAATAATAGCCCCTCTTGCGGCAATGAGGCTCGCCGCATGAGAGAGAAACTGGTGGGACGCAGCACCCCGCCATTTGGGGTCACTGGGTGGAAAATGAAACCCGATGTCGCCGGCGCAGATCGTGCCGAGCACAGCGTCGGTAATCGCATGCAGCGCGACATCTGCATCGGAATGCCCCGAAAGACCGTGAGTGTGTTCAATCCTTATCCCACCGAGCCACAGTTCTTCGTCCAGTTCGAGCTTGTGGACGTCGAACCCACTAGCGCTGCGCGAAATCATGCGCGTGGCGAGCATCGCTTCAACACGAGCAACGTCGCCAGGGTGCGTTATTTTGTCGAGCATTGCGTCTCCCGTAACAATAGTCACGGCATGCCCCGTGTCGCGAACCATTTGCGCGTCGTCGGTGGCTTCGGCATCTGCGGGCCAGGCGTGATGGGCTGCGACGAGGATATCGAAGACAAAGGCCTGCGGCGTCTGTACCCGAAACAAATGGTCACGCGAAACAGTCTCTCCCAGCGTGACGTCATGACGAACCAAAGTGTCAGCAACCGGCATCACGGGTATAGCGCCTCCGTACGTATCGAGCTGATATAACAGCTCCTTGATGACCCTGGCCGGCACAAAAGGGCGGGCGGCGTCGTGGACCAGCACTTTGTGCGCGCCGCCCGCCATTTTTATTGCCGTAAGTCCATTGGCCACCGATTCACGACGCGTTGCTCCACCCACAATAACTCCTGCGGGTTTCCTGTTCCCCAAAGCCTTAAAGAGATCCTCCTGCTGGTCCTCGGCCGTTACGACAAACACCGGGATGTCACCAAATGCGTCGAAGGCGCGAGCGATTACCGGTATGCCGCCGAGGCGAGCAAATTGCTTTGGCACCGAGCCCCCGGCACGCACACCGCGCCCGGCGGCAACAATAAGAACGGTCGTGTCATAGCGCATGCACTCCGTATCTAGTCGCCGCTTGGCTTGCCCGCCAGCGCGAATGAAGCTAGGGCGCTGCCTCATTTTTAGGCAATATCGACGTGAAGCGCATCCACCCCATCATGATCGGCAATATTCGGGTCGAGGCACCTGTCGTGCTCGCGCCGATGACCGGCGTGACGGATATGCCTTTCCGGCAAATCGTGCGACGGTTTGGCTCCGGCCTCAACGTCACTGAAATGATTGCGAGCCAGGCGATGATCCGCGAGACGCGCCAGTCGCTGCAAAAGGCGGCGTGGCACGTGAGCGAGGAGCCCGTATCCATGCAGCTTGCCGGCTGCACGGCATATGAGATGGCAGAGGCCGCCAAGCTGAACGCCGATCGCGGTGCCGCGCTAATCGACATCAACATGGGTTGTCCCGTTAAAAAGGTCGTCAACGGCGACGCCGGGTCGGCATTAATGCGCGACTTGCCGCTTGCAGCATCGCTGATTGCAGCCACGGTCAAGGCAGTCGACGTGCCGGTGACGGTGAAAATGCGCATGGGATGGGACCACACCTGTCTCAATGCACCCGAGCTCGCGCATATTGCGGAGGATCTGGGCGCCAAGCTGATCACCGTTCATGGCCGCACCCGCAACCAGATGTATCGCGACAGCGCCGATTGGGCGTTCGTTCGAAAGGTAAAGGACGCCGTGCGCATTCCCGTCATCGTCAATGGCGACATCTGCTCGCCTGGCGACGCGGTCTTGGCGCTCGACCAGTCGGGAGCCGACGGTGTAATGATCGGGCGCGGGGCCTATGGTCGCCCTTGGCTACTCGGCCAGACAATGGCCTTCCTGACAGAAGGCCGTCACCTCGCCGATCCGGGAATCGAAGAGCAATATCACTTGATTACAGAGCATTATAAAATGATGCTGGAACATTATGGCGAGCAAACGGGCGTCAATATGGCTCGCAAGCATATCGGTTGGTACACAAAAGGGCTGCATGGTTCCGCCGAGTTTCGCAACCATGTGAATCAGATACCCGATTCGAAAACCGTGCTGCGCATGCTCGACGAGTTCTACGCGCCGTGGCGCTCGCGCGCAGCCGCCTGACCCACGCGGGGCAACCCTCGACGGACGCGCTGATTGCGGCGCTGCCTACAGCCTTGCTCGTGCTCGACGGGGAAGGCTGTATAGCGAGCGTCAATGCCGCGGCGGAAATGCTGCTCAACGCGAGCGCTGCACACTTGTTACATAAACCACTTGGGATCGTTCTGCGCATTCCTGCGGCCTGTCACGCCGGCTTGCGCGAGGAGTCAGATTTCGCGGCCTATGACTGCCAGTTGGAGACGGCGCGCGGCGTCCGCCTGCGCGCCCATCTTCTTGGTTCGCCTTTGCCAGACTACCCAGGCTGGCGGCTGGTGACACTGCACAGCGCCACGGCAGCACACTCAATGGGACAGCAGTTCGACCGCCGCGACCGGAGCCGCTCCGCAATCGGCGCCGCTGCGATGCTCGCACACGAAATCAAAAACCCGCTATCGGGCATCCGCGGGGCTGCTCAATTGCTCGATTCGCATGTGGGCATCAACGGTAGCGACCTGACCCGGCTGATCCGGGACGAAGTAGACCGGATAACGGCACTGATAGACCGAATGGAGGCTTTCACGGATAGCCGCCCGCTCGAGTGCACCTCGCAAAACCTCTACGCGATCCTCGAACATGCGCGTGCCGTTGCGGTAGCGGGGTTCGGCGACCGGATCGATATTCACGACGCCTACGACCCGTCCTTGCCACCGGTGTTCGTCCATCGGGATTCGCTTGTGCAGATACTGCTCAACCTGATCAAAAACGCCGCAGAGGCCGTGCCGGACGGGGAACGAGGAACCGTAACGCTGACGACGCGCTATCGCCACGGCGTCTCGGTGGCGAGCAGCGCGGCAAGCGGTGGGGAAAGGCGCCCCCTTTCGATCGAGGTTGGCATCGTTGACGATGGTCCAGGGCCCGGCGAAGAAATCGTCGATCATTTGTTTGAACCGTTCGTATCGTCGAAGTCTTCCGGTCGCGGCCTTGGCCTTGCGCTGGTCGACAAGTTGGTTCGCGACAATGGGGGCATTATCCAGTTTTCGCGTGACGGTACGCCGCCCAGATCAGTTTTCCGCATCCTCCTGCCCCGGGCGGCATGAGGGGCGCGCGCATCCTTGTCGTTGATGACGACTCGGCGATCCGGACTGTGGTCGGCGAGGCGCTGCGCCGTGAGGGCTACCAGATACAGGCAGTCGGCACGATTGCAGCCCAAGCGCTTGCACTCGAAAAGTTCTTGCCCGACCTGTTAATCACTGACGTCATCTTGCCTGATGGCAACGGCCTCGATGCAGTACCCGGCGTATTGGCCAAGCGCCCCGACCTGCCGATCATCGTGTTGTCTGCGCAAAATACGCTCACAACGGCCGTTCGGGCGACCGAGCAGGGAGCGTTCGACTATTTACCCAAGCCGTTTGATCTCGATGCCCTGTGTCAGGCAGTGCGAAGCGGGCTGGCGCGGTCAGGCAGCTGGGACGAGGATCCCCCAAGCTCCGACGCCGCGCTTCCCTTGATCGGTCGTTCGCCGCCGATGCAAGACGTCTATCGCATGATCGCACGGGTTGTCGGCAACGATCTGAGCGTGCTCGTTCTAGGCGAATCGGGTACCGGTAAGGAACTGGTCGCAGGCGCCATCCATGAAATGGGCGGGCGGCGGGGAAGGCCGTTTGTGCCCGTCAATATGGCCGCCATTCCCCGCGAACTGATCGAGGCAGAGTTATTCGGTCATGAGCGCGGTGCTTTCACCGGGGCTAATGCCCGTGCAACCGGACGGTTCGAAGAAGCGAACGGCGGAACGCTGTTTCTTGATGAAATCGGCGACATGCCGATGGAAGCGCAGACGCGGCTGCTGCGTGTGCTGCAGTCAAACGCGTTCACAACCGTTGGGGGGCGCACCGTCAACGTCGATGTCCGCATTGTCGCGGCGACGCATCAGAACCTGACCGCTCTGATCGAGGCGGGCCAGTTCCGCGAAGACCTGTACTACCGGTTAAACGTGGTTCCGATCTCGTTGCCGCCACTTAGAGAGCGCGGCGACGACATTTTGTTACTCGCCAATTCATTTCTCGACCGCGCCGCTGTCGACGGTCTTCCACGCCGTCGTTTGTCCGGTGACGCCGAGGCACGACTGCGCGCGCATAGCTGGCCGGGCAATGTCCGCGAACTCGACAATCTGATGCGCCGCCTCGCCGCGATCAGCCGTGATCCTGTCATTTCGGCAACGTTGATCGATGCGCAGCTCGGTTCCTCGGTCGCAGATCGTGCGCCTGTTGCTGAATCGTTGTCAGAAGCGTTCGATATGCACCTGGCGCGCTATTTCGTCGGCTTCGGTGACGGCCTGCCGCCGCCGGGACTTTACGATCGCGTCCTAGCCGACGTCGAGCGACCGCTGTTCCGTGCAACCCTCGCGGCGGTGCGGGGCAATCAGGTCCGCGCTGCAGATCTGCTCGGCATCAATCGCAACACGCTACGCAAGAAATTGACCGAGCTTGGAATCGATCCAGTCCGAAGAAGTCGCGACTGATCGCAAAATCGGTGACCTGTGCTTGGAATGTCACGGGTTTGTTGTATTGTAGCAACAATGAAGTCGTCCGTCCTTCGGCAGTTGCGCGTCCGCTCCACTTTCTGGCTGCGTAGACGGCGCTGGGTGCCGGTTGTGGAAATAGGCACGTTTTCGCTGTCGGTAGCGATGGCAGTCGCGACGTGGGCGATCCTGACCGGCGGCGCCGACCGGCAGCGGCTGCTGACGCCGCCGCTCGTCGCGGTGTTGCTTATCGGTAATCTGGTTCCCGCGATTGCGTTGCTGGTATTGATTGGTCGGCGTATTGCAAAGGGCAGGGCGGCCCGTTCCATTGTCGGTGGTGATGGACGCCTCCACGTGCGGCTCGTGGCGATCTTCTCCCTGGTTGCCAGCGTACCGACATTGCTGGTCGTCGTTTTCGCATCGTTGCTGTTTCAAGCGGGCGTCCAGTTCTGGTTTTCGGATCGTGCCAAAGCCACGTTGGAAGGGGCTGCATCGATCGCCCAGGACAGTTTTGCGCGCGAGCAAGATCGAATCACGATCAATACTGAAACCATGGCAGGCGACTTGTCTCGCGATCTACGCGTGTTGCCCATCGACAGCCGCGAGTTCCTTGGCAATTTCGGCGGGCAGCTCTACCAACGTGAAATGTCGGAGGGGATGGTGTTCCACGCCTCTCCCGGCAAGGAAATTCAAACGCTGGTCCTACTCGACCCGCGGTCGCGCGACCCCAATAAATTCATCGTGCCGACGATGATCGAGGCCTTGCGTAAAGGCAAACCCAGCGTGACCGTGCCCAGCGCCAACGGCATCGGCGCCCTGACAAAGCTATCGATCGGGACAGATAACTACCTCTATGCTGCCCGTTTCGACCCGGTATTTGGCGAACACATCCAACGCGCACGAACGGTCCTTGCTGATTATCGCGAACTCGGTGCCCGATCGCGGTCGTTGCAGTTGCGCTTCAATGCTGCGTTGCTGGTCATATCGCTCCTTATCGTTGGCGCTGCCGTCTGGATTGCACTGGGCGTCGCAGACCGGCTCGTGCAGCCCGTAGGCCGACTCGTCGATGCGGCACGCCGGGTCACGGGGGGCGACCTGTCGACCCGGGTGCTGGGGCCGCATTCACGCGATGAGATCGGAACGCTGGCAACCGCCTTCAACCGAATGACGACAAGGTTAGCCGAACAGACCAGCGACCTGATGGCTGCGAACGACCAGATCGAACGCCGCCGGGCGCTGATCGAGGCCGTTTTGTCAGGGGTCAGCGCTGGCGTGGTGTCGATAGACACGCGCGGCGAGGTCCGTCTGACGAACGCTTCTGCTGCTGCCCTTCTCTCATCATCGGACGGCACGCTCGTCGGTCGCCCGCTTGCTGATATTTCGCCCGAACTCGCAGACCTTATCACCAGTGGCAAGCGTGAGTCAGTGATCGAGATCTCGCGTCAGGGAGAAGCGCGGACGCTTGCGGTCAAGGTTGCCCGGGACGACAGCGGCCACGTCCTCACGTTCGACGATATGACACAACAGTTGAGCGATCAGCGCCGCGCTGCATGGTCCGATATTGCCCGCCGTATTGCTCACGAGATCAAAAATCCGCTAACTCCAATCCAGCTTGCGGCCGAGCGCCTGAAACGGCGTTACGGTGGCGAGATTACCAGTGATCCTGCTACCTTCACAAAACTGACCGATACGATTGTCAGACAAGTCGGCGATTTGCGACGAATGGTCGATGAGTTCTCGTCGTTTGCACGCATGCCGAAACCGTCGTTCAGACCAGAGTCGGTCGTTGATATCGCCCGTCAGACGCTGTTCCTGCACGAAGTCGCCCATCCTTCGATCAAATTCAGGATGATTGCGCCTGACCAACATCCTGATCTCGTCTGCGACCGTCGTCAGCTTGGACAGGCACTCACAAATATCGTCAAGAATGCCGTCGAAGCGATAGAGGCGGTCGAAGGTGAGAACGGCGGAGAAATCGTCCTGACGATCGCCGACGATGACCACGCCGTCCACCTGTCCGTCAGTGATACCGGCATCGGTTTGCCTGCTGACCGCGAGCGTATTGTCGAACCTTATGTGACAACCCGCGCACGCGGCACGGGTTTGGGCCTGGCGATCGTCAAAAAGATCGTCGAGGAACATTTCGCAACCATGCGCTTTGGCGATCGTGCAGGCGGCGGCACCGTCGTGACGATCGACTTCGACACCGCAGCATTAGCCGCGATGGAATCTGAACAGACGGAGGCAGCTGCCTGATGGCGCTCGATATACTCATTGTAGACGACGAACGTGATATCCGCGAACTTGTTGCCGGTGTGTTGGAAGATGAAGGATATTCAACCCGTGTCGCTGCCGACAGCGATGCTGCACTGGCGGCGCTGGCCGAGCGTCGCCCCTCGCTCGTCTTGCTCGATGTCTGGCTGCAGGGGTCGCGGCTCGACGGGCTTGAACTGCTCGATGTGCTTAAGGAACGTGATCCAACGCTTCCAGTGCTGGTGTTCTCGGGGCACGGCAATATCGATACCGCCGTTCACGCCATCCGGCGGGGCGCCGTCGATTTCATCGAAAAGCCATTCGAGGCGGAGCAGCTGACCCTGCTCGTTGCCCGTGCGACCGAAACCGAACGCCTTCGTCGCGAAAATGCGACGCTCAAGCAGCGCGTCGGCACTGACGACGAACTCAATGGGACGTCAAACGCGATCAATGCCGTGCGAGCAACGCTCAAACGGGTCGCACCGACCGGCAGTCGTGTTTTGATCACGGGACCCGCCGGCGTCGGGAAGGAGATTGCCGCGCGCATGCTCCATAATTGGAGCCCCCGGGCGAATGCGCCGTTCGTAACCGTTAGTTCTGCCCGAATGGACCCGGACCGCGTTGAGGACGAATTGTTTGGCAGCGAGGAGGGTGACCGCGTTCGCCCGGGCTTGCTCGAACAAGCCCATGGCGGCACTCTCTTCCTCGACGAAATCGCTGACATGCCAGTACCAACGCAAGCTAAGATTCTGCGCGTGCTCACTGATCAGAGCTTTACCCGGGTCGGAGGACAGCGCGTTGTTCGCGTCGACGTCCGTGTCATATCCGCCACCGCGCGCACGCTGGCGGACGAAATCGCGGAGGGCAGGTTTCGGGAGGACCTCTACTACCGGCTCAATGTCGTCCCTGTGCACTTGCCGTCACTGGCTGAACGGCGCGAAGACATTCCTGTACTGGCCGACCATTTCGTCGCGCGCTTCGCTGCGGAACGGTGCGCGACGACGCCGGTGATTTCCCCCGAAGCGCTGGCCACGTTGCAGTCGTTCGACTGGCCGGGCAATGTTCGACAGCTCCGAAACATCATTGAACGCACCATCATCCTGGCACCTGGTGATCGGCTCGATCGAATTGAAGTTGACCTCTTGCCGAGCGAGGTTACCACTGCGACGCCTGCTTCCAACCCGGCTGCGCTGGCCATGGGCGCGCCCCTGCGACAGGCGCGCGAGACATTCGAGCGCGAGTATCTGCGCGTTCAAATTAGGCGCTTTTCAGGAAACATTTCGCGCACGGCCGCATTTATCGGGATGGAGCGGTCAGCGTTGCACCGAAAGCTGAAAATTCTCGGTATTGCCGAAGATCGCGACGATATCGAAGAGTGACGTCTTGCGAGGCGAACGCGCTGCGCTATCTTGGGGTCGCGCACTGCGCGCCAAGAGCAACCGCGCACGGATGTGTGCCAAAAGCAAAAAGGTCATTTCCCATGGCAGATAAGCCTAATAACCTGCAGGATTTGTTCCTGAATTCAGTGCGAAAGGCCAAGACACCAGTTACGATGTTTCTGGTGAAGGGCGTCAAGCTTCAGGGTATAATCACCTGGTTCGACAATTTTTCCGTTCTGCTTCGCCGCGATGGACAGTCCCAACTGATCTACAAGCACGCGATTTCGACAGTGATGCCGTCAAACCCGCTCGACTTGGCACCCGTCGCCGCTGCATTTGCGGAGGACAACAAGAAGCCCAAGCAACTGCAGGATATTTTTCTGACTGCAGTGCGCCGCCAGAACAATCCCGTAACGATGTTTCTCGTGAACGGCGTCATGTTGCAGGGTGAGATTGCCGCCTACGACCTGTTCTGCATGCTACTTCAGCGCGATGGAATGGTGCAGTTAGTGTACAAGCACGCCGTATCGACCGTGCAGCCGGCGCATCCGTTGAACCTCGCTGAAGAAACCACAGATGAAACCGAGGACTGATTTGTCGAGTTTCGCACTTGAAAGGGAAGAGGGTGTCTCGCGCGGCGCGCGAGCCCTCGTCGTCTATCCCGATCGGCAGGGCCCCCGGTCTGCCACGCGCGATGCCGATTCGCGTCTGGACGAAGCCACAGGACTCGCCGCAGCGATCGGAATCGATGTTGTTGATCGCGTGTCTGTCAAAGTCCGAGATCCACGTCCTTCGACATTGTTTGGAAGCGGCCAAGTCGAAACAATTGCAGCGCGGGGACGAGCCGCAGACGCTGAGCTGACCATCGTCGACGGAAAGCTGACGCCTGTCCAGCAGCGCAATCTGGAAACCGAGACCAAGACGAAGGTCATTGACCGAACCGGACTGATACTGGAAATTTTCGGCGAGCGCGCGGCCAGTGCGGAAGGGCGTCTGCAAGTCGAGCTCGCTCACCTCGACTATCAGGCTGGGCGACTTGTTCGCAGCTGGACCCACCTTGAACGCCAGCGCGGCGGCTTCGGGTTTCTGGGCGGCCCCGGCGAAACCCAGATCGAGGCCGACCGCCGTCTGATCCGCGACCGGATGGCCAAGTTAAAACGTGAGCTCGATCAGGTTGTCCGAACGCGTGGCCTGCATCGTGATCGACGCCGGCGAGCGCCTTGGCCGGTTGTTGCGCTCGTCGGCTACACCAACGCGGGCAAATCGACGCTTTTCAACAGGATGACTGGCGCAACAGTCATGGCTGAAGACCTGCTGTTTGCGACGCTCGACCCAACGATGCGCGAGGTGTCTCTACCGGGTGTTTCCAAAGCGATTCTCTCCGATACGGTTGGTTTTGTGTCTGATCTGCCCACGCAACTTGTTGCTGCATTTCGCGCAACGCTCGAAGAAGTGACCTCGGCCGATCTGATCATCCATGTGCGCGACATCGCCCATCCCGACAGTGAAGCCCAGGCTGCCGACGTTGAGAGCGTTCTGACCGATTTGGGCGTGCTCGGTACCGCAGGTTCCACACCGATGATCGAGGCCTGGAACAAGATCGACCTGTTAGGCTACGAGGCCCGCGAATTCGTCACCAACGAAGCCGCACGACGCGACGACGTTTTCATGTTGTCTGCCGTGAGTGGGGAAGGGATCGGTATGCTGTCGACGAACGCTTCATCGATCCTGACGGCAGCACGCAACCCGCACACCTTGCTGATCCCGGCCAATGACGGCTCGACGCTTGCCTGGCTTCACTCCCATGGCAGTGTCGAGAGTCAAACCGGGGAGGGCGACGCGCTCCGAGTTGTGGTCCGGCTAACTGCCGCCGATTTCGCTCGTTATTCCGCGCGTTGAGCCTCTTTCGCCATCTGCCAAAGCTCTTCCTTTTCATCGAGTGACAACGAGGCAAACTCGGGGACCGTTTCGATGGCACGGAACCGCCTTTCGAATTTGGCATTCGCCTCTCTCAGGGCGACTTCAGGGTCGACGTTAAGGTGCCGGGCGTAATTTACGACGGCGAACAGCAAATCGCCGACCTCGTCGGCGCGTTCAGCATCAGAGGTCGCGGCTTCGATCTCGCCGATTTCCTCGTCTATCTTTGTTCGCGGACCCGACACGTCGGGCCAATCAAATCCTGCGCGCGCAGCGCGCTTTTGTAGCTTTTCAGCGCGCATCAGGGCGGGCAGCGCAAGCGCTACGCCGTCCAACGCACTGGTCGCGTCAGGGCGTTCTGACGCCTTGAGCGATTCCCAATCGGGACGAAAAATAGCGTCGCCGAACAGATGCGGGTGGCGACGTTCCATCTTATCCGCAATCGCGTCCGCGACATCAGCCACGTTAAACGCGCCAAGCTGTTCAGCGATACGGCTGTGTAGGATGACTTGAAACAGCAAGTCGCCAAGTTCGTCCTTGATCGCGGCCAGATCGTTGCGCGCGATTGCATCGGCGACTTCATAGGCTTCTTCGATTGTATAAGGCGCAATCGTCGCAAACGTCTGGACACGATCCCAATCGCAGCCGATGTCGGGATCGCGCAGTCGCTCGACGAGCGCAACGATGCGATCGAAGGGCCCTGCCGATTCAACCATCAATAATCCCGATAATATACATTATGTAAAACATCTTATTGTTCGAGAATGAGGGTGCGCCCCTCGACCTTCCAACTTTTGAGCTCCGACAAAAAGCTCATCCCCAACAGGTTCAGGTCACCCGACGCATCGCTGACTGTCGCACGCGCGTCAGTCTGACGGATTGGTCCGACCGCGAGCTCGCCGATCCGTATGGGCGACGCCATGATCGTGCCGTTCGCCGTATCGACGGGAATTTGCAGACTTGTCGTCGCATCGATACCGGCCATTCGCGCCGCGCTCGCCGACAATGCCGTTGTTGTCGCGCCGCTGTCGATCAGGAAATCTACGCGTTGACCGTTGACCGCGCCCACGGCCCAAAAATGGCCATCGCTGCGCATAGGGATACGCAGTACATGACCGCTCGCATCAGCCTGCTGCCCTGAAATATCGACCTTGGCCCGGTCCCAGACCGCTCTCGCCTCGCCGCGGAACAGAAACAGAACATAGATGCCCGAAAACAGGGCGGTCCAAATCAGCATCATCCGGATTGTTTGGCTGAAGTTAAGCCGCCGTCCCCACAGATTGCTTGCAACCAAGCCGATCATGAGTCCGGCTGCGACCAATCTCGCGGTCTCGTTGCCGTTCACAGCGTCACTGCCATGCCGTCATAACCGGGCTCGACACCCAACGGTAGCTCCTTGCAAAGACTTCGGTAGTCCATGGATTGGTCCATGTGGGTCAGAACGGCGCGCTTGGGCGCGAGAGTTGCGATCCAATCGAGCGTCTGCTGCAGGTGCGGGTGGGTCGGATGGGGCGTGCGGCGGATAGCATCGACAATCCAAAGATCGACATGCTCGACCAATGCGGCTGCTTCCTCCGACATCGCGTTGAAATCGGTAAAGTAACAAATAGACTTGCCACCGGCATCGAACCGCAGTCCCGTACTGGTAATTCGTCCATGCGGAAGATCCACGGCGCGCACCCGTATGCCGCCAATGGTGTCGTCGTCGGCCAGCTCGCTTAACGACATGTAAGGCGGATAGCCCTGGTGCCCGGCGAATACGAACTTGAAGCGCAGGTCGAGCTCGGCTCGGGTACGCGCCCGAGCAAACCCCGGGATGACCTCCTTCCCGTAAAAATAGAACGGCCGCAGATCGTCGATGCCGTGGCAGTGATCGGCATGTTCATGGGTCCAGATCACCGCCGATGGACGGCCGCCGCCTTCGGCCAACAATTGTTCACGCAGATCAGGCGAGCTGTCGACCAGGATACGGGTGCCTTTGTCCTCGACGAGGATCGATACACGACGTCGCCAATTGCGCGGTTCATCCGGATCACAATCACCCCAGTTCCCATCCACGCGCGGTACGCCCGACGACGTGCCAGAGCCAAGAACAGTGACCTTCACGACATGGCTTTAGTAAACAACCGGTGAAAGTTCGTCGCGGTGGCCGTGCCGAGCGCCTCCACCGAAACGCCGCGCAGCGCGCTCAGAAATCGCGCAGTATCGGCGACGAACGCCGGTTCGCCGGTTTTGCCGCGATGGGGAACCGGAGCCAGGAATGGGGCATCGGTTTCAATCAGCAGTCGGTCCTCGGGAATTGTCGAAGCAACCTCCTGCAAGTGTTTGGCATTCTTGAAGGTTACGATTCCCGAAATCGAAATATAAAACCCCAAATCGAGCGCGATTTGACCAAAGGAGGCGCTGGCGGTGAAACAATGGATGACGCCAGCAAAGGCCCCCTTCCCCATTTCGTCGGTCAGGATCTCGGCTGTGTCCGCTTCGGCATCGCGAGTGTGAACGATCAACGGCAGACCAGTCTGGCGGGACGCTGCGATATGGCTGCGAAAGCTCAGCTGCTGCCGGTCCCGATCGCTGTGATCATAATAATAATCGAGGCCCGTTTCGCCGATGGCGATCACCCGGGGATGGGCCGCACGCGCGATCAGTTTTGCCATATCGACGTCGGGATGGGCGTCGGCCTCGTGTGGATGAATGCCGATCGAGGCCCACACATCAGGCTCGCGTTCGGCCGTGGCGACGATCTCGTCCCACTCGCGCTCACGCGTTGAAATATTGAGCATCGTATCCACGCCCGCCGCGCGTGCGCGTTCGAGCACAGCGGCCTGATCCTCGACCAATCCCTTGTAATTAAGGTGACAATGCGAATCGACGAACATCAGACGAGCAGCTCGGTAGACAGTTCGAGACGAGGAAATAGCCCCTGGGGAGCCGACAAACGATAATCGCTCGCTGCCAGCGGCGAATACCACTGCAGTCCGATCGCACCAAACGTCCGCGAGTCCTGCGGCACGCCCATTTGATCGAGTAATTTACCAGCGCTGGCGGGAATGAGCGGTGCGATCCCGACAGCGAGCTGCGCGATGCAGATATACAGCGTGGCCAACACCGTTTCCATTCGTTCGGGATTGGTTTTCTTCAGCGCCCAGGGCGCTTGGGCATCGATGTAGGCATTGCATGCAAACACTGCCTGCAGCCAAGTCTCTGCACCTTGCGAAAGGGCCAAATCGTCATACGCCCGCGGGATGGCCTGCCCGACCGCCCTGCCAACCGACGCCAGCAGCACGTCATCTTCAGGCGCCTGCCCATGAATGGAGGGCAAACACCCACCATAGTTCTTGACGATCAGGCTAAGCGTGCGCTGCGCCAGATTGCCGAAGCTGTTTGACAATTCCGCATTGCACCGTGTGACGATGGCTTCCTCGCTCCAGCTACCGTCTTGTCCAAAGCTGACCTCACGCAGGAGGAAATAACGGAATGCGTCAACGCCATAACGCTCTGCCAACGCCATGGGGTCGACAACGTTACCAGCCGATTTCGATATCTTCGCACCGTCACGCGCAAGGAGGAAGCCGTGGCCAAAAATTGCCTTAGGTAGCGCGATCCGCGCCGACATCAGAAATGCAGGCCAATAGACGGCATGGAAACGGACGATATCCTTGCCTATGAGGTGCAAGCTCGCGGGCCAGAACCGCTGCCATTCCTCTGTGTTGTCTGGGAACCCGATTCCCGAGATGTAGGCGGTGAGTGCGTCAAGCCAGACATACATGACATGGTCATTGCTGCCGGGAACTTTGACGCCCCAATCGAAGCTGGTCCGCGATACTGACAAATCCCGTAACCCGCCCTCGACGAAGCGTATGACTTCGTTGCGCCGACTGTCGGGTCGGATGAAGTCAGCCTGGTCTGCGTAGAGCTTGAGCAGTGCATCCTGGTATTTTGACAAGCGGAAGAACCAGGTTTCCTCGACTGTCCATTCGACAGGGGTTCCCTGCGGCGACAGCTGGTTGCCGCCGGGTCCTTCGACGAGCTCGGTTGCATCATAAAATGCCTCGTCTCGGACTGAGTACCATCCCTCATAACGATCCAGATATAAGTCGTCGTTAGATTCAAGGCGCTCCCACAGCGCCTGGCTTGCGCGGTGGTGATCGGGGGCTGTTGTACGAACAAAATGATCAATTGAGATATTGAGTTTCGCGCACATCTCACGGAAATAACCGGACATTTCATCGGCCAAATCACGCGTATCGCGGTCCTGCCCGCGCGCTGTCTGGACCATCTTCAGGCCATGTTCGTCGGTACCTGTAAGGAACCGGACCTCGCGCCCCTGCATCCGCTGAAAACGGGCAATCGCGTCCGCTGCGATCGCCTCATACGCATGACCGATATGCGGCCGGCCATTGGGATAGCTGATCGCAGTCGTAATGTAGAAGGGTTCACGAGACATGAGTCAGGCTTTAGCGGACGCGTCCCTCGGAGCAAGCGTTGCAACGCGACCGGCGATTTCGAAGACGACGCTTTCGGCAGGCAACGATTGCGGAATGGCCACATCGGCAAGCTGTCGTGCTTTTTCCCACGCTTCGACGGCGACCGCGAGCGCGGGACCCGATCTTGTGCGCGCCTGCGACGCAATGAACGCGGGCGCGCGCCTGAGGAAGGCTTCGTAGCGCGGCAACGCGGCCTTCAGTGCCAGCTTCCCGGCGAGGTCAAGGCGCAGCACATTAAACGGGTCGCCGGTGACTGCGATTTCGCGCAGAGCCGCATCGATGCCGGGCACGTCAGTTTCGATAACCGACATCGCGGCGCCCGGAGCACCAGCGGCAACCGCAAGCACGACCGCGCGGGTCATATCGTCGAGATGCGGAGCTTGCTCGGCTAGGATTGCCGCCATAATGTCGCCATCAAGCCTGGCAAAGGCAAGACTGCGGCATCGCGAACGGATTGTCGGCAACAGCCGTCCTGGAGCGTGGCTCACAAGTAAAAAAATGGTGCTGGCGGGAGGCTCCTCGAGCATTTTGAGCAACGCGTTTGCAGCCGGTGGTTCGAGGTCATCGGCCGCATCGATGACGATCACGCGACGATCTGCCATCGAGGGAGCCATCGACAGGATCGGTCCCAACCAGCGGATTTGGTTGATGCGGATGCTACGCGCCCGGGTTTCATCACCCTTCCGGTCGGCGTAGGGGACAAGGTGTGTGGCATCGGCCCAAATTTCGCGCTCGATCAACTGGTAATCCGGATGGCTGCGCGCGGCGATCAGCTTGGCGGTCGGATGATCCAAATCAACGACAAAGTCTGTGCTGCTCAATGCGTCTGAGATCGCGTCAGCAAGCAGTTTTGCTGCAACTTCTTTAGCGAAGCTTGCCTTGCCGACTCCGCGCGGCCCGTGGAGAAGCCAAGCATGGTGCATGCGCCCGTTATCCACAGCAGCGCGGATCGCCTCAAACTGCGAATTATGACCGAGGAGTTTCAAAGCAGATCAGCCAGATGCACCATCAGGCGTTCAGTCACAGCATCGGCGCTACCCTGCGCATCGACCCGACGGAATCGAGCGGGGTCCGCGGCCGCGAGTGCCTCGAACGCTGCGCATAGACGAGCGTGGTACTGGTCGCCCTTGGCGCCGAAGCGATCGCAATTTCCTCCATCACGTTCGTTCGCCCGGATAACCGCTTCTGCTTGACCAAGGACGAGCAATAGCGTTCGGTCAGGGATTAGCCCGCCACTGCCAAAGCCATGCAACTTGACAATCTCATCGTCGGGGATGCCGCCCGCACCGCCTTGATAGGCGCGTGTTGAATCGATGAACCGATCGCAAAGCACCCAATCACCGCCGTCGAGCGCAGGGCGAATGACGCGCTCGACGTGATCAGCGCGCGCGGCTGCGAATAACAAGGCTTCGACGCGAGCGCTCCAACGGTCCGCGCGTCCGTTCATGAGCAATTCGCGGATCGCTTCGGCGCCCGGTGTGCCACCGGGTTCGCGCGTCACGACGACCGTCCTTCCCCGCGCGCGCAAGGCTTCGGCAAGCCGCTTTGCCTGCGTCGATTTGCCGACGCCCTCGCCGCCCTCAAGCGTGATGAAGCGCCCGGACAGGTTCACATCCCAAAAAACGACCAGAGGCCGGCCCACGCGCGGCGGAAGAACCCCGCCTGGCCCACAGCAGTCTCTGCAACGAGGGGCATCACCTGCGGCGGTGTCGAAGCCGTCTGTACGACGAGATCGGCGATATGCTGTCCTGCCGCAATGGGGGCCTTGATCGGGCCTTCATAGACCACCTTGACCTTTATCCCGTTCAGGGGACCCGCCGGCATTGTAACGGCAAGATTGCGTGGTGCGACCAAGCCAACGGTGGTCGCATCTCCTAATTGCACCTCAGCGGTTTCAACCTTTTGCCCCTTAGCCAGCAACGATTTGGTCGACCAGGCCCTAAAACCCCATTCGATGAACTTAACCGATTCTTCGATGCGCTGGTTGAAACTCCCCAGCCCCGCGACGACCATCACAAGACGCCGGCCGCCCTGCTCTGCTGACCCCGTGAAGCCGTAACCGGCTTCATCGGTGTGGCCAGTCTTAAGCCCATCGGCGCCCGCAACCCGCCCAAGCAAGGGATCGCGGTTCGCCTGGGTAATGTCGCTTCCCGACCCCAAAGTCTTACCCCACGTAAACGATGGTAGCGAATAATATTTCTTGTACAGCCTAGGATGTTCTTCAATTGTTGCGGCCGCGAGCTTGGCAAGATCACGCGCAGTCACATAGGTTATACCCCCGTCGGGCCAGCCGTTCGAATTGCCGAATTGACTGTTGGCAAGCCCAAGCTTCTTTGCTGCATCATTCATTCGCGCAGCGAAAGCAGCCTCGGTGCCTGAGATCCCTTCGGCAAGCACTACACACGCATCATTGCCCGATAGCGTCACGATACCCTTCAGGAGATTGTCGACACTGACGCTCTCTCCCGATGATAGAAACATCGTCGAACCTGCTACCGGCCCATGCCATTTCGACCACGTCTCTGGACGGACAGTAAACTTCTGATCGAGTTTCAACTCACCCTTTTTTATCATGTCGAACGCGACATACACGGTCATCATCTTGGCCATGGACGCCGGCGGCATACGGCGGTCAGCATCTTTGGAATAGAGCACCGCTTCAGACGACAGGTCGACCAGATAGGCGACGGGCGCCGCAGTTTCGAACGGCGGTGCTGCAGCCGTTACGGGAACGCCAGCAAAGAGGGTGGCAATGAGCGGCAAGGCAAGCTTCACATCGGCTCCGTTCAGTCAGCGGGTAATTACGACGTCCGGATAGCCCCTTGCGGCGAGAGGTGCCAGTGCAGCCATAGCTTTGCGTGCAGATTCATACGGACCGAGCCGGACCCGCCACGTACCGGCGATCGAAGAAATCTCGGCGTCGAGGTGTTCGGCCAAACTCCGCGCACGGTACTTGCTCAAAAAGCTGGCGATTTGAAGGTAGAACGGCCCTGGTTCGCTGATTTCACGTGCCGCTGTCCCCTGAGACGACGATTGACGCGACGATGACTTCCAGTCATCCCGGTCACGCAGTCGTTCCAGCGTCGCATAGTAAGGAGAACGGCGCAGCGCTACGGCTTCCCCGCGACTCAAGACGTGCTTTTCAGCATCTGTGGGTTCGACGCGGCGGACACGAACTTGTCGCGCGCCATGGCCAGTCATACCCAATTGTCGCGCGGCGCCGAGCGACAGGTCAATAATTCGGTTTGAGTGGAAGGGCCCCCGGTCATTGATGCGCACCAAAATCGTCCGACCCGTGTCAAGCGAGGTCACCTCGACATACGAGCGCAACGGCAGCGTGCGGTGGGCTGCGCTGATCCCGTTGGGTTCGAAGCGTTCACCGGTGGCAGTTGGGCTTCCCCGCAATTCCTCACCGTACCAACTGGCTGCACCGGTCTCGTCGAACTCTCGCGTGTCGTTCAGCGTATGGCGAGCGCGCCCGACGCTATAGTTTGGGCCAACCGTCACGGTGCTGTTGTGTACGGACGACCAGACCTCTGGGCGTAGTCCAACATCTGCGCGCGGCGGAGGGAGCGCTGTGCAACTGGCGAATAAAACGCCTGCAGCTAGAAGCTCAACCGGCAACTGCATCGGCCAGAAGCCCGACAGACAGGCCGTAAAAATTCGAGCAGTTATAGTCGAGGATCACCCGGTAGTTGCCCGTTAACAGATATGCCGTTTCACCCGGTCCATCTGGTTCGAGAAGCGAAGCCATATCGCTGTCGCGCAGCTTGTTTGAGACCGGAGTGACGCCTAATGCGCGCCATTCGGACACTGTTTTCCACTGACTGTGGCGGTTATGGACGCGCGGGCAACGCGGACTGACAGTGCGGCTGACGGTGCGCGTGCGGTCGAGCGAAGCGGGGACCCTGGCGGCAACTCCCCAAGCCTGATTGGGACGCCAGCCCGCGTGCACAAAATAGCTGGCGATGGACGCGAGGGCATCGGCTTCGCTCCGCCAGATATCGACTCGCCCGTCGCCGTCCCCATCGCGGGCAATCCGCAGGATGACCGAAGGCAGGAATTGCGGATAGCCAGTCGCTCCTGCCCAGCTTCCCTTCAAAATCTCACGGGGAACGCCGCGATCAATCAACTTCAACGTGTCGATGAATTCCTGCTGGAACAGTGCGCGGCGGCGCCCTTCATACGCAAGACTTGCAAGCGAACGCGGCAGATCGAAATTGCCGGTAAAAGCTCCATAATTGGTTTCATTGCCCCAGATCGACACCATGATTGATTCAGGAACGCCAGTTTCGCGCTCGACCCTGCTGAGCAACGGACGCAACGCCTGATATTTGGCTCGCCCTGTGGCGATCCGCGCTCTGTCGACATGCTGTAAACGATAAGGAGCGAATGCCGGGATCGGGCCGTTGGGTGCGCTGCCGGGTTGTTCGCGGTCAAGCTCGACGACGCGCGCGTTGAACGTGAGCGTCGGCAAAACGCTGTCTAACGTGCCCTTGGAGATACCCTGCGCTCGAGCAGCCCCAGCAACTGTTTGAAGATAGGCCTGAAACCCTGCTTCCTCGCTTTGCGCCAGCGCTCGTCCGCCGCCAAGGCCAGCGATCGGTACGATCATGGCCGCACCCATTGCCAAACACTGAACAAGTTTGAGCCCCCGCATGCCGTGATCATGGCACAGCACCACCCCCAAGCGAAATCACTTCGTCGCGCGACTTGCACGGAAAGTCGCGCCGTCCTACCGGACACTAAAGGAAGAGTGTCCGAGTGGTTTAAGGAACTGGTCTTGAAAACCAGCGAGGGTGCAAGCTCTCCGTGGGTTCGAATCCCACCTCTTCCGCCACTTTTCCGGTATAATGTAGCACCTGAACCACGGCCCCCTTAATGAAATCGTGGGACCTGTTCCGATATCTGCGGTAAGAGCAGACGGCGAACAGGATCATCATGGGTCAGACCAACCTGAAATATGCCCTTGAGCGCAAGTACGCGCTCCTAGCCGGCGAGTTGAAG
>JANXSN010000078.1 GCA_025352685.1 Sphingomonadales bacterium
GTCAAATACCGCACTCGCGGCACCGCCGGCAAGCAACTGGTCCAAAAGCTCATTGGGTATCGTAGGTTCTTTGCGTCGTGACATACTGGGGGTCCTTCTTTCCCATTATGCCCGCCCACACACGAAATTTCTGACAGTCCCCCGAACCGTGATTGTCTGCGGGCGCGTCGGTCAACACGACTGCTCGTGAGCCGGCGTGCTCGGTGCGGCACCGCAAACCTCCTTCATAGGCAACATCGATGTCGACCATAGCTTTTGCGAGCCCCTTCTCGACCGATCATCGATCGCGGCTGCCTCAGCAACCCGCCTGCCAGCACGCATACTCACGAGACGCGCCGCACACCAACCCCAGACAACTCAAAGTTGCCCCCCTTCGCGCTCCCGGCTAACCGCCTCCCATGGCCATCCATCCGTCCCGCCGCTCGATCATCAAGGTTGGTTCGTCCTTGCTCGTCGATGCAGCAGGCGCGGTACGGCGCGCGTGGCTAGCCGAGCTGGTTAGCGACATCGCCGCACGGGTCATGGAGGGTCAGCAGATCGCAATCGTTTCGTCCGGCGCGATTGCGCTCGGGGCCCGTCGGATGGGGCTGCCAAAGGGCGGACGGGCCAGTCTCGAAGATGCTCAGGCCGCCGCTGCCGTCGGGCAGATCGCCCTCGCTGGGGTCTGGGCGGAATTATTGGGCGCGCACGGTCTCACCGCTGCACAGATGTTGGTCACGCTCGACGATCTCGAGGATCGACGACGCTATCTCAACGCAAGCGCAACGCTCGACCGACTGATGTCCTTGGGCGTCATTCCTGTCATTAACGAGAACGACAGCGTCGCGACGGAGGAAATCCGGTTCGGCGACAACGACAGGCTCGCAGCGCGCCTTGCGCAAGCAGCTAGAGCTGGACAGGTTGTACTTCTTTCTGATGTCGACGGCTTGTACACCGCCGACCCATCACACGAACCCAGCGCGACACGCATCGTTCGGGTGGAACGCATCGATGCGCGGATCGAAGGATTTGCCACGGGCGGCTCGCAATCGGGTATGGGTTCAGGCGGGATGGCCTCGAAGATTGCAGCCGCAAAAATCGCGACGTCGAGTGGCGTCGACCTGGTCATCGTGTCGGGTCACAAACCGCACCCGCTCGCCCGCGTCGCCGACGGCGCAGGTACGACTTTCGTTGCGGACAAGCGCGCGCGGTCTCGCAAGGCCTGGCTTGCGGGCCGACTGACGGTAAAGGGCGAGATCGGAGTGGATGCGGGGGCCGCCAAGGCGTTGTCGAACGGGGCAAGCCTGCTCCCCGCCGGTGCGCGATCAGTGACGGGCAAGTTCGCTCGCGGTGATGTCGTTGATATTGTCGGGCCCCTGGGAACTGTGATCGCGCGTGGACTGGCTGAATATGATTCCGACGAAGCCATCAAGGTTGCCGGGTTAAAGAGCTCCGCAATCGAAGGGGTGCTTGGCCACACCCCCCGCGCAGCGATGGTCCACCGCGATCATATGGTCATGTTGTGAACATCGCGCTGACTGGCGCAACGGGTTTCCTCGGCGGGCACGTCTTGCGTCGCGCGTTGGAGGCTGGGCACCGTGTCCGCGCGCTGGCCCGTAAACCGCAATTGCCGCGCGACCGTGTGGAATGGGTTGCCGGCTCGCTCAACGACCAGACGGCGCTGGCAGACCTTTGCCAAGGCATCGACGCGGTTATCCATGTCGCCGGCGTGGTGAACGGTGACGCGGCGACGTTCGACGCTGGCAACCGGCTCGGAACAGTCGCGCTGCTTGGCGCCGCCACGGGCAAACGCTTCGTTCACGTCTCCTCAATCGCCGCGCGCGAACCGCAGCTGTCGAATTACGGCGCCTCGAAACGTGCCGCCGAAGACGCCGTCATCACCTCTACACTCGACTGGCGCGTCGTTCGCCCGCCGGCAATCTATGGTCCCGGTGATACCGACAATCTGGAACTGTTCCGCTTTGCTCGGTGGGGGGTCGTACCGCTTCCCCCCAGCGGCCGTATATCGGTGATCCACGCCGAAGACCTCGCGCGGCTGATCGTGGCGCTTGCCGAGGCCGACACCAAGTACACCGTTTATGATGCTGATGACGCTGTAGCGGACGGCTGGAGCCACAAGGAGTTCGCTCACGCCATCGGCTTGGCAGTCGGACGCAACGTCATGACGATCCCGCTGCCCCCAACGCTCGTTCGAACAGGAGCGCGCATCGACGGGATTCTACGGGGCGCAAAGGCCAAGCTAACACCCGACCGTGCTGCTTATTTCTGTCATCCCGACTGGACGATCGATGCGACCAAACGCCCGCCGATCGAACTCTGGGCGCCGCAAATCGCGACTGCCGCTGGATTGGCCGAAACGGCAACATGGTACCGTGCCGCGGGATGGTTATAGGAGCCGGACCCACTGCACGATGGCAATGGCAAGCGTGAGCACCAGACCAAACAGAAACGCCCGGTAGGCCCGCCCGAGATATTTGTATTTCTTGTACTGAAGGACTTGCCCATTTTGATACATGTCCCGCAGCATCGTGCGGTAGACCGTTTCGGGGTCGCGCAGTTCGTCAACCACTGCGTCGATGAAGGCCTCTTCGTTGAGCGAACTATAATAACCAAAGAATAAAATGTTCGGCGTACTCCCGCTTGGGCCTCCGCCCCCGCCAACCGACGGCATGATTGCGAACACGGCCAGCATCGCAGAAACGAACGCCGACAGAGCGAGAATGACGAGTGCCGGGGAAACCGGCGAGTGCACGGCTTGGTTGACCGAAATAGTGAAAACCACAAATGTTGCGCCCATTAAGATACTGGCTTTTTGATCTGCCATTTGCGAGAGCGTGAGGCCCATTTGCTGACTTGTGCGAACGAGATGGATGGCGTCGGCGCAAAAGGCGCGCGGTACTTCGGTCATGGTTCCCCCAGCATTGACAGACGAGCACGCTACTCCTGCCCGACTCCCGCCGCAATCGCTTGGCAGGGACGGCGCCAAGTCGATAAGGACATAGAATGACCGACCGCGCATCCACCTACAAAACCGTCGCTGCCACAATTGAACCCTTCAACAAGAAAGGTGTCGTGGTGACCGAAGCGACGACGTTTCAGCATGACCTCGAATGGGATTCGCTCACGGTGATGGATTTTGTCGCGGCGATCGAGGATGAATTCGACATCATGATCACGATGAACATGCAAGCCGAGATCGAAACCGTCGGCCAGCTCGTCGATACGGTGGTGAGGCTGACGACATGATCGATCTGTTTTCAAAGTTCGACCCGCTCATCAAGCAGCGTGAGGATTTGCTCGCCACCGGGCAACGCGATCCGTTCTCGCTCGTCATGGAAAAGGTGTTGTCGCCAACCCGAGCAGTCTGCAACGGACGCGAAACGATCCTGCTCGGTACGTACAACTATATGGGGATGACCTTTGACCTTGACGTCATCGATGCGGGCAAACGTGCGCTCGATGAATTCGGAAGCGGCACGACAGGGAGCCGCGTTCTCAATGGCACCTATCAGGGCCACAAGGAATGCGAGGATGCCCTGAAGGATTTCTATGCAATGGACCATGCGATGGTCTTTTCCACCGGCTATCAGGCCAATCTCGGCATTATTTCCACAATCGCAGGCAAGGACGACTACGTTATCCTCGACGCTGACAGTCACGCCTCGATCTATGACGGTTGTGCATTAGGCAATGCAAACATCGTGCGCTTTCGCCATAATGACGTTGCCGATCTCGATCGCCGCCTGGCCCGCATTCCGGCGGAGGCCGGCAAGTTGGTCGTGCTTGAAGGTGTCTACTCGATGCTCGGCGACATCGCACCGCTGACGGACATGATTGCGGTCGCCAAAAAGTACGATGCAATGGTTCTGGTCGACGAAGCGCATTCGATGGGGTTCTTCGGGCCCAACGGGCGTGGCGTAGCCGAGGCGCAAGGATGTCTGGACGATGTGGATTTCGTCATCGGCACATTCTCCAAATCGGTCGGCACCGTCGGTGGCTTCTGCACGTCAAATCATCCAAAGTTCGAGATCATGCGGCTCGTGTGTCGCCCGTACGTCTTTACCGCTTCGCTGCCACCAAGCGTCGTCGCCACCGCCGCCGCTTCGATTCGCAAGCTGAAACACAGCGGCGTTAAACGCGCGCATTTGTGGGAGAATTCGAGAACGCTGCACCAGGGCTTGCGCGATCTCGGCTTCGAGCTCGGCACGGCCGACGCGCAGAGCGCCATTATTGCGGTGATCATGCCCGACTTGGAGACAGGGGCAGCGATGTGGCAGGCGCTGCTCGAAAACGGCCTCTACGTGAACCTAGCTCGCCCGCCAGCGACGCCGGCCAACATGACGCTGTTGCGCTGTTCGCTGTGCGCTGAGCACAGTGCCGAGGATGTGCAAACGATTTTGATCAGGTTCGCAGCGGCAGGGCGTGCAACAGGCGTGATCGACTAACGCTTTAACCCAATGGCGAGTCGGGGTAAGACCCCGACATGTGGGAAAGGGTAACGGGCATAGCGACACGGTGGCGATCGTGGACCTTGCTGGCGGTGGCAGCGTTGGGCGCAGCCGTGACCATCATCGTGCTCGTCTTTACGCTAGCCGATGCCAACCGCGACCGTGACGCCGCACTCCGGCTGCAGGCGAGCAGTTCGGACCGTGTCACACTTGCAGCAACCTTCGAGGCAGCCATGGCCCGCAGCGAAGCCGCGCTGGGTCGGTATATTGTGAGCCTCGATAACGCGCAGGGGACCTTGTTTTCTGATGACTGGCGGACATCAGGTGTCCTTCTCGACCGGTTAGCGAAAGCGGGGAGCGAAGATCCCGAACAGGCGGCCCAGATCGCTGCGCTGCGGGCGGCTTGGTCGGTACGGAGCAAGGAACTCGCCGATACCGCAATCCGCACAACCTATCACCAGAACAGCGAGGCGCTGGCGACGTATTACAAAATCCGCTCGTCACCCGCGCTCGACCAGCTGACGGTCGGTATTCAATCGGTCATTGAGCACGAGCGCGACATCCTTTCGCAGCGCAGTTCACTCGTCGCCAACCGGATCGACCGCGCCCGATCACTGACCACGTTGGTTTCGGTGGCTGGCGTCCTGATGGTCGCTGGGGTGGTCGGGCTAGCGTTTCTAGTACTGGGTGCAGCGCAGCGCCGACAACGCGAGCAAGAACGCAGCGAGGCCCTTGAAGATGCCGTCGCCGAGCGAACAGCCGAACTGAGCGCCGCAAATGAACGCCTGGTTGCAGAAATGGCCACGCGCGAAGCCGCCGAAGCCCGGTTGCGTCAAGCACAAAAAATGGACGCCGTCGGGCAATTGACCGGCGGTATTGCACACGACTTCAACAATATGCTGGCCGTAGTTCTGGGCGGTGTGGAGCTTGCCAAGCGGCGCATAAGCGACGGTCGCGACGACCCAACCCGCCATCTCGACAGCGCGATGGAGGGCGCCAACCGTGCTGCCGCGCTGACGAAGCGCTTGCTCGCGTTCGCCCGCGCCGAGCCGTTACTTCCCGCCGCAACTGATGCCGACGCGCTGATAGAACGCATGTCGGACCTGCTTGATAGAACTCTGGGTGAGCAAATTGCGGTGCGGCATCTGGCGCGTGCGCACGGCTGGCCGATCTTTGCCGACCGTCACCAGCTCGAAAACGCACTGCTTAACCTCGCGGTCAACGCACGCGATGCAATGGATGCCAAGGAATCGGGCGGTGGCACCCTGACGATTGCGACAGCGCGGGTCGCCCTGAACGACGGCGAGATCGCAGACCTGTTTGCAGGTGACTATGTTCGTATCTCGATCAGCGATACGGGCGTCGGTATCGAGCGCGCCGTGCTGGACCGAATCTTCGAACCGTTCTTCACCACCAAGGCCGCCGGGAAGGGTACAGGCCTTGGTCTGAGCCAGGTGTTTGGCTACGCGCGTCAGTCGGACGGCACAGTCACCGTGGACTCGATTGTCGGGACCGGCACGACCGTTTCGCTTTACCTGCCCCGCCACGCTGGCGAGGTGGTGGCCCTCGACGACCGCTATGAAGAAATGGCGCTGAGCACACCTGGCCGTAAGGCGAAGATACTCGTCGTCGAAGATGACCGCCGCGTGCTGGCAGCCACCGTCGAAGTGTTGCTCGAACTCGGTCACGAGCCCGTTTCCTGCCTCGGTCCCGAGGACGCCGCTGCAGAGCTGCGCCGCCACCCCGACATTGACTTGCTGCTGTCAGACGTCCTGATGCCCGGCCGGACCGGTCCCGAGCTTGCAGCCGAGTTGCGCAAGATTCAGCCTGATCTGAAAGTCATCTTCGTCACGGGATACACAGGCGACATTGCGAGTGCCGAAGCGTTTGGCGACGATACGGTGCTGCGTAAACCTTTCACGATCGGCGCGCTCGGCACCGCGATCGACATGAAGCTCGTCTCCCCCGACACTGCAGCGCTGGAAAAACGGGCAGCAGCTTGATAGGGCTGCGCGGCGTCCCCCTCCCAACCTCCGGACTTGTGTGAACCTGTTTTCCGCCACTGACCGTTATCTTGCACGCCTGATCCTGCTACCGCTTGTCGGATCGTTGGTGATTGCAGCGATGTTGCTGGTGCTCGATCGGATGTTGCGCTTGTTCGACTTCGTCGCGTCCGAAGGAGGGCCGGTCAGCGTCGTTTGGCGGATGCTGGCAAACCTGCTTCCCGAATACATGTCGCTCGGGATTCCCATCGGTCTCCTGATGGGCATTTTGCTCGCGTTCCGAAAGCTTGCGCTGTCGTCCGAACTCGATGTGCTGCAAGCGGTGGGACAGGGTTACAACCGTCTGTTGCTCATCCCCTATATTTACACATTTGCGTTGGCTGTAGCGAACCTCGGGATTGTCGGTTATGTGCAACCGATCGCCCGCTTTTCGTACGAAGAATTACGTTTCGAACTACGTTCGGGGGCGCTGGGCGCTTCGATTAAGGTTGGTGAGTTCAATCGTCTCGGCAAGGACATGACCTTACGGATCGACAAAAGCCAGGACGGTGGGCGACAATTGTCGGGTATTTTCGTGATGGCCCGGCAGAGCGGCGGTAAATCACTATCTGTGGCTGCCGAGCGCGGTCAATTCCTGGCAACCGACGACAAAGACGTCATCATTCTGCGCTTGTCGAACGGCACCCTCGTGCACGATCAGCCCGGCTTCCGCACCCCGCGCGTCCTAAGCTTTAGGGCGCACGACTTGCCCATCGATCTGCCCAAGATGGAAAGTTTTCGTCGGCGCGGCGAAAAGCAAATGGAACAGACGTTACCCGAACTGGTGAGAACCGGGCGAAATTCCGCATATCCGATCGCGACCCGCAATCAGGCGCGGTCGAACTTCCACTACCGGATCGCCGAAGTGATGATGATGTTCCTGTTGCCGCTGCTTGCCATTGCGCTGGCGGTGCCACCCAAGAGATCGACGTCGGCGCTGGGCGTATTTGTATCGATCGTGATGGTCGTCACGTATCACAAGATCAACGAATACGCCTCAGGGCTCGGTTCGCTTGGTGTGGTGGACCCGTTCTTTGCGCTTTGGATTCCGTTCGCCCTGTTCGCCGGACTCATTGTGTGGATGTATTACACGATCGCGTTCGTTCCTGGAGGGCAGCCCATTGGAGCGCTTGATCGTGTTGCAGGCAAGGCCATGAAGGCAATCCGCAGCCTCTTCGGGCAGAAACGTTAGCGATGCCCAGTTTTTTTCCCTCGCGCACTGTAATGATTTATATGGCAAAGCTGTTCCTGACCCGCAGCTTTGCGGTTCTGGCGCTCCTTGTCCTTGTCCTTCAGGCACTCGATCTGCTTGGCGAAAGTGGGAAGATCCTCGCCCGTCCCGGCAACGGTCAAGCTGAGATCCTGCAATACATCTCGCTGCGTATCCCCGCGATCATTCAGCGGTTTCTGCCATTCTCTGTTCTGCTCGGCACGCTGATTGCCTTCATGACGTTGAACCAGAACAGCGAAGTCATCGCGATGAAGGCGGCGGGGCTTTCTGCTCATCAGGTGCTTGCACCCTTCATCGTTGCAAGCATGTTTGTCGCTGTCGTTTCGTTTGTCTTCAACGAGCGCGTCGTTGCGCGTGCGTCAGCGTCGCTGGACCGCTGGACGGCGGTAGATTTCGGCCCATTGCCCACAGGACGCGAAGGCGTTCCCAATGTCTGGGTGCGCGACGGCGACGACCTGATCCACGCCGACCTCGCCAGCGGGCGTGGCGTCAACACCCGCCTTACGCACGTGGCCGTTTACGACCGCGCGGGCGGCATACTCAAATCGATCGTTGATGCCGAAGGCGCAAAGCCGGTCGATGGCGGCTGGGAATTGTCAAACGCACGCTCATTCGACGTCGGGGCCGGCACACGCAGATCGCTGGGCACTGTTCGGATGGCCCAAGGCGTGCGGCCCGACCAATTTACATTGGCATCGGTGGATCCGCTCGGTTTGTCGTTTGCCCAGTTAAACCAGGCAATTGACGATCTCGATTCTGCGGGTCGGCCGACGGCGTCGCTAAAGGCTAATTTATGGCACAAGATCTCGGGACCGCTTTCGACGGTGCTGATGCCGCTGTTGGCCGCTGTCGCTGCGTTTGGTCTCGCCCGCTCCGGTAAACTTTTCGTCCGTGCAGTGATCGGCATGGGCCTCGGTTTCGCCTACTTCGTCGCCGACAACTTCGGGTTGGCGATGGGCAATTTGGGCGCTTACCCCCCCTTGCTCGCCGCATGGGGACCGTTCGTGCTGTTCCTCGCGCTTGGCGAAGCCGTACTGATCCGGACTGAGGAGTAGCAGCGTTCAGCGGGCTGATTTGTCGCGCATCGTGCTCGCCGCGAGCCGCGCGACCAGGCCGGGCAGGCCCGCATAATTGCCTTTGTGATAGGGTGATTCCGGGACTACTGCAGCCGACACCCGCCGGTGTGCTTCAGCCAGTGAATGATAAGGCAGGCTTGGCAGCAGATGATGCAGCGCGTGGTAGCGCAAGCCAACCGGTGCCCACAACGCGGGCAACAACGAAGGGGGCGGTACGTTCACCGAATCGAGGTATTGCGCAGTGACCGTCATCGGCTGGCCCTCATTTTCCCAAAGATGCGCGACGAGCGTGCGTATCTGGTTTAGCAACATAACGGCCGAAGCGACGCCAAGGCCGACGGCGAATGCGTGCCACGCGACAACATGAGTGGCAACCAGCGTAACCAGAGAAATCGCCCAGATGCTGCACACCGCTTCCTGCCAGAACCACTGATGCTTTAGCTCACCCTCGGGCGCGCGACGGCGGAACGCCGGATTGATCTGCAATCCCGAATAGCGTTCGGTAACAATTTTGCGCAACTTGGGAAACAGCAGCGATAGCGGGGTCAACACGCCGTAACGAAACAGCATGGCAACCGGCGCAAGGATCGACGCAATGACGAATACAGGCAAAGTCCAAGGCTTCATCAGCGCCAGTGGCAAATACTCAGGATCTTCAGCCGTCCCGTAACGCGTGCGCGCATGATGCAGCGTATGGACGCCTTCGTACATGAAGGAGGGCACCAGCATGGGAACGCCGATCAAGAGATTCCAGCCGAAGCGAAATCCGGGCACATTTGAGTGCTTAATGTGAGTGAGCTCGTGGATGAAGCTCCCCGCGCGGTAAAGCGCGAGGATAGCCACCAGCCCCGCGACGATAGCCCAACCAGCGGCCAGCGTGATTGCCCCGTAGAGCGCTAGATAACCGACTGCGGTCGACGCGAGGAAGTCAGTCCAATAGATCGACGGCCTTGCCGTGTTGATGTCACGCGTGAGTTCTGCCGCCGTCCGCAGCATCGCGACGTCGTCTGGAATTCGCGTCCGCGCGAGGACCGACAGCGTTTCGCTGTCCGCTTTGGCGTCCTGCCGATCGAAAGAGGTGACAGTTTCCACGAGAGCCGATGTTTGCCGCATCCCGCAAACATAGTAGCGACATGGTGGCGATGCCAGTGGCAAGCGTAAAGACGCGCTTGCCCTTTGTTCGCACGCCGGCGAAAACGCTGTCGAACTCAGCAGAGGTAATCGCGCGTGAACATCCGACCCGTCTTGTCCAAGGCCGATAAGAAAGCCTTCGTTGACCTGCCCTATCGCCTCTACGTTGAAAACCCGAACTGGGTGCCGCCCCTCAAAGATGAGATCTACAGCCTCCTCTCGACCGACAAAAACCCCTGGTTCGAACATGGCGAAGCACAGTTGTTTGTCGCCGAATCCGAGGGTCGCATCACCGGGCGGATTTCGGCGCATCTCGACTATCTGGCGCTTTTGCAACCCGTCGAGCAAGGCATGGGACCGGGCACCGGGTTTTGGGGATTCCTGGAGGCCGAAGACGACAGCATAGCCCGTGCACTCCTCGGCGCTGCCGAGGAGTGGTTGCGGACGAAAGGCATGACCAAGTCGATGGGTCCGATAAGTTTTTCCTACTGGGACGAAATCGGCTTGTTAATTCAGGGTTTTGACCATCCACCCACCGCTATGATGGCGTACAACGCGGCCCCCTATCAGGACTGGGTCGAGGGCGCAGGCTATGCGGGCGTGCAAGACCTGTATACTTATGCCTTACCGATCGCCGGCGGTTTCCCCGAGATCGTAAATCGGGTCGTTGCCTCGGGTGAGCGCAACAGCCGTATTCGGATCCGGCGCGTCAACAAGAAAATCTTCGCCGCCGAGGCCGCGATAATCATCGGGATCCTCAACGATGCCTGGAGTGACAATTGGGGCTTTGTTCCTTTTACGGAAGCGGAAATCGCCTATGCGGGCAAGAAGCTAAAGCCGCTGGTCTTCAATGACCTCATCCGCATCGCGGAGGTCGAGGGTGAGCCCGCGGCATTCATGATGGCGCTGCCCGACATCAACGAGAAGCTGATCGGATATGCTGGGAATTTGATGCCTTTCAACTGGGCAAAGTTGCTGTGGTGGCTGCGCAAGCCGAACGCGCGCAAGATGCGCGTGCCACTGATGGGCGTCCTCAAGAAATATCAATCGTCGCGCGTCGCCAGCCAACTCGCCTTCATGCTGATCGAGTTCATTCGCCGCGACGCGGTCGACAAATTTGGCTCTGAATACGGCGAGTTCGGTTGGGTCGTGTCGTCGAACGGACCGATGCGCTCGGTTGGCGAAGCCGTCGGCGGCGTCGTCAACAAAGTCTACCGCATTTACGAAAAGTCACTCTGCCGCGGCGGCTCTACAGACTAGAGAATCGAGCGTTTAATTGGACCCATAGCCTGCCGCTGTGAAGTAGTTTTGGCATTCTTCGGGAGAGTAGAGGTCGCAGATGCTACCGACGGCTTTCCAGAGGTCGTCGATGGTCCTTGCGCCGATACGCCTGAGGTGGGCTTTGAGTTTTGAGAAGGCCATTTCAATCGGATTGAGATCGGGGCTGTACGGGGGAAGAAAGAGGAACCAGGCGCCGCGTTCCTTGAGGATTTCCCTGGCTCGTTCGCTCTTGTGGCTGGAGAGATTGTCGCAAATGACGACGTCGCCAGCCTCGAGCGTGGGTGCCAGCTGGGTTTCGACATAGATCTCAAAGATTGCCTTGGTCATCGGCGTATCGATGATCCACGGCGCAACGAGGCCGTCGTTGCGCAGCCCCGCGATAAAGGTCTGTGTCTTCCAATGGCCAAAGGGTGCGCGTGCCCTCAGGCGCTCTCCCCGAAGCGCCCGGCCTCGCAACCGTGTCATCTTGGTCGTGGTCGCCGTCTCGTCGATAAATACCAGCCGGTGCCGCTGCTCGCGCATGTGCGGCTGCCGGGTCAGCCGCCAGCGTCGGCGTGCCTCGCACACGTCATCGCGTCCGCATTCCGATGCCATCAGGGCTTTTTT
>JANXSN010000088.1 GCA_025352685.1 Sphingomonadales bacterium
CGCAGCCTGCCTCACCAGCGTCGCATCAAAATCGGACCGAAGTGGAATGGGCATGGCAAACTCCAGCTGTTTGCCATCTTGAATCAGCCCGGAGCTCCTATGACAACCCCCCCGAGTCACGGTCATCGAGCTCTGGTATAACTGCGATCCACCTTTGTAAAACCGCTTACAGGCTCGACGCCGTCGGCAAATTTTAGGTTGCCAAGCGTCGACCCGCCCGACTTGGCCGCTTCAACCTTACCGGACGCGCTGGTTTGGGTGTTCTGCCATTCCTGGATCTTGCCAGTGGCTATGACTGCCTGTGTTACGCGCTCGGCACGGATTCGGTCGTTTTGTTGCAGCTTGCAGCCAACTGCCGAGCCGGCCGTCGCACCCTAGGCGCCGCCGAGGATCGTCCCGAGCGACCGGCTGCCCGATCCCGCGATCCGGTTGCCGAGAAAACCCCCGGCTGCGCCCCCCTGCAATCGTGCCGATCGTCTGCGAAGTGCCGCTCGCCGCACACCCGAAGATACTACCAAGAAGCTCGCCGCTACCGCCGCCGCGCTGAGCATCGTTGACACTCGACGACGAGCGGTTTGAAGGCACCTGACCGGTAGCTTGCGCAACCGTTGGGTCCATCGCATTTAGAGGTGTCGATGCCAGTGCAAGCTCAGCAAGAATCGCCAATTCAGATAATGGTCGAGCACTCATGCTCAATTCCCTTTGCTGGCTAAATCGGCATGTCCCGAAGCACCCTGTCACGGCCGCGACACGAATGCCTTGCGAAATCACGCGCTGAATCGTGAAAGGATGTAACCGATGCGTGCTGGCGGCCGCTCAATTCCGTCGCGTCTTCGCAGCAGCCTTACTCTCGCCGCTTGACCGCAACCCGCGCTCAAACCCGCCGGTTGGTCCACGATCAAGCCCAGACAGCGGGCTGCCGGAAGGAGCGGCAGCGGGCCGAACTGCGTGTGGGTAGGCGTGGGACCGAGCCATGTGCGGTTTGCGTGACGCTCTCACCAACGCCGGCCCATGCGACGACGCGAAGATGCCGGACTCACTGACGCTATTTCGGCTGTTCGCCCGGCTTGTCCTTCTCGGTCTTACCCTTTTCAGCAGCAGCCCTGTGCGCCGGCGCGACAGCTTGCGGTGTTTGATGCTTACCCGCCCCACCGGCGTGTACGGCATCGGGCGCCGAGACCTGTTGCTGGCGTTGTGCGCCAGAAGCCTTCACGTGGTCGGGCGTGGCGGCTGTCTTGCCGACATCAGCCTGCCCGGTGCTCCGCCGCGCCTCGGCCGCGCCGTGAGGCTGTTGGCGGGATGCAGCGGCACCCACACTGCGCACCGCACCCTCAGCCCTCGCGCGCGCAGCATCACCGGCCTCGTGTCTGGCCAAATCGGCCGTATCGCGTACTCTGACCGCGTCTGGTGATGCTGGAAGGCGTTGCCCATCGTGGGCCGACTTCGTTTGCTGGTGCGCCATCGCGCTGGCCGCTTCGCTCTGAGCACGAGCGGTAACACCGGCTTGGCCGCGCGCGGCAGCAATCGCTTGCTGCGCACCATGATCCGGCTTCGCCCCGCGGCGTACCGGAGCAACCGTTGTTGCAGCCGCGACAGGTTGCGGGGCGCGCGTGGCAGGCGCATGCACGTGGGCGTCGGCGGCCGCCGGTTGCGCCGCACGCTGTTGTTCGGCGGCGGCGCTGCGATGCGCCGGGCTCGGGACGCGCGGCGCAGCAATTTTGAACGCCTGCGCGGCGGTGCCGGTGGTATGGTTGGCATCGCTCACAGCGTACCGCTGTTGCTGTTGCGGCGCGGTCGGTTGCTGAGTCGGCGCGACCTGACCCGCCGGGACACGATTGGAGGGATAGCCCTGGTAGCCTTGACGAGGATCAAAAGCACGTTGGGGGGCAGCGCCGCTGCGACCCGCATCGTTGGACCGGTACGCGCCGTCGCTCGGGCCATCGTGGCCGTGCGTTGCGACCACTGCCGCAATGCCGAGCCCGGCCCCGATCGCCACCGCATAAGCGACGCGGCGCCTGCGCTCGTCGTGCCACAGGCGATTCTCGTCGTCGGAATGGCGGTCGTGCCACGCCTGCCATTCCGCGTCGCGCGCTCGGGCCTCTTCGTAGGCCGCATGGCGCGCAGCATCTCGGGCGCGGCGCGCCTGCCAGTCGGCCAAGTACGCAGCCTGCCTTTGATCGTAGTTCGCCGCGCGATAGAGCGCTCGTGCCCGATCGTAGTACGCCGCCGCCTGAAGTGCGCGCTGCGCTGCATAACCGTCTTCAAGCGCTGCGCCATCGGGGCCGTAGACGGCCACGAGATCGCCATTGTCGAACGCGTATCCCCCCTGCGGGTCGCTGACGTAGAACGGCTGGTCTGAGCCGGACGCATAATAATATTCGCGAGCGCCCCGCGGCAGGTTCTCGACGACGCGGTACGAACCATTATTTGCGCGCCACACCCACGGCCGGGTTCCCTGATAATCGACGGTGTAGTCGGGCGGCGTGTCAGCGAACCCGCGATTATATTCAGCGGCGCGGTCGACATAGCGGTAGCGACCGGAGCGCGGGCCGCTCGCGATGTGGATCGCGCGCGCCAGCGGCAGCGTCTCGGGAGCCGCAGACGCCGCAATAGGCGTCGCTGTCGCGAGCGGCAGCGCGGCAATCGGCGGCGCGCTAACCGGTTCACCGTTCGTAGCGGCGGCGAGATTGGATGACGAAGGCCCCGCACTGGGCGTCCCCCGGTTGCAAGCGCTCAGGAGGAGCGCCGATGTGACAGCACCGAGCGCAAGGCACGACGTCGTCGATCGGAAAGTCGTCATGGGCAACACCTTTGTCAGTCGAATCTACAACTTAACGGGTACCGCCTGAACGCACGGCGAACAGTTTCGGTACCCCATCGACGTTTCGCGTTGATCGGCCTGCTCAACAGGTACTTGGCCTGGTCCCGCCAAAAGGCGGCCTCGCCGCAACCACCACGCAAGGGCGTCGGTGCCGGGAATTGCTCAGGATCATGGCAGCCGCGTTGCGGTCGGCCCCTCCCAGCCGTTCGAGCCAGCCTCCGGGCAAGTCGATGCGAAATTCTGGCGAACCAGTCGATCGCCGCTTGCGTTATGGGAATTTCCGCGGATGTCTTGACCCGGCGCATGCGGTCAGCGTGCCGATTTAACCCGTTTGGTCTCGCAAGCAACGCTGGCGGTCGCTCGACCAGAGTCGGGTTGCCCGCTCGTTCCGGATATGTAACTTTCACGTCCGGTGGTGTGGCGGACCTTTGCGCATACGCACTGCCCACGACTACCGGTAATGGCGGCTAGGACACGGCGTGTGGGAGCGCGATAGACCAGCCGTCGCGAGAAAAAACCATATGGTGAAGTTCAGTCTAATGGCGGCGGCATCCGTTCTGGTTATGACAACGCAGCCGGCGGCGGCGCAGCAGCATTACCCCAATCCCTACAAGGTCGGGAATTTCTGGGCGGTGACCGGAGCACATGTGAAGCCAGGCGGTACGCTGAAGACCGCCAACGGCATTGCCGATGTCTGGCAAAGGCAGCAGGAATTCGCCAAGTCGAAGGGATGAATAAAAAGCTTCATGCTCCTTTCCGATCCCTATCCGCGCGAGAGCAAACCAAGCCTGCATTTTTTTTAGATTAGTGTCAGGCTGGCAACACCGGACGAAACCGACGCACGCGGGGTCGAAATCCGCGCGTTCATGGAGATGACCGGGGAGCAGGTCCAGCAGGCCGCTGCAGGTCGCGCCGATTTAGCTAACCGGGGAACAACGAGCTTCTTCGCGAGCGGATCAAGCTCTAGGCGGATTGGGCGGAGAGCCTCACGCCCCTGCCCGATCAAGAGTCTGGGTACGGCCGCGGTCGACCCAGGCATGACCAATTCAGTATCGGTGCGGCACGCTTGTGGGCGCCAGTGAACTCAACGCGGCTCGGGAGATTGATCCGGTAGGTTACTTTCGGCACTCACGCGACATTTCGCAAGCCTAATGGAGTGCAGCGCAATAGAGGGGTGGTGCAAATTCAGGCAATTCAGGCAAGCTCGTGGCCCGCAAACATTCAAAACATGGTCCCTATCCAGACCTGCATCGCGAGGAGGAAGCTCCAGCGACGGTAACAGCCTGCTGGCTGTGCGGCCGGCCTACAGGCAAGACAATTGTTTGGCACCATCCCGTTCCCAAGAGCCGCGGTGGGCGCGATGTGGTGCCCATGCACCCCATTTGCCAGCAAACTTTGATTGCCAATTTCACCAATTCCGAATTGGAGCGCCACGCGATGGACGTGGAGAAGCTGCTGGCCAATCCCGCCGTGCGCAAATTTGTCGATTGGGTCGCCAACAAAGCCCCCGATTTCACCGCGACAATCGCCAAGAAGCAACGCTGACGGATTACGTTTTACCATCCGGTTTCCCGGTCGATCAAAGCGCTGTGTTCTTTGCTTTGCGCAGTCCAACTGATAGCGCTCATCACTATGACAGACACATTTTGGAACCTCGCCATCCACGGCGGGGCCGGGATCATCACACCCGAGAAGATGAAGCCCGGACAGGAAAGCGCAATCAAGGCTGCACTCAGCCACGCGCTCGAGCGGGGGGCGGCTATTCTTCGATCGGGCGGGTCGTCCATTGACGCTGTCGAAGCCGCTGTCCGGGTGCTTGAAGATGATCCGAACTTCAACGCTGGACGCGGTGCCGCACTGAGTTTTGACGGTATCGCTGAACTCGACGCGGCAATCATGGACGGGCGTGAGCGCGACGCTGGCGCCGTCGCAAGAGTTACCGCGACACGCAATCCGGTCGGCCTCGCGCGAGCCGTGATGGACAGCAGCCGTCACGTCTTTCTAGCCGGTATCGGCGCCGATGCCTTTTCGCGCGCGATGGGCGTCGAGCAGGCCGATCCCGATTGGTTCATCACCGCTGAGCGCCGCGCAAACCTCATCGAATTAAAATCGAACAATGCCGAGGCCTATGATATTGACATGAAATACGGAACGGTCGGTGCGGTCGCCTGCGATGCCCACGGCCATGTTGCCGCCGCGACCTCGACCGGAGGCGTAACCGGCAAGCGCTGGGGGCGGATTGGCGATTCCCCCCTCATCGGTGCGGGCACCTATGCAGACGACCGCGCTGGGGCAGTGTCGGCGACGGGGTCAGGCGAATTTTTCATCCGCGCGGGCGTCGCGCACGAAATCTGCGCTCGGGTTCGGTTTACTGGTGAAGACATTGTGACGGCTGCAGGAATCGTGTTGTCAGACGTTAAGAGCATGGGCGGCAGTGGCGGCGTGATCGTCGTTTCGCCCAAGGGCAAGGCCGGGTGGTGTTTCACAACGCCCGGCATGTTTCGCGGACGTGTCTCTTCGCAACTTCCCGCAGAACTCGGGATTTATCGGGACGTCTGAGCGTTATTCACCAGCGAAACGGTAGGTCCGGACCTCGCATACATTGACTTTTTGTTTGCGCGACGTGTCGTCGTCGAAGCTGGCTTTGAGATCATAGAGGCACGCGTCTCCGCCACCACCGATCACGAGCTGCGCGGACTGGCCAGGCTTCAAGATGGTGTCGCCCAGCATATCTTCGTCGACTGGAGTCCCATGCGCAGGCGAGGCGTAAAGACGTGTCATGGTGTGCGACGTCGCGTTGACGATCGTCAGCCGACGGTCGGCTGCATTTGCCGCGACCGAAGTCAATGCGACCAGTATGCCTAGAACCAAAAACTTCACCGTTTTCACGTCTTCACCTCCTCGCCGTATTGCCGGCGCCTGCACGCCGCCGATACGGCCGTTGCCACGCCGCAATCAATAGGTCTGCCCGCATGTATCGCCTGTTAATGGGACTGCCCCTGCTGCTCCGCCCTTCTCTGCGCGGCGGGCACAACGCTGACTTGCTTCACGCGCTCCGCGACGTTTCTCAGAGCTTTCGTCCGCTCAGGGTTGAGGGTTCATTGAAGCGATGCGGCGGTTCGTGCACGTGTAGACGTCCGGCCGCGTCGTCACCGCCGTGGGGCCGTGTTGCCTGCCGCTCAAAACCACAAACCTGTGCCACGACGCGCACGAGCAGGAAATGCTCGATCGCGGCACGTGCCGGGAGTGGTCGCGTCCGGGGTCGATCCCGTCAATTTCCACCCGACGCTTCGCAATTTCTTTTCGCGCTACTGAATCGTCACCGTCACGGCCCGGCGGTTCCGTGCATAGGCTTCCTCATCCGATCCCGTGGCATCTGGGCGCTCCTTCCCATAGCTGACCGTCGTGATTCGCGACGGATTGACGCCCAGCGCCACCAAGGCGTTTTTGGTCGAGTTGGCACGACGCTCGCCCAGCGCAACGTTGTACTCGCGCGTGCCGCGTTCATCGCAATGCCCCTCGACCGTCACGCGCTTTGTTGGATATTTTGCAAGCCACGCAGCTTGGCTCCGAAGCGTCGCCTGATCCTGCGCATTTAAATCTGATTTATCAGTGTCGAAAAAGATGCGGTCGGCGACAACGCCGGCCACGAAGTCTTCCTGGCTGCCTGCAGCGGGACTGGTGCTGACAGGCGTCACCGGCTGAACCGCTCCACTCGAGCCGACCGGTGCGGGTGGCAGCGCTTTCGGCGGCTTCCTCGCACAGCCGGCGATGGCAATCAGCGATGCGACAAGCAGCAGCGATGCGGGGCGCACAGTCATGGTCGAATCTCCTCGATGAATAGCAATCTTTTCGTCCCGAAATCGACCTCAGGGCAACAAGGGCCCCCACGTCGGGTCGGAGCCATCGGCAGGCGTCGGCAGGCGACGTTCGTTTACGCCCGTCAAATCGACTTGCCACAGCGAGGATTTACCGCTGCGCCCCTGCGTCGTGCGGAAAAACTGGATGACGCGACCATTGGGAGACCAGGTCGGTGCTTCGTCCTGCCAACTATTGGTAAGCACGCGCTCGCCCTGTCCTCCCGGCGTCATGACCGCGATGCGAAAATTACCGGCGATCTTGGTGAAAGCGATGAGGTCGCCGCGAGGGCTCCATTCGGGCGTGGCATAGCGCCCGCCGCCAAAGCTGATCCGTTGCTGGTCCGACCCGTCTGCATTCATAACGTACAGCTGTTGCGCTCCCGAACGATCACTTTCGAAAACAATTTTCGATCCGTCAGGTGAGAAGCTGCCGCCGACGTTGATGCCGGGTGCGTGGGTGAGGCGGCGCGGCTGGCCTCCGCTCGCGGCGATGGCATAGATGTCGGTATTGCCAGCCTCGCTCATCGAGTAGAGGATCGTCTTGCCGTCGCGAGACCATCGCGGTGCAAATGCAGCCGCACCGCCTTCAGTCACCAGCCGCTGCTGCCCAGTCCCCAGACTGTACACATAAATGCGGGGGCGCTTATTGACGTAGCTCAAATATACGATTGATTTATAATCGGGCGAGAAACGCGGCGTCAGGACGATGTTTTGGCCGTTGGTTAAAAATCGGTGATTGGCCCCGTCTGAATCCATGATCGCAAGACGCTTGGTCCGGTTTTCCTTGGGGCCAGTCTCCGCGATATAGGCGACACGGCTGTCGAAGAACGGCGTTTCGCCCGATAGCCGGCTGTAGATCGCGTCGGCGCATTTGTGCGCGGCGCGGCGCCAATCCGATGGCTGAACGACATAGCCCGCACGCGTGAGTTCGCTCTTCAAGGCGACATCGTACAAGTAACAACCAACCGTAATCCCGCCATCGGGATTGCTTCGCACGAAGCCCTGAACCAGCGCCGCAGCTCCGCTGCCCGTCCACCGATCAAATGCCGGCGCCGTAACCTCGGCGAACGGGATCGACGACACGCCCGACGGCCCGAGCGGTTTGAACAGACCTGAACCCCGCAAGTCTGCCGCAACGACTTCGGCAACCTGATGGCCAAGCACATCGGTTGTGCCGGCCGCTGTCGATGCCGCCTGCGGTGTGGGCATTACAGGCACCGCGATCACGAGTTCTGCGGTGGTTTCGTCGGTAACATCGACCTTGATCTGCGCCACAGCTGGCGCTGCAAGCGTGAACGCGAACAAAAGTGCCTGTGCCTTCATCATCCCAGCCTCTTGTCGAAGGTTACCGGTTCCAGTACCTTCCATGCGTCATAAAGTTCTGTCGGTAGGACGAACGGAGCCGCTAACCGCACGGCTTTAACCGCCGCTTCCTGGTGCAAGCGTACTTGCGCGCGATTGCTCTCGGTGACGCCAGTCGTGTCGATGACCTTGACCGCAGCAACGGTGCCGTCAGGATTGAGGTGTATGCTGAGCAAGGTGCGCAGCTGCTCCACATCGGCTCCTGTCGGCGCTTTCCAATGCGGTTTGAGCTGACGCAGAACTTCGCGCGCGAGCGAGGCCGCGACGGAAGGACCGGCAGCGGCACGAGAGGTCTGGCGAGTGGTTGTACTGGCGCGGTCGGTCACGCCCTTGAGAAAATCATTTCCCAACCGCGATCCGCGCGGCGCCAACGCGTCCGGTCGCGACAAATCAAGCGAAAGCTTGGGACGGGGCGGCGCCGCGGTCGCTGTTTTGCGGGCAAGCTTGGGGGTCGGTTTCGTCACGCTCGGCGTTGGCATAGGCGGCTTGGCTGCGGGCGCAGCGGGCGCAGCGGGCGCAGCGGGCGACGTCGGCGTGGCAACCGGGTTCGACAAGGCCGCGACGACCGGTGCCCCGACTAATGGGGCAACGCTTGCGGCTGGCGCGATCGTCGACGGGTTTGGCGCGGTGTCCGTCGGTCCGACGTTGTCCACAATCTGGATATCGACCGACTGGACTACCGGCGGCACTGGCTTCGGCGCGACGTTTAATACCAGCGACAGCGCCCCGAACAGCAAGACATGCCCCGCAACCGCGACGCCGAGACCGGCTTGCTCAGCGCGCTGCATCATCCACCGTCACCAGTGCCACGCGCGTCAGACCAGCGCGGCTGAGTTCGCCCATCACGCCCATGACCCTGCCATAATTGATACTGCGGTCTGCGCGCAGGAACACCTGAGGCGCTTGATCGCCCGCCTGCCGCGCCGCGATGCGGGTAAGTTCATCAGGAAAATCTTTGGCCGTTACCTCATGATCGTTCACGAAGATCTTGCCACGGGCGTCGATCGACAGTTGCACGGGTTTTGAATCCTGATCGAGCGCTTTCGATCGAGCGTCGGGCAGGTTAACGGGCACGCCCGCAACCAACAGCGGCGCGGTCACCATGAAAATGATCAGCAGTACGAGCATGACGTCGACCATTGGCGTCACATTGATTTCGGCCATCGGCGCACGTCGGACGCGCGATCGGCTGGACGGGAGCTGGATCACAGGACGTCGAGCTCGCGGCTGAGCGTGGCGTGAAACCCGTCAGCAAACCGTCCGAGGCGCGCCTCAATCCGGTTCAGTCGGTGCGACAATCGATTATAGGCGATCACCGCCGGGATAGCCGCAAACAGACCAAGCGCCGTCGCGAACAGAGCTTCGGCAATGCCGGGCGCCACGACGGCAAGTGACGTATTTCGCGCCGCCGCAATGCCCGTGAAGCTCCGCATGATTCCCCACACGGTGCCAAACAGGCCGACGAACGGCGCAATCGATCCAATCGTCGCCAGCCAGTTCAGCCGTTCGGCAAGCTTGTCTACTTCTTGCGCGACCGCAGCACCGAGCGCAGTGGTCAGACGCGCCCGCGTGCCTTCGCGATCGATCTTTCCACCCCGATTTTTGGTCGACTGCCGCCACTCGGCGAGGCCGGCGCCGAACACCTTGGCGCTCGGTACTGCGCTTTCGCGATACTGACGAGCAAAGGCGTCGACATCCTCTGCGTCCCAGAAGGCGCCTTCAAAGGCGTCCGAGTCCCTGGTCGCGCCGCCGATCCGCAGCATTGAACCGACGATGATCACCCAGGTCCAGATACTAGCAAGCAACAGCAGAATCATCACCATCTTCACAACCAGATCGGCCTGCACAAACAGCGCCACGGGCGACATCGTCGTCGGATCGGTCGACAGGGACAGTATTTCATTCATGGACGCACTCGCTTTTTGTCATGGCTTGGCAGCAGTCTTTCAAAAGCTTCGACCCAGAGTTTCGGCTGCCGCCGCGGGCGGCCCTCGCGCGTCAGGAACGCGGCTGTGACCATCGCCTCGGTCAACACTTCCTCGCCGCGCATGACGGCTTGATGAATAGTCGCGGTCGCAGCGCCCAGTGCGCGCACATGGCTGACAATCGTCAACGCATCATCGAGCTTGGCGGGTTGGCGATATTTGATGCTGAGCTCTGCGACGGCGTAAACCCCTTGACCGGTTTCAAACGCCTCCCGCTGATCGATGCCCACCACGCTCAGCATGTCCGATCGCGCGCGCTCCATAAATCGCAGATAATTCGCATGATAGACGACGCCCGACAGGTCGGTATCTTCGAAATAGACGCGGACCGGGAAACGGTGGACTACGCCGTCAAGAACTCCGGTTGCAGGCGCGAGGCTAACCATAAACCGCGCTGTAGCTGGTGCGAGTCTGCGAGGGAATCCCCCCGGTGCTACTCGAACAACCCGCTCTGCGATCCGGCGGGCGGGTTCAGACCGAGATGCTTCCAGCCACTGGCGTTAAGGCAGCGTCCGCGCGCCGTACGGGCAACAAGGCCGAGCTGGATCAGGTAGGGCTCGATAACTTCTTCGATCGTATCGCGCGGCTCGCTGAGACCGGCGGCCAGCGTTTCGACGCCGACGGGGCCGCCGTTGTAGATATCGGCGATCATATGCAGATACCGGCGGTCCATCGCATCGAGGCCGAGCCCATCGACCTCCAGCCGCGTCAGCGCCGCGTCGGCGATCTTGCGCGTGACCGTCGTATCACCCTCGACATTGGCGAAATCGCGGACCCGACGCAAAAGGCGGCCGGCGATCCGGGGCGTCCCGCGACTGCGTTTGGCCACTTCAGCAGCGCCATCCGGGGCGATGTGAAGATCAAGCAAGGACGCGGCTCGGCTGACGACCCGCTCCAGTTCGTCGACCGAGTAAAAATTGAGCCGCACCGGGATTCCAAAGCGGTCGCGCAATGGCGTCGTCAGCAATCCCTGCCGCGTTGTCGCTCCCACGAGGGTGAACCTCGGTAAATCGATGCGCACCGAGCGCGCTGATGGCCCCTCCCCGATCATGATGTCGAGCGCTCGATCTTCCATCGCCGGATAGAGGATTTCTTCAACTGCCGGTGCCAGTCGGTGGATCTCGTCAATGAACAAGACATCGCCGTCCTCGAGGTTCGTCAACAGCGCAGCCAGATCGCCTGACTTGACGATAACTGGCCCCGACGTCGCGCGGAAGCCAACACCCAGCTCTCGCGCGATAATCTGGGCTAACGTCGTCTTGCCGAGCCCTGGTGGTCCAAAAAAAAGAACGTGGTCAAGCGCGTCGCCGCGCTGCTTGGCGGCCTGAATGAACACGCGCAGATTGTCCCGCGCAGCCTTTTGCCCCACGAACTCGTCGAGGGTTTTTGGACGCAGTGCGGTATCGATGTCCTCAGGCTGGCGCGATCCCGTGGTGAGGACATTCGTCACAGTGCTGCCTCGACAAATTCTTCATTGGTCAGTCCGTCGTGCCTGACCACGCTCGGAAGGAAGCATATCACTCGGCTATGGTTCGGCGGCACAATCCAGGCCCAGTTCCAGCATGGCTTGCATTGGCTGTCGAGGTGTCGGTCCGCGCAGGACCCCGATCGTTTCAACGCTTTCGCAGGACGGCGGCGCGGCTGGGCCGGCAAGTCAGGCACGCCCCGCAACAGGGCGCGTCACCCTCGGCCGAACATCCCCGGATATCATCGTGCATGCCTCGGAATAAAAATTCTCGGCAACCTGCACATCCGCAAGCGCACCGCCGGTCGTGTTGTCTTGCGTAACCGTCATCGTCACACGTGCGCACGCAATGAAACGGCCTCTGGCGGCGTCATTCAGAACAGCGGTCACTTGCATCGTCCGGCTCCTGTACTGACAGCCTTAAGCGACGGCCACCTACACATCCAGGTTCGCGACATTCAGTGCATTTTGCTGGATAAAATCGCGCCTCGGCTCGACCACGTCGCCCATCAAGCGGGTAAAAATTTCATCGGCCATGTCCGCCTGCGTCACTTCGACGCGAAGCATTGAACGATTTTCCGGATCGAGCGTCGTTTCCCAGAGCTGCTCGGCGTTCATTTCGCCGAGGCCTTTATAGCGCTGAAACTTCATGCCCTTGCGCCCGATGGTCAGGATTGCCTCGAGAAGGTCCGACGGGCGCGAAACATGCGCGCCCTTGGTATCAATAATGGCAGAGGCTTCTTCGTTCTCGTCGATTTCGTCGTCGACCGTATCGGCAGGAGCCGAGGCGGATTTGGCAATTGTCACCAGCCGCGCGACTTGAGCGTAGCTATCGGCCTGCTCCGCGACGAGCGTGTGAAGACGGCGGGCTTCCTGGCTCATCAGAAACGCAGCATCAATGATGTTGTGATCGGTCACCCCGCGCCACAGACGGCGCAGAACGTAATCACCGTCGGCGCCAACAGTGGCAGTCCATTTTGCCTCAAGATCGGCACGACCGAGCCATTGTGCGGCGAGGTTGAGCGCATGCGCTCGCTGATCATCGCGCAGGGCTGGGTCGAGCGCGCCCATAAGAGCCAGACCTTCGACAATTGCGGCATCATAGCGGCGTGGTACATAGCGCATCAGGCTGCGCATCCGCCGAGCGTGATCGACAAGCGTGCGTAGATCCGCCCCGGTGCGTGCGCCTTGCGGTCCTTCCAACCGCGACACCGCTACTCCTGCCTCAACCAGATATTCGTCAAGCGCGGCATCGTCCTTCAGATAGACTTCACTGCGCCCACGCGCCGCCTTGTAAAGCGGTGGCTGGGCGATGAAGAGGTGCCCCGCGTCAATGATCGCGCGCATGTGACGGTAAAAGAAAGTGAGCAGCAGCGTGCGGATATGTGAGCCGTCAACATCAGCGTCGGTCATGATGACGATCTTGTGATAGCGCAGCTTTTCGAGGTTGAAGTCATCGAGAATGCCGGTACCCATGGCCTGGATAAGCGTGCCGATTTCCTTGCTCGAGATCATCCGGTCGAACCGCGCACGCTCGACGTTGAGGATTTTGCCCCGCAACGGAAGAATGGCCTGAAAATGGCGGTCGCGACCCTGCTTGGCTGAGCCGCCGGCCGAGTCACCCTCGACGAGGAACAGTTCCGACTTAGCCGGGTCTTTTTCCTGACAATCAGCGAGTTTTCCAGGAAGAGACGCGATCCCGAGCACGGACTTGCGGCTGGCCTCGCGCGCCTTTTTGGCGGCCTCGCGCGCCGCTGCGGCGTCGATCACTTTCTGGATAATCGCCCGCGCGTTCGCCGGGTTTTCTTCGAGCCATTCAGCCATCTTGTCCGACATAAGGCTTTCGAGCGGCTGGCGCACTTCGGAGGAAACCAGCTTGTCCTTGGTCTGAGAGCTGAACTTAGGATCGGGAAGCTTGACCGAGACAATGGCTGTCAGGCCTTCACGCATGTCCTCGCCCGTCAGCGTGACCTTCTCCTTCTTCATCAACCCCGACTTGTCGGCATAATTGTTGAGCGTGCGCGTCAGCGCCGCTCGGAATGCCGCCATGTGCGTACCGCCATCACGCTGGGGAATGTTGTTTGTGAAGGCAAGGACATTTTCATAATAGCTGTCGTTCCATTCGAGCGCGACATCAATGCCGATATCGTCGCGTTGGCCCGTGACCGAGATAGGATCGGGAAACAGCGGCGTTTTGGCGCGGTCCAGGTATTTCACAAACGCCCCGATCCCGCCTTCATAATAAAGTTCGTGCTCGATTCGTTCGGCGTGGCGTGCGTCAGCGAGGAAGATGCGGACGCCCGAATTGAGGAACGCAAGCTCACGGTAGCGGTGTTCAAGCTTTTCGAAGTCGAATTCTGTAATCTTGAAGGTCACGGGCGACGGGAAGAAGGTGACTTTCGTGCCTTTTTTGTTCTCCGGGGCGGGGGCGATAACCTTGAGCGGCGCGACGGCATCGCCGTAAGCAAAACGCATGTAATGCTCCTCGCCATTCCGCCAGATCGTAAGATCGAGCCATTCGCTGAGCGCGTTGACTACCGAAACGCCGACGCCGTGGAGACCGCCCGAAACCTTGTAGGCATTCTCGTCCGACGTGTTCTCAAACTTACCACCTGCGTGCAGCTGGGTCATGATGACTTCTGCCGCAGAAACGCCCTCTTCGCTATGGATCCCGGTCGGGATACCGCGCCCGTTATCTTCGACCGACACTGACCCGTCAGGATTCAGCTGAATAAGAATCCGATCGCAATGCCCCGCCAGCGCTTCGTCGATCGCGTTGTCGCTGACCTCGAAAACCATGTGGTGCAAGCCCGATCCGTCATCGGTGTCTCCAATGTACATACCCGGGCGTTTGCGAACCGCGTCGAGCCCTTTCAGCACTTTGATCTGGTCGGCGCCGTAGTCGTTTGCGTTGGGGGTATTGTCGCGCGGCGTATCGCCGCTGCTTTCGGGGGTAGTTTCCATGACTAGGCTATAGGGTCTCGCGGGCCGAAACCCAACTAAAATGCTTCGGCGGCACGCACAGACCCACCCCGCATCGACCGCTTTGTGTCATTATCGCAACAAGGCTGCTGTCGACGAGATATTTCCTTGAAGAACAGCACGGGCAGTGGCCGGCCTTGTCACCTCGCCTCCACCATCCGAGGGACTCTGCGGCCGACGACCATCGTGACCACCGCCCGATCGGGCGTTTGCGTGTCGGAGCGTCGTGAGCCGGCGCCCCGAACCGAGAAGTGCAAAGTCAAAGCTTTCCGAGGCGCTGCTCGCATGCGCCTAGCAGCGGATACGCCTGTCACCATCGAGGGCATGTCCAATGTGCTCGCCACGGAGCTGCCGTGTCTCCATCGTGTCCAGCACTGTAATTGGCGTTGATCAACGGGCGTCGGCCCCGTTAAACATGATCACACGGGGCCAAACGTCCCGACGGGTGCGCGAACACCTTGATGTCCACGCCGTTTCAGCTCGGCCTTGAGATCTTCTGGCTTGGGCGCCCAGAGAAAGCCGAAACTGACCGTACCTTCCTTCGTCTCGACAACGTGGTGGAGGCGGTGCGCCTGAATGATTCGCTTCATGTAATCGGATCGGGGTATGTACCGATGGGTCAGTCGCTTGTGCACAATCAAGTCATGAAAGCCGAAGTAGATCGCGCCGTAGCAAGCAATTCCCGCGCCGACCCAAGCAGTCCACGCAGGCCAGCCAAGCTGGACCCCGCCGAGCAGCATGGTTATCGATGGCAAGGCAAAAATTACGGCGTAGAGGTCGTTCAACTCCCAATTGCCCGTGCGCGGGCGATGATGGCTTTCATGCAGAAACCACCCGAACCCGTGCATGACCCAGCGGTGCGCAACGTATGCGACGCCCTCCATCCCTAGAATGGTGAGGATAACCAGGAGAATGCCAAATGCGCTAGACATTCCGTGCTCTTATCCGCTCTGTCGTTCGCACGAAAGTCTGAATGTAGTCGCAGTGTCTTTCAGGCTAGGTTCACGCAGCAAGCCGACAAGTGATTAAATCAAGAAGCGGAACTGTCGCTTTCACGCACTGCACGAGCATTTATGATATCCAAATTCATCCGCACCGCCCTACCCCTCGTTGTCCTTGCAGGGTGCGCAACGCCTCAAACGCGGGTCCGTGCTGCACTGATCGACGCAGGGCTTTCGCGTCCCATGGCATCGTGCATGGCCCAGCGTATGGTCGACAGGCTCTCGCTTGGTCAGCTTCAGAAGCTTTCCCGCTTGTCAGGCATATCAACGGCGCAGATTGGCCAGTTGACGATCGGTGAAATGCTGCGGCGCACGAAGGCGCTTGGTGATCCCCAAATTCTGACTGTCGTCACAACAGCTGGACTTGGGTGCGCGATCGCTTCTTAACGATTGGCAAAACGCGGCGACTCATGCTTTAGGGCATGGCAGCCCTGCTAACTGGAGCGTGTCAGACGTGAATATCCATGAATACCAGGCCAAAGAATTATTGGCGAAATTCGGCGTGCCAATCCCCGTCGGATTTGCCGCGATGTCGGTTGAAGAGGCGGTTGCCGCGACGCAAAAGCTGCCGGGACCACTCTTTGTGGTCAAGGCGCAAATTCACGCCGGCGGACGCGGGAAGGGCAAGTTCAAGGAGCTCGGCCCCGATGCCAAGGGCGGCGTGCGTTTGGCCAGGACGGCCGATGAGGTTCGCGCCGCAGCCGCGGACATGCTGGGAAATACGCTCGTAACAATCCAGACCGGCGACGCAGGCAAGCAGGTTAACAGGCTCTACGTCACTGATGGCGTCGATATCGACAAGGAATTCTATCTCGCGCTCCTCGTCAACCGCGCGAGCGGCCGTATTGGCATGGTCGTCTCCACGGAGGGAGGGATGGACATCGAGGCCGTCGCGCACGACACCCCTGAAAAGATCGAGACACTCGACATCGACCCCGCGACCGGCTTCATGCCGCATCACGGACGGGCAGTGGCTGGCGCACTCGGCTTGACCGGAGACCTCGCTAAGCAGGCGGCAAATGTTGCATCGAAACTCTACGATGCGTTTCTCGGCACCGATGCCGAACAGATCGAAATAAACCCGCTGGCAGTCACCAGGGATGAGGGATCGGGGGCAAAGCTTCTTGTCCTTGACGCCAAGGTCGCGTTCGATGGGAACGCGATGTTCCGGCACAAGGATCTAGCCGAGCTGCGCGACCTGACCGAGGAAGATCCCGCAGAGATCGAAGCGTCGAAGCACGACCTTGCCTATATCAAGCTGGACGGAAATATCGGGTGCATGGTCAACGGCGCCGGCCTCGCGATGGCGACGATGGATATTATTAAGCTCAACGGCGAGTTCCCGGCCAACTTCCTTGACGTGGGCGGAGGTGCGACGACAGAAAAGGTGACTGCTGCATTCAAGATCATCCTGCAGGACCCGGCCGTGAAAGGCATCCTCGTCAACATTTTTGGCGGTATCATGAAGTGCGACATTATCGCAGACGGAATCATCGCCGCGGCCAAGGAAGTGAACCTTTCGGTGCCGCTCGTCGTACGCCTCGAGGGTACGAATGTGCAGCAGGGCAAGGACATCCTGGCAAACTCGGGCCTGCCAATTGTTGCCGCTAACGACTTGGGCGACGCCGCAAGAAAGATCGTCGCCGAGGTTCGCAAGGTCGCGTAGCAAACACGATCGCGGCGGACAGACTTGATATTCTGGTGCGCGTTCGCCACATACGGCTTAGTTGACGTTAACGTAAAGAGAGTCTCAGGAGAGCGACTGTGAAAATCCTCGTCCCCGTGAAGCGGGTCATTGACTACAATGTAAAGCCCCGTGTGAAAACGGACGGCAGCGGTGTAGACTTGGCCAACGTCAAGATGAGCATGAATCCGTTCGACGAGATTGCCATCGAAGAAGCCATCCGCTTGAAGGAAAAGGGCGTCGCGACCGAGATCGTCGCCGTGAGTATCGGCGAACAAAAAAGTCAGGAAACGCTCCGCACCGCACTTGCCATGGGCGCCGATCGTGCCATCTTGATTGTCAGCGAAACCGAGGTCGAACCGCTCGGCGTTGCCAAACTTCTGGCCAAGATCGTTGAGGAAGAGCAGCCAGGCCTCGTTATCCTAGGCAAGCAAGCGATTGACGACGACTCAAACCAGGTCGGCCAGATGCTTGCCGCCCTCACCGGGCGTCCGCAGGGCACGTTTGCGAGCGCGGTTGTGGTTGAGGGCAATAGCGTTACGGTTACTCGCGAAGTCGACGGCGGTCTTGAAACCGTCAAGCTCCAGATACCTGCGATTGTGACAACAGATCTCCGTCTCAATGAGCCGCGCTACGCCTCGTTGCCCAACATCATGAAAGCGAAATCGAAGCCGATGGCCCAAAAGACGCCCGCTGATTACGGCGTCGATGTCACCGCGCGGCTGGCCACGCTGAAAGTTGTCGAACCCCCCAAACGCACCGCGGGGATCAAGGTCGCAGATGTCGACGCGCTGGTCGCCAAACTCAAGGACATGGGAGTCGCAGCATGAAGACGTTGGTTTGGGTCGAATATGATGCCGGAGGGATCAAGGACGCGACGCTAAGCGCAATCACCGCTGCGTCGCAGCTTGGCGACGTACATTTGATCGTCGCGGGCAAGGGTGTTGCCGCCGTCAGCGCCGACGCTGCCAAGATTGCCGGCGTGGGAAAGGTTCACGTCGCCGACGACGCCGCGTTTGACCATGCGCTTGCTGAAAATGTCGCGCCGCTGATCGTCGAGCTGATGGGCCATCATGACGCGTTCGTCGCACCCGCGACCGCGAACGGGAAAAATATCGCCCCCCGCGTAGCTGCCCTGCTCGACGTCATGCAGATCAGCGAAATCCTGTCGGTCGAAAGCGCCGACACGTTCACGCGGCCAACCTATGCCGGGAACGCAATTGCGACCGTTCAGTCGCGCGACGCGAAAAAAGTCATCACGGTGCGTGGCACCGCGTTTGCCAAGGCCGAGCGCAGCGGCGGCAGTGGCACGATCGAGGCAGTGACTTCGACAGGAGACAAGGGTGTTTCAAGCTTCGTTAGTGCAGACCTGTCAAAGTCTGACCGACCCGAACTGGCGAGCGCAAAAATTATTGTCTCGGGTGGGCGTGCGCTCCAAAACAGCGAGAACTTCCACAAGCTGATCGAACCGCTCGCTGACAAGCTGGGCGCTGGTGTCGGCGCGAGTCGTGCCGCAGTCGACGCAGGCTACGTCCCCAACGACTATCAGGTTGGTCAGACAGGCAAGATCGTCGCGCCGGAAATCTACATCGCCATCGGTATCAGTGGTGCCATTCAGCACCTCGCAGGGATGAAGGATTCAAAGACGATTATCGCGATCAACAAGGACGATGACGCACCGATCTTTCAGGTCGCGGATATCGGCCTGGTCGGGGATTTATTCAAAATTGTGCCCGAGCTCACCGAAAAGCTGTAGTATGTGGGTGGCAGCAATCAGCCACCACCAGTTTTAACGGGAGCGCCTTTATCACCGTCGTCGTCGCCAGATCGGCTATAATCCGGCGCGTCCTGGACATCCGGATTCGTCATTTCAATTTCTTGATCGATCGTGCATCGGCCCCATCGCGGGGCGCCGATTGAAGGCAGCCAGCTCCCACCCGAGCCCTTCCACGTGCGACACATCCAGCAATGACCGGGCGTGTAGCCGGCACTATTCTTCGAGCGCCGGCAACGTCCAGTCAATCGGCACCTGCCCTTGCCTTATCAGAAACGAATTCGTCTGCGAAAATGGGCGGCTGCCGAAGAAACCACCGTGCGCGGCGAGCGGGGAGGGATGGACAGACTTCAGGACAAGATGCCGACCGCCGCGGTCGATACTGTCGACAAAAGCAGCTTTTTTCTGCGCGTAATTTCCCCACAGCAAGAACACGACCGGGTGGTCCAGCGCATTGACGTGGCGGATTACGGCGTCCGTAAATCGCTCCCACCCGCGTCCCTGGTGCGAGGCAGCCCTGTTCATTTCCACCGTCAAGACGCTATTGAGCAGCAGCACGCCTTGCTTTGCCCAGGATTCAAGAAGCCCGTGGCGCGGCCGCAGCACGCCAACATCGCTTTCAAGTTCCTTGAAGATATTGATCAGTGATGGAGGCGGGCGGACGCCAGGAGGCACCGAAAAGCACAGGCCATGCGCCTGTCCCGGCCCGTGATAGGGGTCCTGTCCCAGAATCACGACGCGCACCTTGTCAGGAGGTGTTAGGTCGAGCGCGCGAAACCACTCCTTGCCATGCGGCAAGATACGCTTGCCCGCTGCCTTTTCAGCGAGAAGAAACGCCTTGAGCGTTTTCATGTGCGGTTCGTCGAACGCGACGCGCAGCGGGGCGAGCCAACCGGGATGCAGCTGGATGTCGACGCTCACCGCCCACTCCGCGCAAACTGAAGCACCGCGACGCCGGTCGTTGCCGACAAAAGCGACCCGATCAACACACCGATTTTAACCGCGTCCGCTTGTGGTTGCTCAGGGAAGGCGAGACCGCCGATGAACAGGCTCATCGTAAACCCAACGCCACACAGCAGCGCCACGCCGTGGACTTGCGCCCAACTCGCCTTCGACGGACGTGTCGCCAGCCTGAGTTTTACGGCAAGCCATACGCTGCCGAAGACGCCGACTTGTTTGCCGACGAAAAGCCCAAGCGCAATCGCGAGCGGCAGCGGCGCAAACGGCGCGACATCGCCAGCAAGTGTCACTCCCGCATTCGCAAACCCGAAAAGCGGCACGACCGCGAACGCGACCCATGGCTGCAAGCCTTGTTCGATCCGATGGAGCGTCGAGTCCGCGTGGCCTACCCTGCCCGAACGGCTGGTGATTGGCACGGCTGCTGCTGCAAGGATGCCCGCCACCGTTGCGTGAACCCCCGAGCGCAGCATGAAATACCAAAGCAAGGCAAAAGCCGCGAAATACCAGACAGGATGCTTTACGCCTGCCCGGTTCATGCCGAACATGCCGCCAACGACAAACGACGCCGCTCCCAACGCTGTCCAGTCCAAAGTCGCGATATAAAACAGCGCTATGATCGCTACCGCGCCGACGTCGTCGACGATCGCAACGGTCGTCACAAAAAGTTTTAGCGAAGTCGGTACGCGTTTACCGAGCATCGCCAGCAGACCGAGCGTAAAGGCAATGTCGGTCGCTGCCGGGATCGCCCATCCCCGCGTCAGCTGGGGCGCACTGCGCGTAATCACGAGATAGCTAATTGCAGGCAAGGCCATGCCGGCCGCTGCTGCGATGAACGGTAACCGCCGATCCACCCGGCTAGACAGCTGCCCGTCGATAAATTCGCGCTTTATCTCCAACCCGACAAGCAGGAAGAACACCGCCATCAGCCCGTCGTTGATCCACAGATGCACGGTCATCGGTCCTAACTTGGGCGTCAGCACAGGTCCGGTCGTCAGCTGGAGCGTCTTGAAATAGGCGTGGGACAGGGGCGAGTTGGCAATGACCAGTGCCAGCGCCGCGGCGGCCATCAGCACCAGGCCTCCCGCCGCCGCAGACTGAATGAATGCCCGCATCGCCGAACGCACGTGACGGGAGAGTCTGCGCAACATCGGGAATGTTTAACCCGCGATCATCGTCGCGTGAACAGCGGCTGGTCAATCACGCGACCTTTTTCCCCCAGCGGGGTCCAAATGCGCCAGCGGGATTCGCGCTGGCCCCGTCGCGCTGCTCCACAACCGCCATACCCGCAACGACTTTCTCAACACGCTCGGGGCAAGACATGCAGGTTCGTAACGACCCAAGCGATGCCACTGCGACATCTGCGAACAGCTCAGGCGCATCCGATTGGAATTCTAGCGACACGCTCTTTCGATATCCGTCGGGTCGCGCTAGGGCTAGGATGCCGATGGATATTTATCTCCCCGTCGCGAACCTGTCGGTCAACGCGCTCGTGATCGTCCTCCTGGGGGGAGGCGTCGGGTTGCTGTCGGGAATGTTCGGCGTAGGTGGCGGGTTCCTGACGACCCCGCTGCTCATCTTCTATGGCATCCCGCCAACAATCGCGGCTGCGTCTGCAACGACGCAGGTTACCGGGGCGAGCGTTTCGGGCGCAATCGCCCACTATCGGCGCGGTGGAGTCGATATTCCGATGGGCGGTGTGCTGGTTGCGGGCGGCATAGTAGGCGCCGTCGCCGGATCGGCTCTTTTTCGCTTTCTGCAAAAGCTCGGTCAAATCGATACAGTCATCAACATTCTTTATGTCGTACTGCTGTTTGGCGTCGGCATTCCCATGGCACGTGAAGCGATCCGAAGCATCGCCGCGAGTATTGCTGGAACCGCCCTTCCTACAAAAAAGCGTCGCCATCACCCCGCAGTGACAGCCCTGCCTTTTCGATGGCGGTTCTACGCGTCGGGTCTCTACATCTCGCCGCTTGCGCCGCTTTTGCTTGGCTTTGCAACCGGCATCCTGACCGTCCTGCTCGGCGTCGGTGGCGGCTTCATCATGGTGCCTGCCATGATTTACATTCTTGGTATGGCGACGCGCGTGGTCGTCGGCACTTCGCTATTTCAGATCCTGTTCGTCACAGCAGCCACGACCATGGTTCACGCGGTCACGACCAAGGCAGTGGATATCGTGCTGGCGTTTTTTCTGTTGGTCGGGAGCGTGATCGGCGCACAGATTGGTTCACGGCTCGCCGCGCGGTTCAGGCCGGACTATCTGCGCCTGCTGCTCGCCGCCATCGTGCTCACAGTGGCTCTGCGTATGGCGATCGGTCTGACGTGGCGCCCCGATGAGATCTACACAGTCCAGCTCCTGTGAAGCGTATCGCGTTACTTTTTGCCGTGGCGGTGCTCCTGACGGGCGCGCGTGAAGAGACGCCGGTGCTCATCCCCGACGTGTCGCAGCGCGAAGTCGATATCCATTACAGCTTTACCGGAGCAGAGCTGCTGCTGTTTGGCGCGATCCTGTATCCCGGCGGCAAGGTGCCTGACGGACGCACCGACGTCGCTGTCGTTCTGAAGGGGCCGCCCCAATCAATCCTCGTGCGCGAGAAGCAAAAGCTTGCCGCTGTCGTCTGGGCGAACGCCGGTTCGACGCGGTTCCGCTCCGCGCCGGCCTTTTACGCAATCGCAGCGTCACGACCTCTGTCTCAGCTGATTGATGCCCGGACGGCAGCGATCTACGAGCTTGGTCTTGGCAGCATTCATCTCTCACCGGCTGGTGGGGCCGATCCAGTCGATGCGAACCGGTTCGCGACGGGTTTCGTCGATCTCAGGGCGCGCGGTGGACTGTTCGCCACACAACAGGAAGCCATCGAAATTACCAAAGGCGTTCTCTATCGTGCGACCCTGTCTATCCCGCCGCGCGTCCCCGATGGGCGCTATACCGCTGAAACCTTCCTGATCCGCGACGGCAAGGTCATTGCGGCCGCTACGCGAACGATCGCGGTGCGCAAACAGGGCTTTGAACGCCTGGTTGCTGGATTCGCCCAGCAATGGCCCATTTCGTACGGCCTTTTTGCAGTATTCCTCTCGGTCGCGTTCGGCTGGGCCGCCGGCGCTTTGTTCCGTCGGATCTAGCGCCAATACGACACGCATACCGTTTTATTTACCATTCCTGATTACGCGGGCCAGTCGGAACCCAGAAAAGCGCGAGGCCTAATCGGCATGGATATGCAATGGAGCGGTGAAAGTGTGACGGATGCGGGCGGTGCCGGCAACGCGCGGAGTGTGAGCGCATTCACCAGCGATATTGGCGAAGTGATCGAGATTTCCGGATCATCATCGCAGGTTCGCTTCAACGCCGTCTGCCTGACGCGTCAGTCGACATCCGACGACCCAAGCCTTGCCAACGCCGGGCAGGTCGGCAGCCAGATCAAGGTCCGAATGGGTTCGACATGGCTGATCGCCAATGTTCGCTCGTTAAGGATCGATCCTGCGCACGAGAATGCCGTCCTCGGCTTTATCGACTTTTTGGGAGAGGGTGACGAAGAAAGACTGACCGGAAAAATCTATAACTTCCGACGCGGCATCACGCGTTATCCAACGCCGGGAAGCAAAATCTTTCCGGTAAGTGGCCAGGATATGCGCCAAATGTACGCTGCTGACGACCGCGCCTTTATCGAAATCGGCACTGTCTATCCGACGAAAGATATTCGCGGAGCTCTGTATGTCGATGCGATGCTCGGAAAGCATTTCGCACTCCTTGGATCGACTGGTACCGGCAAGTCTACCGCTGCTGCCTTGATCCTCCATCGCATCTGCGAACTGGCCCCCGAGGGGCATATCGTCATGATCGATCCGCACGGCGAATATTCGGCGGCGTTCAAGACCAACGGCGCCCTTTTCGACGTGACCAATCTGGCAATGCCCTACTGGCTCATGAATTTCGAAGAGCATTGTGAAGTATTCCTGACGACAAATGGGTCGGAACGCCAGATGGATGCCGACATCCTCGCCAAATGCCTGCTCGCGGCTAAGGCCAAGAGTCGAGCGTCCGACGGCATTTCGAAGCTGACGGTTGATTCACCCATCCCCTATTTGCTGAGCGATTTGAGTAACAACATCAACGCGGAGATGGGCAAACTCGACAAAGCGGGCGACAATGCTCCCTATATGCGGCTGAAGACCAAGATCGACGAGATCAAGTCTGACCCGCGCTACAGCTTCATGTTCTCCGGCATGCTGGTTGCTGACACCATGGCAAACTTTCTAAGCCGCATTTTCCGCCTTCCCGGCGACGGTAAGCCGATCTCGATCATCGATGTGTCGGGCGTGCCGTCCGATATCACGTCGGTCGTCGTCGCGGTACTCAGCCGCATGGTGTTCGATTATGCAATCTGGTCGCGCAACGAACCGCAGCGTCCCATTCTGCTAATCTGTGAAGAAGCGCACCGCTATGTCCCTGCGGAACGCGACGCCCACACCTCAAGCGTAGGCAAGATTCTTGGACGCATTGCCAAAGAAGGCCGTAAATACGGCGTCTCGCTTGGTCTGATCACGCAACGTCCGTCCGACTTGGCCGAAGGTGTGCTCTCGCAGTGCGGGACGATTCTCGCCATGCGGCTGAACAACGAACGCGACCAAGCCTTTGTCCGCGCCGCGATGCCTGAAGGTGCGCGGGGGTTCCTCGATACCATTCCAGCGCTGCGCAACCGCGAATGCATCGTTTGCGGTGAAGGTGTGGCAATCCCGATGCGCATCTTGTTCGATCCGCTTGACGATCACAAGCGCCCCGCCTCCTCCGATCCGCTGTTTTCGGAGCTGTGGAAAGATTCTGGCGGCGAGGAGGAAATTGTCGCGCGCGTCATCAAGCGGTGGCGCGCACAGGGCAAATAACATGGGTGCGGTGCACGGGTTGTCCACCGCCGGGAACGCGATAAGAGAACCAGAGATGACTGCCGATCGTCGCCCCGTTTCCGCGGTTTCGACCGGGGTTGGCGTTGCCGGCCTCGCCGGCTTGGCGATCTGGATGATTGTCGCACGATATTTCCATATGTACGGACCCTCTTCGGCAGTCGTCGCTATTCTTGCCTGTGGCGTACCGATGGCGGGCTGGTCAGTCGTCGTGGACCGCGTCCACTGCAATCCAACGACCGGGATCGACTGGGCATCCCCGCCTAAGCGCGTTTCGCAAACCATCGAAACCAGCCTCGCCAAGCTCGCCGGATTATGGGCAACCTGGGCCATGATCGCCGTCGTCTATGCGGTTGCGCGCTTTTATTGGGTAGGCAGTTACAGTTTTGCGATGAAGACCTTCATCGTCGCGGCTCCGTTTCTTTTCGTTGGGTCAGCTCCCTATATTTTTTGGCTCGACACGCGTTTGAAAAACCCGCGCGATGGATGCTGGGCGTTTGGAAACTGGCTCATGGGTGACAGCGGGGCCGATCAGGCCGCCATCGCCGATCATTTTCGCGGTTGGGCCGTAAAGGGCTTCTTCCTGGCTTTTATGCTCTCAGGTTTTCCTGGAAATTTCTACGACACCGTCCAGCGCCCCTTTCCTGCACTGACCGATCCCGTTGCCTTGGCCAATTTCCTGATCTCAGTCATGTTTCTGATCGACATGACGTTGGCGACGGTTGGCTACATCCTCACGATGAAGCCTCTCGATGCCCATATCCGGTCTGCGACCCCTTACGCCAGCGGATGGATTGCCGCACTTATCTGTTATCCCCCCTTCGTCCTCATGGGTGGCGGTGGACCGCTCGACTATCACGTCGGCACGCTGGAATGGAGCTATTGGCTGCGCAGCTATCCGGTCCTGCTGTGGATCAACGGGTCGATGCTCGTCGCGCTCACCCTCGTTTATGCCTGGGCAACAGTGGCCTTTGGCTTACGTTTCTCGAACCTCACGCACCGCGGGATATTGACGCACGGGCCATACAGCTGGATGCGCCACCCGGCCTATGTGTCGAAGAATTGTTTTTGGTGGCTATCGACCTTGCCGTTCTTGGTCAGCACGCACAGTCTGGTGGACGCGGCCCGCAACACCGCAATCATGGCCGTTGTAAGCGGTATTTACGGGTGGCGGGCGATGACGGAAGAACGCCATCTGCGTTCGGACCAAGACTATCGGACCTATGCCGCCTGGATCGACCGCAACGGTTTGCTCGCCAAATTGCGACGCGCGCTCGGTCAAGCGTAAAGCTCCAGAGCTTTTGTCCTTGGCATGGCGAAGGGCTTGAAGGGCGGGCGCCGGCCGCACCTGACCGGTCACATTTGGTCTGCCACTGGACTGTCGTGTCAGAAACAGGGCAAGGGGTGATACCCGGCTAAAAACTCATATTGCTATAGATGTGCGAAAGGTCGCCGCCCCAAGCACCATTGTAGAGATCAAGCAGGCGTTGTGCCGGCACTTTGCCCGAATCAACAATTTCATGAAGTGGGTTGAGGAAGCCCTGCTCGGTGTCCCCTGCTCCGTTGAAACGGGCGCGCGATTTGAGGCCTGCGTCCGCAATCTTCATGACCTCGCGCGCGATGTCATGAAGCGATCGACCGGCGGGTCCGCGCGCGCTCAGCGCGAGACGAGGCACATCGTCACGTAACTGCTGGTGCTCTTCGATGGTCCAGTCTGCGACCAGATCCCATGCGGCGTCGAGCGCAGTCTGATCGTAGAGCAATCCGACCCACAAAGCTGGCAGTGCACAGATCGTGTTCCATGGCCCGCCATCAGCACCGCGCATTTCAAGGAAGCTCTTCAGCCGGACTTCGGGGAACGCCGTCGACAGGTGGTCGGTCCAGTCGTCCTTGGTCGGCTTTTCGCCCGGTCGGACGCTTAGACTTCCTGCCAGAAAATCTTTGAAATCGAGCCCCGCTGCATCGATGTAACCGCCATCGCGGAAGACGAAATACATCGGGACGTCAAGCATGTAGTCGGCGTAGCGTTCATATCCAAACCCCTTGTCGAACACGAACGGCAGCATGCCAGTCCGGTGAGGATCGGTGTCGGTCCAGATATGACTACGATAGCTCAGAAACCCGTTCGGCTTGCCTTCAAGAAACGGCGAGTTCGCGAACAGCGCAGTCGCAAGCGGTTGCAGTGCCAGCGATACCCGGAACTTTTTCACCATGTCGGCCTCGCTCGAATAATCGAGATTTGTCTGAATGGTGCAAGTCCGCAGCATCATGTCGAGGCCCATCGTGCCGACGCGGGGCATGTGATTGAGCATGATCTTATAGCGTCCCTTGGGCATGACGGGGAGCTCGTCGCGGCGCTTGTCGGGCCACAGCCCGAGCCCCAGGAATCCCAGACCAAGCATTTTGCCGACCTCCTTCACCTGTTGAAGGTGTCGTCCGGTCTCAGCGCAGGTCTGATGCAGGGTTTCGAGAGGTGCACCAGACAATTCGAATTGCCCAGCCGGTTCAAGACTGACGCTGCCGTCGCTGCCGGACAACGCAATGATGTTTCCCCCCTCGTAGACTGGTTCCCACCCATATCGAGTCAGACCGATCATCAGGGCATGAATACCGCCCTTTTCCTCGTAGCTCGGGGCACGATGGTCGGCAGTGAAATAAACGAATTTTTCGTGTTCGGTGCCGATCCGCCAGGCGTCCTTGGGCTTTTCCCCCTTGGCGAACACCTCGATCAAGTCGGCGCGCGATTGGATGATGGGGTCGTTAGCGTCGGAAGCGGTTCGCGTGCTCATCACGCCGCCCTAGCGTCCTCCAACCACGCTATCCAGTGGCAAAACGCAACGGTGTGCCGTGCGTCAAACCAGCAAGATTCTGCGTTTCGGTTGCACCGTCTCGACCGCCTCGACAAGCATGCTGGCTCAGCGACACGAACGCGGGGCTGGGAAGGAAGGCCGGCCGGCGCCGATCGGCGTGGTATCGGGCATTTCGCACGAGGTCGAGGTTCGTTGTGGCAATGGACTGGCATCGACGACGATCGGCACCGCAGGGATTCGTTACGATCGCCCCCACGACGTCAACGCTGGCTCTTTGCCCACGATGACATCGGTCGGCCGTAACCATTTGGGCTCGCCTCAGGTTGTAGTGGCCATCCACACCGCTATGGCGGCGATCGCGGCGGTCTCTGCGCGCAGGATGCGCGGCCCGAGCGAAATCGCAACTGCGTGGGGGTGGGCCCGGACAAGGTCGCGCTCGGTATCATCGAAGCCGCCTTCCGGACCGATCAGGAGGGCTGCTGGACCAACGTGCCCGGCAAACGCTTCGCGCGCCGGTTCGCCGCCAGTTTCGTCGGCAAAGAATAGCGAGCGGCTGCCAAGTATTGTCAGCCAGTCGGCCAGCCTGGTCTCGGCATCAAGCACAGGAAGCGCCGTCCGGCCGCATTGCTCGGCCGCCTCAATTATCTGTGCGCGTAACCGGTCGGGCTTAACGCGATCCACAACGGCGCGGCGCGTATGAACCGGCGTGAAGCGCGCGACGCCCAGTTCGCATGCCTTTTCGACCAGAAAGTCGAACCGCCCGCGCCGGATCGGCGCTGCCCCCAACCAGAGATCGGGAACCGGCTCGCGGGGGCGCAAGTGATTGATGACTGAAAGCGTGACAACGCGTTTGGCAGTGGCGACGACTTCGGCTGCCCATTCACCGGTCAGGTCGTCAAACAGCTTGAGGACGGCGCCAGCCTTCATCCGCATGACGTGGAGAAGGTAGTGGGCCTGGGGGCCATCCACGATCAGCACTGCACCCAAGGACAGCGGCGTATCGACAAAAAGACGGACAGCGCTTTGCGGTGGCCAGGCGGGGGTTGCAGGCATTATAACTGCCTAGCATGAGTGACGCCTTCACGACCACGCCCGATAGCCAACATCGCGGTTTCGTTTCTCGGCTTCCTGCTCCTGCGCGCGGATTTGCTCTTTTGGCGCGGTTCGACCGGCCCATTGGATGGCAGTTGCTGTACTGGCCCTGCGCCTGGGGCGTGCTTTTGGCGGGCGGTCTTACCCGAGACTGGCCGCTGCTCCTGTGGTTTGCGCTGGGTTCGATCGCGATGCGCGGCGCCGGGTGCGTCTACAATGACATCGTTGACCGTGATCTCGACGCTGCAGTGGCGCGCACGCGCAGCCGTCCGTTGCCGAGCGGTGCCGTTTCCTTGCGCGCGGCATGGATATGGCTTGTTGTGCTGAGCTTGCTCGGGCTCATCGTTCTCGTTCAGCTCACACCGTTTGCGGCGCAGATTGCGATGGCCAGTCTCGCGCCCGTCGCTGCCTATCCATTCATGAAACGAATCACCTGGTGGCCGCAGGCTTGGCTGGGAATCGTATTCAGCTGGGGCGCGCCGGTTGGCTGGGCCGCCGTGACGGGCCGCACCGAACCCACGCTTTGGTTGCTATATGCGGGGAGTGTCTTCTGGGTAATCGGTTACGACACGATTTACGCGCTCCAAGATGTCGAGGACGATGCGCTGATCGGTGTGCAGTCGTCGGCGCGCCGATTGGGACGCAACGTTGGCAAGGGTGTGGCACTTTTTTACGCCCTTGCGCTAATCCTGTGGGCGGCAGCCTTCTGGGTTGCGCGGCCCGACCCGCTGGTGCTTGCCGCGCTGGCGCCGGCAGCCGTCCATCTCGGCTGGCAGGTTGCGACGCTCGATCCCGCGGACGGCGCCAACGCACTTGCTCGGTTTCGGGCTAATCGGATGACCGGATTGCTCGTTGCGCTGGCCTGTCTTGTCGTGGGGCTTTGACCTCATGGGACAGCCTGCCTAAGCGGAGCCGATGCTGACCTCCCAACAAGCCCTTGATTATGCCACCGATGTCATAGCCCGCGCCACACGAGCGGGCGCCGACGGCGCCGACGGCGTCGTCGTCTCCAGCGGATCAACCGAAGTTTCCGTCCGGCTTGGCAAGGTCGAGGACCTCGAGCGATCCGAATCAGGGGATCTGGGTTTGCGGGTCTTCGTTGGGTCTCGATCTGCCAGCGCCTCGACCAGCGATTTGTCACGTGCGGCAATCGACGCGCTGGTCGAGCGGACTGTGGCAATGGCGAAACTGGCTCCTAAAGATGCGTTTGCCGCGCTTGCGCCGGTCGAGCTGTTAGCGACCGGCCCTTTCGACGATTTCGACGGTAACGACGGGGTCGACGTCGAACCCGAAATGTTGCGCCTGCGCGCGCTCGAAGCCGAAGACGCGGCCCGCGCGGTCGCCGGCGTTACCAACAGCGAAGGCGGCGGCGCCAGCCATGGCACCGGCATGACCGCGATCGTAACTTCCACTGGTTTCGGCGCCGCACGTGGCGGCAGCAGCCACGGGGTTTCAGCGAGTGTGCTGGCGGGGGAAGGCGCGCGAATGCAGCGCGATTATCACAGTCATTCGACGCGGCATCTGAGCGATCTCGAAGCTGCCGGCGCCATCGGTAGCGAAGCTGGGCGGCGAGCGGTGGCGCGCCTCGATCCGGCCCGGTTGAGAAGCGGGCCGATGACCGTCGTTTTTGCACCGCGCGTGTCCAATTCGCTGCTCGGCCATTTTGCCGGCGCGATCAACGGTGCGGCCATTGCGCGCAAGACCAGCTTCCTGATCGACAGTCTCGACCAACCCGTCTTTGCGCCCGGGATTTCGATAATCGATGACCCGTGGCGCCGACGCGGGATGCGCAGCCGTGCGTTTGATGGCGAAGGGTTGCCGACCCGTCCTGTGGCGCTGGTCGAAGGAGGCGTACTCAAGCAGTGGATCGCCGATGTTGCTGCCGCGCGCCAGCTCGGCATCAACCCGACCGGCCACGCCTGGCGAGGCGTTTCAGGCGCGCCGGGGGCCGGGGTGAGCAACGTGCACTTGGCTGCCGGGATCGTGTCACCCGCCGAGCTCATCGCCGACATCTCGGACGGGTTTTATGTGACCGAGCTGATTGGCATGGGGGTCAGCGGCCTGACCGGCGACTATAGCCGAGGAGCATCGGGGTTCCGCATTGTCGGCGGCGAAATTGCGGGCCCCGTCGCTGAGGTGACGATTGCTGGCAACCTTAAAAATATGTTCGCTGCGACGATACCTGCGGACGATCTGGTCTTTCGTTATGCCACCAACGCGCCGACGGTGCGGATCGATGGAATGACGCTCGCCGGTGACTGATACACTTCTCGACGCCGTCTCCGCTGCTGTACACGACGCCGCGCTGGTCGCGATGGCGCGATGGCGCGGCGAGTTCGCCAGCTGGGACAAGGTTCCCGGCGAAGTCGTTTGCGAACTCGACCTCGAACTCGACGCCCTACTCCGCGACCGCCTGTTTGCGATCGACCCAGAAGCGGGCTGGCTCTCTGAGGAAACCGCCGATTCAGCCGAACGCTTGCTGGGTCCGCGTGTCTGGGTCGTCGATCCGATCGATGGCACCCGCGATTTCGTGCGGGGTCGACGCGGCTGGGCGGTGTCAGTGGCCCTCGTCGAAGGCGGCCGCTCGATCATCGGCGTTCTCGATGCGCCCGCCCGAAATGAACAGTGGGCCGCCGCCGCTGGCGAAGGGGCGACGCGTAACGGTGTATCGGTGCATGCCAGCAGCCGGACAGCCCTGTCCGGGGCCCGTGTCCCCGCCGACGTCTTGCCAAAGGCCGACGCAGATCTGGTCCCGGTAGAGCGGCCCAATTCGATTGCGCTGCGCATCGCGATGGTGGCGAGTGGCGATGCCGATTTGCTCGCTGCGCTGCGGTGGGGGTACGAGTGGGACATTGCTGCTGCGGCACTCATCGCCGAAGAGGCGGGCGCGACGGTCACTGACGCGCTTGGTCGCACGCTGCGCTTCAACTCGACCAAAGGCGAAATGTTCGGTGTTCTGGCCTGTGCTCCCGGCATTCACGCCGCCGCCGTCGAACGGCTTGCCACGCGCGCCGCAACTGCGGTCATTCGATAAGCGTCCCCCTCTTGCGGGGTGTCGCAAACGCCGCCATGACAGGCGCGACCTGAACACCGGGGTGGGACGCGTAGAATGAAGGCGACGATTGAACGTGCGGCACTGCTGAAGAGCCTGGGCCATGTCCAGTCGGTCGTCGAGCGACGTAACACTATTCCGATCCTGTCGAATGTCCTGATCGAAGCGGGCCAGAACGGCACGATGCGTTTCATGGCAACCGATCTCGACCTGCAGATCGTCGACGAAGCTGAAGCCGCGATCGATCAACCGGGTGCGACAACTGTTTCAGCGCACACATTGTTCGAAATCGTCCGCAAGCTGCCGGAGGGCAGCCAGGTGTCGCTCGCGGCCGCCGACGGCCGGCTTCATATCGCTGCGAGCCGCTACAAGTCTAACCTGCCTACCCTTCCGCGCGATGACTTTCCGATCATTGCCGAGGGGGAGCTGCCGACGAGCTTCGAGCTGCCAGCCGCAAAACTTCGGCAAATTATCGACAAGACGCGCTTTGCGATCTCGACTGAGGAAACCCGCTACTACCTCAACGGCATTTTCATGCACGTCACCGACGATGTGCTGAAGGCCGCCGCGACCGACGGGCACCGTCTCGCCCGCGTCACGATTGCCCGGCCCGAAGGGGCGCAGGGGATGCCCGACATCATCGTCCCTCGCAAATGCATCGGCGAGCTGCGCAAGCTGCTCGATGAAGTCGAAGGATCGGTCGCCGTGTCGCTGTCGGCCTCCAAAATCCGATTTACGCTGGGCCATGCGGTTCTGACGAGCAAGTTGATCGACGGTACTTTTCCTGATTACAACCGCGTCATACCGACCGGTAATGACAAGCTCCTGACCATTGATCCAAAGAGCTTTCTGCAGGGCGTTGATCGCGTCGCGACGATTGCCAGCGAGAAAACTCGAGCCGTCAAAATGGCGCTCGACCGTGACAAGATCACGCTGTCAGTGACGAGCCCCGAGAATGGCACCGCCGCTGAGGAGGTGCCCGGTGACTACAGCGCGGCGGGTTTCGAAATCGGCTTCAATGCAAAATATCTTGTGGACATTTTGCAGCAAGTCGAGGGCGACACCGTCGAAGTGCATCTTGCGGATGCGGCGGCGCCAACCTTGATCCGAGAGAACGACAAGGCAGAGGCACTCTACGTTATCATGCCAATGAGGGTCTGATCTGAAGTGTTCAGCGCGAGGCCTTTCTCAGCGCCAGCCTGACGAGAGCGTCGAGATTGGCCCCCGCGCCCAGCTCCTCATCGGCTTTGGCGACTGAAGCACTGGCCTCAGCGGGCCGGAAACCGAGATTGATAAGCGCAGAAACGGCGTCTTGAGTAATCCCTGCAGGAGGCAGTGACGAACCGCCGAACGTGAGGACACCGACCTTGTCCTTCAGTTCGCGGACAATGCGCTCGGCGAGCTTGGGGCCAACACCGTTGGCGCGCGCTACCATGGCCTTGTCCTGCGCCGAAATCGCACGATTGAGTGCATCGCTGTCAAGCACAGAAAGGATGCTGAGTGCGACGCGTCCCCCGACGCCCTGGACGCTGGTCAACAGGCGGAACCAGTCGCGTTCGCTGACCGATCCGAAGGCAAACAGCGTCATTGCCTCTTCGCGGACCTGCATCTCGGTAAAGACCATCACGCTGCTGCCGACCGGTCCGAACAGGTTCAACGTTCGCGATGACGCCTGGACCAGATAGCCGACCCCGCCGACGTCGATCACCGCATGATCGGACGCGCTCTCTGCGAGAATTCCGGTAAGGCGAGCAATCATGCGAGCACGCTACCCAATCCGTTGCCTCGAAGCCAGATGATGCGCATGGGTGATGGCAACTGCGAGTGCATCAGCAGCATCCGGGCCTGCGATCTTGACGCCGGGAAGCAACCGACTGACCATCGAGTGGACTTGCGCCTTTTCGGCAGCCCCGGTGCCAACGACCGCCTTTTTCACCAGGCGCGCGGCGTATTCGCCGACGACAATCCCACGCTTGGCCGCACAATATAGAATAACTCCACGTGCGTGCGCCAATTTGAGCGTCGACTGCGCGTTGGTGTTGACGAAAACTTCTTCGACCGCCGCACCGTCGGGCGTATGCTCGATCAGCAGGTCGGTCAAAGCAGCCTCAATAATAACCAGCCGCTCGGGCAAAGGTCTTTTTGGATCGGTCTTGATGTTCCCGTTGCCCAGATGGCTCAGCCGATTTCCCGTTGCCACGATAAGCCCCCAACCGGTCGTGCCCAGTCCGGGATCGAGGCCCAGAATGATCACTTAATCCAGCTTCTCCATCACCTCGTCGGGCACGTCGTAATTGCCCCACACCTGTTGGACATCGTCATCCTCGTCCAGCATGTCGAGCAGCTTCATCAACGTCGCGGCATCACTCTCGCCGACCGTCACCATCACTTGTGGGCGCCAGGCAAGCTTTGCCCCTTCGCCCTCACCGAGCGCGGCTTCCAGCGCCTTGGCAACGGGGTGGAGCGTTTCCACGCTCGTCCAAATTTGGTGGCCGTCTTCGTCACTCGTGACGTCCTCGGCACCGGCATCCAGCGCCGCCTCGAACACCGTTTCCAGATCACCGGCGTTCGCAGGGTAAGAGATCAGGCCAAGGCGGTCGAACCCGTGGCTTACACTGCCGCCCGCGCCCAGATTGCCACCATTTTTGCTGACAGCGGTCCGCACATTGGTCGCGGTCCGATTGCGGTTATCGGTCAGGGCTTCAATGATCAGGCTGACACCGCCAGGACCGAAGCCCTCATACCGGATTTCCTCGTAATTCTCGCCATCAGCTCGCGATGCATTGTTGATGGCGCGCTCGATGTTGTCTTTAGGCATCCCGCTTGCGCGCGCCGTCAGCACGGCGGCGCGGAGCCGCGCGTTCATCGCGGGGTCGGGAATCCCGGACTTGGCTGCCACGGTAATTTCACGGCTCAGTTTGGAAAACGAAGCCGCGCGCTTCTTATCCTGTGCACCTTTGCGGTGCATGATATTCTTGAATTTGGAATGGCCTGCCATGACTGCCCCTTACGCCAGCGCATCTATGATGTTCGGACTGGTCAAGCGAGTCCCAACGCCACACGATAGGTATCAAGAAGCGCATCCATTTCGTCGCGGTCGTTCTTTTCCATGCGACGCAGGCGAACGATGGCGCGCATGATCTTGGTATCATAGCCTTGCCCCTTGGCCTCCGAATAAACGTCGCGAATATCATCAGCGATACCCTTTTTTTCTTCTTCCAACCGTTCGATTCGTTCGATGAACAGGCGCAACTGATCGGCCTGAATGATGTCGCTCATGGGTGTCCTTAGTTCAATGAAGAAGCGGCTGTAGGCGAGTGAAAGCCTATTCTCAACCGGCTCGCTTTGCCCGGTATCAAATGACGGCTATCGAGTGCGCCACGACCCGCCAGGAGAGATTGTTTGCACCGTTCGCTCGCCCCTCGCGCCCGCAAAGTCCGCGTCCTCGCGACGCTCGGTCCAGCCAGCAGCACGCCCGAGATGATCGAAAAGCTGATCCGCGCCGGAGCCGACGCTTTTCGCATCAATATGAGTCACGGCACACAGGCCGGCCACGCGCCCGTGATTGCTGCCATCCGCTCACTCGAACGTTCACTCGTACGCCCCACGACAATCCTTGCCGATCTCCAGGGGCCCAAGCTGCGGGTCGGCACCTTCATCGGCGGCAAGATTGAACTTGTGCACGGGGCAAGTTTTCGACTCGACCGCGATCCAGCTGCTGGAGATGCGACGCGGGCGTGCCTGCCGCACAAGGAGATTTTCGAAGCCTTGGACGTCGGGGCCCGCCTGTTGCTCGACGACGGCAAGCTGGTCCTGCGCGTCACCGACATGGACGATGGCTATGTCATGACGCGCGTCGAAGTGGGTGGCATGCTCAGCGATCGCAAAGGACTAAACGTCCCCGACGTTGTCGTCCCGATGGCGGCGCTCACCGAAAAGGACCGAAGCGACCTCGCGTTCGCGCTCGACGAGGGAGTCGACTGGGTGGCGCTGTCTTTCGTCCAGCGGCCCGAAGATTTGGCCGAAGCAAGAAAGCTGATCGGCGGCCGTGCAGCGCTCCTCGCCAAGATTGAAAAGCCCGCCGCGCTTGACCGGCTCGAAGAACTCGTCGAACTCGCTGACGCCGTGATGGTTGCGCGCGGCGACTTGGGCGTCGAACTCCCGCCCGAAGCAGTACCGCCCGCGCAAAAGCGCATCGTCGAGACGGCACGGCGCATGGGCAAGCCCGTCGTGGTCGCAACGCAGATGCTCGAATCGATGATCCTGTCGCCTTCCCCGACACGCGCCGAAGTCTCGGACGTGGCGACGGCGATCTACGACGGCGCCGATGCCATCATGCTGTCCGCCGAGTCTGCAGCCGGAGCATGGCCGGTCGAATCGGTCGCGATGATGGACCGCATCGCGCAGTCGGTTGAAAGCGATCCGGGCTATTTCGCGCGGCTGCATTTTACCGAAACCAAATCCGACCCGACAACTGCCGATGCGCTGTCCGATGCGGCGCGCGAGATCGCAATCACGATCGGGGCCAAGGCGATCGTGTGCTTCACCGTTTCTGGATCGACTGCGCGCCGCGTGTCGCGCGAGCGACCTTCAGTGCCTTTGCTCGTGCTCACGCCAAAGGCCGAAACGGCCCGTCGAGCCGGATTGCTGTGGGGAGTGCACGCTGTCCAGACACGCGATATCGGTGACTTCGAGGAAATGGTCGCCAAGGCCAAACGCATGGCGCTGCGTCACCAGCTCGCCATTGGCGGCGAGCGGATCATCATCATGGCAGGGGTACCATTCGGGACGCCGGGTTCGACCAATGTGCTGCACGTCGTCCGCCTGACCGGGGACGAGTTGAAGGTTGGAGGCCGTTAGAGGAGACCGTGCTCGACCAGTGCAGCGCGCAGGATCGGTACATCGACGAAAACGTGGCCCGCAAAGCCGTTCCTTTCGGCGGCTTCTACGTTCTCGGGCCGGTCGTCGACGAACATTCCCTCGCGATTCGACAGACCAAAGCGGCGCAAGGCCAATTGGTAGATTGCCGCATCCGGCTTGACGAGCTTTTCGTTGCCGGAGAGCAAAATTTTGCGAAAGTTTGCGAAGAGGGCAGCCTCGCGCGCGACGAAGGGTTTCCAGAATTCACCCGAGAAATTGGTAGTCGCAAAAAGCGGCACCTTATTTGTCGCGAGTTCGGCAACCACGTCTGCCATGCCGGGAATCAGATGCGGAATGGTTTCGTTGAAGCGGGGTCCCCAGGCCTCGATCAACGCACGGTGGTGTGGAAATTGAGCACAGAGCTCGGCGCTCGTTTCGGCAAATGGCCGCCCAGCATCATGCTGGAAATGCCATGCATGCGTCACAACATCGCGCAAAAAAACCTCACGCTCGCGCGCACTGGGAATGAGCTTGTTGTAAAGGTAGCGCGGATCCCATTCGACCAGCACCTTTCCGACATCGAAGATGACCGCTCTTACGGTTACCGTGCAGACTTAGCCTTGACGTGCCTTGAAGCGGCGGTTCGTCTTGTTGATGACGTAAGTCCGCCCACGACGGCGAATCACCCGGTTGTCCCGGTGGCGATCCTTGAGCGACTTGAGTGAGTTGCGAATCTTCATGTCGTGCGGCTTTTCTGACGATAGGCTGGAATTTGGAAGCGCCGCGCCTAATCGCGAGGCTAACTCAAGTCAAGGTCGATGCAGCGTCTTGACGATCAACGCGTTAGAGCAAGATAACGATTTAGGAGAACCATCATGCAACGCCGCCTACCCCTGATAGCTCTGCTTCTCGCCGGTGGATGTGCAATGACACCCGGTCCCGTCGAGGTTACCCGATTCGCCACCGGGGCCGATGTGGCCCGCGCTGCCGTCGTTGCCGCACCTGGCAGCGCGCCGACGCTCGAACAGAAAAGCTATGAGGACGCTGTCGGGCGCGCACTCGCTCGCATCGGCTTCGCCGGCGATGGTCCGGCGCGCTATACTTTTAGTGTTGATGTGTCGCGGGATTCGCGCGCCGCGCTGAGGCGCCGCTCGCCGGTTACTATCGGCATCGGCGGCGGCACCGGCGGCTACGGCAGCGGCGTTGGTCTGGGCGCCAGTTTCGGGCTTGGCGGCAATCGGGCGCGCGATACGGTGGTCACGCGCTTGTCGGTCCAGCTGCGCGAACGCGTCACCGGCCGCGTGGTTTGGGAAGGACGCGCCCAAGGCGAAACGACCGAAAACGGGGGTGCAAGTATCGACCATCTTGCTGCTGCGCTTTTCCGGGACTTCCCCGGCGAGTCGGGTCGCACTATCAGCGTGCCATGACTCTGACGATTAACAGCAACTTCGATTCCGGCAACATCGAGATTCTATCGATTGACGGCGACACAGCCACGCTCGCGATCCGCAAGGATGAAGCCAGCAACTTCTACCAGTGGTTCCATTTCCGCGTGGCGGGCGCCGAGGGACGACCCGTCACGGTACGGATCACCAATTGCGCCGGGTCCGCTTATCCGCTCGGTTGGCCGGGTTATCGCGCGCGATTCAGTAACGACCGTCTCGACTGGCAACAGGCCGACACGAGCTATGCCGACGGCGTACTGACGATTCGCCATACGCCGGCGCAGGGCGCCGTGTGGTTCGCCTATCATGCTCCCTATTCGATGGAACGGCATCACGATCTGGTTGCGCGCATCGGCGCTGCCGCGCCAGTGAGAGTGGCCGAATTGGGAAGAACGCTCGACGGGCAGCCGATCGACTGTCTGTCGATAGGCACGGGTGTGAAATCGGTTTGGCTTTATACCCGTCAACATCCCGGCGAGAGCATGGCAGAATGGTGGGCGGAAGGAGCGCTGGATCTCCTTGTGTCCGACGATCCGGTTGCTGTAAAATTGCGTGCGGCGGCGACGCTTCACATCGTGCCGAACATGAACCCAGATGGCAGCCGTCGCGGACATCTGCGCACCAATGCAGCCGGCGTGAACCTAAACCGGGAATGGAATGCGCCAACCATGGACAAGAGCCCCGAGGTCTATTGCGTGCGCGCCGCGATGGACGCGACGGGCGTCGACTTTGCAATGGACGTGCACGGCGATGAGGCGATCCCTTATGTTTTCCTCGCTGGTTTCGACGGCATACCTGCCTGGACGCAACGACAAGGCGATCTCTACACCCGCTTTGGAAGCGAACTCGCGGCCCGCACACCTGATTTTCAAACGAAACACGGCTATCCGACCGCCGGCCCGGGCAAGGCCAATCTGTCGATGTCCACCAACCAGCTCGCCGAGCGCTTTGGAGCCGTCTCAATGACCCTGGAAATGCCGTTCAAGGATAATGCAGAGGCGCCGGATGCATTGCGCGGCTGGTCGCCCGAACGGTCGAAACAGCTGGCGCGCGACTGCCTGGCAACGCTCGCAGGGATAATCGACGACCTGTGACGATTGTTGAAGACGATTTGACCGGAACTCGGGTCGGCGCGCTCCTTCGTTCCCACCTTGAGCAGATGCATCTGAACGCACCCAAGAACAGCGTCTTCGCCTTCGACATCGACCGACTGCGCGCGCCTGACGTAAGTTTCTGGACGGCGTGGGACGACGATGCGCTCCTGGGCTGCGGAGCCTTGAAGCATCTCGATGCCGAACACGGCGAGATCAAGTCGATGCGAACGGCGCCCACTCATCTGCGCAAGGGCGTTGCCAGCGCGTTGCTCGACCATATCGTCAGGGTTGCACGGGCTCGTGGCTACCGACGGGTGAGCCTCGAAACCGGCTCGGGTCCCGCATTCGATGCCGCGTTATCCCTCTATCGGTTGCGCGGATTTGTGGACGGCGTGGCGTTCGGCGATTACGATCGTGGAGCGTTCAATCAATTCCTGCATCTGGAACTCTGATCCATGCCTACTCTGGTACTCATCCGCCATGGCCAATCGGCGTGGAATCTCGACAACCGGTTCACCGGATGGTGGGACGTCGATCTGACCGACAAGGGCGTGGCCGAGGCGCTCGCTGCGGGACAATTGATGGCGGCCAGAGGGTTGGATTTCGACCAGTGTTTTACGTCGCTCCAGACCCGAGCAATAAAGACGCTGAATATCGCGCTCGAATCGATGGGACGATTATGGTTGCCAGTCGAGAAAGACTGGCGGTTGAACGAGCGGCACTATGGCGGGTTGACGGGCCTCAACAAGGCCGAGACCGCCACACGACACGGCAACGAGCAGGTCAAGATCTGGCGGCGCAGTTTCGACATCGCGCCGCCACCGATGGAGGCAGGCAGCGCGTTCGACCTCGCGCGCGACCGCCGTTATGCCGGGATCGCCATCCCCAATACCGAGAGCCTGAAAGATACGATTGCCCGCGTGCTACCCTATTGGGAGAGCCGGATCGCCCCTGAGTTGAGAGCTGGCAAACGCGTTGTCATTTCGGCGCACGGCAATTCGCTCCGCGCGCTGGTCAAGCATTTGTCGGGCATCTCGGACGAAGAAATAACAAATCTCGAAATACCGACCGGTCAACCGATCGTCTATGATCTCACCGCTGACCTGAAGCCGCGCGACCGTTATTATCTCTCCGAACGCTGAAGTCGCTTGCGGATATACATGGCAGCGTCGGCACGGGCGATAATCGAATCGAACGAGTCCGACGCCCTGACGAGCGTGTAGCCGATCGAGACCGACACTATCGTACCGTCGACGGGTTCCGCAGCGATGGCGGCTGCCAGTGATTTTGCCTTGGCCTCAGCGGCAGCGGTATCGAGATCTTCGAAAACAAGCCCGAATTCATCACCGCCGATACGCGCCACGATGTCTGTCGCACGCACTTGAGCCTTGAGCGCATAGCCAACGTACATCAACGCAGCATCGCCCGCCTGATGCCCGGCGCTGTCATTGATCGCCTTCAATCCGTCGAGATCGGCAATCATTACCGATGTCGGCGTCCCATGTCGCGCGACACGGGCTATACTCCGTTCGACCTCGCGCAGGAACGCGCGCCTATTGAGCAAGGGTGTCAGCGTGTCGCTGTCGGCCAGCCGCTCCAACTCGGCAATCTGAAGGCGCAACGCGCGAATCTCGCGGTGGAGCTCGTCATAATCGTCGTTGACGACCTTGGCTTGGCGAGCTTTGCCCGCGAGTAGATGTGCAGAGTTGCTCATTCCCGACGCACAAACGGCAAAAAGTGCTGTTCTGTCAACTTCGTGTGATGCATGAGCGCGCCCCAAGATTGCGCCGCGCGACCTCCGACGCTAGGTCGCGCCAGATCGGGAGGCGTGATGCGATGGCAGAGATTAGCCCGCTGGTCGGGATCATCATGGGGAGCCAGTCTGACTGGGACACGATGCGGGCTGCCGCCGATGTGTTGAAAACGCTGGGGGTGCAACACGAAGTGAAGATCGTTTCTGCCCACCGCACGCCCGAACGCTTATTCGAATACGCCAAGAATGCGTCAGGGCGTGGGCTGAAGGTCGTCATCGCAGGCGCTGGCGGCGCCGCCCATTTACCCGGCATGGCCGCCTCAATGACGCACTTGCCGGTGCTCGGAGTTCCCGTAGAGTCAAAAGCCTTGAGTGGACTCGATAGCTTGCTTTCCATCGTGCAGATGCCCGGCGGTGTACCAGTCGGCACTTTGGCCATCGGCAAAGCCGGCGCCATGAACGCGGGCCTGTTGGCGGCGTCGATCCTGGCTACATCCGACCTCGCACTTGCCCAGCGATTGATCGCGTGGCGCACCGCACAGACAGATGCCGTGGCAGACACGCCGAAATGAAGACAATCCCGCCGGGATCGACGGTCGGCATTATTGGCGGCGGACAATTGGGGCGGATGCTGGCGATGGCTGCAGCGCAACTCGGCTACCGCGTTCATGTCCTTGATCCTGACGTGCAGTGCTGCGCGGGGGAGGTCGCAGCAAAGCTTACAGTTGCCGACTATGCCGACGGTGCTGCGCTCGCGACATTTGCCGACAGCGTCGATGTTGCCACGTACGAGTTCGAGAACATCGATGCGGCGTATCTCGACATTGCTGCAGCGCGTGTTCCGGTGTTTCCGCCTTTATCGGCGTTGAGAATTTCCCAGGACCGTATCGCTGAAAAAGTTTTTGCTGCGCAGCATGGCGGCACGCCCGCCGCATGGGCTTCGGTTGCAACTGCTACCGGTCTTGAAGGCGCGATTTCTGCAGTAGGCATGCCGGCGATCCTCAAGACGACGCGCTTTGGCTATGACGGTAAGGGACAGGCCCGACTTGCGTCGGCCGCTGAGGCGCACGCCGCCTGGACCGCAATCGACCGCGCCCCAGCTATCCTCGAGGCCATGGTGACATTTGATTACGAGTTCTCAATTCTGATCGTACGTGGGCAGGATGGCACAACCGCGGTCTGGGAGGCTGCGGAAAACGTTCACCATGACGGCGTTCTCACGACCTCGGTGGTCCCGTCGCACCCTCGCGTGACCGCGCAAGTCCCACAAGCACGCGCGCTGGCAGCAAGGATCGCTGACGCATTGAACTATGTTGGGGTGCTGGCAATCGAGTTTTTTGCGAGCGCTGACGGACCTGTGTTCAACGAAATGGCGCCGCGCGTGCACAATAGCGGTCACTGGACGACCGAAGGATCGACAACCTCGCAGTTCGAAAACCATATCCGCGCGATCTGCGGGCTGCCTCTCGGCGACACGTCGCTGGTAACCGAAGGCGCTGTGATGACGAACCTGATCGGCCCAGACGTCAACGACTGGCTATCGCTGATGAGCGAGGCTGGTGCCCATGTGCATCTTTATGGGAAAGGTGAGGCACGTCCGGGCCGGAAAATGGGCCACGTCACGCGCCTCACGAAATTTTAAGCGACGCGCGTTCCCGACATCGGAGACGTACCAAACATGCCAGCTTTGACGCTACCGGTCAGCGTGTCGCCATCGACGGCCGCTTCGCATTCGAGCAGCATCGGCATTGGCACCTTCATGTCCATCGTCCACGAGATCTTGCTATCGCCGTCGAATTTGCCGTTATCGCAGGTAAGTCCACCCATCGCGCCGGAATTGTCACCGCTCCAGGTGCCATCGCCATTATCCGTGACGGTCAGGACCGACTTTTGCTCACCCAGCGGCGATTTGACTACACAATCCCATTTGCCTGTTGCATTCGACATACGCGTTCTCCTGTAAGGCCGCCCATCAATTCGCGGTCGGCAATTGCACAATTTCAAAGGGAAGGCCCAGCTTTTCGAGCTGCGCCTTTATCTTGGCAGCGTCCCCGACCACGACGATAGCGAATTTGTCGGCATCGATTGCCGCCCGTGCGGCGCGGTCGAGTTCGGTCGCCGTCATCGATCGATATGTCGTCGCCAGCTTGGCGTAGTAATCGTCAGGTCGTCCAAGCTGAACGATTTGCATCAGCCCCCCGAGGACCGCTGCCGACGTTTCAAAGCTGCCTGGCAATTCGCGAATACTGCCGTTGGCAGTACGGGTCAGTTCGTCGGGGGTTACTCCTTTGGGCCCGAGAAACGATTTCACCTGTTCAAGCAGCGATCGCACCGAGTCTCCCGTCCGATCTGACTGGACCGGAGCGCTGATGATGTACGGCACGCGATTTTCGAGACGTTGGATATACGACCGGACGCCATACGACCATCCTTTAGTCTCACGCAGGTCCATGTTGAGCCGCGACAGAAAGCTGCCGCCGAGTACCTCATTGGCCTGGTTAAGGATGGTGCGGGCGGGATCCTTCCCAGTAATGTCAAGCACCTGCCCCGCCATGATAACCGACTGCGGCGAGCCGGGGCGGTCGGCGAGATAAATTCTCGTCGCCGTGCGCGCCGGAATTGGAGCGGCAAAATCCTTTTGTGGCCGTGCTCTGCGGTTCGACGGCCAGTTACCAAAGCGCGCTTCTAGCAGCGGCTTGATCTCGGCGAGCGTCGTGTCACCGACGATGTAAATTGCTGCATTATCCGGAACCAGCCAGCTTTGCTGAAAGCCGACCACGTCGCTGCGGGTCAGCCGCTTGACTGTCGCCACAGTTCCTGTCCCGCCGAACGGCTGCGCATAGGGGTGGGAATCGCCGTAAAGCTTGCCCGGAAGGATCGTGTCGGCAATTCCTTGGGGCTGGCTGAGCGAGGCAGCAATGTGCGAAAGCTGTTCGTTACGCAGCCGCGCAACCTCCTTGGAATCGAAAGCGGGATTGCGGACGACGTCAGCGAGCAGGTCGAGCGATGGCGCAAGATTGGCGGTCAGCGCGAAGAGGCCGACTTGGCTGCGATCGACGACGCCTCCCGACGACAAGGTCGCGCCGAGCCGTTCCTGCGTCTCTGCAATCTGGGTTGAGTTCTTTGTTGTTGTCCCCTCGTCGAGAAGCGACATTGTGAGCGACTGGAGGCCAAGCTGCCCCTTTGTGTCGGCAGCGGACCCGGCATCGAAACTGACAGCGACGCGCACGACCGGGATTTCAGAGCGACGCGCAAAATAAACCGGGATGCCGTTGCCAAGCTTGGTGCGTTCGATGCCAGGAAATGTCAGTGCAGGAAAAACGCCCAACGGCGGCGCTGCCCGCCTTGGCTTGGCTGATGCTTCCTTTACGGGTCCAGTACCAAGCGCCGGCGTCTTTGTTGATGGCGCGTCACCGGTAATTTCCAGTGTTGCGGGGGACGTGTCGCGGTCCCCCGGCTCGACCGTGACGCGCAGCACCGGCCGCGACATCCATTTGCGCGCCGCCGATGAAACTTTGATGGGCGTCATCGCGGCCAGCTCGGCCATGTCTTTCTTGTATTTGGCCGGATCGCCCGAATAGACGAGTCCCTCAGCCAGTGCGACCGCCTTGCCACCAAAACCGCCAACCGATTCGAACCCGCCAATCGTGCCAGCGATTGATCGCGTTGCGACCCGACGGACCTCATCTGCCGTCGGACCGGTTCTAAGAAAATCAGCAATCACCGCGTCAAGCCGCGTGGCGACAAGCGTTGGATCAGTACCGGGCTTCACATCCGCGGAAACCGACAACACGCCGATTTGTTCGAACGCCTGCACATCGGCGCTGACGGCAACCGCGATCTGTTCGCTACGCACAAGCGCATTGTCGAGGCGGCTCGATGACAGGCCGCCGAGCACACTGGCTGCAACATTAAGCGCCGCGGTATCGTTACCGTTGACGCCCTCTACAGCCCAATACCGGGTCAGTCGCGTGTAGGGAACACGGTCTTTGAGCACGATGTCGCGAGAAGCCGCAAGCATGGGAACTGACGTATTAACGCGCGTGATCGCTGGACCACGCGGGATATCGCCAAACCATTTGGTAACCAATGTCTTGGCTTGGGCAAGATCGACGTCACCGGCGAGAACAACGACCGCATTGTTGGGGCCGTATTTGGCGCGGAACCAATCTTTTACAGTTTCGAGGCTGGCCGCATTTAAATCGCCCATCGATCCGATTGTTTCGTGGTGATACGGATGCCCGTTGGGAAACAACGTCGTGTAAACGTAATAATCAGTCAGGCCGAACGGCTGATTGTCACCCTGACGCTTCTCGTTTTGAACAACGCCAATCTGATTATCGAGTTTTTCCTGCGTCACGCCGCCAAGCAGATAGCCCATCCGATCCGACTCGAGGAAAAGTGCAGTCTCGAGCGCCGGCGTGGGCACGGTTTCGAAATAGTTGGTTCTGTCGAACCATGTCGTCCCGTTGTAGTCGGTGGCGCCGACCTGCTGCAGCGGTTCGAAAAAATCGCGCGGCGAGTTTTCAGAGCCATTGAACATGAGATGCTCGAACAAGTGCGCGAACCCCGTCTTGCCTTTGGGCTCATCCTTCGATCCGACATGATACCACACGCTCACGGCAACAACGGGCGCCTTGCGGTCGGTGTGGACCAGGACGCGCAGGCCATTAGAAAGCGTAAATTGCGCGTAGGGGATATCCACCTTGGCCACGAGTGTGGACACTGGCGCCGGCGCGTCAGCCGCGTATGCAGGGCCAGCAAGGATGAGCGTCAAGGCGATGCTGGTCGTGCGGATCATCTCAAAGCATCCTCGAACGAAACTCGTTGTTTGAAGCGGTCTTAGCAGCGTCGATCAGTCACGCAACAACATCGCCTCGCTTGTCGTCTGACCGCGCCACCTTCAATGTCGAACCTCATTCGGTAACGAGGTTGGTCCCGTTTGCGGCGTGGTCACGGTCGTCGGGTCGTGGACGGGCACCCGGGCATCGAGCCCGATTTCCTGCTGAAGTCACGGTCGATAGGCACGCTGTGCGTGCGCAATGATGTCGGCGCGCTCGAAATGGACGGGCTTGAACCGGCGCGCCTCGAACATTGCCATCTGGTCGGTGTAATGCGGCGAACCGGGGCGGCTGGTCGCAGCGCCATAAGGTTGAATTGACTGCGACGAAACATGACCAGCCTTGTCCCAGTTGACGAGCATGATGAAGCTGTCCCCATGTTTGACGCGCATCCGCCCATCGGGTTGCGGATCCCACGACGTCGCAGCGCGCAACGTATCGGTGCCGCCGTCAGCGGGAACATCGATCGTCCCGTGGCGCAACCGCTGGAGGTCGCCCAACGGCGGATCGATACGGCCAAAGCCCTTCATCAACTTGTCGACGACCTCGCGAAGTTTTTCATGGGCATCGGGCAGAGCTTCGCCGTGATACGCCGCCGAATTTGCCATGTGCATCATCGATTCAGCCAAGGCGTCGGCGCGGCCAATGCCGTCGCTGTTCCAGTCCCATGTTCCCAGCAGTGCCTGCGCGCGCTGCAGATCGGGTTCCGTTCTCAGGTTCAGCGCCATGATCTTGGCGACCCAGGGGCCGGCAAATCCGGCATGACTATAGGCCGTATCGAATTTGATTTGCAGCAGCCGTTCGGGGGTGATTCTGCCCTTTTCCGCCACCAGCAATTCCATCGCGCGGACGATGCGATTGGTCATTCGCCGTTCGATCCCGAGCAAAGGCGAAAAATTCTTGGGATCGAGTTCAGAGCCGGGTCCAGCAGCCAGAAACGGTGTGTTGTTCGAATTGACGACCCAACCCGAGGACGGGTTCACGATCTTAGGCATGCGATCAAAACCAAGGGCGCCCTGCCACATATCCGCCGACGTATCACCAGGAAGGACACCAGTGTAGTCATAACCGGGCTTACGCGGCGGAAAAAGCGCATTGTAAACGTACGCTATGCGCCCGGTTTTGTCGGCATAAATAAAATTGGTCGCAGGTATTCCGCCGAGCGACATGGCCCGGGTCCATTCATCCCAACTCTGGGCCCGCTCGATGCGATAATATTGCTCGACCATCTTGGCTTGATCAATGCCAGCATAGCGGATTGCAAACGCACCGTTCTTGTTCAAGATCACGGGGCCCTGGATCGCACGGTAGACAGTTTTGGGAATTGGCACGGTGAAGATGCCGAATTTCACCGGCAGCCAGACGCGCTCACTCTGCAGGGGCAGCCATCTGCCATCATACCGGTATTGCTTTCCGTCGGCACTGAGCACGAGTTTGTAGACGTCGATCAGATCCGGATCATTGACGGTGTTGGTCCACCCAAGATTGCGGTTATGGCCCAACAACACGAAAGGCGTGCCCGGGAAGAGCGCCCCCGCCATGTCGAGACCTTCGTCCGAATGAACGGTAGCTTCGTACCACGCAACTTGTCCTTCATAGGGCTGGTGCGAGTTCGAGATCAGCCAAGTCTTGCCATCGGACATCTTGTTGGGCGCAACCGCAAAGGCGTTCGACCCGTTCATTGACGGATCTCGACCGGCCGGCGTCAGCGCCGGAATCATGGGTGGCACCGTAGTGTGTGGGGGTTGCTTGTCGGCCGTCAAGGCGCCGATCACCGAATCGAGACCAAAGAAGAACGGCGAGCGCAACACGAACCCAGCGGCAATATCCTCGCCATTCACCGGAAACAGTCGGCGCAGTTTAACTTCGTCCCGATGTTGCGCCGCATAGCGGTTTAGCCCCGACGCATACCCGTCAAGCACGGCGCGCACGTCGGCAGGCATTTTGGGAAACTCACGCGCCGCCGTTGCGCGGGCGCCGAGCAGATACCCTACATAGTCGATTTTCGCGCCGTCGCTTCCCAAGATTGCGCCCGCCCGTCCGCGTGTCATCGCAACAACTTCTTGAAGCGTTGAAAAATCGTCCTCGGCATGGGCGTAGGCGAGCCCATACGCGACATCGGCATCGGTGTGGCCGAAGACATGGGGAACGCCAAATTCATCGCGGATGATCTTGCTGTCGTACGTCTTTGCGGGCGGCGGCACGGGTGCGCCAGCGGTCAGCGGGTCCCAGACCATGCTGGCAATCGCAACCACGGCGATGATTACCAAGAGCCACGCACTGACCTTACGAAACATGCCTATCCCTCCCGTGCTTCTTTGCAGCGCCTCTTGCACGTCACGGCTGCGCAGGACAGGGGCCAAACCTTATATTGACTGATCGAATTCGCGAATTCGACATAGTCGCTCAGCGAGATGCACCATTGGCCACGACTGTCGAACCCGAAAAACGCATTCTCGATGATTTTACGCAGACCGCGTCGGTGTTCGCTCGGGCAAAGCGTGATGTCATCGAGAAGGGCGCCAAGCACTCGATCAACGGTCTCGACGTCGTGGATCCGTACGACAAGCAGGCGACTTACTGGCATTGCGGGGCCGACCGGGCCTGCGCCCGGATAGGCTCTTGGTGGTTTATTTGCGTCTTGGTGGGGGTGTTGATCGGCGGGATGCTATGCCACACAACTGTGCTGGCGCCCCCGCAGACCCAGTCGGACATCGATCCGCGTATCTTCCTCGACGTTATCGTTTTGCTCGCCGCCAAGGTACAAGCACTCTCACTCATGGTGAGCCAGAATAGCAGCGCCCGGAAGCGCCAGCTGGCCGGCTGGCCGGATCGAAGGGTCGATGGGCGCGCAAAGCGCAAACGCGGTCCCGTATTAGCGCTGCGTCAACAAGAGACCCGTAACAACGTCGCGCCGATCGGCGTACTCGGCAAAAGCGAGGGCGAGTGACACGATATCCGAAATCGATCCTGCTCGCCGCAGGTCTCGTGTCCGCGACCGGGTTTGCACCACTGAGTCTATGGCCGATAACGCTGATCACCATCGCCCTCCTGATCGCGCTCGTGGAACGGGCGCCAAACAGGCGCGCAGCCTTCGGCTACGGGTGGCTGTTCGGCGTTGGCCATTTCTCGCTTGGTCTAAACTGGATCGCGCATGCTTTCGATTTTCAGGAGGCGATGCCGCACTGGCTCGGGTACATCGCCGTCGTCCTGCTATCACTGTATCTGGCGATCTACACGGGCGGTGCTGCAGTGCTGGCCTTCAGCGCGCGCGAGTCGGGTCCGACAGGCCGGGGGCGTTTTACTGTTGCCTTCGCTGCCGCCTGGATCCTGACCGAATATCTGCGCGCGACCTCGTTCACGGGCTTTGCATGGAATCCGCTCGCTGCCATTGCGGTAGGGCTTCCAGCCGCAGCGTACGTCCAGTGGATTGGTACTTATGGGCTTTCCGGCGCGCTCGTTCTGGTTTCCGGGTGGCTTTGGTGGTTCGGCGCCTGCGTGCGCGACGCAACAACCGGCGAGCGCGGGCGTGATCCCGCCCATATCGCCGCGGTCAGTGCAAGCGTAGCCGTGCTATTCCTGTTCTATCTTGGGGTTCCCGCCAGACCCTTCCACGCCTCAACACCACTGGCGGTGCGCGAGGTCGGGCCCGCGATTCGCATCGTCCAGCCAAACCTTAGTCAGGCCGAACAACACGACCGCAACTTTGACGAGGACAGTGTCGTCCGGCTTGAACAACTGACCGGCCCACCATCGACAACGCCGCGCCTCATCCTTTGGCCCGAAGCCGCAGTTCCCTATTACCTCGATGAGGAGAGGTGGGCGCGATATCGGCTCGCGAAACTGCTCGGGCCCAAAGACATTTTGCTGACTGGCGGAACAACGCTGATCTACAGCAAAGCAGGCACGCTTATCGCGGCACGTAATTCTTTGTTCGCGATGAATCCGACAAGCGACCTGATCGCGCGATACGACAAGGCACACCTTGTGCCTTACGGCGAGTATCTGCCGATGCGCCCCATTCTGTCGTCTATTGGCCTGTCAAAGCTCGTTCAGAGTGACGTAGACTTCGTTCCCGGTGCTGGGCCCGGTACCTTGACGCTACCCGGTTTCGGCAAGGCGGGTGTACAGATCTGTTACGAGATCATTTTCTCAGGACAGGTCATCGACGCCGCGCACCGGCCTGATTTCATCTTCAACCCTTCGACCGACGCGTGGTTCGGGGCCTGGGGCCCTCCCCAACATTTGGCTCAGGCGCGGTTGCGCGCCATCGAGGAGGGATTGCCGGTGATACGCGCCACGCCGACCGGCATTTCAGCAGTCATCGATGCCGAAGGACGGCTGCTGGTGGCGCTGCCGCTCAACAAACCAGGCGTCATCACAAGCCGCTTGCCGCTGGCAAAGGCGCCCGGGCTGTTTGCCCGGTTCGGCAACAGCGTCCCGCTCACACTTGCGCTGATGCTCGCCACCCTGGCCATTGCGCCGCGCTTTCGGCGAGGCTAAGACCCGCACATAAGGACTTCTTTATATCCGAAATTCCGAAAGGCCGAGCATGCGTTCGCAATTCCTGTTCACATCCGAAAGCGTTTCCGAGGGCCACCCCGACAAGGTTGCGGATCAGATCTCGGACGCGGTCGTCGACCTGTTCCTTTCGAAAGATCCCGAGGCCCGCATTGCTTGCGAAACTCTGACAACCACGAATCTGGTCGTGCTGGCAGGTGAAATTCGCTGCAGGGGTGTGTACGAGAATGACGCATGGGCACCGGGAGCACAGGCCGAAATTGAGGCCGTCGTGCGTGCGACGGTCAAGCGTATCGGTTACGAGCAGGACGGTTTCCATTGGAAGTCTTTCGAGTTCATCAACCGGCTCCACGGCCAGTCCGCCCACATTGCTCAAGGCGTCGATGCCGTGGGTAACAAGGATGAAGGTGCAGGCGACCAGGGTATCATGTTTGGTTACGCGACCGACGAGACGCTCGACCTGATGCCGGCGACGCTTTATTATTCACACAAGATCCTCGAACGACTTGCCGACGATCGCCATGCCAGGGTCGTGGACTTTCTCGAGCCCGATGCGAAGAGCCAGATTACGCTGGAATACGAAAACGAAAAGCCGGTTCGCGCGACCGCCGTCGTCGTGTCGACGCAACACGCCATGGGTATGGACAACGACGAAGGCCGCGCCAAACTGCGCGCCTATGTCAAAGGGGTGATGACCGAGATTTTACCCGATGGCTGGATGCCAGACGACGCTGAAGTCTACGTCAACCCGACAGGCTGTTTCGAAATTGGCGGGCCCGACGGAGATGCGGGTCTGACGGGCCGAAAAATCATTGTCGATACCTATGGCGGTGCAGCGCCCCACGGCGGCGGCGCGTTCAGCGGCAAGGATCCTACAAAGGTTGATCGATCAGCTGCCTATATTAGCCGCTATCTCGCCAAAAATATCGTGGCCGCCGGTCTCGCTCGTCGCTGTACGATCCAGCTGGCTTATGCGATCGGTGTGTCCAAGCCGCTGTCGCTCTATGTCGATACCCACGGCACCGGCACGGTTGACGCTTCCGCGATCGAAGCCGTGCTGCCCAGGCTGGTTGACCTGACTCCGCGCGGCATCCGCACACATCTTGGCCTCAACAAGCCGATCTATCAGCCAAGCGCAGCCTATGGTCATTTCGGCCGCAAGCCCGATGGCGATTTTTTTCCATGGGAGAAAACCGATCTGGTCGCGGCGCTCAAGGCTGAATTTGCCTAGCTCGCGCAGCAACTGCATCGCGCCGGACTCTCGCTTTGAACACAAGCGCGTGCGATGCTGGTAACCGGGTAGCGGCTGCGGCTCACCTGACGCCCACGGCCGGTGCCGCTGCCTTCGGACCAGCGGAGGCTGCTATTCGCGGTCGTCTGCCAGCAGCGGCAAATAGGCTTTTCGATCTGTCGGCGAGCAAAAGCACGACTCGGAGCGTAAGACGGCGGTCGTGCCTGGCCTTGCGACACTCTTGCCGGCAAAAGCTGCAAGCCGACGGCCTGAATTTAAAAGCTGCAGCCTTTTATGGTGCCTGGCGGCGCTCCGCCGGCGCAACCCGAACTCCTTCGATCCCGGCCGCCAGGATGAGGGCATATGCTTGCGTCAACGCCAGGATGAAATCATGTCAAACGACCCGCTGATCATCGGCCGCCTATTCGGGCGACGTGCAGGGCACAAGCTGCGCCAGGGGCAGGCGCTCCTTGTCGATGAGCTGTTACCGCAGCTTGCTGTGCCGAACGGGCCGCTCGATGCCAAAGCCATATTTGGAAATGATTGTCCTATAGAAGTCGAAATTGGTTTCGGCGGAGGAGAGCATTTGGCTGGGCAAGCAGCGATGCGGCCCGGCACCGGCTTCATTGGGTGCGAGCCTTTCCTGAACGGTGTCGTCGGGGCGTTGGGGCACATCCGCGACAACAAGTTGGACAACGTGCGCCTTCACATGGGCGACGCGCTCGATGTCCTCAACCGTCTGCCCGATGCCTCGCTTGATCGGGTTTATCTTCTGCACCCCGATCCTTGGCCTAAGACCCGGCACGCCAAGCGGCGGTTCATGAATCCGGGCCCGATCAACATGGTTGCGCGCAAGCTGAAATCGGGTGGAGAGTTCCGCTTTGGCACCGACCATCCGGTCTATGTGGCGCATGCGATGATGGTCATGCAGCGCCAAGTCGGACGCTTGGATTGGTGCATCGAAACGGCGCAGGATTTCCTGACCCGCCCCGCGGACTGGCCGGAGACGCGCTACGAGCGCAAAGCCCGCAGGCTGGGTCATGAGGTCTGGTACTTCCGTTACGTGCGCCGGTAGTGAGCTTCCAGAGACGCACAAGATTCCGGGTTTTTGAGCGTCGTGACGTGCCCCCGACATGAACGCCAGTCGAGTTTGTGGAGTGCGGTGCAGCGCCTGATCACGAGGCCCGGGTCAGCCGGGCTCATCATATTTGTGTGCCCAGCCCCTTTCGTACGGTCGCAAGCTCGCGCGGCCGGAACTCATCGCGCGCCAGATCCGATCCGACATATGACGTATCAATGAACCGGACATATCGCGGGCTCTCGACACTCTCGACGCACGGGCTTGCCGCAAGTCGTACTTCGGCCTATACCGCTATTGTCTTCCTTACATCATCGGTGTTTGGGTTCGGCGCCGCAAGGCTCCGGGCACGAGACACACTCGTTTTGTCGAAAGTAACAATGGCCGATATCGCCGCTCTCACCGCATTGATCGAACCTGAATCGATAGCTTTGGGGATGCGGCTTGTGCGCGTCGGTTTTTTCGGCGGCAAGTCGGACCCGACGCTTCAAGTGATGGCCGAGCGGCCGGACACGCGGCAGCTGACGCTCGACGATTGTGCAGTATTGTCGCGACGGCTATCCGAAGTGCTCGATGCGCTCGATGGCACGCCTAACGATCCAATCGACGAGGCCTATCGGCTCGAAGTCAGCTCGCCCGGCATCGACCGCCCGCTGACTCGCCTGTCGGATTATACCGACTGGGCCGGTCACGAGGCGCGAATCAAGCTGGTCGAGCCAATCGAGGGCCGCAAGATGTTTGACGCCGATTTGACGGGCGTTGAGGGCGAAGATGTGCTGGTCGTTGCCAAACACGGAGCAATGCAGATTCCGTTCGCAGCAATCGCGACAGCGAAACTGATTTTGACCGACAAACTCATCAAGGCAACCAAACCGCTCGATGCGCACGGTGCCGACAAGATTATCGAAGAGGAAGTAAACTGATGGCCTCCACTGCCCCCGCTGCTGCCAACAAGGCTGAGCTCCTCGCGATTGCCGATGCGGTCGCCAAGGAAAAGTTGATCCCGCGCGAGATCGTGATCGACGCGATGGAAGACGCGATTCAGCGTGCAGCCAAGGCGCGGTATGGCGCGGAAAACGATATTCGCGCTAAGATCGATACCACGACTGGCGATCTTCGCTTGTGGCGGGTCGTCGAGGTCGTCGAGCAGGTCGAAGACTATTTCAAACAAGTCAGCCTTGAAGGCGGCGAAAAGCTTCAGCCGGGCGCCGCCATCGGCGACTTCATCGTTGATCCTCTGCCCAATATCGAATTCGGCCGCATCGCCGCGCAAGCCTCGAAGCAGGTGATCTTTCAAAAAGTCCGGGACGCCGAACGCGAGCGCCAGTACGAGGAGTTCAAGGACCGGGCGGGTGAGATCATCACCGGTGTCGTCAAGCGCGTGGAATTCGGCCATGTCGTCGTGGATCTTGGCCGCGCCGAAGGGGTCATCCGGCGCGACGCGCAAATCCCACGCGAGGTCGTCCGCGTCGGCGACCGGATCCGGAGCTTGATTCTAAAGGTCGTGCGTGAAACGCGCGGTCCGCAGATTTTCCTCAGCCGCGCGCACCCCGACTTCATGAAGAAGTTGTTCGCGCAGGAAGTGCCCGAAATTTATGATGGCATCATCACGATCATGGCTGCTGCTCGCGACCCAGGCAGCCGCGCCAAGATCGGCGTGATCAGCCGCGATGGGAGCATCGACCCGGTCGGCGCGTGCGTGGGTATGAAGGGGAGCCGCGTTCAAGCCGTCGTCCAAGAAATGCAGGGTGAAAAGATCGATATCATTCCGTGGTCTTCTGATATCGCAACCTTTGTCGTCAATGCTTTGCAGCCGGCCAACGTAAGCCGCGTCGTCATTGACGAGGAAGAAGAACGAATTGAAGTCGTTGTTCCCGACGATCAGCTTAGCCTTGCTATTGGTCGTCGCGGCCAGAACGTGCGCCTTGCCAGCCAGCTCACAGGTAAGGCCATCGACATTCTCACCGAGGCCGACGCCAGCGAAAAGCGCCAGAAGGAATTCGTCGAACGGTCTGAGCTTTTCCAGAACGAACTCGACGTCGATGAGACACTGGCCCAGCTGCTTGTCGCCGAAGGGTTCACAAGCCTCGAGGAGGTCGCCTACGTCGAGGTCAGTGAGATTTCGGACATCGAAGGGTTCGATGGAGAACTGGGGGCCGAGCTTCAGAACCGCGCGACCGAAGCTCTCGAGCGCCGCGAGGAGGCCAACCGAGAGCTGCGACGCTCGCTCGGTGTCGAAGACGCCATTGCCACGATGCCGCACCTCAACGAAGCCATGCTGGTTACACTCGGCAAGGCAGGCATCAAGACGCTCGACGATCTCGCCGACCTTGCCACCGACGAGCTGATCCAGAAGCGCCGCGTCGAGCCCCGCCGCAAGACGGTACCGACCAACGAGCCCAAAGGCGGAATTCTCACCGAATATAATTTGAGCGAAGAGCAGGGTAACGAGATCATCATGGCGGCCCGCGCGCATTGGTTCGAAGAGGAGGACGCCGTTGCGGAACCCTCGCAATGACACGGTCGACGCCGACGGTAACGTCGCCACGGGGGAGCGCACGTGCGTCCTGACACGCGGTAAGGGCGAACGCGACACGTTGATCCGACTCGCTCTCGGTCCAGACGGCCGTGTGTACCCCGATGTGCGCGCCAAGGCTCCCGGGCGCGGGGCCTGGATCGGGGTGGCGCGCGCTGTGCTGGACATTGCCGTCGCCAAGGGAAAGCTAAGGGGCGCGCTGTCGCGTGCCTTTAAGACGAACGACGTCGCTGTTCCCGACGACTTGGGATCTCGGATCGAGGATGCCCTGTCACGTGCAGCGCTCGAACGGCTGGGGCTGGAGGCACGCGCATCAACGCTGGCGACCGGGAGTGACCGAATCGAGGAAGCGGCTCGCAAGGGCGGTCTCCACCTGTTGTTTCATGCTGCCGATGCGAGTGCGGACGGCAACCGCAAGCTCGACCAGGCATGGCGAGTCGGCATGGACGAAGAGGGTTCGGCCCGGGCGGGGTTGATCCTTGCGGTCGACCGCACAATCTTGTCGTTGGCATTGGGCCGCGAAAATGTGGTACACATCGGCGTGATAGACGTGCGTGCCGCCGCAAGGGTGGCGGCCGCTGTCGACCGGTGGCACGGTTTTATCGATCATGCGCCCACGGGCTGGCCTTGCGAAAAGAAGTCGCAGGGTTCAGGGCCGCGCGGCGCGAATGGTGTTTGAAGGGTTCGGGTTTAATCAATGAGCGAAACGGAAAAGCCGAAACTGGGCATGCGTGCGCCGCTGGGCATCAAGCGCACGGTCGAGACGGGCCAAGTAAAGCAGAGTTTTAGCCACGGTCGGTCGAACACCGTTGTGGTAGAGGTCAAGAAGCGTCGCTTCGTCAAGCCAGGCGAAGAGGCCGCTCCAGTAGCTGAGGCCGTTGTTGAACCGGCGCCTGTACCTGTTGCGGCGCCCGCGCCTGCGCTCAAGCCCGTTCCGCCTGCTGTACCTGCCCGCGCAATGACGCCGCTTGAGCGTCGGGAGCAGCAGGATCGGCTGCTCCGCGAGGCCGAAGAAGCGCGCATGTCTTCGCTCGAAGAAGCACGTCGTCGTGAGGACCGGTTAAAGGTTGAAACTGGCGAAGACGAAAAGCGTCGGATCGACGACAACCGCAAGGCCGAAGAAGAGGCGCGGGTCGCCGCCGAGGAAATCGCCAAGAACCCTCCGCCCGAACCACAGCCAGAGCCCGAAGTTGAAAAGGCGCAGGATCGCGAGGCGGAGGAGCGTCGCTTTGCCAAGCCGGCCAGCCCGGCCGGCATACGCCGCCCTGAACCCGTCCGGCCCACCGCGCGTCCCCGCGGCGGTGACGATCGGCGTCAGGCAGGAAAGCTTACCGTCACCCGCGCGCTCGAAGGCAACGAGGAGGGCGCCCGTGCCCGCTCGCTCGCAGCGCTCAAGCGCGCGCGCGAAAAAGAACGCCGCGCCCACGGCAGCGGTCAGCCGCAAGCCAAACAGATCCGCGATGTCGTAATCCCCGAATCAATCACGGTCGGCGAGCTTGCAAACCGTATGGCCGAGCGCGGTAACGACTTGGTTCGCGCCCTCTTCAAAATGGGCGTACCCTCGGCGATGGGCGACACCATCGACCAAGACACCGCTGAACTGTTGGTGACCGAATTCGGTCATAACTTCACGCGCGTAAGCGCAAGCGATGTGGAAATCGACATCGCGCAAGACGTCGATTCAGAAGAGTCCTTAAAGCCGCGTCCGCCAGTGATTACGATCATGGGCCACGTCGACCACGGCAAAACCAGTCTTCTCGACGCGCTGCGCGGAACGGATGTTGTTCGCGGCGAAGCCGGCGGCATCACCCAGCATATCGGCGCTTACCAGGTGACACTGAAGTCGGGCGAACAGATCACTTTCCTCGATACGCCAGGCCACGAAGCGTTCGGCGAAATGCGTAAACGCGGCGCGAACATCACCGACATCGTTGTGCTTGTCGTCGCCGCTGACGATAGCATCAAGCCCCAGACAATCGAAGCAATCAACCACGCCAAGGCTGCCGATGTGCCGATCGTCGTTGCAATCACGAAGGTCGACAAGCCGGAAGCCAATGCGCAAAAGGTACGCGAAGCGCTCCTCCAATACGATATCATCGTCGAAGAACTCTCAGGCGATGTGCAGGACGTCGAAGTTTCGGCGCTCAAGAAGACAGGTTTGGACGTACTGACCGAAAAGCTTCACGTGCAGGCCGAACTTCTCGAACTGAAGGCGAACCCCGACCGCGCTGCCGAAGGAAGCGTGATCGAGGCAAAGCTCGACAAAGGCCGCGGCCCGCTCGCCACTGTCTTGGTGCGACGCGGAACGCTTAGGGTCGGCGATATCGTCGTGGTTGGCCAGTATTCAGGCAAAGTCCGCGCGATGATCGACGACAAGGGGCGCCAGCTCAGCGAGGCCCTGCCGTCGATGCCGGTCGAAATTCTTGGTCTTTCGGGTGTTCCTTCCGCGGGCGATCCGATGTCGGTTGTGGAGAATGAGGCGCGTGCCCGCGAGGTTGCGCTCTATCGTGCCAAGACGGCGATCGAGCAGCGCACAGCGTCAGCACCAGTCGACATTGAAAACGTCTTTGCCAATTTCAGCGCGGTCAAGGCGATGGAATACCCGCTTGTCGTCAAGGCAGACACGCAAGGATCGGTCGAGGCCATTATCGGCGCAGTCAATCGCATCTCGACCGACGACATCAAGGTTCGCGTCCTGTCTTCAGGCGTCGGCGGTATCACCGAAAGCGATGTGATGACGGCAGCGGCGAGTGGCGCGCCCGTTATCGGCTTCAATGTGCGCCCGAACCCCAAAGCTCAGGCACTGGCCAAACGCGATCGTGTCGAGTTCCAGTACTTCGACGTTATCTATCATCTGACGGATCAGGTGCGCAACGCCATGGCCGGACAGCTGGGGCCAGAGATCATCGAGCACGTCGTCGGCCGCGCCGAAATCCGTCAGGTCTTCCCGGCGGGCAAGACAGGCAAGGCGGCGGGTCTGCTCGTTACCGAAGGCGTCATCCGCAAGAACCTGAAGGCACGCATCACCCGCGACGACGTCATCATTTACAACGGGCAGGTCAATTCGCTACGCCGCTTCAAAGATGACGTGGCCGAAGTGCGTGCGGGTCTCGAGTGCGGGGTCACGTTTGACGCCACAAACGACATCAAGGCCGGCGACTTCTTGGAGACGTTTGAAGTCGAAGAGCGTGCCCGCACGCTCTGAGGTGACATGTGGCTGACGCCAAGGGTCAGGAGCGATCGGTCCGCACCCTGCGCGTCGGTGAAGCAGTGCGTCACGCGCTTTCGGACATTCTGCAGCGCGGCAACGTGCATGACGATGTCCTAGCCGCGCACCCGACGTCGGTTACTGAAGTCAGAATGTCGCCTGATTTGCGCCACGCAACGGTGTTCGTAAAATCATTGCTCGGCCAGAACGAGGATGCAGTGCTGAAGGCACTTCGGACAAACACCGCCTACCTGCAGAGTGAAGTGGCCCGCCGCGTGAACGGCAAATATGCGGCGAAGCTCAAGTTCATTGCCGACGAGAGTTTCGACGAAGGCAGTCATATTGAATCCGTACTGCGTCGGCTCAATGTGGCGCGCCCATCGCCGGCGGATGGCGCAGGGAGCGATTAAAGCCGCCGAATGGCCAAACTCTATTTCTACTACGCCGCGATGAACGCGGGGAAATCGACCACCCTGTTGCAGGCGGCGTTCAACTATAGCGAGCGGGGGATGGCGACCATGCTATTCACTGCTGCCGTCGATGATCGTGCCGGTTTTGCCAAGATCAGTTCGCGGATCGGACTGGAGGCAGACGGCGTGCCGTTCGATGACGCGACCGACATGGTGGCGCTCGTCCGCGCCGAGTGCGCGGCGCGGGCGATTGCGTGCGTGCTTGTCGACGAAGCACAATTCCTGACGCGGGCGCAGGTATGGCAACTCGCCGAACTGTGCGATCGCCACGACATGCCGGTCGTCGCTTATGGCCTGCGTACCGATTTTCACGGGAATTTATTTGAAGGATCTGCAGCGTTGCTCGGCCTCGCTGACAGTCTAACCGAGTTGAAGGCGATCTGCGAATGCGGCCGCAAGGCAACGATGAACCTGCGCGTCGATGCGACCGGCAACGCGGTCAACGACGGCAATCAAACCGAAATCGGCGGTAACGATCGTTATATTGCACTGTGCCGACGACACTTCACGGAACGGTCGATCTTCAGGTCGGGCTGAATTCAGGCGGTTTGCAACAACGGCTTGGCATGTTGCGCTTCGTCGCACGCGACGGCTGCAACGGTCGCATTACAACCACAAGCGTTAATCCCTAGCCTTTCGACTGTCACTGCACGCGATTGACGCGTCGATGGCGACTGAGCCCGAGGGATCTGCAGCGCCGCGAGGCACCGCCAGTATGCACCCTTGACGGGGTCATGGCCACGCGCGGCGTTGCCATGAAGCTGGAGTTCAGGACCGGCAGCATTGATCCGGTCGACAGATTCAGCACTCCTTATGCCAGTCGCAAAATGTGCTCGCTCATCATTCTAGTCAAGAGCGACGCCACGCCGCCCAAAAAGCCCGGCGAACAAATGCTCCAAGGGCTGACACGACGTTCGCACCCGCCTAACGGCGGCACATGCATGGCTGGATTATTCTCGACAAGCCGCTCGGCCTTGGCTCAACCCAAGGCGTGACAGCAGTCAAACGGGCGCTGCGGTCGGGCGGGTACCCCAAGGTCAAAGTCGGACATGGCGGGACGCTCGATCCGCTGGCGAGCGGTGTGCTGCCGATTGCGCTCGGCGAGGCAACCAAGTTGGCGGGTCGGATGCTCGATGCGTCGAAGGAGTACCACTTCACGATCGGCTTTGGCATTCAGACTGACACGCTCGATCTCGAAGGCGCGATTGTTGCGAAAAGCGATGTTCGTCCGACACTGGCTCAAGTCGAGGCCATTCTCGCGCGTTTTACAGGATCGGTCGATCAGGTGCCGCCCGCGTATTCAGCGCTGAAGGTCGATGGCGCACGAGCGTATGATCTGGCGCGCGCTGGCGCCGAGGTCGTTTTGGCGACAAGGGCAGTGACGGTGTTCGCGCTCGACCTCGTACAGCCCGAGTCTGGACCTTCGCTCGCGTCAATTACCCTGAGCGCTCATGTATCCAAGGGTACCTATATTCGCAGCCTGGCCCGCGACATCGCGCTCGCACTCGGAACGGTCGGGCATGTCACGATGCTCCGCCGCACCCGTGCCGGGTCGTTTGACCTGTCCAAGGCGATTTCGCTGGACTTGTTGGACCAAAACGCTAAGGGCGCGACGCTTGAGGCGTATCTGCGTCCCATGGAGGCAGGGCTGGACGGTATCCCGGCTCTCTCCCTCACCTCCGATCAGGCTATCGCACTCCGTCAGGGGCGCGTTCTGGCCGGGGTTGCCGCTCACGACGGCCTTCATTTTGCGAAACTGGGCGAGACACCCGTTGCGCTGGTGGAGGTCATCGCCGGATATGCCCGGGTCGAGCGCGGCTTCAACCTGTGACCCGATACCGCGAAGGAAGATCATTTGACCGTTACGGCAATTCGCAAGACAGAAATCATCAAGGACAACGCGCAGGCCGAGGGCGATACCGGATCGCCTGAAGTTCAGGTCGCGATCCTGACCGAGCGGATCGTTAACCTCACAGAGCATTTCAAGACGCACAAGAAGGATAATCATTCGCGTCGCGGCCTTCTCATGCTGGTCAACAAACGCCGCTCGTTGCTTGACTATCTCAAGAAAATCGACGTCGCGCGTTACACCGCACTGATCACGAAGCTTGGACTTCGTAAGTAATTCGAGCGGCGCCTACGGGTGCCGTTTGTCTATGTCCCGCAATTCGGCGGGGCGCCTCAGGGCCACATCAGCGCCCGCACCGCTCGCAGACCGGATGTCTGCCTATAGGCCCCCGCAGCATTGGGCTCGCGGGTCGTGAAGGAATATACATGTTCAATATGAAGACAGTTGAAATCGAGTGGGGCGGACAAACCCTCAAGCTCGAAACGGGCCGCGTTGCTCGGCAGGCCGACGGGGCCGTCATGGCAACGCTTGGCGAAACGGTGGTGCTGTGCGCGGTAACCGCAGCACGCAATGTCAAGGAAGGACAGGACTTCTTTCCGCTGACCGTCCACTACCAGGAAAAATACTCGTCCGCCGGTCGCATACCGGGTGGATTTTTCAAGCGCGAGCGTGGCGCGACTGAGAAGGAAACGCTTGTTTCCCGCTTGATCGATCGACCGATCCGCCCCTTGTTCCCGGAAGGGTTCTACAACGAGATCAATGTCATCGCGCAGGTCATGTCGTATGACGGCGAGAATGAACCCGATATTCTGGCGATGGTTGCGGCCTCGGCTGCACTCACCCTTTCGGGCGTGCCGTTCATGGGGCCGATCGCGGCTGCACGCGTTGGCTACGTCAATGGCGAGTACATCCTGAACCCGACCGACGAGCAGGTCGCCGAAGGCGACCTCGACCTGGTGGTCGCAGGAACGCACGACGCCGTCATGATGGTCGAGTCAGAGGCAAAGGAGCTTTCCGAGGATGTCATGCTGGGCGCTGTGATGTTTGCGCATCGCGGGATCCAGAAAGTCATCGGCGCGATCATCGACCTTGCCGAGCAGGCTGCAAAGGACCCATGGCCCATGGCGCCGCAGGCCGACCTGTCGGCTGCCAAGGAAAAGCTCAAGAAGCTGATCGGTAAAGATATTGCGGCTGCCTACAAGGTGACCGACAAGTCGGCACGTTCGAACCTGCTCAACGAAGCCCGTACCAAGGGCAAGGCAGCTTTTTCCGATGCGACCCCACAGGACCAGATGGCAGCGGGCAAGTTGATGAAAAAGCTTGAAGCAGAAATCGTCCGCACTGCAATCTTGAAGGATGGCGCACGGATCGACGGCCGCACGACGACGCAGATCCGTCCGATCGAGGCCATCGTCGGCTTCCTGCCGCGTACGCACGGCTCGGCGCTGTTCACGCGCGGAGAAACGCAGTCGATCTGCACGACCACGCTTGGTACCAAGGACGCCGAGCAGATGATCGATGGCTTGAACGGGCTAAGCTATTCCAACTTCATGCTGCACTATAACTTCCCGCCTTATTCGGTCGGCGAAGTTGGTCGCTTCGGTGCCCCGGGGCGTCGTGAAATTGGTCATGGCAAGCTCGCCTGGCGCGCGCTGCACCCTGTTCTGCCGTCGAAGGAAGAGTTCCCTTACACGATCCGCGTTTTGTCGGATATCACGGAGAGCAACGGCTCCTCGTCGATGGCGACTGTATGCGGCGGTTCGCTGTCGATGATGGATGCGGGTGTTCCGCTCAAGCGTCCCGTCAGCGGCATCGCAATGGGCTTGATCCTCGAAGGCAAGGAGTTCGCTATCATCAGCGACATCCTGGGCGACGAGGACCATCTCGGCGACATGGATTTCAAGGTCGCAGGGACGTCCGAAGGCATCACAACGATGCAGATGGACATCAAGATTGCCGGCATCACCGAAGAGATCATGAAGCAGGCACTCAAGCAGGCCGCTGAAGGCCGCACCCACATTCTGGGTGAGATGGCCAAGGCGCTTGACCACACGCGTACGGAATTGTCGGCCCACGCGCCCCGGATCGAGACGATGCAGATCGACAAGTCGAAGATCCGCGACATCATCGGTACTGGCGGCAAGGTAATCCGCGAGATCGTGGCAACGACCGGTGCCAAGGTCGATATCGACGATGAAGGGCTGATCAAGATCAGTTCTTCAGATCTGACCCAGATTGAAGCCGCGCGTAAGTGGATTTCGGGCATTGTTGAGGAAGCCGAAGTTGGCAAAATCTACGATGGCAAGGTTGTCAACATGGTGGATTTTGGCGCCTTTGTGAACTTCATGGGCGGCAAGGACGGGCTCGTCCACGTCAGCGAAATCCGCAACGAGCGCACCGAAAAGGTCACCGATGTGCTGACCGAGGGGCAGGCTGTAAAGGTTAAGGTTCTCGAAATTGATCCGCGTGGCAAGGTTCGCCTTTCGATGCGCGTCGTCGATCAGGAAACGGGGGCTGAACTTGAAGACACGCGCCCTCCCCGTGAGGAACGTCCGCGGGGCGATCGGCCCGATCGTGGCCCGCGTCGTGACGGCGGCGGCGATCGTGGCCCGCGTCGCGATGGAGGAGGCGGTGACCGTGGACCCCGGGGTGGTTCAGGCGGCGGATACGGCGGCGGTCGCGACCGCGACAGCGCGCCAAAGGATGAAGGCCCTGCTCCTGAGTTTGCGCCCGCCTTCCTGACCCGCGAGGATTAAAGATCTTAAGGTTCTGGAGAGGACCCGAAGAAAGGGGGTCGCGGCGACGCGGCCCCCTTTTTTTATCCTGCGTTCCGAGGTTTGTGCGTGCGCTTCCTCCCGTAAAGAGACGCTCACCGCGCTGTCGATTTTTAAAACCCCTAGTTGATATTCTGATGCACCGAATCGCGGGGTGGGGCGAACCCGGACAACGAATATGCGCGTGATAGTGTTTGTGAAGGCAGCCGAGGACAGCGAAATGGGCTTTGACCCAAAGCCTTTATAAACTGCAATGATAGCGGCGATGAGCAGATTCAACGACGAGCTGCGCGAAGCCGGCGTCCTGCTCATGGCCAAGGGACTCAAACCGTCATCGCAAGGCAAGCGTGTCGCTTTCGAGAGTACCGATCGAACGCCGTTCGACGGACCGTACCCCCAAGCAGCGTTGCGTTCAACGACCAGGACTGCCTGAGGTGGAAGCGCCGACGTTCTCCATGTGCCGTCTTCCCGGCCGACGATCTCGCTCGGGATCCGCTTGGCCATCAGACTTGCCGCTACGTTGGTGACGCTTGTGACAGTCGAAGCGCGAAGCGAGAATCGCTCTACGCTAGGCGTGATCACGTCACTCGGGGGGGTCTCCCGGAGAGAGAAAATCCTGCGCTAGGGTAACGGTCAAGGCGAGCCTCGCTGGCGCTGCGCATTTCATGCTGCCGAATGCAGCGCTGGCTGGTAGGCGCAATGGATGCATCTGAACAAATTCGACGTCGACGTTTTCCTGCAGGACTATTGGCAGAAAAGGCCTTTACTCATTCGCAACCCGTGGGATGCGTGGCGCAATCCCCTCGACCCTGATGAGCTGGCGGGGCTGGCTTGCGAAGACGAAGTCGAATCGCGGCTTATAATGCACGCACAAAAGACGTGGAAGGTCGAACCCGGTCCGCTGCCCGAAGAGCGCTTCGACAGGCTGGGCAAGGCGCCCTGGACGTTGCTCGTCCAGGCGGTCGACCAGGCAGTACCCGACGTGGCAGCACTGGTCGCACCCTTCCGCTTCGTGCCCAATTGGCGCATCGACGACGTGATGGTCAGCTATGCGAGCGACGGCGGCGGGGTTGGGCCGCATTTCGACCAGTACGACGTGTTCCTGATCCAAGGTCTGGGGCGGCGCCGCTGGCAGGTCGGTGGGTCCGGCGATGCCGCGTGTAACGCAGACACTGAGCTTTTGCCCCATGACGATCTGCGCTTGATTGCGAAATTCGAGCCCGTGGAAGAATGGATGCTCGAGCCCGGTGACATCCTGTACGTGCCTCCCCGGGTGGCTCATAATGGTGTCGCGGTTGGCGACGACTGCATGACCTATTCAATCGGCTTCCGTGCGCCTGCGCGCAGCGAGCTGATCGCCCACTTTTGTGATCACTTGCTGGCTGAAATTACGGACGACGACCGTTACGCCGACCCCGGTCTGCGCGCGCAGGAAAATCCGGGCGAGATTACTGCTGAGGTGCTGGCCGAACTACAGGGCATGATCACGACGAAATTGGCTGATCGTGTCGCGTTTGCGCGCTGGTTTGGAACCTACAACACCACGCCCAAATATCCCGATGTCGATTGGGCGCCGCAAGAACCAGTCGAGACCGAAACGATGCGCCGGTTACTCGCCGGCTTGACGACGTTGAGACGTAATCCAGCAAGCCGGTTTTCGTTCGTGCGGACTGTGTCCGGGGCGGTGTCGTTGTTCGTCGATGGGGCGTGTTTTGAGTGTACGCAGGAGACGGTGGCTTTCGCCGAGCAGCTGTGCAGGCAAGATCGCTTTCTTGTGGATCCCACGCTGGTCAGATCAGTACCGGCGATCACGCTCATAACCCAGCTGTTCAATCGAGGCAGCTTCGACTTCGATCACGCAGATTGAAAATCGGTCTCCCGGCATTCGCCAACGCCCAACCCGTCAACGGTCCACTCCCCGATCATCCAGCGCACGAGTCTGAGGGTCGGATGCCCAACCGCTGCTGTCATCCGGCGCACCTGGCGGTTGCGACCTTCACGGATCGTCAGTTTGATCCAGCTGTCCGGGATGGTTCGTCGCACGCGGATTGGCGGTGTGCGGAGCCACAGCCCGGGGTCTGGGATGTGTTCCACCTCAGCGGGCAGAGTCACGCCATCGTTTAGCCGCACACCGTTCCGCAACCCGGCGAGTGCGTCCTCAGTCACGTCGCCCTCGACCTGCACCAGATAAGTCTTAGGAATTTTAAACCTGGGAGCCGCAATCCAGTCCTGCAAGCGACCGTCGTCAGTCAGCAACAGCAATCCCTCGCTGTCGAAATCGAGCCGCCCAGCTGGATAAACGCCCGGTATTTTGATGAACTGGGCGAGCGTTGGACGTGCGGCGGCCGAACGTTCGTCGGTGAACTGGCACAGAACCGCAAAGGGTTTGTTGAAAAGGATCAACCGCGACATGGCACTCAAGCTCTCGCGGGACGAGGCAAGCGCTTGCCCTTTGTGCGGCTGGTCAAGTGAAAGTGGCGACACTGGTCGCAGCGATAAGCCCGCAGCACGAAAGCGGCAGTCCGCGTCGCCGACAGCGCTTCGTCCTCAGAGACAAACCGCGCTTTGCGGACACAACGGCTAAGCCTGGTGTGCACGACGCCTAACGCGCTTTGATCGGCGACCCAGGTGCGGCTGCCCCATCCCCATGATTGACAGAGCAGCAGTGCCCGGTATCGGCGCTTCGCTTGGCGAATTGTACGGCAATCAAGACTACCGCGGCCTTGCCCGCACTGCGCCTGGTCCAACGCACCGCATCTGGTTACCGATGGTGTCAAGCGCCCTCATCGGGCGTAACTGACGAAGCGATCGAACATACGCAAGCAAAAGGGGCCGTTCCGCTTGGAGCAGCCCCTTTTCGAACGATTAATTTCAGGCTTAGTGCTTTGCCATCGAATTCAACGTCGCGTTCGATGCACCGTTGCTGGCAGCCTTGTCGATTGCATCGGCCTTGTTCTCGCCCGCTGCGCGCACGGCATCGGCGCTATTTTCGACTTTTCCCGCAGTGTTGCTAGCCATGGCATCCATATTATCAGCCATGTTGTCGGTTACCGCTTCGACATTGGCAGCCTGCGGGGTCCTGTTGCACGCACCAAGCGTAACGAGGCCAGCAATTGCAACAGCGGCCAGAATACGGTTTTTCATGATAAGAGCTCCCTATTGGTGCACCGCTCTCGGCACTACCCACGTAAGCGCTAATCCCCGAAACAGATTTCGGTTCCGTAAGGCGCACGATTGCGGGCCCGGTCGATGCGCGCATAATGAAACGATGATCATTCGATTCGCTTTGGCCGCTATCGCTTTGGTCGTGTCCGTCGGTGGAGGCGCAGCGACCACACGCAAACCAGCAATGCCGCCTGCCGCGGTCGTTTTTCCCGACACCGTGCGCGTTGCGCTTACCACCGCAGTTGGCACGATCATTATCGAGCTGGACCATAAGCACGCGCCGATCTCGACCGCCAATTTCATGCGCTATGTCGATCAAAAGCGTTTGGACGGCATCGTCTTCTACCGTGTCATGCGCTTGGCGTTCGGCGATCAGCCCAACGGGCTGATCCAAGCCGGGGCGCGCGGCGACCCAAAGCGGGTCCTGCCGCCGATTGCGCACGAACCCACGTCGCTGACGGGGCTCAAACATCGCAAGGGGGCGATCTCGATGGCGCGTTTCGCGCCCGGCACGGCAACCGCCGATTTCTCGATCTTGGTATCGGACCTCCCGGGGCTCGACGCCGGCGCGAACCCGAACGATCCGGCAGGATATGCAGTGTTTGGCTATGTCGCCGAGGGGATGGATGTCGTTCGAAGGATTTACGACTCCCCGCTCTCGCCAACGCAAGGCAGCGGCGTGTTGAAGGGGCAGATGATTGAGGCCCCAGTCAAGGTATTAACGGTGCGACGAATTAAGGAAGCCGCAGCAGGAGCACCAACTGAAAACAAATAGGGAGCTTCTGTTGCTCGGTGCTCCCCAAACCGCCGGTTTCCACTTCTGTTGCCCGGTGTGGTCCCTACCGCGCTAAAGCCAAACTAACTTCATCCACGAAGGACTCAGTTAGGCAGCAATCGCGAGCGCCTCGTTATCGTTGGCACTTGTCGTTTTGAACGGTTTTACGGCGCATTCAGGCCGGGCGACGACAACCGATTTTAACACACGTCGATCCTAGTTCGGCCCCGTCATGGCCCCCGCCAACCCGAACACGGGAATGCGGGGGTTATGGTGGAGCCGCCGGGTACCGCCCCCGGGTCCGCTGCGCTTATTGCGCGGCCTCGTTTATCGCCATAGCCAGGAAAACCTAGCGCAGCGACATATAGGCGCTTGCTCGCAAATGAAAAGTGACGAATCTTTCGAGGCTCATATCTGTCGATACAAAATCGAAGAAATTTTCCTTGAAACTTGCTGTTCAGCTCTGAGCCGCTAAGGGCTTGTGTGTTATGCTTACTCAACGCTCGAGATACGCTTTGCGCGCCATGTTGGTTCTGGCCGGCGAACAGGTTGGACAGCCGCCGGTGCCGATGAGCCGCATCGCCGCTGAGGCCCAAATCCCGCGCAAGTTCCTTGAGATCATTCTCGGCGAGTTGCGCCAGGCTGGCTTCGTCAACTCGACCCGCGGCAAGGCGGGTGGGTTTCACCTCGCCCGTCCCTCTCACCTTATCTCGTTTGGCGACATCATCCGCACCATCGAGGGGCCGCTGGCGCTGGTTCCCTGCGTCAGCCGTACCGCTTACCGGCGTTGCAAGGATTGCCGCAGCGAGGCCAGCTGCGAAATTCGCCATGCGATGATGCGCGTCAGGGACGAGACGGCACGGATCCTCGATGGCACCAGTCTCGCGAGCGCAACCGCCGAGGATCTGGCGGCCGCTTGACCCTACAGGCAGTCTGGCGGCGTTTGAACACGATGTAATTCATGCCGAAGTACCCTCGTCGAGGACTTCATAACCTCGTGGTCGTGCACGAAGCACGTAGCTTCACCGGCAGCAGCCACCTGCCTGCAGCTTCTATTTTTTCAACGAATCACGAATCTCGCGAAGCAGGAGTACATTTTCGGGCGTTGAGGTCGCGTCGGTTCGCTCCATCGCCTTGTTCGCTGTCCGCACAATCATGAAGATCACGAACGCCAGGATACCGAAGTTGATCAGTTCCGTGATGAAATGGCCGAAGGCGAACACCGGCACATTCGCTGCTTTCATCGCCGCCAGCGTTGCCGGAACTCCCCCAGGTACGGTACCGAGCGGCACATACATGTTCGCGAAATCGATTCCTCCCGTGGCGAGTCCCAGGATCGGCGTGATGAAATCTTCCGTAAAGGCCGTTACGATCTTGCCGAATGCCGCGCCGATGATCACCCCGACAGCAAGATCGAGAACGTTGCCGCGATTGATGAACGCCTTGAACTCCGAAACTATGCTCACGATGTCTCTCTCCGACTGATATAATGCGGCCGAAAAGTGGACGAACCGCAAAAGATAGCAAGAATCAATTTCAACGTCACAAAACGTTACATTGCGCATATTCGGCGCCTTCGTGTATTAGCTCTGCATAACAGTTGGAAGGAAAGCTGCATGATGTTCGACCGCCGCCTTGCCCTGATTGCGCCCCTTGCCGCAGCATCGCTCGCCGGATGCGGAATCAACTCGGTTCCAACCGCCGAAGAAAATGCCAAAGCAAAATGGGCCAACGTCCAGGCCGATTACCAAAGGCGCGCAGATCTAATCCCTAACCTGGTGGCGACGGTAAAGGGCTTTGCCAAGCAGGAATCAACGGTCCTTGTTCAAGTCACTCAGGCGCGTGCATCCGCAACCCAAACTGTTCTCAGACCCGAAGATCTCACTGATCCCGCCAAGGTAAAGCAGTTTCAGCAAGCCCAAGGCGCCGTGTCGGCTGCTCTCGTCAACATCCGCAACATTACCGAATCCTATCCTGATCTGAAATCGAATGCGAACTTCATTGCGCTGCAGTCGCAGCTTGAGGGCACCGAGAACCGCATCAACATTTCAATCAAGGATTATAACGAAGCGGTGCAGGCTTATAATACCCGGATCCGGACCTTCCCCGACGCAATCGGGGCGAAAATCTTCTATGGGGCCAAACCGATGACAACTTACACCGCAACATCGGCGGGCGCCCAAAACGCACCCAAGGTGGATTTCAACTGACAACGCCATCACGGGACCAGAGCCTTGGACCTCGTCCAAGGTCGGCCCCTAAGCCGCGAGGTTCATACAAGTGGCAGGCTCAATGCTGACACGTTTTCGGCCTTACAGTATTTGGGGGGTGCTCTGCGCGCTCATCCTGCTGGTGTGCGCCTTCCCCGCATTCGCACAGTCATTCCCGCCGCTGTCCGGGCGCGTCGTCGACGCCGCCAACCTGCTTCAGCCAGATCAAAAAGCAGCACTCGAGGCAAAGCTAGCGGGGGTCGAGCAAGCGACGGGACACCAGGTCGTCATTGCGACCATTCCCGATGTGCAGGGTTATCCGCTCGCAGACTATGGTTACCGGCTCGGGCGCAGCTGGGCCATCGGCGACAAGGCTAAGAACGACGGCCTGATCATCATCCTGGCGCCGAATAACCCCGCTGGACAGCGCGGGCCGCGGATTGAAGTCGGCTACGGACTTGAGCCGCTGGTCACCGATGCGTTTTCAAGCATTGTCGCCAGTTCGATGATGACGCCCAAACTCAAGGCCGGCGACATTTCCGGCGCGCTCAACGCGGGTGTCGACGCCATTGCTGCTCAAATCAAACTGACGCCAGAGGAAGCCGCCAAGCGCACAGCCGAGCTTTCTGCGCAGCAAAAGAAGAGCAAGGGTACGGTCGACGGCGGTGCTTTCCTGTTTTGGATCATTGTATTTTTTGTTGTGATCCTTCCTCTCGTAGGGCGGATGTCGCGGGGACGGCTGCATAGCAGCGGTATGGGCGAGGCCCTCCTCTGGACGGCCGTCAGCGTTGCGTCGAGTGCCATCGGTGATCGCGATGGCGGCGGAGGCGGCGGCTGGGGCGGTGGTGGAGGCGGTGGTGGAGACGGCTTCTCGGGCGGCGGTGGTTCGTTCGGCGGTGGCGGCGCATCGGGAGGATGGTGATGCACAAGCCGACAATCGAAGACCGCCAGCGGGTGAGCAACGCCGTACACGACGCGGAAAGCAACACGTCGGGAGAGATCGTCACGATCGTCGCTGACCGGTCCGACTTCTATCAGGACATTGCGCTGGTCTATGCCGGGCTTGCCTCGCTGTTCGTGCCGGTACTGTTCGCGGCGTGGCCTGCACTGCCGTTGGCTATGCTTGCGCATCTGACCAGTGGCTGGGGTACAACCGAAGTGCGCGATCTGATGCTGCTGACTTTTGCGGTGATGGTAATCATCGCCGTGATCAAGTTCGGCGGGTTGCAATGGGAGCCGCTGCGTATGTTTTTCACGCCGCGCACCGTCCGTCGCCACCGAGTTCGTCGGCGCGCCATTGAGCTGTTCAAGGTTGGAGCGGAGGCGCGCACGACCGGGTCCACAGGCATTCTTGTCTATCTCTCGCTGGGCGAGCACATGGCCGAGATCGTTGCGGATGAGGCGGTCCACAAGAAGGTGCCTGACACTGAATGGGGCGATGCGATGATCGCCTTGATCGTCGAAGCTCGCGAGGGACGGATTGCCGATGGCATGATCTCCGCAGTTGCGCGTGTCGGCTCGATTCTCGCGACACATCTGCCCCGTGCGGCGGACGATGTGAATGAGCTGCCCGACCGCTTGATCGAACTGTGACCCACCATCCCGAAGAGATCGTCTGGACCGGGAACTACCTCGTCACCAAGCGGCGCGGTCCGTGGGAATATGTGGGGCGCGCGCGCAATATCGGCGCCGTGGTCGTGCTCGCGGTCGAAGACGGTCACATTCTGCTCGTCGAGCAATGGCGGGTACCCCTTCAGCGCCAATGCCTCGAGTTGCCCGCAGGACTCGTGGGTGACGAAGCCGAGGACGAAGACGTCGCAACGGCAGCCTTACGCGAGCTGGAAGAGGAAACCGGCTGGACCGCAGACCGCGTCGAAATCGTCGGCGACTTCGCTTCATCGCCGGGCATGGTCAGCGAGATGTTTACGCTGGCGACCGCGCACGGATTGTCAAAAGTGGGCGTTGGGGGGGGGCTTGCCGGGGAAAATATTACCGTCCACTGCGTAGCACTGAATAAAGTCGGCCATTTCATCGCAACAAAACGTGACGAGGGCTGCGCCATCGACGTCAAGCTCTTGCTGCTACTGTCTCTTATCTGAAGTTATCTGCGTAAGCCTGAAGCTTGAGCACGCGGACAGGGGCGGTGATAACCCGTGCCGAGACGCCTTCGCGTGCAGCATAGGCTTGTGCGGTGGCGGCGTCGGGGAACATCAACCGCACTTGCTCGCGGGTATCGCCGCTGCCCGCCCATCCGGTGAGGGGATCAGGCTGCTTGGCCTCGGCGGGTGCATATTCGAGGACCCAGCGCGAGGTTCGCGCGCGACCGGACTGCATGGCGTTCTTGGGTTCCTCGTAGATCCGTGCGTCAGTCATAAAGGCCTCAATAAGCGCGGGCGATGGCAAATTCCACGGCCTCGATCAGGGCAGACTTTGCGGTCCCCCGCGCAAACGGACCGAGCGCGTCGACGGCGCGCTGACCGAAATGACGCGCGCGCTCGATGGTATCGTCGATCGCATCCGTCGCGCGCAAAAGCGCTGTCGCATGCGCCAGGTCTGCATCGGACACGCGCCGGCCCTCTACTGCGTCTTTCCAGAACGATCGGTCGGCCTCTGATCCCCGTGCATAAGCCAGAATAACCGGCAGGGTCATCTTGCCGTCACGGAAGTCATCACCGACGCCCTTCCCCATGGTTTCTTCGTCCGAGGCATAGTCGATCGCATCGTCGACCAGCTGAAACGCAATACCGAGGTTGCGGCCATAATCATCAAGGGCTTCCTCGATGGTCTCATCCCGTTCGGCGACGACTGCGGCGATACGACAAGCAGCGGCGAACAGCGCGGCTGTCTTTGAGCTGATGATATTGAGGTAACGCTCCTCGCTGAGCCCGACTTGGCGTTGGGCGGTCAGCTGATTGACTTCGCCCTCCGCAATGACCGCCGATGCGTGGCTGAGGATTCGCAGCACCTTCAAACTGCCGTCCTCGACCATCAGCTCGAAACTGCGGCTGAAGAGGAAGTCGCCGACAAGGACCGTCGCCGGATTTCCCCAGATCATGTTCGCGGTGCGCTTTCCCCGGCGCAAGTCCGACCCGTCGACGACGTCATCGTGGAGCAGGGTTGCCGTGTGGATGAACTCGACCGAGGCCGCCAGCTTGTGATGGCGAGTGCCCGCATAGTCGAGGAGCCGGGCGCAGGCGAGCGTCAGCATGGGCCGCATCCGCTTCCCTCCGCCCGCGATCAAATGACCGGCAAGCGCGGGGATGAGCGGGATTTCCGACTGCATTCGGTCGAGGATGGCCTGATTAACCTGAGCCATGTCGCTCGCGACAAGCGCCATGATCGAGTCGAGAGAGGGAGTGCGCCCCACATTTTTTGCGATGCTGGTTACCGTTGCGGTCATCGGCTGTTCCTCTGGACGGCGGGCGCCGCTAAGGCAAGTCCACCCAAGGAGATACGCACGTGACGGACGACCGGTTGCAGCTTTACCGCCAGAGCATCGATAATATCGACGCGGCACTGGTATTTATGCTCGCCGAACGGTTCAAGGTCACCCAGGCCGTCGGCGCCTACAAAGCACAAACCGGACTGCCTCCCGCCGACCCAGGCCGCGAGCAACGCCAGATTGCGAGGCTTCGCACGCTCGCGGCAGAGGCAAACCTCGATCCCGACTTCACCGAGAAATTTCTCCGCTTCGTCATCGATGAAGTGATCCGCCATCATGAGGCCGCGCAGAAGTAGGCGCTGTGGGGTCAGCCAAAGCCAACCCCACACCCTGATACGGCTACCAAACCTTGATGCGCTCAGCCGGTGGCAGATAGTATTTCTGGCCCGGTTTGACATTGAAGGCGGTGTACCAAGCATCGACGTTGCGAGCGACATAGGGACGCCACGCGCCGGGCGTGTGCGGATCGGTCAGGATCTGCTGGCGGATTGCCGCTTCGCGCGATTTGTTCTGCCAGATCTGGCCAAAACCGAGAAAGAACCGCTGATCACCCGTGTAGCCGCCGATTACTGGCGCCGATTTTCCCTGAAGCGAGATTTTATACGCATCATAGGCCACGTTGATTCCAGCCAGGTCAGCCATGTTCTCGCCCAAAGTGAGCTCGCCGTTGACATGCAGCCCGGCCACCGGCTGATAGGCGCCGTACTGAGCGACAACTCTGTCGGTGTAAGTCTTGAACCGCTTCACGTCCTCGGCAGTCCACCATTCAGCAAAATTGCCCTTCATGTCGAACTTGCGGCCTTGATCGTCGAAATGGTGACTGAGCTCATGTCCGATAACAGCGCCGATGCCGCCATAATTAACCGCTGGATCGGCATTCGGGTCGAAGAACGGCGGTTGCAGGATCGCGGCTGGGAACACGACCTCATTGAGTAGCGGGTTGGCATAGGCATTGACTGTCTGCGGGGTCATGAACCACTCGCTGCGATCGACTGGCTTGCCCATCTTGTCGAGTTCTCGCTGATAATTGAAATCAGCCACACGCTCGGCATTGCCCAGCACATCGCCCGGCACGACCTTGAGCGCCGAATAGTCGCGCCACTTGTCGGGATAGCCGATCTTGGGCGTGAATGCAGCGAGTTTGGCACGCGCCTTCACCTTGGTCTCCGGGGCCATCCAGGTCAGGTTCGATAGCCGGATATCCATCGCTGCAATCAGGTTGCGCACGAGCTCGTCCGCTTTGGCCTTGGCCTCAGGCGGAAAATATCGCTGTACATAGATCTGTCCCACGGCTTCGCCGAGGCTACGGTTGACGAGATCGACCCCTCGCTTCCACCGGTCCTTCAGTTGGGGCGTACCTGACAGAGCTGTCCCGTAAAAGGAGAAATTCCCGGTTACGAACGGCATGCTCAAGTACGGCGCCGCGTTGGTGATCGTGTGATAGGCAAGATACTCCTTGAGCACGGGTAACGGTGTCGTGCTCAAAATTCTGGCGGTCGAAGTCAGCGCCGACGGCTGGGTCACGATAACAATATTTTCCTTGGCGAGACCCGATTCTGCCAGCATCGTGGTCCAGTCGAACCCAGGCATCCTTGTTGAAAGCGATGCGACGGGGAAAGGGTTGAACGACTTTTCGACCTGCCGTAGCTCGGCCTTGCTCCACTGCACCTGTGCCAGTGAGTATTCGAACGCATAGATCCGTTTCGACGCGCCGTCCGGATCGGGAAGTCCCGCGAGTTTGAGCATCGCGGCAACATGGGTCAGGTATTGGGCGCGCGTCTCGACGGACTTCGCGTCGTCTTTGAGATAGTAATCGCGGTCGGGCATGCCGAGACCACCTTGTCCGGCATAAACAGCGTAAACAGTGTTGTCCGCAAGGTTCTGCTGAATGCCGAGGCCGATCGGCATATCGACCCCGCGCCGGTTCGCCCGCGCAAACGCCTGTGCCACGTCGCGCGGCGTCGAAAGCGCCGCGATGGCATCGAGGTAGGGCTTCAGCGGCGCGGCACCTTTGGCATCGACTGCTGCCTGGTCCATGAAGCTGGCGTAGGTAGTGCCGATCTTTTCATTGAGACTGCCCGGTTTATTCTGCCCTTTGGCCGCATCTTCAACGATCGAACGGGTACGTTCGTCGGACAGATTGCGCAGGATTGCAAAACCACCCCAGCTCGACTGGTCAGCGGGGATTTCGGTGCGTTTGGTCCACGCGCCGTTGACGAATTTGTAAAAATCGTCACCGGGCTCGACGCTTGGATCCATGGCTGTCTGGTCGACGCCGAACGTCCCGAGTCGAGGCTTTACGGCAGGCTTGGCTGCCGCGGTTTTGGTCGTCGGTTGGGCAAGGGCCGGCGAAACGACGAGCATCGCAACCGAAAGCGATGTGGTCGCGCATAAAAGCGTCTTCATGAACGGGGAATCCTCTATGTGACAGGCGCGCCGTGTGACTCGACTAATACGCCCGCGCAAGATAAATTCACGCGACTGCGGGCAGCCTCAGACGGACGAGCAATCCTCCTAGATCTTCGCTTTCATCGAGAGCGACCGATCCGCCATAAATTTCGGCTACATCGCGAACGATGGCGAGGCCCAAACCGGTCCCAGGCTTGCCCGTATCGAGCCGCGCGCCTCGGTCGAACATGTGAATCCGGTCGTCCTCGGGAATGCCGAGCCCGTCGTCCTCGATCTGAAATTCGATAAACGCGCCGGACTTTACGACCGTGATGAACACGCTGCCACCGCCGTATTTCGCGGCATTCTCGATCAGATTGCCGAGCATTTCGTCCAGGTCCTGCCGCTCGACATGTACCGACGCAGTCTTGTCACCGTTGGTGTCGATACGGACATCGCTGTAGAGCCGCCCGACCGCGCGCTCGACCGCCTGAAGCGACGGCCATACATCGGCGCGACTATGAGCATGCCCGCGCCTTCCGACCGCGCGGGCGCGGGCAAGATGATGATCAACTTGCCGCCGCATCGTCGCGGCTTCCCGGATGACGGTGTCGGCCAGATCTGCGCTGCGTGCGGTTGCCGCGTTCATGACGACGGTCAGCGGCGTTTTCAGGGCATGGGCCAAGTTACCAGCATGTCGCCGCGCTTCTTCCGCTTGTGTTTCGTTATGTTCGATCAACCCGTTCAGCTCATCGACCAAGGGCGCGACTTCGTTGGGTAGTCTGTCCTGATTGATCCGTTGCGCACGACCAGATCGCATCTCGACAATCGCAATCCGCAGCTTGCGCAGCGGCCACAGGCCATAAAATGTCTGCAACGCAGCGAGCACGAACAGACCGAGGCCCAACAGGGCAAAACTGCGAACCAATGTCTTGCGTAGCGTGCCGATTTGCTCATCGAGGCCTACCCGGCTCTGCGCCACTTCGAACCGCCATACCGTTTTGGACAGCGGCAGCGTGATGTCACGCTCGACGATTCTCAGCTTTTCGCCGATTTGCGTGCTGTCATAGAAATGCGGGACACGATCGCGGTGCGGCCGACCGATGCTGAGCGCATGATCCCAGAGCGACCGCGAGCGAAACGGTTCCTCGTTAGCCCCGGTAATTTGCCAATAGAGCCCGGAATTCGGCTCGAGGAATCTTTGATCGCCAAGTGGGCGGTTCAACCGGACTTCGCCGTCCGGACCCGTTTCCGCGCTCGCAATCATTGCGGTCTGTACATAATCAAGCTGATCGTCGAAATTTTGAGTAACCGCGCTGACCAGTACGCGGTCCAGCGCTATTCCGCCCCCAACAAGGAGCAACAGCACCCATGCGGCGGCAATCCCGATCATACGGCGCGAGAGCGAGCCGGATCGGGTTGTCCGGGTGAGCTTGGCGTCGGTCGAAACTTCAACGACGGGGGCGGCAGGCAACCCTGCGTCAGCCACTGGGGTCGTCCAGAGAGTACCCAAGGCCCCGGATCGTCGTGATCACGTCGGCGCCCAGCTTTTTGCGGATGCGCGTCACGAACACTTCGATCGTGTTCGAATCACGGTCAAAGTCCTGATCGTAGATATGCTCGATCAACTCCGTCCGGCTGACGACCTTGCCTTTGTGATGGAGCAGATAACTGAGCAACTTATACTCTTGAGCGGTGAGCTTAACCGGCTCGCCCGCGAGCGTTACACGCCCGGAACGTGTGTCCAAACGAACATCGCCCGCAATCATTTCTGCGCTTGCATTGCCTGCCGCGCGGCGGATCAACGCGCGCAGTCGAGCGATTAATTCTTCGGTCTGAAACGGCTTGGCGAGATAGTCATCGGCACCCGAATCGAGGCCCGCCACCTTGTCCGACCAGCTGTCGCGTGCAGTCAGCACCAGCACGGGGAAGGTCTTTCCTTCCTTTCGCCATTTGTCGAGCACTGTGAGCCCATCCATAACCGGTAGGCCGAGGTCGAGGATTACGGCATCGTAGTTTTCGGTCGTTCCCAGGTAATGACCGTCTTCGCCATCGGTGGCCAGATCGACGGCATAACCAGCCCCTTCAAGCGTATTTTTCAGCTGTGTGCCCAGGGTAGGCTCGTCCTCGACGATCAACAGACGCATAATTTTGTCCTCGCTTGCGGAATTTGGTGTTTCCTGAACGGCCTCAGCCCGGAACTCAAGGCCCTCGTTAATCTCCGGCGTGGGCAACAATCGCCCCCGACCGGCCATCGACATCGACCCAGATCACCGCGCCGCTGCGTACGAACTTCAATCGATAGCGCCCGGTCGATCCATCGAACTCCGCCCCGATATAGTCGGCGCCACGGACCTTCATGCGGGGGACGATGCCGTTTTCGATCGCGCGCAATGACATCAGCGCACCATCGCGGCGGCCCTGATAGGCCTCGTCCTGATCGCCGCGCTGCCATTGCGCCGCCGCCGGGCCAACGGTGGCAGCGGTCAGAAGCGCAAATGCAATGGCAGCTTTCATCGTCACTCCGCATCGCATAGGGGGTGCGCATTGAACAGGCTGTGAATAGGCTGTTCGCTTGTGTTCATCTTGCAGTCGGACCCCATGGCCGCTCCCATCCTCGCTTATGAAGACCTAGGCCTCGTGCAGGGTAGCGGCTGGCTCTTCCGCAACCTGGCTCTGTTCGTAGCTCCCCGCGATCGGCTAGCACTCATTGGACGCAACGGCGCGGGCAAGACCACGTTGTTAAAATTGCTTGCCGGCCAGATCGATGCCGATGAGGGGCGACGCACGGTCGTGCCTGGATCGCGGATCGTCCTGCTCGAACAGGAACCGGCGCTGACGGGGTTCTCCACCCTGCGCGATTTCGCGATGTCTGGCGGCGGCGCCGCACACGACGTTGACGCGATTGCGGACCAGATCGGGATCGATCTGGACCGTGAAGCCTTGACCGCGTCAGGCGGTGAGCGGCGGCGCGCTGCGATCGCGCGCGCGCTGGCAATGGCGCCCGACGTTCTGCTACTCGACGAGCCGACTAACCATCTCGACCTTTCAGCGATCGAGTGGTTGGAGGACTGGTTGGGTCGCTATTCCGGCGCGTTCATTGCCATCAGCCACGACCGCACGTTTCTGACGCGTCTAACCCGCTCAACGCTCTGGCTCGACCGAGGCGGGATTCGCCGCAAGGAAATCGGTTTCGGGGGGTTCGACGCGTGGACCGACGAAGTCTATGCGCAGGAAGCGCGTGCGGCCGACAAGCTCGACGCCAAGCTGAAACTCGAATTTCACTGGCTTCAACGCGGCGTCACTGCGCGGCGCAAACGCAATCAGGGGCGACTGGAAAAACTAGGCGAGATGCGTGCCGCGCGCGCCGCGATGATCGGCCCGGCGGGGGCGGCGAAATTGTCGATTTCGACCGACGACGTGCGGACCAAATCGGTGATCCGTGCGGAGCATGTCACCAAATCGTTCGGGGACCGCGCCGTTATCAAGGACTTCTCGCTGCGCGTCCAGCGGGGCGACCGCATCGGCGTGGTCGGCAGCAACGGCGCAGGCAAGACGACATTGCTCAAATTGCTGACTGGTGAACTCGAGCCGGATTCAGGCAAGATTACCTTGGCCAAAACGCTCGACGCGGTGATCATCGATCAGCAACGCAGCTTGATGGCGCCAGACAAGAGTGTTCGCGCTGTGCTGACACAAGGCGGCGACTGGATCGAGGTACAGGGCGTCAAAAAGCACCTCATTGGATATCTCAAGGATTTTCTGTTCGATCCGGGGGTCGCTGACGCCCCGATTGGAAGCCTGTCGGGCGGAGAGCGGTCCCGGCTATTGCTCGCGCGCGAATTTGCCCGACCGTCGAACCTGCTGGTGCTCGACGAGCCAACCAACGATCTGGATCTGGAAACGCTCGATCTGTTGCAAGAAGTTATCGCCGATTACGACGGAACCGTACTGATCGTGAGCCACGATCGCGACTTCCTCGACAAGACGGTCACGATTACGCTGGGGCTCGACGGGTCGGGAAAGGTCGATATTGTTGCAGGCGGTTACGCCGACTGGGAAACGCGACGGCAGGTTCGGCGAGAGGGGTCCAAACCGGCGGCAAAAGCAACGGTTGTCGAACCACCAAAGGCGCGTGTGAAACTGACGTACAAGGACCAGCGCGATTATGATCAGCTGCCCGGGCGCGTCGAGGAACTTGAGGCCATAATTGCGCGTGACGAAACAGCGCTTATGGATGCAGACCTCTACACGCGCGATCCCGAGCGTTTTGCAACGCTGACGGCTTCAATCGCAAAAGCGCGTGCGGAAAAAGATGCAGCAGAGGAGCGCTGGCTCGAAGTCGCTGAAACGGTTGAAGAGCTGGGTTAGCGACCCAGTCGTGCCTTCATTCGCTCAACCAGATTTTGCTCTCAGTGCCATGATCCAAGTCCAGACTGCGCATTCACGTGCCCGCTCTCCCCTGCATCGATCAACTCGCTGCCCCATTCGCTGGCAAAGCGCGAGCCCTGCCCGAAGGTGGCGTACGGATCGTTCGAGCTCGCAACCAGGACTGACGGAAACGGTAACCGCCCGCGTGCAATCATGCCGAAACGTCGAGTCCTCTCGACCGCGCCTTCCTGCGTCGGGTCACAGGGCGCAACCAACAAGGCGCCGAAACGGCCATCGGTTGCGCGATGGCTGAGCGCGCCCCAAGCCCCGACAGCAAGACAACCAAGGCTGTGCGCTGCGAAAGCGACGGGACTAGAAATTCCGGCAACGGCGTTGTCGATCCACGAAATCCAGTCGAGCGGTCAGGGTTGCGCCAATCGGCCTGCTCGATGCGCAGGCAATCAATCCGCTCTTGCTCCCACAGGGTCTGCCAGTGCTCGAGACCCGAGCCGTTCAGTCCAGTTATGATCAGGATTTTAGCCAACGCGCTTGCCATCGCCATAGGATACCCTCCTTCCACCGGCCCTTTGGTTCTCAATGGGATAGGGCGTTGTCCGCCGGGGGCGTGCGGCGGCAAACCACAGGCACAAGGCGTGCCCCTCGCCAATCTTCGTCGGGCTTAACTCCGACTCAACCGATTGAGCATTGGGATTCTCTTTGGGTTCGACAAGCGGGGCTTCGGCGAAATGTGGTGCAGTCCTCTCAAAAGCAGGATCGTATCAGCCGAGCCCGCGCCCTGCCCGCCCCGCAAGCTCAACGACATAATGCCACGCAACCCGTCCCGACCGGCTCCCACGCAGAGTCGCAAACCTGACGGCGTCGAGCGGATCGAACGGCAAATCATACGCCGCCGCATATCCCTCGACCATCGCCAAATAGGTCGGCTGATCCGCGACGTGGAACCCCAATGAAAGCCCGAAACGGTCAGCAAGCGCCAGCGCATCATCGGCAGCGTCGCGCGGATTGATTGCTGTATCCTGCTCAGCGATGTCGCGCTTGACGATGTGGCGGCGGTTCGAGGTGACATAAAGGCGGGCATTATCCGGTCGCGCCGACGCGCCACCGTCCAGTACTGACCGCAGGACCCGCGCCGCCTGCGCATCGTCGAAACCAAGATCGTCGATAAACACGATCACGCGCCGATCCCATGTTGCAAGCTCGGCAAATAATGCCGGAAGCGTCGCAAGATCGGTCACGGCCAGCTCGACCAGCGCCAGGCCCTCCGTCGCACCGACCGCCGCCTTGGCAAGCGCAGACTTGCCCGACCCCCGTGCGCCCCAGATCAACGCATCGTGCGCGGCGTGACCCGCCGCATGGCGACGAGAGTTTTCGACAAGCGCGGCCTTTGCCTCATCGATCCCCGCCAAAAGGCCGAGCGCCAGCGGTTGGAAATTTGTGGGCGTCAGCACCGCATTGATCCAGCGATAGGCCGGGGCCGACGCGATGGCGCGCCCTTCGATAGCTGGGGACAGCCGATCGAGCGCGTCTGCGATGCGGCGAAGCGTTTCTTCCATGAACGCGGCGATTAGCTCCCGGCGCGTACCATTGCCAGCCGGATGCGATACGCCTGAATATCAGGGGCAAACGCGACCGCCTATTCCAAGCACGTAATAGCAGTTCAGTGGTTCCCGGCGGCGCTCGCGCTCCAGCCGTAACTACCCGCCCGGAGCGCGCACTCGGAAGCCAGCGCATGGGCAGCGCGCGCACTTCACGGCCCCGCAGGCGGCGTGCCGCTCGCCAGAGTCTCTTCGAATCCGTTCGGCATCATGTGCTGATCGCGCGCTACCGCAGCGCTTGCCTCGGCCAGGAGCACGGTCGCTGCACGCGGTGTATCAGGCGCGCCAGGTGGCGGACCGTGAGCGTAACGATCAACGCAGCCGTGATGCCCAGGTACCTCCCTTTGCGCTGAAGTCAGCTGCTACACGGCAATCTCATAGTTTTTCAGCAGATCGTAAAGCGTTGGCCGGCTAATCCCGAGGAGTTTTGCCGCGCCCGAAATATTACCATCGGTGCGCGCGATCGCGCGGTTGATCGCCTTGCGGTCGGCTGCTTCACGCACCGCCTTCAGGTTAATCGCATCATCCCCGTCCCCTCCGGGAGCGAGGTCGAGATCGACGGCAGTGACCAATTTGCCGTCTGCCATGATCACCGCGCGCTTCACACGATTTTCAAGTTCGCGGACGTTTCCCGGCCAAGTCCAGGCATCAAGCGCGGTCATCGCATCCGGGGCAAGTCCGGTCACGTCGCTGCGCATGGTCCGTGCCAACCGCTGCACAAAGACACGGCCGAGTAAACCTGCATCGCCCGGCCGTTCGGCCAGCGAGGGAATGCGCACGACAATTTCGGCGAGGCGGTAATACAGATCCTCGCGAAAACTCCCGTCCTTGACCATTGCATCGACGTCCCGGTGCGTCGCAGTGACGACGCGTGTGTTGACCGAGATGCCTCGCCGTCCACCGACGCGTTCGATGGTTCGTTCCTGCAGGAACCGCAACAGCTTGACCTGAAGTGCGAGCGGAACGTCACCGATTTCGTCAAGGAACAACGTTCCACCGTGCGCTTGTTCGATCTTGCCCTCGGTTGTCTTGATCGCGCCGGTAAACGCGCCCTTTTCATGACCGAACAGTTCGCTTTCGAGCAGATTTTCAGGAATCGCCGCGCAGTTAATCGCGACGAATTCGCCCTCCCGACGATCGCTCGCATCGTGCAGGCCGCGCGCCAGCAATTCCTTGCCCGTGCCACTGGCGCCCAGCAGCATGACTGATGCGTCGGTCTTTGCCACCCGTTCGACGGTTCGAACCACCTTGAGCATTTCTGGCGACGAGGAAATGATCCCACCGAGCAAATTCATACCCGTTGGCACCGACGCCAGCCGACTGTTTTCGGCTTCGAGTGCATGCAGATGAAAGGCGCGCGCGACGATCAGGCCCAGCTCGTCGATATCGACAGGCTTGGCGTAAAAGTCATAGGCGCCCGACCCGATCGCCCGCAGTGCCGATTCGCGCGCCCCATGGCCCGAAGCAACAATGACTTTCGTTCCTGGTTTCAGACGCAGCATTTCAGCCAGGGTAGCGAACCCTTCCTCCACCCCGTCGGGATCGGGCGGCAGCCCGAGGTCGAGTGTCACGACGTCGGGTTCGTGCAGGCGCAAGGCATCGATGGCCGACGCACGGTCGCCCGCGACGACAACGTCGTAATCGTCATACGCCCAGCGAAGCTGGCGTTGCAGCCCCTCGTCATCCTCGACGATCAGCAACTTGGGACGCGGTCCGGTCATGCGGCAATCCTCGTACCGGGGCCTTGCACGTGAGGCAGCCACAATGTCATGCATGTCCCCTCACCGGGTGCCGAACGGACAGCAATGTGTCCCCCCATCGCAGCGACAATGGCGCGCGCTTCATACGCGCCGACGCCAAACCCGCCTGCTTTGGTGGATGCAAAGGGTTTGAACAGTGATCCGTTTACGAAGTCAGAAGTCATGCCTGGGCCACGGTCGATAATTTCGATACCCGTCTCGCCGCCTTGGCGGACCGTCGACAGGGTAACGGGCTCGGCCTTCGGACTGGCGTCGATCGCGTTCTGGACAAGGTGTGAAAGCGCTTGTTCAAGGCGCCCGGGATCGGCGAGAGCAAACATGCCCGGCCCGCCGGTCACGACAACCGGATGACGGACGCGCAGCGCACGCGCCACAGTGGCGATCACCCCACCCAGCTCGACCGCCCGAGGCTCCTCGCTGCGCCCGGTATTGTGCTGCGAGAGTCGGGCGAGCAAGTCGTTCATGCGTGCGGTCGATGACTGCAGGGTCGCGATCATATCGGCACGGAACTCGGGCTTGTTTGCGTGGCGCTCGGCATTGCGGGTCACAAGGGTTAACTGGCTCACAAGATTTTTGATATCATGCATGATAAACGCGAACCGGCGATTGAACTCGTCGAACCTTGCAGCGTCGATCAGGGATTCCTGCGCATTGGCTTCGGCCAGATAGCTCGCCACCTGGCGACCCGCGAGACGCAGCAAATCGAAATCCTCCCAGTCAAAGGCGCGCGAAACGAGGGGTCGTTCGAGTAATACGGCCCCCCTCAGCCGGTCGATGTGAACGAGCGGCACGATCGCCCACGCCGACGTATCGGCCATGATCCACTCCGGAATTGCTGCTGCTTCACCCGCATCGCCGCGTTCGCTGCGCAACGCGTCGAGTTCGATGATGCGCCCTGCGGCCAGAATCTCGCTCAACCGACCGCCCCCGACATCGAGCGGTGGCAACAACGTCGACCACTCCCAGCGCGCGCCGGTACTCAGCGCCTCGCCTGTCGGGCGCAACAAGACGCCGCCCGGCGCATGAACGATGTCGGCAATCGCTTTCACCACACGAACCTCGAGCGGTGGTGCGCCAGGCCCGGGAATACCCAGCGTATCCGTAAAGCGCAGCCACTCGGCCCTATAATCGTAGCGGTGCGCGAACAGATGTTTGGCCAGCATCACGGTCACCCAGGCCCGCGTGCGTACCGACAGCATGATGGTGCCGATCAGCAGCGCGGCGGTGACCAGCACAAGGGCCGGCAGCAAATGTGCCCAGCGGCCGCTAAATGCTTCGAGCGCGAATGCCGACGCCATGACAATTCCGAGGTAAGCGAGTGCAGCTACAAGACCCACGGAGCGGAACGCCACGGTGCGGGACAGGCGGATCGTCCAGCCGTTATTGCGCTGCGCCGAAAGTGCCAGCAACGGTACAAGCACGACCGCGACGATTCCTCGTGCGGCAGCGAATTCGGTTACCCATTGCGTCTGTGTCCAGCACAGGGCGTAAAAGGTCAGATCTACGGTCCATAGGGCGCCGAGCGCAGCGAGCGGCAAACCGACGCCAGCACGCGCGCCGGCAGCCGTCGCTATGTAGAGATTATGCACTGCGACAAGTGCCCCGACCGCGAAGACCATGCGCAGAGCGAAAGCTGACAGCAGCAGCGCGGGCGCCGGATCATCGAGGGCGGGCGTAATCGCAGCGAGCAAGTCGATTGCCCCGTTGCCCGCCGCAGCGAACGCAAGCACCGCGTAAAGCACACCGAGCGCGCGATGGTCACTGCCGCCACGGCGCAGGAGCGCATAAAGGAAACTCAACCACGCGAAGTTGCGTATGCTCTCGGCCAGTTGCGATGCCGGGGCTGCAACGCCCAAAGCCGCCGTTACGCCCGTCCACAACGCCATGGCGAGGCAAGCGGCGATCACTGCCCGCGAGGCGCGGTCGCGCCAGCTTACGCGCTGCCACGCCGCAAAGGCCGCGAACAGCGCAGCGGCAAGTGCGTGACTCCAGACGAACACTCCGCTCATCGCGCGCCGTCCGGAAACAGCACGACGCGGATCGTCTGGAGGATAATCACGACGTCGAGGAACGGTGTGTAATTTTTCGCGTAATACAGATCGTATTCGAGCTTCTGCCGAGCATCGTCGAGGTTGGCTCCGTAGGGATAGTTGATTTGCGCCCAGCCGGTGATGCCGGGCTTCACGACGTGGCGTTCGGCGTAAAACGGGATCTTCTTTGATAGCTCTGCAACGAATTCGGGACGCTCGGGGCGCGGCCCGACAAAGCTCATCTCGCCCGTCAGAACCGTCCAGACCTGCGGCAGTTCATCTATTCTGACTTTTCGAATGAACCGCCCGACACGCGTAATGCGGGGATCGTCGGCTTCTGCCCAGATGGCCTTCCCGGCAACTTCGGCATCCTGCCGCATCGAGCGCAGTTTCAGGATGTCGAAGGGCTGTCCGTACAGGCCGGTGCGCGTCTGCCGGTAAAACGCGGGACCGCGCGATCCGAGTTTGATGAGGATCGCTGTCACTGCGATGATGGGCAAGGTCAGCGTGAGCAATAGCGCGGCGACTCCCATGTCGAACAGCCGCTTTGCCAGCGACGACAGCCGCCGCCCGCTCGAAAATCCATCCGAGAAAATCAACCAGCTCGGATTGATACTTCGCAAATCAACCCGGCCGGTTTCGCGCTCCAGGAACGTCGAAATCTCGTTTACATGGACGCCGAGAGTCCGGATGTGGAGCAGGTCAGCGACAGGCATCGCCTTGCGCCGCTCTTCGAGCGCGAGCACGACTTCGTTCGCGCCGAGTCTGGCTGCGTAATTGGCAAGATCGTCGATGGCTGCGCGCGGCACTGCTGTCGCCACCACTGACTCACAATCACCCATGTCGATGTGGCCGACCACCAAGAAACTGGTCGCCCGTTCGGCTCCTAGCCGCCCGAGCCGCGCCGCGCGCTGCCCCGCACCCAGCACCAGCACACGCCGCTTGAAAGCCTGGCTCCCGAACATGCGCGCGAGCAGGACACGCACGCTGATCAGAAAGACAAAGGCAAATCCCATCGCATAGAGCGAATTCGACCGCCAAAGCGTGTACCCCGGCAGAGTAAAATAGACGACTGACAGGAAGATTACCCCGAGGCAGATCGCCACGACCAGCCGCGCCGCAGCGAAGCGCAGTGACTGGAATGCGTCAGTTCCGTAGACGCCGACGGCAACCATTGCGAGTTGCAAGGTAACCGCAAAATTGAGCAGCGGCCAATAACGAAGGGCGACCGGCTCGACCTCCATGCCAATTTGTCGCGCACGCACGACCCAGGCCATTTCCGCAGCGCTCAGCAACAGCGCAAGGTCAACCAATGCGAGAAACAAAACCGCGTAAGGCACATAGTGTTTGAACAGTCTAAACACCGTCGCTTGATTGCCTGCCTCGTACCGGTGTCAGATTTTCCGACACTCGAGACACCCCTGTCGCCCAAATTGACAAAAATATGGTGAAGGTCGGAGCGATGGTGGGGTTGGGGTGTTCTGCTGGCGGGGCCGCGTCGTCCCGTCTAGGGAACAAAAATGGCCAACACCCCAAAAATTGTCCCCGTTATCCTGTCCGGGGGGTCCGGTACCCGACTATGGCCGATGTCGCGGCCCGAAAAGCCCAAACAATTCTTGCCGCTGGCATCGCACGCGACCATGTTCGAGGCTACATTGACACGCATAGCCGACCGCGCGCGATTTGCTGCGCCCTTAGTGATTGCCAATGCCGCTCACGCCGATCTGATCACCGTCCAACTCGCTGGCGCCGAGGCGACGCTGGTGCTCGAACCCGTTGCGCGCAACACTGCGCCCGCAATTGCCTTGGCAGCGTTGCTTATAGAGCCAGACGCGCCGTTGCTGGTCATGCCGAGCGACCATGTCATTACCGACCGTGGCGCGTTCATGGCGGCGATCGAAGTGGCTCTCCCGCTGGTTGCCGACGGCTGGCTGGTGACCTTCGGCATCGCCCCGGACGGACCCGAAACCGGCTATGGCTACATCCAGATCGGCGAAGCGCTTGCAACAGGCGTAAACCGCGTCGCCCGGTTCGTAGAAAAACCAGGGCGTGCCCAAGCCGAGATGATGATCAACGGCGGGGACCATGTCTGGAACGGAGGCATCTTCCTGTTCCGCGCCGACGCGTTTCTGTCAGCGCTCAAAGCCCACGCACCCGACATCCTTGCTGCAACCAGCGGTGCCATTACTTCCGCGACCCGCCACGGCAGCCATGTCCTGCCAGACGCTGACGCCTTTGCCGCCTCACCCTCGGATTCAATCGACTACGCAGTTATGGAAAAGGCCGATAAGGTTGCGGTCGTTCCCGTTTCGATGGGCTGGTCTGACGTTGGCTCATGGGACGCGCTCCATACGCTGGGTAGCGACGATGACGGCCATGCCCACCACGGCGCGGTGCTTGCGCTCGATACGTCGAATTGCCTGTTGCGCAGTGACGGCATCCGCATTGCCGCCGTGGGCATCCGCGACCTGATCGTCGTCGCGAGTGGCAACGACGTTCTGATTGTGCCGCGCGGCTCTAGCCAGGACGTAAAACGGATCGTGGACGCGCTGAAAACGCCAGACGCCAAGTAACCCGGGTTCACAAGGCGGCTTCTCATTCTGAAACGGAGCAGACGCTTTAGTCCGATGGCTCGAGCTTGTCCTGCGTCCTTGTATCGAAATCGCTTGCATCGTGACGCTCGCGTAGCTGGCTCGCGAGATCGCCCATGGCGCAATTGACCATCCGGCCACGCTTTACAGCCGGTCGCTCCGCGATCTGGTCGGTCCAGCGAATGACGTTCGAGTAGTCCGCGACCGACAGAAATTCTGCTGCATCGCCATAAACCAGGCCCCTGGCCACCGCGCCATACCATGGCCATACCGCCATATCGGCAATCGTATAGGAATCGCCCGCCAGATATTCATTGTCGGCAAGGCGACGGTCGAGCACGTCGAACTGACGCTTCACCTCCATCGCAAATCGATCGATGGCATATTCGATCTTGATCGGCGCATAGGCATAAAAATGGCCAAAACCGCCTCCGAGAAAGGGCCCCGCGCCCATTTGCCAGAACAGCCACGAAAGCGCTTCGGCGCGCTTCGCGCGATCGGTGGGAAGGAACGCTGCAAACTTCTCTGCAAGGTACAGCAGGATCGATCCCGACTCGAACACGCGGATTGGGGCGGGACCGCTGCGGTCCATCAGCGCTGGGATTTTCGAGTTGGGATTGATGTCGACGAAGCCGCTGCCGAACTGGTCGCCTTCGGTTATGCGGATCAGCCAAGCGTCATATTCTGCGCCGGTATGACCGGCAGCGAGCAGTTCCTCGAGCATCACCGTCACTTTGACCCCATTGGGCGTCGCTAAAGAATAGAGCTGCAGCGGATGCTTGCCGACCGGCAGTTCCTTGTCGTGCGTCGCCCCTGCGGTCGGACGGTTTATAGAAGCGAATTGCCCGCCGTTTTCTTTATTCCATGTCCAGACTTTGGGCGGCGCATAATCGGCTGTATCGGTCATCGCAGGAACTCCGGATTGGGCGTGGTAAGAGGGGGAAAAGTACGCCAACTTAAAGATGCTCCCGTCGGAAAACCACCCCTGGGAATTGAATCAATAGGGCGGCAGCGCAAGAAGCCGCTGGGCGCGGGCCGCGTTTGTCCACCAGCCGAGATCGTCGGCGAAACGCTTGAACGACCCGATCAGCGCTGCACCGCCGTCACCAACGGGCTCCGCACTCGCACTCAACGCCTCGGTGATGCCCCCAACGGCAAGCGGCGTCGAAGTGACGATCATTCCCATTTCCGACAGGATACCATGCCAGGCAAGCGCCGAACGCACCCCGGCAAAACGCCCGGCCGAGTAGCTGGCAACTGCTGCTGGACGCCAGAACCATTCCTCGAGAAAATGGTCGGTCAGGTTTTTGAGCCCCGGCTGCACGCCCCAGTTATATTCACCCGTTACGAACACAAATGCTTCGGCGGTTCGGATTTTTTCAGCCAGCGTCTCCAGCGCTTCAGGCGCCGATCCCCGGGGATATTCCTTGTACATCCTGTCGAGCAACGGCAGGTCAAAGGCCTTGGCATCGATCAGCTCGGGACTGGCGCCCCGCGCGCGGAACGCTGCAACCAGATAATCCGCCAGCCTGATACCCTGCCGGTCGGACCGGTACGAGCCGTACAAGATAAGAATTCGATCGCTCATGCTGGTACTCCTGCGTTAGCCTGCCGATATGCGCAGGGGTCAGCTTTGCCCGTTGCACAGCCAAGCGACAAGTTGCGGCGCGAGCGACGCCAAGGCGACAATGTTTGAAAAACCGGTGCCCTGCGCGCGCCGTCGCGCTAAGGTCAGGCAATGACCATCTTCGAACAAGCCAAAGCCTGCGCCGATACAAGCGCGCCGCCGCCGGCAGATCGCCCGTTCACTGCCGCTGCGACCGCGTTCGGCTTCGGCTTGTTCGTCATCGGACTTTTCGTGGCTCTGGAATGGCTCGGCGTTTCGGACTGGGTGTCGTGGATCGTAGCCGGGCTTGGCTATGGCGGCATTGCCTACGCCGACTGCTTCCACGGCTGGAACCGCAATCGCAGAGAATATCGCGATGCGCTGGAGGAGTTGAAGGCTCGATCGGGAGAGCCTTGGTTGCATTAGATCGGCAGGACAGGGAGGGACGGACTCTTCCACCGTACCAGCAAGCGCCCCTCGCAGCAGGGAATGGGCGCTTGACGACCCATCGAAAGCCGCAACGCCGTCGAGTTTACGCCTGAGCGAGCCGAGATTGGCCGTCATTGGCGGCCCAAAGCCGCCCGCTGGATGTCCATCCGGCCGAACGCGCAGACGTCGCCCGCCATAGCGCCGACCGCAGCGCGCCGTCCGACATGATCAATGACAGCTACGCGTCGTTTCTACCCAAACGCAGCCGGCAGGCTGGGAGGGCGATAACCAGCGTACACATCAACCGTTTTGCGGTACCGTCCCCCATGAAACTTTGCATCACCATACCCGACAAGCCATCCGAAGCTGATCGCGCGGCCGTCCTTGCGCCGCTCCGCGCCTACAACATTAGCCGTGCGGGTGACCCGTCCATCCGACCTTTAGCTGTCCTGCTGACCAACAAGCTCGGCGATCACGTCGGCGGACTATGGGGGAGGTGCGCCTATAATTGGCTCTTTATAGAACTCCTCGCCGTCCCAGAGGAACATCGCGGCGAAGGGTATGGACGAGCGCTGATGCAGCAGGGGGAAGCGATTGCCCGCGCTGATGGATGCGTCGGGGTTTGGCTCGACACCTATGAATTCCAGGCCCGTGGCTTTTACGAAAAGCTGGGTTTCGACCTGTTCGGCACGCTCGACGATCATCCCATCGGGCAAAAGCGGTTCTTTCTTCGCAAACAGCTTTAGCAAACCGGGTATTGGTGCAGCACCGACTTTTGCAAAATTTGGTCGTGCATTCAACGGAACGATCTCGAAAGGTTTTCTCAATACTGGGGACCTGTTGTTGACTGTCAGAAGGATGACGGCACGCGACCCGTTTGGCTCTCTTGACCTGCGTCATCTTGTCGCTCTCGAATGGCAAGGACCTGTCGCGGAAATGAGGTCTGCATCGTAATTAAATGGGTCACCCCGTCGTCAGAATCCAGGTTCTGCCAAATAGGGGTGTAGGCCCTTCAAGTCTGCCGCCCGAACGCGGCGTCAATCTGCCGCAAATACAAAGGGGCTTACGCCGCGCTCGCGCTCGTTAAACACGAGCACCCGTGATGAGGGCGGTGCCGCACGCTGGGGGCAGTCGGCGCGCGTGCAAGCGCGGCAGCCGAGGCCGACCGGCGTGGCGTTACCCAGTTTCAAGTCGAACCCGCGCGAAGCAGCCAGCGGGGCGGCGAGGGCCGCATCGAGACCGATGCCGACCGCGAATTGTGCGCGGACCTGGCCGACGCGCCCGCCTTGCGGGCTTACGGTGCGCGACATGGTGAACCATCGAGACCCGTCCTCTATTTCCACGATCTGTCGCATCAGCGTCCCGGGACGGTCGAAGGCAGCGTGGACATCCCACAAGGGACAACGGCCATCGGCCTCGACCAACGGCGACGCGCTCGCCCCGGCGTAGCGCTTCGACACCTGTCCCGCACGGTCGATACGCAGCATGAAAAAGGGCAAGCCGCGCGAACCAACGCGACTGAGCGTGGTCAAACGGTGTGCCACCTGCTCGAACCCGGCGCCAAAGCGCCGTTGGAGCAATTCGACATCGTATCCGGTGGCTTCGCATGCGCGCAAAAACCGGTCGTAGGGCATCATTAGCGACGCCGCAAAGCTACTCGTCAGGTGACGTCGGTACAGACGTTCGGACACGCGGTCGGCAAAGTTTGCGCCCCGGATGAGCGCTTCAATCTCGTCCTTCGCCTCCAGCTGACCGAGCTGAAATGCCGCCGAAAATAGGCGGCTGGCGGGGTCGAGCAATTCGCTCAATTGCAGCTGGCGCGCATGAAGGTCGAGGCGACGCAGCGTTCCCGGCATGACATCGACGGGCAGGATCCTGATGCTCAGCTGGTGGGTGACGCGCAACCGTTCGGCAATGGCGCCGTACAGGTCGCCCGACCCCATGCGAAGCTCGTCGGACAGGGTTTCAGCGAAAGCCTCCAGATCGGGAAAGTGGTTGCGCCACCGCTCGATCTCGCCGCGGACCGGCGCGACGGTATCGAGCGCGATAGGCATCTGCGCGCCCGCACCCGCACCCGCATCGAACAGCCGGGCGAAAGCTTCAACGCCGCCGGGTGCCGCCGACAGCCATTCTTCCACCTCGGACCGCTCGATCTCCAGATCGGCGAACATGGGGTCGGCCAGGCGGCGTCGGATCGCCTCAACGCCGCCTCCCGACGTCGCGCCGCCAAGCCTTCGCGGGTCGAAATCATAGCGTTCGGCCATGCGCAGCAGAATAGGCGCAGTCAGCGGGCGCTGGTTGCGTTCAATGAGATTGAAATAAGACGCAGAGACCCCCAACGCCTCAGCCATGGCCGCTTGCGTCAATCCCGATGCGCGCCGGAGCCGCTTGACAGCATGCCCGGCAAACAATTTTCCTTCCGCCATTTGTCCTATTTGTCATATTCTTTACATAATGACAAATATTAAGTCCATCTGTCCTACCTTATAACATCAATCTTGACAGATTAGTGTCGCATTATGGGTGCGGGTAATGTCTGTGCTTCGTCACCGCCGTATCAATGACGTGAAAGTCTTCGTGGATGACCTACAGCACCGAAATCACACAGCTTCGCGAATTGATTGACACCCAGCGAAGCTGGAACGGCATCGACGCCGAGTCCGCTGCTCGTATGCGCGTCCAGAACCGCTTCCGCTCGGGTCTCGACATTGCGCGCTACACTGCCGGGATCATGCGTCGGGACATGGCGGCCTACGATGCCGACGCCGCCAATTATACGCAATCGCTCGGCTGTTGGCACGGGTTCATCGCCCAGCAGAAGATGATCTCAATCAAAAAGCATTTTGGGACAACCAAGCGTAAATACCTGTATCTGTCGGGCTGGATGGTCGCCGCGCTACGCTCCGACTTTGGCCCCCTGCCTGACCAGTCGATGCACGAAAAGACAAGCGTCCCGGCATTGATCGCAGAACTCTACACTTTCCTTCGCCAGGCCGACGCGCGCGAACTAAATATCCTCTTCCGCGGTCTCGACTCGGCACGAAAGGTCGGAGACGCGGCGCAGGAAACCGACTTCATCGCCAAGATTGACGGTTTCGAAACGCATGTGGTTCCCGTCATCGCCGATATCGATGCCGGGTTCGGCAACGCAGAGGCCACATATTTACTTGCTAAGAAGATGATTGAAGCTGGTGCTTGTGCGCTGCAAATCGAAAATCAGGTCTCCGATGAAAAGCAGTGCGGCCACCAGGACGGCAAGGTCACGGTGCCGCACGAGGATTTCCTCGCAAAGGTACGAGCGTGCCGCTACGCATTCCTGGAATTGGGCATCGACGACGGCATCATCGTTACCCGAACCGATTCGTTGGGCGCCGGACTGACCAAGCAGATCGCGGTCAGCAAGGAGCCAGGCGATCTCGGCGACCAGTATAACAGCTTTCTGGATTGCGATGAGATCGATCCCGCGACCGCGCACAACGGTGACGTGATCCTCAACCGCAACGGGAAATTGCTGAGGCCCAAACGTCTCGCGTCGAACCTGTTCCAGTTCCGTCCAGGCACCGGCGAGGACCGTTGTGTGCTTGACAGCATCACGTCGCTCCAGAACGGCGCTGACCTGCTCTGGATCGAAACTGAAAAGCCGCACATCGAACAGATTGCGGGCATGATGGACCGCATCCGCGCCGTCATCCCAAATGCAAAGCTTGTCTACAATAACTCGCCGTCGTTCAATTGGACGCTGAATTTCCGCCAGCAAGTCTATGACGCAATGGTCGCCGAAGGGCTTGATGTGTCTGCTTACGACCGGGCAGCGCTGATGGCCGCCAAATACGACGATACCGAGCTGGGAATTGCCGCCGACAAGCGTATCCGCACATTCCAGGCGGACAGCGCAAAACGCGCGGGGATTTTCCACCACCTCATCACGCTGCCGACTTATCACACCGCGGCGCTGTCGACTGACAATCTGGCCAAGGAGTATTTCGGCGATGCCGGCATGCTTGGCTATGTCGCGGGCGTGCAGCGCAAGGAAATCCGCGAGGGCATCGCTTGCGTGAGGCATCAGAACATGAGCGGCTCCGACATCGGCGACGACCACAAGGAATATTTTGCGCGCGACGCTGCGCTCAAGGCAGGTGGCATTCATAACACCATGAACCAATTCGGCTGAGGTGAATCGCGCTCACTGGCGGACGCGACAACGTCGATCGTGAGCCAAGACTTCCTGGGGAGGAAGGCGTCCGTCGGGGGGAACCCCGGCGGGCGTTGCTGTTTTGGGAAGCTTGTCAAATTCGGCCATTGCCGTTTAGCGCCCCGCTATTCACAAGAGTTCGCGTGACACGTCCTGCCATTATGACCGACGCCATCGCCACGTTCGACTGGGCGGCGACGCCGTTGGGTGCAAAGGGCTTGTGGCCTGCAGAGTTGCGAACCACTGTTGCCCTGTGTCTGGGGGCTGATTATCCGGCTGCTGTCTTTTGGGGCGACGAGTGGCGCTTTCTCTACAATGATGCGTTTAGTGCGGCGTTGAAACGCGACACGCCGGTATTGGGACAACCCGCAGCCAACGTTTGGGGCAAGTGGTGGCCGCCAATGGCAAAGGCCTTCGCACAGATCGTCGCGAGCGGCAGCGGCATCACCGAGACAAACAAGCACTTTCAGTTTCGCGACGGCGATCTAAAGCGCGACGAATTCTGGAATTATAATTTCTCGGCCGTCAGTGACGCGAGCGGACGCGTGGTCGGCATTTTTGCCGGAGCTCGTGAAATTACCGAAGGCGTTTTGCGCGCGCGCGGATGGGCTGACCCGCGAACATTGGGAAGGCGTAACACTTGCCGAGCTGGTCCGCGGGGCAACCGCGACGTTCGGCAGCAACACCGATCGCGTCGCCGCCACGGGCCCCGAAATCCAGCTGACGCCCAAGGCAGCGGTCGCAATCGCGATGGCGCTCCATGAACTCGGCACCAACGCCGCAAAATACGGTGCGTTGTCGAACAAAAAGGGGCATATCGATTTGGACTGGAAAACAACGCGCGATGGCTTCAATCTCGAATGGCATGAACGGGGCGGACCGCCTGTTTTTGAGCCGAGGAGTCATGGGTTCGCCATGCGGATGATCGAGCGCGCGCTCACCAGCGATCTGACTGGCAAAGTTGACGTAACATTTGCGACATCCGGCGTGCGCTGCCGCATCAAAGCCATCGGTAAAGGGAATATTGCATGATCCAAGCCATGCGACAGACATTGCGGTTACTGCTCGTCGAGGACGAAGCGCTGATCGCAATGATGGCCGAAGACATGATCGATGGCCTGGGTCATCGGGTTGTGCAAACCGCCACGACGCTGGCCGAAGCCTTGGAGGCGTGCGCAAATGTCGATTTTGATGTGGCGTTGCTTGACGTGAATTTGAACGGCGACACGAGCATGGCGGTTGCCACTGCGCTCAAACAACGCGGGTGCCCGTTCGCCTTTACAACTGGCTATGGGGCGGGCGGCGTCGATCCGGCACACAGCGACTGTCCCGTTCTGACCAAACCCTATGCGCTCAGCGAACTCGACCTCCTTCTGACCAATTTCTCGGCTCAATTGGCAGGAACGAGATCGATGACGTCCAGCGTTGAATCAAACCGCGGATAAGGCAAGACCATCCGCCAGCGGCGGGGCCCAATCCGCTCGACCGCGCCAATCATATTGCGGTCGGTATCACGCCCATAGTTGAGCGCGCGCGTTTCGTCGCTCAACACCAGCGTTCCCAGAAACACCTGCTGCCGGACTGACGCAGGGTAGAGCGTGCCCGTCGGGCGCTGCAGTCCGTTCACCCGAACGAAGCGCGAAACCTTGCCATTTGCAGTGACCCGACAGTCAAGCGAGGGATAAGACACGAACGACGGTCCGCTCACACTTTGCGACCCCAGCTTGATCGTCCGGCAGTGATAATCGCCGACTGGAAGGGCTGCCCCGTCGATGGCGGCATCGGGGTCAAGCAGAAAACCCTCCCGTGCGACGTCATTTCCGTGATCCCCTGCGCGCGCCTGGGCCAGCGCCTTGACGAAAGACTCGCGAACCTCGTGAAGCCGGGTGACGTCGGCTGGTGTCACGTCCTGCCGCCAATCCGGTCCGGGGGCTTTGCAAACGGGCTTGGATGCAACGCCGGTTGCGAACCCACCGGCGACGCACGCGAGAAACAGGAACCGCATTGCGATCACGCCGCCGTCCACCCCCCGTCAACCGACAGGTTCGCGCCCGTGATCGAGGATGCCGCATCGCCGCACAAGAAGATCGCCATCGCTGCGATCTGGTCGACAGTTACAAACTGTTTGGTCGGTTGGGCGGCCAGGAGGACATCGTTCATCACCTGTTCCTTGGTCATACCGCGCGCCTTCATCGTGTCGGGGATTTGTTGCTCCACCAGCGGTGTCCAAACATAGCCAGGTGAGATGCAATTGGCCGTGATGCCCATTGTGGCAACCTCGAGCGCAACGGTCTTGGTCAATCCCGCAAGACCGTGTTTGGCCGCCACATAAGCCGACTTGTCGGGGCTCGCCACCAGCGAGTGCGCGGAGGCAGTATTGATTATCCGCCCCCATTTCCTTGCCTTCATGCCGGGAAGCGCCGCTTTGATCACGTGGAATGCAGACGTCAGGTTGATCGCAATGATCGCGTCCCACTTTTCATCGGGGAACTGATCGACTGGGGAAACAAACTGGATGCCAGCATTGTTGATGACGATGTCAGGTCCACCCAATTTGTCGGCGCACAGCGTGACCATCGCCACAATCGAAGCGGGTTTGGTCATGTCGGCATCCGAGTAGAGCGCCTTTGCACCTGACAGCGCTTCGAGACCCAGACGTTCCTTCTCGATATCGGCGGCGTCGCCGAAACCGTTGATTAAGACGTTGGCTCCCGCCGCGGCGAGTGCTTTTGCATAGCCAAGGCCGATGCCCGAGGTCGACCCCGTGACGAGAGCTGTCTTGCCTTTAAGAAACATAAAAACTCCTAATTCGAGGCCCATTTACCGATTGCCGCCGCCTGACGCTGACGCAACCCAGCACGATAATTGATCACCGAAACCGTGACGTCGGCAGGCTTGCGCGACCCCGCGGGGAGTGCCTTGAGGGCGTAAGCGGTAACGCGCGTTGCGACGGCGGGATCGTTTGCACCAACTGGCAGGCCAACGATGAATGCAGCGCGGGTGCTGCTTTCGAGGACGGCGTCGACCGCGTCGGCGTGAGCGACTGCCCAGTCAAACGCCAATACCGGGTGCTCGCGCGACACAGCCTGAATGACATTACCGCGCATCGGCACTGGAATTTCATCGGTCAGGGTAAGGTCGAGGGCCTTTTGTGCCAGTGCCGGATCGCGGGCCGCGCCCAGATCGCTGTAGAGATTGAGCTGCACAACCGGACTTTTCTCTGCGCGCGCCTTTTCATGCAGCATCTCCCAGCGCGCGGGATCGGCCGTATAGGCAAAGATGCGAAGTGAAGGCTGTCGGATCGAGCCCGGTACGGCGTCCGGCTTGTCGAAGCTTAACTGGGCAAAGCGATTTCCCTCGGCAACGACCGCGCCTTCGCCCAACTCACCCAGCGTCGGTATCAGCGCTTCGCGCAGCATGGCGAGCGCGGAAGCTTCATCGATCTTCGCCGTCCAGCCGGTCCGTGCAAATTGCGGCGCAAGAAGCTTGCGTGCGCGAATTCGGAATGCTTGCTGCTCGGGCACATCTCGCAGCAATGAATCGATGCTGGCCAACTCCCCTGTTATCATTGACCACAGGATCGGCGACGCGTCGGTGGGAACGCGTGAAATCAGCGAGAGATAGCTTTCGATCGCTTGATCGTTACTGTTGGCGAGGCCGTAGCCGTCGGCGACGAGACCAATCTGATCGTCGACCGAGAGCTTTGCAAACCCGGCCTTCAAACGTTCGAAATGAGCCGGCGTATACAGCGTCCGAAAATAAGCACTTTGACCGTAGTTCGCGACGGTCAGCCCGCAGCCCGGCAGCGAAATGCGCGTCGGCACCGTGGCGGATCCTGGCGCGATCGTGCGGATCGGCGCGACGCCACCTGCTTGTCCGACACTGACGGGCACGATCCACGTCTGCGGCGTTTTCGATCCCGCATCGAGTGCAAAGCGCCCCTGCGTCCAGGCAACAGACGTGCTGGCGTTCCCGCACGTCGGGTCGGCGACCCTGATGAGCGGCACACCGCCCTGCAAGGTAAAGCTGTCCATCATTGGCTTGACGGGTTTGCCCGATGCGGTTGCAACTTCACTCCACAGCTGATCCGTGACCGTGTTGCCGTATTTGTACTTGGCCATGTAGCTGCGCACGCCTGAGCGGAAGGCCTCGGGGCCGACTGCGCCCTCCAGCATCCGGATCACGGCTTCGCCTTTGCGATAGGTAATGTCGTCGAACGCCTGGCTGATCTGATCGGGGGTTTCGACATGCTGGATGATTGGATGCGTCGTCACTCGCGCATCACGGGCCATTGCGCTTTGCCGGTCAAAAGCCAGCGATTGGGTCAGCGCGCCCCATTCGGGATTGAGGTCGTTGGCGGTCTTCGACGCCATCCACGACGCGAACCCTTCATTCAGCCACAGGTCGTCCCACCACGACATGGTAACGAGGTCGCCGAACCACTGGTGCGCCATTTCGTGAGCGACGACATTGAAGATTTCCTGCTTCTGGCTTTCTGTCGCGAGCTTGGGATCTTGCAGCAGGACGCGCTCGAAGTAGAAAATTGCGCCCCAATTTTCCATCGCACCGAAGAATTGCGACGATCCCGGTCCAGCGATCATGTCGAGCTTGGGAAGCGGATAAGGCGTTCCGAAATAGTCGTTGTAGTGCGCAAGGACGCGCTTGGCGCTCGCCAACGCATAGTCTCCCTGATCGACCACGCCCTTGCGTGTGATGACACCGATCTCGACGTTCCCCGCCATGACTGTCTTGCGCTCGACATTGCCCAGGCCAAGGAAAAGCAGATAGCTCGACATTTTGGGGGTGGGCGCAAAGTGCCACACGGTCTTGCCCGTGACACCCGGCGTCTTGTCGGCAACCGGCATATTCGAAAATGCCGTCTGGCCGTTGGGGGCGACCGCGCTCAACTTGAATGTCGCCTTTAGCGCTGGTTCGTCCCACATCGGCGCGAACCGACGCGCGTCGGGCGCCTCAAACTGCGTCGCGAGCATCCTGTCCTTGCTGCCGTCGATGTTGGTGTAATCGATGGCGAACAGGCCAGTCGCCGATTGATGTATCTTGCCGGTCCATGCCATCGATAGCGTGTGCTTCCCTGCCGAAACTGGCTCGCCGAACGTGAAGGTCGCTGTCTGTCCGGCTTGGTCCAGCGTCACGGTCGCAGGAATCCGTCCGTCGATTTTCACATCGCGGATGCCGAGATCTGCCGCATTGAGCGTAATCGTACGGATCGGCGCGCGGACTGTGATCGCAACCGTGCCAGCGCCGGTAAAGCTCAAGTTCGACGCGTCGGGATCGATGGTAAGATCATAGGCGGTCGGGACAACACTGATCGGCAGCCGACCCGCGTCGGCCTGTACTGAGGTGCCTGCCAGAGTTGCACCAAGGGACACCGCTGCGACCAGTACTCGATTCATCAAAAGAAGTCCTTCTTAAAAAACAAAAAGCCCCCCCCGGCCAGGAGCCGCAATGCGACACTACATGCTGATGGTCGCATGATCTAGCGGGGCGTGAGGTCGAATGCTGCCGTGCGCCCGTCGAGGATGTTCTGGGCGACGAGTTCCGACCGGTCGATTGTTGATGCGACCGCCGCTTCGCCAGCAGCCCAGTGTTCAGCCATCGTCCGCGCGGAGAACTCGTAGTCGCGCGCGCCCCCCTCCCAAGCGTTGGCACGGTAGATCATCTGCACAATGTTCACCGGGTATTCGCGGGCCATCTCGGTCAGACGCACGACGTCGGGGTCGCTGTGCATCCCTTCAGGCAGCTTTTTGAGGACGCGACGGATCGCCTCGCGCTCGGTCCGCAGTTTAACGAGCTGGTCGCTGATCTGACGCGTGCGACTCGAAAAGCGGATCTCCTTTTCACGCGCCACGACGTCCATGATCGTTTTTGGCCGCGCAGCACTCGCCGCGAACAGATCAACCTGGAACACCAACAAGTCGGCATCCTGAGTGTCGAGGACGTGGCTGAGCGGCGTGTTGGAAACGAGCCCACCATCCCACCAGAGCTTGCCGTCGATCTCGACCGGGGGAAGGCCTGGGGGCAGAGCCCCCGATGCCATGATATGGCGCGCGTCGAGCCGCTCTTTCTTGCTGTCGAAATAGTGAAAATTGCCACTTTCGATTTCTACCGCGCCCACGCCGATCCGGACTGGTCCATCATTGAGCAAGTCCCAATCAACAAGATCGTCGAGCGTCCTCGCCAACTGCGTGGAATCGTAGAAACTCAGCGCTTGCATACTCCCCGGCCACGCCATCGCAGGCGGCACCGGATTGGGCTTGAAGAAACCCGGCACGCCGAATGTGGCGACGAAGGCTGCCGACGCTTCATGAAGCATTTCGCGTCCAATATCGCCGCCCCAGATCGGGAAGGTCGGCAACGCTGCCGATGTGCGGTCCCAGAACGTTCTCAACGCCTTGACACGTAGTTCAGGTGGATTGCCCGCAATCAGCGCTGCATTGACGGCCCCGATCGAAATGCCTGCGACTTGATCGATCTCGATCCCCGCGGTTTCGAGCGCTTGATAGATGCCGGCTTGGTAAGAGCCCAGAGCACCGCCGCCCTGAAGGACGAGCGCAACCTTATCGGGCAGCGGAAGCGACGCCTTGCGGCGGCGTGGACGTGAATCGATACCAGCCATTTGCCTCGTGTGCGACCGCGCGCGGTGCATTGCAACGACGATACGACCTGTGCATTTCAATCGCATGATTGGAGGATGAAACCATGCGCCTCGATGATTCAGGCGATCTCCATTCCGAGGACCAGCGTGGCGGCGATTTCAGCGCAGTGGGTTTTGGCGGAAGTGGCGGCGGGCTGGGGCTGATCGGCATGTTGATACCGTTCGTGTTCAGCCACTTTGGCGGCGGCCTGATCGTACAGGGGAATGTGTACTTTTTGTTCGGGGTTGTCGGCAACATCGGGGCGGTTGTGCCCCCCTGAGCGATTCAAACGGCGCTGCCTCTGCAGAGCGGCGGTGTAACAGCGGCGCAGAGCTGCAGCGTCGATGCCGCTAGCAGATTATCGTGCCACGCCCTCGTCAGCGTCAACCAGACGCGGGAAAAACTTATCCCTGGCTACACGCGCCCCAAACTTGGTTTTTATGCCAGCGCGGGACAGTCGGGGTGCGGCGCTGCGCAGTCAGCGATGGGATTTTTTTATTGCCCGGCCGACACGGGCGTCCGCCTCGACGCTGAATTATTCGATGGGCTGAAGCAGCGCTTCGGGACGCCCGGTCACTTCTCCCAAGCCCATGTCATGGCGCACGACGTGGCCATCACGTTCAGAACCTGACCGGGATCGCTGAAAAGGTACGGACGACACAAGAACGGGCCTCGCGAACTGAGGGTCGCGCGCTGCAAGTTGCGTTGGAATTGCAGGCTAATTTTTATGCATGCGTCTGGGCGGCCAAAAACCGCGACAAACTGGACCTAGGCGATGTTGAAGGCGGATTACGTGCCGCCCAGGCCATCGGCGACGATACCTTGCAAAAGGCGGCAGGCGAGCGGGTTGTGCCTGACAGTTTTACGCACTGGTCGTCGGCGCAGCGTCGGCAATGGCTGTCGCGTGGTTTACAGACCAGTGATCGGGCACAATGCGATGCGTTTGGCACGAGCTAACTCGACCGGTTGCAGACGCAACGGCCCGGTTTTGCGCTTATGATCGCCTGTAGACTGTCAAGCGTGTGCACCGACACGGCGCCTAACGCGCAAAAAGCTGTGAATCGTCCGCGAAACCCTTGAACTCTAGTGCATTGCCGCTGGGGTCGCGAAAGAACATTGTCGCCTGTTCGCCGATCTGCCCCTCGAACCGGATGTAGGGCGCAATATCAAACGCAATCCCTGCGGCTTCAAGCCGAGCCGCGAGCGTACGCCATTGGTCCATCGTCAGCACGACGCCGAAATGTGGGACCGGGACGTCGTGGCCATCGACCGGGTTCGAGAGCGTATCGCGCGCACTGGGCGAGAGGTGCGTGACGATCTGGTGGCCGTAGAGATCGAAATCTATCCAAGCGTCGCTGCTGCGCCCCTCGGGGCAGCCAAGGACACCGCCGTAAAAAAAGCGCGCTGCCGCAAGGTCGTGGACGGCAAAAGCGAGATGGAAAGGCCTCACTGCGCGACGGCCAATTCACCACAGCGCTGAAGCTCTTCATCGTCGATACCGCCGGCGCTGGTCACGGCGGCGCGCTCGACGGCTATACTGGCAGCAACCTGGGCCTCCGATTTGCCCAATGCGGCACCCTCGACCTTTGCACGGTACGCGAGCACCGAAGCGAGCGTTGCAAGGTCCTTTGCACCTTTGCTCAGGCCTTCGCGCGCTTTGACAGCCTCACCCGCAACCGCCATCGCTGCGGCGCAGCGCGGCAAGCTCGGCGGCGGCGGCGGCGGGGCAACAACGGCCATGCGTTCAAGGCATGCGTCCACCTCGCGCCGTGGCAGGTCTTTGGTTTTCTGGAGCGTGGCAACGTCGGCCACGATCAGGCTTTTCACAGCTTCACGCGTCTGACCCGTTTCCTTCATCAGCCGTTCACCCACGACACCGGCAAACCGCTCGCCGTTGCGGCGGACCGGCGCGACGTTGCGCCATTCGGGGCCATGTCCTTGTTCGAAGGCGACGATGCCGAGCACCGCAACACAGCGCACGTCCTCAACCGATTGCGGTGAGAGCGCGGTGGCAGCAAGAAGCGTCAGGAGGTAACTCACCAGCGAGCCCTAGCGCGAGAAGCCTTGTGTTGTAAATCAGCAACACCATATCGCGAAAGACGAAAGGGACATCATGAATCTCGAACTGTTTACCGACCGCGCCAAGGGTTTCCTTCAGGGAGCGCAAACCGTCGCGATCCGTATGTCGCACCAGCGCATCGCGCCTGAGCATTTGTTGAAGGCCTTGCTCGAAGACAGTGAGGGAATGGCATCCGGGCTAATCCGCAAGGCCGGGGGCGACGTGGCCGTTGCGGTGCGCGAGACTGATACGCTGCTCGCCAAGCATCCGGCGGTTTCCGGGAGCGGTGCGCAGCAGACGCCTGCCCTCGACAACGATCTCGTGCGGCTGCTTGATCAGGCCGAACAGGTCGCGAAAAAGGCCGGAGACAGTTACGTTACCGTCGAACGCTTGTTGCTGGCACTCACACTGGCCTCGGCGTCGGGCGCCGGCAAAGCGCTCGCGGATGCCGGGGTGAAAGCCGAGACGCTCAATACCGCCATCAACGAGCTGCGCGGCGGACGCGCAGCGGACACGGCCGGTGCCGAGGACCGCTATGATGCGCTCAAGAAGTTCGCCCGAGACCTGACGCAGGCGGCGCGCGACGGCAAACTTGACCCCGTTATCGGCCGCGACGAGGAAATTCGCCGGACAATCCAGATCCTCGCACGCCGGACAAAGAACAATCCCGTGCTGATCGGCGAGCCCGGCGTTGGCAAGACAGCGATTGCCGAAGGGTTGGCGTTGCGCATCGCCAACGGTGACGTGCCGGACGGGATCAAGGACCGCGCCCTGATGGCGCTCGACATGGGCAGCCTCATTGCCGGCGCCAAATATCGCGGCGAGTTCGAGGAACGGCTGAAGGGCGTTCTGGACGAAGTCCGTGCTGCCGAGGGACATATAATCCTGTTCATCGACGAGATGCACACGCTGATCGGTGCGGGCAAAACCGACGGGGCCATGGACGCTTCGAACATGATCAAGCCTGCACTCGCGCGTGGCGAGTTGCACTGTATTGGTGCGACCACGCTCGACGAGTATCGTAAGTACGTCGAGAAAGACGCCGCGCTGCAGCGGCGGTTCCAGCCCGTGTTCGTCGGTGAGCCGACCGTCGAGGACACCATATCGATCCTGCGGGGGCTGAAGGAGAAATACGAGCTCCACCACGGCGTCCGGATCACTGACGGTGCGATCGTTGCGGCGGCGACCCTCTCTCACCGCTACATCACGGACCGCTTCCTACCCGATAAAGCGATCGACCTGATGGACGAGGCAGCATCACGGCTCCGCATGGAAGTCGAGAGCAAGCCGGAGGCAATCGAAGCGCTCGATCGAAGGATTATCCAGCTGAAGATCGAGACAATGGCGCTCGAAAAGGAGAGCGATGCCGCATCCCGGGAGCGTCTTTCGAGCCTGCGAGCCGATCTTGCCAATCTGGAAGAACAGTCAGCCGCGCTGACCACCCGCTGGCAGGGCGAGAAGGAAAAGATTCAAGCCGAGGCCAAGCTGAAGGAACAGCTCGAAACGGCACGCATTTCGCTTGATCAGGCACAGCGCACGGGTGACCTGGGCCGGGCGGGTGAGCTCCAATATGGCACGATTCCTGCGCTCGAAAGGCAGCTTGTCGAAGCACAGGGTGCCGCGACAGGCGCCATGTTGCGCGAAGAGGTGACCGCGAACGACATCGCCGGCATCGTCAGCCGCTGGACCGGCATTCCCGTCGACAAGATGCTCGAGGGCGAGCGCGAAAAGCTCCTCCAGATGGAGGCAATCCTCGCTAAATCTGTTATCGGTCAGGACGCCGCCGTCGCCGCTGTTTCGGCTGCGGTGCGTCGAGCGCGTGCCGGATTGCAGGACCCCAACCGGCCGCTCGGTTCTTTCCTGTTCCTCGGCCCGACGGGCGTTGGCAAGACCGAGCTGACGAAGTCGCTCGCCACTTTCCTGTTCGACGATCCTTCGGCGATGGTTCGCATCGACATGAGCGAATTCATGGAGAAGCATTCCGTCGCGCGTCTGATTGGAGCGCCGCCGGGCTATGTCGGCTATGAGGAAGGCGGCGTCCTGACCGAAGCTGTCCGTCGTCGCCCATATCAGGTGATTTTGTTCGACGAAGTCGAAAAGGCACACGGCGACGTGTTCAACGTGCTCCTTCAGGTGCTCGACGACGGACGCCTGACCGACGGACAAGGTCGTACGGTCGACTTCACCAATACGCTTATCATCCTGACCTCGAACCTTGGCAGCCAGTTCATTGCCAATTTGCCCGACGAGCAATCTGTGGAAAGCGTCGAGCCGCAGGTCATGGAAATCGTCCGCGGCCATTTCCGTCCCGAATTTCTCAATCGACTGGACGAGATTGTGCTGTTTAACCGCCTGAGCGCGGCCAATATGGCCCCGATCGTCGATATTCAGGTCGGCCGCGTCCAAAAATTGCTCGCCGACCGCAAGGTAACGCTCGAATTGTCCGATGCGGCGCGCGCGTGGCTCGGTCGCGTCGGCTATGATCCGGTCTATGGCGCACGTCCTTTGAAACGCGCCGTCCAGAAATATCTTCAGGATCTGCTCGCCGACGCCATTCTGCGGGGCGACGTGCCCGACGGATCAACGGTGCGCGTCGAGGAGGGCGACGGCAAGCTCATGCTCGCGACTTGACGAAATTGTTTAATCGACCAGAAGCGTCGACATGACCGATACCGTCGCCGCTGCGACTGCCGCAATTGCGCGCGGCGACACCGATCCTTACAATTACGTCACCGTTGCTTGGGATCATGCTCAGGCGGGAGATCGGGATGCTGCGTTCGAGTTGTTACGCCAGGCACTTGGCCTCGCGCCGAACGACCCGGTCGTCCTCACGACAATGGCCGTCCTCTACCGCGAGGGGCGCCAATTGCGCGATGCCGTGTTGCACTGTGACGCGGCGATCCGCTCGTGCCCTACCTATGCAGCGGCATGGCTCGAGCGCGGGTTCGTCTTGTCGACAGGCGGATCGTTCGAAAAGGCAACCGAGAGCTATGCCGAGGCCGCCAGACTTGACCCCGACAACGCCGCAGCTTGGGCGGGAATGGCCTTAATTGCAGTCCGCAAGGGTGATACTGACGTGGTTCGCGGCCATGCATTCAAGGCACTCGCGCTCGATCCTGAAAACCTGATCGCCAGGAGTGCCCTTGCCGCGGTCGAGATCGAAGGCGGCGACTATGCAACGGCCGCCGCGCGACTAGCGCCGCTCCTCGAAGCTGATGCGCCGCCCTCCTCGGAACGTGCGAATGCTCTCAACGTTCTGGGTGACGCATTCGACCGGCTCGATCGTACCGGCGATGCATTTCGGGCTTATCAGGCCGCAAAATCTGAATTCGCTGCGGTTCATGCGGGGCAATTTGCCGCCGAGCGTGAGACCCACCGTGCGTTTATCGATCGGATCGGTGCCTCGCTTGCGCGCACGGCTACCGATAACTGGGCTATTCCGACGCCCGAACCAATCGCGGGGGCCGCAGCGAAGCACATATTCCTGCTGGGTTATCCGCGCTCGGGTACCACGCTTGTCGAGAATATCCTGGCGTCGCTGCCCGATGTACTTGCGCTGGAGGAGCGACCGACACTGCGCGATGCGGACGAGGCGTTTCTTACCGATGGCGCTGGGTTCGATCAACTTGCAAGCCTGACCGCTGAGGGCGCGAAGCGCTTCCGGGAAGCCTATTGGGCGAAGGTCAAGGCGGCCGGGTTGGATGTAGTTGGCAAGTCTTTCGTTGATATGGATCCTCTCAAAGGCCTGCGGTTGCCAATTATCTCAAGGCTTTTTCCCGATGCCCGCATCCTGATCATGCGTCGCGATACGCGCGACGTCGTCTGGAGTTGTTTCCATACTAATTTCGCGCTGACATCGACGACCTACGAATACACGAGCCTCGAAAGCACCGCTCGCCATTATGACGCCCTCATGCGTTTGATACAGGCCAGCCTTGAGAGGCTACCGCTCACAACCCATGAGGTGCGATACGACTCACTGGTCCGTGAGTTCGACGCAACAACGCGCGAACTTTGCAATTTCATTGGTCTAGCCTGGTCGCCATGCCTCAGACAATTCAGCAAGGCCGCCAAGACGCGTGGTGTGTCGACGGCAAGCGCCGCACAGGTGCGCAAACCACTATACGACGGGACGCGGCAATGGGAACGCTATCGCGCTTATATCGACCCGGTGTTGCCGATACTCCAGCCGTGGATCGACCGCTTCGGATTCGATCGGTGATGGGGGGCCCGAATATCGCGGCCGTGATCGACGACGGGCAATGGTTTGCGCACAGGTACGATCCACAGCACGACGCCGTTCACTTCGTCCGCATGTCGCGTCAGGTCCATCAAGACGCAACGTTTCTAACCGACGAATATCTGCCTGCCGGTCTGGATAAAGTCATTATCGCACGACAGCAGGCCATCAATGCAATGTCGGCAACCCGACCACCGCATTACATTTTTCATTCTGCGTTCTGTTGCTCGACGATGCTCGCCCGCGCGTTCGACATACCAGGCGTTTCAATCGGTCTGAAAGAGCCGCCAATTTTCAACGATCTGGTCGGATGGCGACATCGCGGAGGCGGCCCGCCTACCCATGTTGCAAAGGTTCTAGACAATTTGACTTCGCTGCTAGCGAGACCACTGACGGCAGGCGAGAGGGCAATCGTCAAACCAAGCAATCTGGCGAACGGTCTCGCTCGCGGCATCTTGGCAATGCAAAAGGACTCAAAAGCCGTCCTAGTCTATGCGCCACTCAGCATTTATCTGCGCTCGGTCGCCAAAAAGGAAATGACTGGGCGACTTTGGGCACGAGATCTGCTGATAAAGTTACTACGAGAAGATCTCGTCCATTTGGGGTTTGAGCCAGGAGATTATCTTGGCCAGACCGACCTTCAAGTGGCCGCGGTTGGTTGGCTCGCACAACAGGCGCTGTTCGCCAGGCTCATTGCCGAGTTCGGAAATACGCGCGTCTGCACGCTCGACAGCGAGAGCCTACTTGCACGCCCGGCTGAAACCATTGAAGCCTTAGCCACGCACTACGAAATTGGGCTATCCGAGCCGCAAATAAATGCGATCGTCACCGGCGACGCCTTTGCCAAACACTCCAAGTCGAACGTCGATTTTGGGCTGAAAGATCGCGCGCTAGAGTACGACGAGGCTGCCGCGCAGCATGGCGACGAAATCGCCAAGGTTACGCTCTGGGCCGAGGCGGTGGCGGACGCCGCAACCGTACCAATGATACTACCCGCGGCACTCCTACTAGGCTGAGGCGTCGGCTCAGTTCGGTTGATAGGGTGTACGTGGCTGCGTAATACGCTGCGCCTCCTCCTGGGCTTCGTCATTTATTCTGTTACATTTGCGTAACGAACAGCAAACTCTGCGGCTGGTGACGAGTGAGCCAATTACTGACTCGCGGACACATTTAACCTTATCCAGAGGATCCACTTGAGCGGGCGGAGTATCAGTTGACACCGCTGCCGAAGCAAAAGCCATAACAATGCCCGCGTAGGACATGAGATACACTCCACACCGTTCAAGCACGCTGCTCTATCGAAGATCATTCCGTATCTGTAAGTCTGCATATGCGGTAACACATAAAAAAGGGCGACGCCGAAGCGCCGCCCCCTTCTAAAGCTTCGACAAAATCGTTTAGAAACGAACTTTGACCGAGGCCGCGTATGCACGACCAAGCGCATCATATGTCGACGGGTAGGTGTTGCCGCTGTTGTACTGCGTCGTCCCCGCTGTGCTGCCTACGATCGGCGGCTTGACGTTGAAGACGTTGCTCACACCCAAAGTGAGTTCGAGGGTCGGAGTAAGTGCAAAGCGCGCCGAAACATCGAAGTAATCGTACGGACGGATATGGTTGAAGTTATACGGTCCAGTTCCATCGGGAAGTTTTCCCGAAAATAACAGAGCGGGAACCGGCGCTGCGTCCGTGCCGCCGTTTAAGCCGCGCGCAACATAGTTGGACGCCGTTGCCTCGTAGTTCGCCTGATCGATATGACGCCATAGGAGCGACAGATCTACCTTGTCGAATGACAAGGTCGTACGCTGTGACCACTGGAACTTCGGCTGGATCGAGGGGCAGTTAGCACTGAAATAACCAGTGCAATCACGGTCTACCGAATTCGGATCAGCTGCATTCGAGCGGAAGTTCGAATGGAACGTGTAATTTCCCAGGAAACTCAGCGCCAGCTTCGCGAAGCCAATGTCTCGATGATAGTTCAAAGAAACATCGATACCATCGGTCTTCAACAAGCCGGAATTGGTCAGCTGGGTGATAAGGCCCTGCGTTGTCGCCGGATCACCGTCTAATCCACCAGTCACCGGGTTACGACGAATGGCCGCTGTGCACAGCGGGTTGGTGGCGCTTGCCGCTGTTACGTTACCATTGTTGAAGCATGCGGTGACGACATCGGCCGGTGCTGGTGCAGTAATCGCCTGCTTAACCCGAATATTATAGTAGTCGACCGTCAGCGTCAGCCCTTGAACCATGCTTGGCTGAAGAACCATGCCAAGCGTGTAACTGTCTGAAGTCTCAGGCTTGACGTTAAGACTGCCACCAGTCGTGTTATTCGCCTGCGCTGCTGTCGGATTCAAAATGCTTCCGATCGTGGCGGCCGGTGCACCCTGTGCGATGCAGACCGCACGTAAGTTGGCATTCGTCGTAGGGGCGGCTCCCGCGCACGGGTCCGTAGCCAAGCTCGTCAACCCTGTCGTAACGGGCGTGAAGAGTTCGCCGATGTTTGGAGCCCGAACCGCACGCGAATAACCACCACGGAACTTGAGATCCTTGACTGGCGACCATGTAAGTTCAGCCTTGTAGGTCGTGGTGTTGTATTTTGGCTGGGTCACCGCATCGACCTTGTAAGCCGAATAACGAGCACCACCCTTCACGGTCAGTTCGCGGAAGAACGGTTTATCCTGGACCAGCGGGACCACGAGTTCGCCAAAGGCTTCATACACGTCGTAGCCGCCGTTGATGTCAGGGGCAGCACCGCCGGCACCGCCAAGTTCACCGGCCGTCTTTGCTAGCGAATCGGAAGCCTGCGAAGCGCTATATTTGCGATACTCACCGCCGACCGCGAACTGCACCGGATCAGCGGCTGAAGGAACGGTAAAACCGAAGTCGCCACTTATGACGGCACGGGCCTGCGCCAGCGTCGTTTTCACCAAGGTCGTCGACGCCTGTTGTACAAACGCCGATCCCGCCTGGCTAATGGAACCAGCTGGGCCAAACACGTTGATGGGTACACAGCCTGCCGCTGTGCTACCGCCGTTCGGGGCGTTGGGCAGACACGTCGTTGTGTTTGTTGCGTAAACGGCAGCGCGAATGCGTGAGGTCAGCACGTACCCACCAAGAGTTTGACGGTTCTCGGATTCGCCGTAGCTGGCGTTAACGTCCCACTTCACGTGGCTGTTGAATGCTCCTCTCAGACCTACGCGGTAATCGAAGATCGTAGTTGAAAACTCGCTCGTACGCGGCCCGTCTTCGACGAAGCGACGTGACAAGTTAAACGTCGCTGTTTTGAAGGCAGGATTGGCCGTCACGAGGCCGGTCAATGGGTCAATAATGGTCGGCGACGTCGCGGTTGATGCCGCATCGCACGTTGGCTGATCAAAGCGCGCCAGGTAGGTGGCCTGTGCCGAAACGCTAGCACCGGAAGCCGAGTCAATTCCAGTCACGGTTGGTGCGATGTTGAATGCGCAAAGCTGGTTGCGCACCGATGCCGGCAAATACGGGTTGCTCAGCGGAACTGCGACGGAGGAGCCGAAAGAACCTGACGGCGCGACGATCGTTGAAACCGTATTTTTGGAGAACAGGCCACGCGTATAGATCTCGATGTTGTCCGAAATCTCGTAGTGCGCAGCTGCGAACATGTTGTACCGGCGGAACGGCGTCTGGAAGATGTTGTAAGGATTGAAATTAAATCTGTGATAGGTGCCAATCGCTTGCCCGGTCGTAGGGTTGACCTGACGCGCCCCGCCGTTTTTGGCGCCACCTGGATTAACCGTCAAAATTGGAGTCGTCGTGCCGTCTGCGTTAATTTGAGTACCCGTTTGAGTGTAAGCGGGCTGCGTGTTGGGAACACCGCCGGTTAAGCCCCGGGTGCTGGTAATACGTGAAGGGACAGTCGTGCCCGAGCCGCCAAACGTACCCGAAAACGAATCTATGTTATTGACCGAGAAATCGCGGTCGCCCTGATAGACCGGATCGGATTTCTGATAGCCGATCGAAAGAACAGCATTGCCCTTTCCGTCAGCGAAATTGCCACCCACGGTGACGTCAGTGCGTAGGTAGTTGCCGTCGCCCTTCTCAGTGATCTTCTCACTCGCTGAAATCTCAACACCCGAGAAATCGCGTTTTGTCACGAAGTTGACGACGCCCGAAATGGCATCTGCGCCGTATGTTGTAGAGGCGCCGCCCGTCAGGACGTCGACACGGTCGATCAAAGCAAGCGGAATATTATTGAGATCGACGATGCCGACCAGCCCCGATGGCGCAATGCGATTACCGTCGAGCAGAACAACGTTGCGGTTTGCACCGAGACCACGAAGATCGACGAACGATGCGCCACCATTTCCGTTGTTCACTGCCGAACCGATACTTGGCACGACGCCCGGTATATCGCGCAGAACTTCTTCGGCCAGGTTGTTCTGGCGAAGGGCGATTTCCTCCGACGTGGTCACGAGGACGGGCGACGATTGTGCAAGATTAGGGTTGGAGATCAGCGAGCCGGTGACGACAATCGTGTCTTCTTCCTTTGGGGCGTCGGCGGGTTTGGCGTTTTGCGCGAACGCAGGCGAAGCCATGAGCGAACCCGCGATAATTGTGGTCGCAAGAAGATTGCGGCGGAAAGCCTTGGTAACCATCTGAATGTCTTCCCCTAGTTTGGGCGGTGTTAACCGCCGCTGGAATTTGTTCGGTGCGTATGCGATCCATCTAAAATCGCCTACGGGCGAAGGACGATCCGCTAGATAGCGACGCTTTAGGTGACATTTCGTTCACCGCGCAATCGTTCTGCGCAGGCTTGCAACACAAATGCCCTGCCCCTGTGGTATTTTCGACACAGATTTGTCATGGTATCGACGCTGACGCATAACCTTCCCTAACCCTGGGAGGACCGGAACTTGAAATATGTCTGCGCACTAGCCGCCGTGATTATCGCCGCCCCCGTCAGTGCTGCCGATGAGCCGCCGCCAATCGCCCGGCCGATCGCAGCTCTGCAACAATGCCGCACTCTCGCCGACGCGTCGGCCCGGCTAGCCTGCTATGACAAGGCGGTCGATGCATTGAGCGCCGCCACTGCAGCAAACGAGGTGGTCATCGTCGAGCGCACCGACGTGCGCAAGGCCCGAAAGGGACTATTCGGATTCACGCTCCCGCGTATCGGGTTCCTGACCGGCAGACCCGACAACGCTCAGGATCGGGCCGATGAAGCCGAGCTCGAAACCACGATTACGGCCTCGCACAGTTTTGGTTACGGCAAATGGCGGTTTACCGTCGAAGGTGGTGCAAGTTGGGAAACGACCGAAACCAACATCGGATTCGACGACCCGTTGCCGGGTCGCAAAGTTCTGCTCCAAAAGGGAACCTTGGGAGGATACTTCGCCAAGGTCGGCAAGGGCCGCCGGGTTGCGGCAAAGCGAATCGGGTAACCCGCGTCCGTCATCCGGTGAAAGGCATCGGCCCGGCAAGCAGCAACGGGTCGATGCGCTGGTCCTGCCACTTCATACTCCAGTGAAGATGCGGACCCGTGGCGCGACCGGTCATCCCGACCGCGCCGACTAGCTGCCCTTGGCGCACCCTGTCACCGGGTTTCACGTCGATACGCGAAAGGTGCAGGAACGCGCTGTTCAACCCCATGCCGTGGTCAATCATCAGCACGTTGCCTTCGAGCGTAAAGGGGTGGTCCGCTGCAAGAACCACGACGCCGTCGGCGGGCGCGACGACAGCGGCCCCGGTCGGGCGCGCCACATCGACACCGGAATGGGGATCACCTTTTTCGCCATTGGCATAGCGTCGCTGCGACCCAAAAAGTCCTGAAATGCGGCCCGTAACCGGCCAGACAAAATGTTGCCGCCAGCCTCCAACAGCCGCATCGACCCGACGTGCGGCATTGATCTGCGCGAGTTCTGGACCGCGCAGTCGTGCAAACTCTTCGCTCGGTTGGGCAAACCGGGGGACGCCGGCGATGTTTTCGATTTGCCAGGCGCGCGGCGCAACGCTCAGCAGCAGATCAGAGACACGGCCATCAGACAATGTTGCCCTCAACGCGGCATGGGCCGGCGCGTCGCGCCCGAAGCCGATGATGAACCGGCCGTCCGACGCGACACGAACCGCGACACCATTCAGTGTCAGGCTAAGCGCATTCGGCGCGACTTTGCCCAAGAGTACCGCACCCTGCGTCGGCGTCCCAGTCAACGAAATACCGTTCACAACGGCTGAAGGCACCGGATCAGGGATGCCAACGGGCGGGGCGTCAGCCGCGAGCGCGGCCTCGGCTGGGACCAGAAGCGGCGCTACACAGCTTGCGCCGAACAAAGCGGCGACAGCGGCGCAAGAGCGTGCGCCGCCAGACTTCACCGGGTCAGTGCCTCGGTGGCGATCCCGGCGCTGGCATAAGCTTCCTGGCGCGCCACGCTCCAGTACCGCAATTCATCAAGTGGGATGGCGACCTTGCTCACGGCACAAAGGACATGGTCGCCCTGCGCAAGTATGCGATGACCATTGGCCATGTAGTGCAGCCGCGCGAGGCGACCCGACGGGGACATCAGCATAACGTCTACAATCTCCAACAATCAAAGCAGACTGCCCTGGTGCGCTGTATCGTCAACATAGCCTTCCCGGGCTGAGCGCTCAACCCGTGCGTCGACCCGGTCGTCACAGGCAAACACCAAAGTCAGAGCGCCCGCCTTGCGCGCAACAGCGCCGCTGGTCACCAGCTTGCCGGTGCGTGTTTCGATCCGCGCATAGCCGCGCTCAAGCGGACGGTCGGGATGCAACGTTGCTGCAACCCGCCATAGCCGGTCGAGGCGGTCGCGAGCCTCGGCCATCGGACGCACGACAAGACGGGGGTCGAGACGCGTCGCCGAGAGCCGTGCGCGCGATTGGGACAGCCGTGCCGCCAACAACGGTGGACGAAGCGCGGCCGACGCATGAGCGACATCCCCGCGCGCGTCGGCCAACGAACGACCCAGACCACGCCGCAATCGCTCCCCCAGATCGTAAACACGTTGGCGCTGACTACCGAGCAAATCGTCAGGCGCCGGCAGGCGCACTGCGACTGCTGCCAGCCGTTCGCCGCCGCGTTGGCGGTAACGATGCGCACAGCGCAGCGAACGAATTCCCAATTCCTCGACTGCACTGATCAATTCGCTCCGGACGGGCACGGCAATTTCTGCCGCTGCCGTCGGCGTCGGCGCGCGGACGTCAGCGGCGAAATCGCACAACGTCGTGTCGGTCTCGTGGCCCACTGCCGAGATGATAGGGATGGACGAGGCCGCGACGGCGCGCACAACAGCTTCATCATTGAAACCCCAGAGATCCTCGACCGACCCCCCGCCCCGCGCGACAATCACGAGGTCAGGGCGCGGGACGGGTCCCCGCGCTGGCAGATCAGAAAATCCGGCGACAGCGCGCGCAACCTGTTGGGCAGAACCGGGACCTTGCACAAGCACTGGCCAGACGATCACCGTCGTCGGGAAGCGATCGGCAAGGCGATGCAGGATATCGCGGATGACTGCCCCTGTCGGCGAGGTTACGACACCGATGGTGCGTGGAAGATAAGGCAAACGACGCTTGTGCGCTGGCTCGAACAGGCCCTCACCGGCGAGCCTTGCCTTCAACTTTTCGAGCAACGCCAGCATTGCCCCTTCACCCGCCAGCTCCATCGTGTCGACGATGATCTGATACTTTGATCGGCCCGGATACGTCGTCAGCTTGCCTGTTACGACGACTTCCACGCCGTCGGCCGGTGCAAACGCCAACCGTGCTGCAGACATTTTCCACATCACGCCATCGAGCGCCGCGCCGTCGTCTTTGAGCGCCATGTAACAATGGCCGGACGCGACCCGCTTCCACCCCGAAATTTCGCCGCGGACACGGACGTGGCCGAAGCCATCCTCGACGTGCCGTTTCAGCCGGCCCGATATTTCAGTGACGGTGAACGGCGCCGAATTGTCGCCGGGCGCACTGTCGGCTAGCAACGCGGGTGCATCGGAATCGAGAGGTAAGGGCATGAACATCCTGCTACTTGGCGGGGGCGGACGCGAACATGCGCTGGCATGGAAGTTGGCGCAATCACCGAGTCTGACAAAACTGTTCGCCAGTCCTGGCAACCCGGGAATTGGCGATCATGCCCAGTTGATCGCGCTGGATTTGACCAATCATGCCGAGGTCGTCGGTTTTTGTCAGCGCGCGGCCGTCGACCTCGTGGTCATCGGCCCTGAAGCCCCTTTGGTCGATGGTATCGCTGACAGTCTGCGCGCGACAGGCATTGCTGTGTTTGGACCGTCGAAGGCGGCAGCGAAGCTGGAGGGGTCGAAGGGATTCACCAAGGACCTGTGTACGACCGCCAACATCCCCACGGCGGCTTACCTCCGCTTTTCCGACGAAACCGCCGCTCTCGCCGGGCTCGAAGCCTTCGGCCTGCCTGTAGTCATCAAGGCCGACGGTCTTGCCGCAGGTAAGGGTGTCGTCATTGCGACCACGACACAGGACGCGCGGGCCGCGTTAGCGGAGATGTTCGGGGGTTCCCGAGACGGCGGCAATACAAGTATTGTCATCGAGGAATTTCTGACCGGCGAGGAAGTCAGTCTGTTCGCGTTGACCGACGGGTCGAATGTCGTGTCGTTCGGCACCGCGCAGGATCACAAGCGCATTGGCGAGGGCGACACCGGCGCCAACACTGGCGGCATGGGGGCCTACTCACCCGCAGGCGTCCTGACGCCTGCGCTGGAGGACCTCGCCATGGATACAATTGTGCGACCCACCGTCGCCGCGATGGCGGCAGCGGGTACGCCGTTCGTTGGCGTTCTGTATGCCGGACTGATGCTGACGGCCGATGGCCCTAAACTCATCGAGTACAATGCCCGCTTCGGCGATCCCGAAACCCAGGTGCTGATGCCGCGTTTCAAGGGCGACCTTGCCCAAGTCTTCAACGCCGTCGCGCTCGGTCGTTTAGCAGACGAAGCTCCTCCGGCCTTTTCGCAGGACTTTGCATGCACGGTCGTCTTGGCAGCGCCCGGCTATCCGGGAACACCCCTAGCTGGCGGCAAGATCGAGGGCATTTCTTGCGCCAACGAGATCGCAAAAGTGTTCCTTGCCGGCGCGAAATTAGAAGGGGATAGGCTCGCCGCGTCGGGCGGGCGGGTGCTGGCCGTAACCGGCAGCGGGACATCATTCGCCGACGCCCGCGCTAATGCGTACGCGGGCATTGCGCGCCTCACTTATCCAGGCGGTTATTTTCGTCGTGATATCGGCTGGCGTGAGGTTGAACGTCCAAAACTGTGAAATTCATCACTGAATACAAGACGATCTTTACAAGATGGGTCGTCGCCTTATGTAGATGAAAGTTCCGGATTTATCCGGGCGGGGGACGCAGACAGTTACGGGGGCGAGGCAGGGAACTGCTGTTTCAGGTGTGAACCAGCTCCGGTTCGGACGAGCCGGCACGGAAACGCAATTGCGGATTCGGCTCGCATCATGGACCCGTCGCTACGCAGTGTTGCGCAACGAGAGCTATCCGGGAGCGAACTGAGCATGAACTTGAACGTGGTTCTGGGGATTTCAGCGGTAGCTGCCGTAATCCTCGGGCTTGTTGCAGGCTGGCTGATCTGGGGACGGCGCCGCTCGGTCGATATAGCGGCCCCGACGCTCGACGCTGCGCCCCCCGCGCCCACGTTGCGACGCAAGCCTACAGCAGCAGAATTGCAAGCTCAGCTTGCCACGTTCAATCCGCCGCAAGTCGATACCCAGGTTCAGAATCCCGACAATCTGATGCAGCTAAAAGGGGTTGGTCCGCGCCTTGCCAAAATGCTGTACGAAATGGGGATCGGTAAATTCGAACAGATTGCGTCCTGGACCGACGCCGACGTAGCCCGGATCGAATCGCATCTAGGGCCGTTTTCGGGCCGGATCGTCAGTGACAATTGGGTCGAGCAGGCACGATTCCTTGCCGCGGGCGATCGCGCTGGATTCGAGGCACGGTTCGGCAAGCTGGGCACCGAACTCGCATGAGCCAGCGCATGACCGCGACGTCTGTCGTGGCGGTGCTGGCCTTTGCGGTCACCGCACAGGCGCTGAGCGGACAAAGCCTTGACGATTCACGGCGTGCGTTTGTGCGCGCGCAAGCAGCCGAACGCGCCGCCGCACAGCGCGCCGGCCGTCTCGAAGCTGCCTCGGCGTCGGCCAGCGACGAAGCCGGCAAGGCGCGCGGTGCGGCGGCCGCCGTCGCTGCGCGCATCCAATCCGTCGAAGCCGAGATCGATGCCGATGAAGCCCGTATTGCGGTTGTCGAGCAGTTGCGAGCCGAACAGCGTGCGCGGCTTGCCGCTAAACAGGGGCCGACTGTCCGCCTCATTGCGGCACTGCAAACAATGGCGCTTCGTCCTCCAGCACTCGCGCTCGTCCAACCGGGATCGATGCGCGACCTTGTCCATATCCACGCCGTACTCGCCGGCGTGATGCCGATCGTGCGCACCCGCACCGCCGAGCTGCGCGCCGATGTCGAACGCGGACACCAATTGCGGCTGGCGGCCGACGGCGCGCTGGCGGCGCAGAAATCAGCGCAGGACCAGCTGATTGCGCAACGCCAACACCTCGCCGCCCTCGAGGCACGCAAACGCGCGGAGTCCGTCCAGTATGCTAGCGGCGCGATGGCTGAACAGGACCGCGCCATCGCCATGGGCGAGGAGGCGCGCGATATTACCGAGCTTATGGGCCGTATCGACGACGCAGCCGCTGTCCGTGCGCGGCTCGAGACGCTGCCCGGTCCAGTCCTGCGCCCAGCCCAGCCGGGGGCACCTCGCGCCCTGCCTATCGAAACCGCCATCGCTACCGCAGCCTTTCCTGCCTATCGCCTGCCCGTCGTCGGACAGGTCGTGACCGGTCTTGGCGAAGTCTCAGAAACCGGCATGCGTGCACGCGGCTTGACCATCGCCACCCGCAGCGGCGCGCAGGTCGTCGCTCCCACGAGCGGCCGCATTCTTTTCGCCGGTCCGTTTCGCGGTTACGGTAATATCGTCGTGATCGATCACGGGCTCGGCTGGACGACAGTGCTGACCAGCCTTGCGGCGCTCGACGTGAAGGTCGGCGACCTCGTAGATTCGGGTTCGCCCATCGGCCGCGCCGGCACCGACCGACCCACCGTCACCGTCGAATTACGCCGTCGCGGTACGCCTGTGGATATCGCCAAACTGGCCGGATAGCTTTCCGCGCTGCATTTCACGCGCTATCATCGGCCATAGATTCGAGGATTGCCCATGCCCCGCCTACCCCTTCGCGCTCTGATTACCGTATCCGCGCTCGCACTGATCCCGGCGACAACAGCAACCTTTGCTGCGGTCGATAACTCCACATACCGCGAGCTCGACGCGTTCATGGCGGTTTTCGAACGGGTGCGCGCCGACTATGTCGACAAAACTGATGACAAGAAACTAATCAAGGGGGCCATCGACGGGATGCTGGCGTCGCTTGATCCCCATTCGTCATATCTCGACGCACGCGACTTTGAACAGATGCGCACGCAGACCGATGGCAATTATGGCGGACTCGGCCTCACCGTCACCATGGAGGATGGCGCGGTCAAGGTGATAACGCCTTCGCAAGACACGCCCGCATTTCGCGCCGGGATCAAATCGGGTGACTTCATCACCCACCTGAACGGCACTCTGATTTTCGGCGGCACGCTTGACGAAGCGGTAGAGCAAATGCGCGGCAAGCCCGGTACTCAGGTCAAGCTTACGGTCGTCCGAGCTGGCCGCGACAAGCCGTTCGACGTAACCCTGACGCGCGAAATCATCGACCTGAAACCCGTCAAATGGGAAGTGAAGGGCCAAGTCGGCTATATCAACATCAACGCCTTTTCAAAAAACACCGGGACCAGCGTTCGTGCGGCGTTAATGGGGATCGACAAGTCGCTAGGCCATCAACCTCTCGGCTACGTCGTTGATCTGCGGTCAAACCCGGGCGGCCTGCTGGACGAAGCCATTTCGGTCAGTGACCAGTTCCTCGACCACGGCGAAATCGTATCGCAGCGCGGGCGCGGCAAGGGCGATATCGAACGCTATTTCGCCAAACCGGGTGACGCGGCCCACGGCTTGCCGGTCGTCGTCCTCGTCGACAACGGATCGGCTTCAGCAGCGGAAATCGTCGCAGGCGCGTTGCAGGACAATCACCGCGGGTTGGTCATGGGCGAGCGCAGTTTCGGCAAGGGGTCGGTCCAGACCTTGATCCCCCTTGATGACACGACCGCGTTGCGCCTGACCACAGCGCGGTACTACACGCCGTCGGGACGCAGCGTGCAGGAGGGCGGAATTGAACCTGATATCGCGGTGCCTCAGTTGTCAGACGCGGATTACAAGAAACGGCCCCGCTTTCGCGAGGCCGATCTCCGCCGTCACCTGATCAACGAGGCGAAGGTGGATAATTCAGTGCTCGAAGATGACACCAAGCCCGATCCCCGTTTTTCGATGACGGCGGAGCAACTGAAGGCCAAGGGCGTGATCGACTTTCAGCTCGACTATGCGTTAAAATCGGTTGCGCGTCTGGGGAGCCTTCCGGGCGCGCCCCCCAAAGGCGACAAGGTGGCGGCACGACGTTGAACGCGCTTGATCGCGGCAATGCTGTTGCCCTTGCCGTTCCCGCGCTGCTCATGGCAGGCGCGCTGGGATCGCAGTATATCGGCGGCCTCTATCCTTGCGAAATGTGTTACTGGCAGCGTTGGCCTCACTATGTCGCGATCGTTCTCGCATTGCTCGCCTTTTTCCTGAACTCACCCGCACGCAATGTGACGATCGCGCTCGCTGGGCTGGCTGTCCTGACATCGGGCGGCGTTGGCGTGTTCCATGCCGGTGTTGAATACCACTGGTGGGCAGGGCTGACGACGTGCTCATCAACGGCGGCGGGCTCCAGCCTTCAAGATCTGATGCGGGCGCCCCTCATCCGCTGTGACACCGCGCAATGGACGCTGGGGGGTATTTCGCTCGCCGGTTTCAATGCGCTCTTTTCAATCATGGGTGGCCTCACCATCTTGGGGCTCGTGAGGAACGCCAAATGACCCCGGACACCAAGTCCATGATTCGCGTCGACCAAGCGGGCGAGTACGGCGCAACGCGTATCTATGCCGGGCAGCTCGCCGTCATGGGCACGCGCACGCCAGTGGCCCGAGCCATTGCTGCCATGGCTTCGCAGGAAGACCGACACCGCAAATATTTCGATGTAATGATCGCGCGGCGCCGCGTGCGTCCCACGCTGCTCCACCCGCTGTGGAACGTCGCGGGGTACGGGCTGGGCATGGCAACAGCGTTGATCGGTCCCGAAGCCGCCATGGCCTGCACCGCCGCCATCGAAACCGAGATCGACAATCATTACGGCGAGCAGCTCGAAGCGCTTGGCGACACCGATCCCGAACTTTCCGCAGCCATCACCGATTTCCGCGCGGACGAGGTTGAGCACAAGGCAACGGCGATGGCGTCGGGGGCTGAACGCGCGCCCGCTTATCCGTTGATGACGGCCGCGATCCGGCTCGGCTGTCGCATCGCAATTGCCGCGTCGAAACGGATCTGAGCCGGGTAAAAGGCAGCCAAATCGGGCAATCGTGCGTTCATCGGGCGCGTGAAAGGATAACACCCATGAAAAAACTCCTCGCCCTCGCCATGAGCACTGGATTCGCCGCGACGTCGATGATCGCAACGTCTGCCTTTGCGCAGCAGACCGATCGCGTGCTGATTCTTTACGGGAACGACAAATGTCCCACCAACGCTAGCGGCGAACAGATCGTCGTGTGTTCACGACGTCCCGAAAGCGAGCGCTATCGTATTCCCAAAGAGCTGCGTAGCCCCATTTTGATCACGCCCGAGAACCAAAGCTGGGCCGCCAAGGCCAATGACACGCTGAACGCCGGCGGCGCCAGCGGGACCGGCAGTTGTTCGGCGCAAGGGCCGGGTGGCTGGACCGGCTGCTGGGTGCAGCAGATGCGCGACGCCAAGCGTCAGCGTCAGGCCGCGTCGGCAGAGGACAGCGTGACCCAATCGACGCGCATCGACACGCCGCATTAACGCTGCTTACCCGCTATCCACGCGTTGATATCGCGCTCCAGTACGTCAAGCGGCACTGCCCCGCCACCGAGGACGCGGTCATGAAAAGCACGAAGATCGAACTTTGGTCCCAATGCCCGTTCGGCCCTTGCGCGCAATTCACGGATTTTAAGCTCGCCGAGTTTGTAGCCGAGTGCCTGCCCTGGCCATGAGATGTAGCGGTTTACCTCTGCTTCGATGTTGGCGCCGGTCAGTGCTGTATTGTCACGCATGAAGGCGACTGCCTGCCCCTTCGTCCAGCCCTTGGCATGCAAACCGGTATCGACAACCAGACGGCACGCTCGCCACATCTCGTAGCTTAATCGTCCCATCTGCTTTTCAGGCGTGTCGTAAAGCCCCATTTCAATCCCGACGCGTTCTGAATAAAGCGCCCATCCTTCGACAAATGCGGTGAACCCAGCAGCGTTCTTGCGGAACTCGGGCAGGTCGAGTTCCTGTTGGAGCGCAATTTGCAAATGGTGGCCCGGGACCGCCTCATGCGCGGTCAGGGCGGGTAATTCCCACAGCGGGCGCTGCGACAGTTTCGATGTGTTGACGTAATAGGTGCCAGCGATACCCGATGCGGGGGAACCTTCGCTGTAATACGCCGTCGTCGTCCCTTCGGCCGTTTCGGCAGGGATTGCGCGGATACCATAGGGCAAGCGTGGCAGCCGCCCGTAAAAACGCGGCAGCAACCCGTCGATGATTTTGGCCTGCAGCGCCGCCGCCGCCATCAATTCATGGGGCGTCTTGGCGAAGTAGACAGGGTCGTTGCGCAGTTTGATGATGAATGCCGCGCGATCGGCATAGCCGGCCCCTCTGGCAACGGTTTCCATTTCACCTCGGATCCGCGCGACTTCGGACAGACCGATGGCGTGGATTTCCTCCGGCGTCAGCGTGGTTGTCGTGTGGATGCGCGTCTGCAGCGCATAATAGTCACGCCCCTGCGGTAAGTCGGATACTCCCACGCTCCTGCGGCATTTCGGCTTGTAGTCCGCCATGTAGAAATCGGCGAACCGTCGGTATTCGGGCTCTACGGTTTCGCGGATCAGCCTGGCCGCGCGGGCCTTGAGGGCGGTCCAGTCGGCCTCTGACATCGCCTGCGGCGCGCTGCCCTTGAACGGCTTGTAAAACCGCGAGTCCTCGAGATTGGCGGCGATCACGCCGGTGATCGATCCTTCAAACCCGTCAAGGACTTCGCATGGTTGGACGAACCCTGCGGCAAGCGCGGTGCGCGTGATCCTTATCGCTTCTGCATTGTATGTCGGATAGGCGGCGAGACGGTCCAGATAGCTCGCGTAATCGGCGGCAGTGTTGAATGGCGACCCATCGGCAAGCCCGGCGAAATTCTGATGCCAGCCAGCATAAGTGGTGAACAGCATCATTCGCTCGCCAAAACGATTGGCTTTGGCCTGTTCGTCGAGGAGCCGCCGCAGGATCGCCTTGTTGGTGCGCTCGCTGTCACTCAACCCCGCATCCGGGATCGCATCGAGGTGGGCGACAAAAATAATGGCCTCCCTCGCCTGCCGATCGGCAGCTGCAAGCGAGTTGTCCTCGAGCTTTCCGTCGCCGCGATGGTCGCCAAGGGTCGATGCCGAGACAGGGTTATGGTCCAACCACCATTCCCAGTGCGCGTCGATAACCGCTTTCAGGTCAGTCGACGGCGACGCAAATACAGGTGTAGCCACCAGCGCCAGAGCAAGAATTAGCCTCCGCATATTTACCCCCCATTAATCGTTCAGATGCAGCTTCATACCAACGTGACTTTTCACGAAACCGAACCGTTCGTAAAAGCGCTGCGCATCGGTGCGCGGCGTCTTCGACCTGAGTTGAACCAGCTTGCACCCTCGGGCGCGACACTGCGCCACCGCCCAGTCGATCATCACCGACCCAAAACCGCACCCGCGCAGGGTGCTGGCGATCCGAACCGCCTCGATCTGTCCGCGCCTCAAAACGACAGGCCAGGCAGGAAGCTTAGCTGCATCGTGCCCACAATCGCCTCGTTGCACTCGGCGATGATCAGTTCCTGATGGGGGTTTTCAACAATGGCGCCAAACGCAGCGATATAGCCCTGATCCAGCGGGTCGCGCACATTCTCCCGCCCTGCACCATTGATGTCACCGGCGAGCAAGCCCACGACGACATGTAAGTCGGCCAGTGTTGCGTGCCGCATCGTCAGAACTGTTTTGGAGGACTTGAGCATTGCCACAGGCTAGCCCAAAGTTCCGCATGAAAAAGGGGAAATCGGTTGGCGACAGGTGCGCACAAGTCTGCCGGTGCGAACGCGCTGGCCCCCGACACATACGAGCGTGTGCTTTCGGCCGGGGCAGTAATTCTGCTGACTGCGGTGGCAGCGGCGCTATTTAAAGGTCGCGCACATTGGCCCTCGGTACCACTGAACATCTGGGTACACCTTGTTACCGTTCTGATCGCCGTCACCTTGACACCCTTCATGCTGTTGCGCCGGCGGGGCACTCCTTCGCACCGCCAGCTCGGCTGGGTCTGGGCAGGTGCGATGATCCTGACCGCGCTGGTAAGCCTGTCCGTCCGTAACGTAAACCATGGCGGATTCAGCATAATTCACTTCCTATCGGTGTTCACTCTGGTCCAGGTGCCGTTGATCGTCTGGAGCGCCCGCACACACAATCTGAAGCGCCACCGTCAGTCGGTGCGAGCCATGGTTACCGGCGCTTTGCTGATCGCTGGTTTTTTCACCTTCCCGTTCGATCGTCTCCTTGGTCACTGGCTGTTCAGCTGACCTGTCGATGGATTGCCGCATGACGCTCACCGAAACTGACGCGTCCGAAAAGTCGCTCCACGACCGGGCCTTTTTTGGGCATCCCAAAGGCCTGGGATTTCTCTCGTTCACCAAAGGGTGCGAACGCTTCAGCTATTATTCCACACAGACTCTGCTCGTCCTCTAGATGGTCAAATACTTGCTGCTTCCAAAGCGCGTCAGCGATATTTGGCGCCTACACCGCGCTGGTCTACGGCACGCCAATCATCGGAGGCACGTTGCAGACAAATAGTTCGGCCGTCGCCTGACGCTGATCAGTGTTGCATTCTGATGGCGATAGGCCATTTCCTGATGGCATTCGAGAGCAGTTTCCTCGTCGCTCTTGCCGCTCGCGTGGTTGGCGTTGGCTTCTTCAAAGGCCAGGTTAGCGCGTTGTACGGAGAGGGAGGTCTGCGCCGCGCGATGGCGTTCCAGATCTTCTACATCTTTATCAATGCAAGCGTCATCGCCGCACCGCTTGTGTCTGGGGCCTTGGGTGAGGAGGTCGGCTGGCATTGGGGTTTCGGCACAGCTGGCGTCGTTATGGTCGTGGGGCTCGTGATCTATCGACGGGCACGAAATGGCTCCCCGCCGACAATCGGCCAGAGCGACACGCCGCAACGGCAACCCGCGAAAAGCTGACCGGCCAGGAATGGACGCGGGTGATCTCGCTCGTGATCCTGATTCCGGTAATGGCAGTGGCGTTGCGTACCAATCAGGAAATATTCCGCGCGCGCCTAATCTGGGGTGATCAAAAATTCCAGATGCGGTTCATGGGATCTACACTGCCGACCAGCTGGGCAAGATGATCATCGGGAGTTGCTTCACGATGGCGGGAGGTCTGTGTCTGACGATGGCGGCCCTCACCCGGGGTTCAGGCAAAATTGGGTTGTTTTGGCCATTTATGTTTCACCTGCTCAACTCGATCGGGTTTGCACACATCCTTCGGGTCAGCTTGGCGCTGTTCGCTAAGGTCGCACCCAAGTCGATCAATGCGACCATCATCGGTCTGTTTTACCTTGCCTTCTTCACGGCGAACGCCATCGTCGGCTGGATCGGCGGGCCTCTACTCGACGCTTCCGACACCAACATTCTGGCTGATCCACGTCGCCAGTTCAGGCATCGGACTCGTGGCTTTCGTATTGTTCAAAATGTTCGTCGCGGACCGAATGACACGGGCGGTCGAAACACGTTGAAGGTGGTGATCCAAGGCTGAGACGCGGGCGACCCGACAAGCCGATCGAGCAACCCGCGCCGCTCTATCGGCCACTGCCGGGGAACCGGCGAGTGTAGCGAGCTGGTGTCTGACCAATTACATGGGCGCTGCAGGCTGCATCGCAGATATCTTGACACATCCTGCGTTCTTCTTCGCAGCCGCCGGGCTCATGTTTGCACACCGCGCCGACAGGGCCTTTTCGGCAGCAGTCATGGGTTTCATGGGCGCCGTCATCGCGTCGCCGCTCGACATGGCGTCGCCTGATTTCACCTGCGCCGACGCCGGACTCGCGGCGGCCGCAAAAAGAACGAGGACACTTAAAAATTTAAAATCATCAGTCTTCTCCGAGCATGCAAGCCGCATCAGTGCGTCCCATTATGACCGTTACGCAGCCAAACAGCGCTTGGTTATACCTGTTGGGAGGCGCGCGGCTTGATACGCAGTGCCATCCGGCCCACATACATCTTATGCTGATCGAAACCGAAACTACGCCGAATCCTGCGACTCTCAAATTCCTGGCCGGACGCACCGTGATGGAAATGGGCACGCGCGACTTCGCGACGCCCGAAGAAGCTGCAGTCTCGCCGCTTGCCGAAACGCTCTTCAGTCTGGGTGACGTGACCGGCGTCTTTTTCGGGCATCGCTTCATCTCGGTGACGATCGCGCCGGGGTCGGAATGGACGCAGGTCAAACCCGATGTGTTGAACGTCCTGCTCGATCATTTCTCGGCAAACATGCCGCTTTTCAAGCCCGCAAACGCCGCCGGGATTTCTGTACCTGTCGAGTCCGATTTCACTGACGACCCCGCCGATGCCGATATCGTCGAGCAGATCAAAGAGCTGATCGAAACGCGCGTTCGCCCTGCCGTGGCGGCTGACGGCGGGGACATCGTCTATCGCGGATTTACCCGAGGCAAAGTTTATCTGCAGCTGCAGGGCGCCTGTTCGGGGTGCCCCTCGTCGAGCGCGACGCTCAAAGGAGGCATCGAATCGCTGTTGAAATACTATGTGCCCGAAGTCACTGAAGTCCTTGCCGTCTAATCGTTGTCCGGAGAACCAATGCCGAAACTTGACGACGCCGCGCTCGACCAGCTGTTTCGCAAAGCGCGCAGCTATAACGGTTACACCGACCAACCAGTAACCCATGCTGAGATGGACGCGATTTGGGAGCTCATGAAGTATGGCCCGACGTCGGCCAACTGCCTGCCTGCCAGGCTGGTATGGTGTGAAACCCCCGGCGCAAAGGCAAAACTAGCGGCCCATGCAAGCGATACGAACAGCGCCAAAATCTTGAAGGCGCCGGTGACCGTGATTATCGGCATGGACATGGAGTTCTACGAGCATTTGTCCGAGTTGTTTCCGCCCGCCGACGCCCGCAGCTGGTTTATTGACAACGATGTTATGATCGCTGCAACCGCCATGCGCAATTCGTCGCTGCAGGGCGCCTATTTCATAATAGCCGCTCGCGCGCTCGGCCTCGATACCGGGCCAATGTCGGGCTTTAACAATGTCGGCGTTGATGCTGATTTTTTTCCTGACACGACAGTAAAGTCAAACTTCATTGCGACGCTCGGCCACGGTGATCCGTCGACGATTTTTGGACGGCTGCCGCGACCCGACTTCGGGCGCTTCAACACCGTCCTGTGAGAGTGCTTGCGATCGAGACGGCGACGGCAGCCTGCTCGATCGCACTGATCGAACATGGCGTGGTCATCGAGGCTGTTCATGAAATTGTTGGGCGCGGCCATGCCGAGCGCTTGCTGCCGATGATCGCGTCGCTGCAGTACGGCGGTCGAGCAGACGCGATCTGCGTCGATGTCGGTCCCGGAAGCTTTACCGGTATCCGAGTGGGGGTGGCCGCCGCCCGCGCGCTTGGTTTTGGCTGGGAGGTTCCGGTCGACGGCTATGTCTCGCTCGCATTGATCGCAGTAAGTGACGGCCTGCAAAGCGACACCAGTGTGGCCATTGAAGGCGGGCACGGCGAACTGTTCGTAGCGCGCTATGGAACTGGGGATTCCAGTGAACAGCCGCGCTCGATGGGCTTCGACGCCGCGGTCGAGGCGATCTCGACGAGGCGCGTCATCGGCAATGCCGCTCCCCGCCTGATTGCTGCCCGTGGTTGGGGAGACGCCCTAGTGGTCGACCCCGACGCGCGCAAAGTCGCAGAGCTGGCCAAAGATGTACTGGTTCCAGCGATCCCTTTTTACGGGCGGCAGGCTGACGCCGTCCCGATGACCACACAGCCGTGACGATTGACGAGCCCGGTATCGACGGCCTCGACGACGCGATGGCAGTCATGGTTGAAGCGTTCGATCCGCAATTTGGCGAGGCCTGGAATCGCGCTCAGTGTCTTGGCGTGCTCTCCATGCCCGGATCGATTTTGCTTCTTGGCCGTGCTGAAAACCAGGCGCGAGGGTTCGCACTGGTCCGCGTGGTGATCGACGAAGCCGAATTGATGCTGCTCGCCGTCGCGCCGGGCGCCCGCGGTCGAGGCTTGGGCCGCGCACTATTAAACGAAAGTATGAAACGCGCTGCTGCTCGCGGCGCCGTCAACTACTTCCTCGAAGTGCGCAGCGACAATCCGGCAGTAAAACTCTACCGCGAGGAAGGTCTGTCGTGCATCGGCAACAGACAAAATTATTACGCCGGCAGTGATGGCAAACGACGCGACGCCATGACATTTCGCAAGTCGTTGGCATGAATCTGGATAGCTTTCTACATTGCAGTGCTCTCTCAGCCGGATTAGAGCCATTTCGGTTGGCGTAACATTTTTCCGTGCCGCCAGTTTTAACGAGGACTAGACTGGCCATGGCCGATGACAATGAAATCCAAGAAACCATGATCACATTGACAGCAGACATTGTCGCGGCACATGTGAGCAACAACAGTGTTGCAGTGAACGACTTGCCGACGCTAATTTCAAATGTTCATGGCGCGCTGATCGCGCTTGTCGGGCCTGCGCCCGCTGCGCCCGAGGTCAAACAGGAACCAGCGGTTTCGATCCGTGCTTCGATCAAGCCCGACTATGTTGTGTGCCTTGAAGACGGCAAGAAGCTGAAAATGCTCAAGCGCCATCTGATGACGCATTACAACATGACCCCTGATCAGTATCGTGCGAAATGGGGCCTGCCTGCCGACTATCCCATGGTTGCGCCGAACTATGCCGAACAACGTCGCACGCTGGCCAAGAGCATCGGCCTCGGCACGAAGGGCCGTCGCAAAGCCCGCTGACCCTAGATCGAGCCTAATGGTCTTTGCGGCGACGCTGTGTTTCGGCTAGCGTCGTCGCAATGCACCGTAGAATCGACATAGAGGCGCTTTGCGCTGAAAAGGGCCTCCGGATTACCGAACAGCGGCGCGTGATCGCCCGCGTGCTGTCGGAGGCCGACGATCATCCCGACGTTGAAGCGCTCCATGCCCGGGCGGCCGCAATCGACGCAGGCATCTCGATCGCGACCGTCTACCGCACCGTAAGGCTGTTTGAAGAGGCTGGCATCCTTGAGCGGCACGATTTCGGGGACGGGCGGTCGCGCTATGAGGCGGCTGCCGAAGCGCACCATGATCATTTGATCGATGTCGAGACCGGCAAAGTCATCGAATTCGTCGATCCAGAACTCGAGGCGCTGCAAAAGGTCATTGCCGAAAAGCTCGGCTTCCGCCTCGTCGACCATCGCATGGAGCTATATGGCGTCGCCATCGATCGCTCGTCCTAGCGCGGCGCGACTCTCGGCAGCGGCGGGTCGCGCGCCGCCGATTAGCTTTATGGGCTGGGTCCGTATCGGGATTCGCGCGACGGGCATCGTCGTTATCCTGATCCCGGCTGTGACCCTTCACTATCTTTGGCGCGCTGTTCGCTTGTCGTCGCCGTGGCCGCGCCTGTTTCTTGGGCTGACCGGCTGGATAGTCGGTGCAAGCGTGACGCGGTCGGGCCAACCGATTCGCCGCAATGTCGTGTTTATCTCCAACCATATAAGTTGGATCGACATCCTTGTCATCGCAGGCTCGAGCGGGAGCGCATTCGTGGCAAAGGCCGAGATTCGCGCGGCGCCGGTGGTCGGCTGGCTCTCGACGCTCAATCGCACAGTGTTCGTAGCGCGCGAGGATCGGACGGGCGTGGGCGAACAGATCGACCGGCTGCGCGAAGCGCTGACTGACGTCTGGTCGGTAACGATCTTTCCTGAAGGCACCACCGACGACGGGCGCTCGCTCCTCCCTTTCAAATCGGCCTTGCTGAAAATCCTCGAACCCCCGCCGCCCGACGTCGTGGTCCAGCCGCTGCTGCTCGACTACGGCACGCTGGGGCCGGACATAAGTTGGCTCGGCCGGGAAAGTGGCAAGGACAATGCCCTGCGCGTGCTGGCGCAACCCGGGCGCTTTGCGGTCGGCATCCGCTTCCTCGAACCGTTTTCGCCGTCCGAATTTGTCGGGCGCAAAGCGATTGCCGCTGAGGCCAGAATTCGGATCGCAGCAGCCTTGTCGGGTGTGCTCGGGCGCCCGGTCGAGACGTTCATCGGGCACGATGCCTGGAGCTCGGGCGCCGTCGAAACATTGCATGAAACCGGTTCTGCTTCGCCGTTGGGCGCGTTATGAGGGTATCGATGACTTCTCCGAAATCGTTTCATGTCAAATCCTTCGGCTGCCAGATGAACGTCTATGATGGCGATCGCATGGGTGAGCTGCTCGAAAGCGAGGGGATGGTTCCGGCAGCGACTGCCGCTCACGCCGACGTTGTCGTGCTCAATACTTGCCACATCCGCGAGCGCGCGGTGCACCGCGTCTATTCGGAGATCGGTTCGCTGCGTCGTGAGGACGGTACGCGACCGATAATCGCAGTCGCTGGATGTGTGGCCCAGGCTGAGGGCGCCGAAGTCGCTCGCCGCGCCAGGGATGTCGACGTCGTTGTTGGGCCGCAAGCCTACCATCGCTTGCCCGCGTTGCTCGCGGCAGCCCAAGCATCGGGCAAGGCGCAAGTCGACACCGACATGCCCACCAAATCGAAATTTGAAGCGCTGCCGATCCGCGGCCCTGGTCGACCGGCGGCATTCTTGACTGTCCAGGAGGGATGCGACAAATTCTGCACGTACTGCGTCGTGCCGTACACGCGCGGCGCCGAAGTCTCGCGCCGGTTCGATGCCGTGATGGACGAGGCCCGAGCACTGGTCGAAGGGGGTGCAAAGGAAATCACGCTGCTCGGCCAGAACGTCAACGCGTGGGAAGACGGGGCGCGCGGACTGCACGACCTGATCGCAGCGCTTGATCAGCTACCTGGGCTTGCCCGCATCCGCTACACGACCAGCCATCCCAACGATATGCGCCAAGGCCTGATCAACGCTCACCGCGATGTCGAAAAGCTGATGCCGTTCTTTCACCTGCCGGTGCAGTCTGGCAGCGACCGGGTGCTCAAGGCAATGAACCGCAGCCACGACCGCAGCCAGTATTTGCGTCTCATCGAGCGCGTTCGAACCGTCCGGCCCGACATCGCAATCTCGGGGGACTTCATTGTCGGCTTCCCTGGCGAGACCGACAGGGAGTTCGAGGAAACGCTCAAGATCGTTGCTGACGTCGGGTACGCGCAGGCGTTTAGTTTTACGTATTCGCCAAGGCCCGGCACCCCTGCTGCGACGATGGACGCACAAATAGCCAAGACTGTGATGGACGAACGGCTGCAACGCCTGCAAGCAGCGCTCAACGAGCAGCAGCACGCCTTTAATGCAACCAGCGTGGGGCAGCGCACGACGATCCTGATTGAGCGCAGCGGCAAGCTGCCGGGTCAGATGCTCGGCAAATCGCCGTGGCTGCAATCCGTGCATGTCGTTGACCCAAGCCTCGTCGTCGGCGACCTCGTCGATGTCGATTTAACTGCCGCCGGACCCAACAGCCTGACAGGAACCTCGCCCATGAAATTGGCCGCCTGAGTGCCAAAAAAACCCGTACCTGCTCAATTGGGCGATCGCAGCCGCATTGAAGTGATGTTCGACAAACCGCAATTGCTCGCCCGGGTACTGGGTGAATACGATCGCAATCTGGTCGCCATCGAAAATCGCCTCGGGGTCTATATTGCAGCACGCGGCAATAAACTGCAGATCGAAGGCGAAGCTACTGCCTGCGCCCGCGCCCGGGACGTGCTGACCGGCCTTTATAACCGCGTCGTCCAGGGCCAGGATATCGACACGGGCGAAGTTGATGCCATCATTGCGATGTCGGCTGAACCAGTGCTCGACGGCATCATCCGCCATGACGTCGCTGCGCCACCCAGTATCATGATCCGAACACGCAAGAAAACCATCGTGCCGAGGTCGCAAACGCAAGGGCGCTACATGGAAGCGCTGATCAAGCATGACATAATTTTCGCGCTCGGCCCCGCCGGCACGGGCAAGACCTATCTCGCGGTTGCCCAGGCCGTTTCGCAACTGATCACCGGCAGCGTCGATCGCCTCATCCTTTCGCGCCCTGCCGTGGAGGCCGGCGAGAAAATCGGTTTCCTGCCGGGCGACATGAAGGAAAAGGTCGACCCCTATCTGCGCCCGCTCTACGATGCGCTTTACGACTGCCTGCCGGCCGAACAGGTTGAGCGGCGTATCGCGAGCGCGGAGATCGAGATCGCGCCCATCGCCTTCATGCGTGGCAGGACCCTGGCCGACAGCTTCATCATCCTCGACGAGGCGCAAAACACGACACCCGCGCAGATGAAGATGTTCCTGACCCGCTTCGGCCAGAACAGCCGCATGGTCGTCTGTGGCGATCCCAAACAGACCGATTTGCCCAAAGGGCAAGAATCGGGCCTGAACGATGCCGTGGGGAAGTTAGAAGGAATCGAAGGTATCGGCACCGTGCGCTTCGGTATCGGGGACGTTGTGCGCCATCCCGTCGTCGGACGCATCGTTGAAGCCTACGAGGGCAACGGTTGATCGAAACCGCCGCCTTGCTCGAAGCGCCCTGGCCAGATGGGGACTGGGCGGAGATCACGAAGAAGGCCGTTGCGGCGGCCGTGTTCGCGAGCCCGCAGGCAGCCTTGTGCGACCTGTCATCGACCTTGGAGGTGGCCGTCCGCCTGACTTCCGACGCGGAGGTTCAGGCCCTCAATCGCCAGTATCGTGGCCAAGACAAGCCAACCAACGTCCTGTCCTTCCCCATGGTCCAGGCGGACCTCATCGAGACGCTCGACAACACAGACGACGGCGAAATCCTGTTGGGTGATATCGTCCTTGCCTATGGGGTGTGCACCCGCGAAGCCGCAGAAAAGGCGGTTCCGCTTGAGGACCATGCCGTGCATCTCATTGTGCACGGCACCCTCCATCTGCTAGGACATGATCATATGACCGACGTCGCCGCAGACGCCATGGAAGCAATAGAGCGAGCCGCTTTGGCGTCGCTGGGTCTGCACGACCCCTATCAGGACTCCGAAACCCCCGAATGAAAGAAGGCGATAGTAGCCGCGAGAGTGGCATCTGGAACAACATTCGTGCGCTGTTCGGCGATGGCCCCGAACCGACGCTGCGTGAGCAAATCGAAGAAGCGATAGACGACCACGAAGACGACCCTGCCCCAGACGACGCAGGCGACCTGTCCCCCGTCGAACGGCAGATGGTCCGCAACCTGCTGAGCTTTGGCAAGCGCACCGTCGACGATGTCGGCGTACCGCGTGCCGACATCATCGCGATACCCGAATCCTCAACCTTTGCCGAGCTCGTGACGGTTCTCGCTGACGCACCGCATAGTCGTTTGCCGGTCTATCGTGGCAGTCTCGACCAAGTCGTCGGCATGATTCACATCAAGGACGCCTTTGCAATCCTGGCGCGCGGCGTGCCGTTTCCCGAGACGATCATGGGTCTGATCCGACAGCCACTCTTCGTCCCCCAGTCGATGGGTGTCCTCGACCTCCTCGCCGAGATGCGAAGCCAGCGCATTCACCTTGCCATTGTCATTGACGAATATTCGGGGACCGAAGGGCTCGTCACCATCGAGGATCTGGTCGAGGAAATCGTCGGCGATATCGAGGACGAAACCGACGATGCGGTCGTTCCCCTTCTCGTCCCACTTGAAGACGGCATGTGGGAAGCCGACGCACGAGCCGAACTCGAGGATATCGCCGAGACTATCGACCCGCGTCTCGCCGAGATCGACGAGGACGTCGATACGATTGGTGGACTGACGTTCATGCTCGCTGGTCATGTGCCGCAGCCAGGCGAAATGTTGCTGCACGACAGTGGTTGGCGGATCGAAGTAACCGAAGGCGACGCGCGTCGCGCGACCCGCCTGCGTCTGCACCCGCCGATTATCGAACCAGAGGCTGGCGCAACCAGCAAGTGATTGCCATAGCACGCGGTATGACCCGTCGCAGCAAAATCCTGATATTTCTCCTCCTTGTTGTCCTCGTCCTGAGTGGCGCGGTCTGGTATCTTGCGCGCGGTGACACCGCGCAGCTCAGCGTTGAGGCTGTTACCGGCACCAAGCCCAGAATCACCGCCCCGCGACAGCAAGACATTCCAACCGTCGACATCGCTCGGGTGGTCGGATGGGCCAACGGCGCCCACCCGATTCCTGCGGCGGGGCTAGCTGTAGGCGAATTTGCCCGCGACCTCGACCATCCCCGCTGGCTCTACGAACTGCCCAACGGTGATGTGCTGGTCGCCGAAACCAACTCGCCACCGCGCAAGGTCAACGGGATTGCCGATTGGATCATGTCCTACCTGATGACGCGTGCAGGAGCCGGAGGTCCGAGCGCAGACCGTATCACGCTGCTGCGCGATACTAACGGTGACGGCGTTGCCGACCTCAAGACCCCGTTTCTTACCGGGCTGAGCTCGCCGTTCGGCATGGCGCTGGTTGGCGATCAGCTTTACATCGGCAATCACGATGCGCTGGTTGTCGTGCCTTACAAGACAGGCGATACCAAGATCACGACAATCCCCAAAAAGGTCGTAGCGCTCCCGGGCGGCGGCAACCACTGGGCCAAAAACGTCGTCGTAGCCCCTGACGGGCAGTCGCTTTTCATCTCGGTTGGATCGGGCACCAATATTGCCGAAAACGGCATGGGAGCTGAAGCCTATCGCGCTAATATTCTCGAACTCAATCTGAAGACGAAGTCGATCCGCATCTTTGCGACAGGTCTGCGTAATCCGGTCGGCATGGCATGGGAGCCGCACAGCAAGGCTTTGTGGACCGTCGTCAACGAACGCGACCTGCTGGGCTCCGACCTGCCCCCGGATTACCTGACGCAAGTCGATTTCGGCGCGTTCTACGGGTGGCCTTACAGTTACTGGAATGGATATGAAGACACGCGCGTCGAAGGGCGTCCCGATCTGCTCCAGTACACTCATCAGCCCGAATATGCGCTGGGACCGCACACCGCCTCGCTCGGGCTCGCGTTCGGCTCGCTCGGGTCGTTTATCGACGGCGCGTTCATCGGCCAGCACGGATCGTGGAATCGCAAGCCGCCTTCGGGCTACAAGGTAGCGTTTGTTCCGTTCGGTCCAGGTGGCTTGCCCCATGCGGGGAGCACTGGCGCCATGCGTGACGTTCTCACTGGCTTCCTCGATAAGAACGGTAACGCGCAGGGTCGCCCCGTCGGTGTGGTTGCACGCACCAAAGGCGATTTGCTGGTTGCCGACGACGTCGGCAACCGCATCTGGCGGGTCAGCGCAAAGTAACGCTTACAGCTTGACCAGCATCTTGCCCGTGTTGGCCCCCGTGAACAGACCCATGAACGCATCGGGCGCGCTTTCTATGCCGTCGAACACCGTGTCGCGCGACTTCATCTGGCCGTTGGCAACCATCGCCCCGGCACCGGCCAAGAACTCGCCCATGCGCGACGCGAAATCGTTGAACAGCAGCCCCTTTATCTGCAGCCTCATCCCGATCACGCGCGCGAAATACTTCAACACCATCGGCTCGCCACTGTTGTAAACGTCGATCAGGCCGCAGATCGCAAACCGTGCTCCCATCCGCGCGGTCGCCAGCGCCGCGTCGAGATGCTCGCCGCCGACATTGTCAAAATAGACGTCGATCCCGTCCGGCGCTACTTCATAAAGCTGTTTGAGCACTGACCCTGCCTTGTAATCGATACAAGCATCTGCCCCAAGTTCCTTGACCCATGCACATTTGTCAGGACCACCGGCAGCGCCGATGACCTTCATTCCTTTGGCTTTGGCGATTTGGACAACCGCCGACCCAACGGCGCCCCCCGCCGCCGAGACAAAAACGATATCTCCTTCCTTGGCCGCCGCGGTATCGAGCAAGCCAAACCATGCGGTGGCACCCGTCAGTCCCATATTGCCGAGAAACATCTCGATGGCGAGACCAGAGGCCGGGAGCTTGTTGGGAGCCATCGGGCCGGCTGCCGGCAAGACCGCAGCATCGCGCCAGCCCAACATGTGCATCACTCGATCACCAACCGCAAATGTGTCTGACTTGCTCTCGGTCACCACACCAACCGCACCGCCGGTCATCGGCTCGCCAATTTCAAAAGGTGGAACGTAACTTTTCACATCGTTCATCCGCCCCCGCATGTAGGGATCAACAGAAAGAAAACTGTTGGCAACGCGGACTTCGCCGTCGCTCAGCTCGGCATCTGGCACAGTTTTCAATTCAAAATTGTCCGCCGTCGGCATTCCCGACGGCCGCGACTTCAACGTCCAAGCACGAGCCATATTTACTCTCCTGTGGCGGTCGGTCCGCCTTCACCCTTGTCCTAAACCGAAACCAACTACCTAAGCAAAGCCATTAGTTGGAGACGTTGCATCGCTCATGCCTGCTCGCTATTGCAACATGCTCCGCGTTACCCAAAAGTGCCGCGCGCGACTGGTGAGGGGCTGTAGCTCAGTTGGGAGAGCGCGTCGTTCGCAATGACGAGGTCAGCGGTTCGATCCCGCTCAGCTCCACCAGCCGGTCCAGTTTTTCAGCTTCATTTCTAGTCTCCACGACATACCGCTAAGAAGCCCCGGTTTCCGGCGCGTTTCACGCGTTCAATAAATGGGCTGGTGGCCAGAGACCCAAATGTCGCCAATTTCATGGATGATTCTCGCGCGGTTCTCCGACCCCCCATTTCGTGGCCACCGTTTGGAGTGGCACGTCTGTGTCGATATCGAGAGGTGGGGCTTGGCTGACGACAGCTGCGACTGGCATCGTCGTAATTGGGTTGGCCGATACCAAGCGTCCTGCGCTGGTCATCCCAGTCGAGTGGGATGCTCGATATCCGCAGCAGGGAGCGCGAAGTCATCGTGCGGGGCTGGAGTCCTTCAAGGATCGCCACGATGATGTTGGGTGCTAGATAAGCGAGGCGCGCGAGCCGCGTGAGATGGCGATTACTTATCTCCGACGCTCCATCGGCAGGAGCTCCCTGCCCTACCAGCAGATCGCGAGCCTGATGGGCTTTCACGATCAGCGCGACCAAATTGCTGTCGCGCTCTATTGGCGCACCCGGAGATGAGGGAGCAATCGCAAGCCGCATCTCAATGCCGGTGCGCAACAGCCGGCTGGAGATGGCTAAGCTGCACCGAGAGTCACTTTCATCCGGCAGCATCATTTCCAGTTCGGAGGAGCTTTGTTGCAAAACTGACGTTGAGGATTCCCGCAGTGAATCGAGCGGCGTCAGTTTTGCAACAAAGCCCCGCCAGCGCCACAAGAACCTAAGCGCCGCGGCAGATCCCCCAAAAATGGAGGCGACATGCACCAAAGAATCTAGAAACCCGCAACCAACAAAGTGGGGAATTTTACCTTGTCATTGACACGGGCGATGTGGGTGATCCGCACATCGTCTTCGTGATGCTCGATGATCGCGCCGCCACCGGCATCGAGCGCGGCAAAGGCCTTTTGCGCATCGCCCGCCAGCATGGCCTCGACGGCTGCGCGGGTGTGCTGGTTGGACTGCCGGACGATCTCATCGAGCACGAGCGTTGGCATACCGGCTTCCTGGAGCTGGCCGAACGCTCGGCCCGCCTCAATGCTGCCGAGCTGGGCAACGTCGCCGACCAGGATGAGCCGAGCCTTGGCGGTATCGGCAAGGGTGAGCTAGCGTTCGGCATCGCGAGCGGAGAGCATGGAAGCTTCATCAACAATCCACGCCTCGCGCGCTCCGCCGGACATAGCCGGCGGTGCGGCCAGCAGACGCGCGACGGTGACTGGCTCGGCATCGATAGCTCGGCCAAGAACATCGGCGGCTGAGGCGGTGGGTGCGAAAGCACGCACGGTTATGCGCTCAGCGTGACCCCGGCGCGCAAGAGCCTCGGCACATTGCTGCGCGCAGCGGAATGGATGGCTGGCGTTGAAAGCCGCCCGCGCATAGAGGTAGCGCATGAGGACACCGCAACCGTTGCCTCACCGACAAGCGCTCCTCTCTTAGCTGCTAATGGGGAAACTGGGCCACAGGCAGCAACGTGGGAACCGGCCCCCGATCCTACACCCGCGTCTCAACCGCCAAGCTCGCCGAAATCCACGCCGCCACCCACCCCGGCGCCAAACTCGCCCAAACCCGCGCCATGCTCGATGCCGCGCTGGCTGCTGAGGACGAAGATGATGTGGACACATTATAACTCAAGGGTTATCTAGACTCATGCCATGGACCGTCGCCTTCCATCAAGCGTTCGAAGCCGAGTTCGCCCAACTGCCGCTGGAGGTGCGCGAAGCCCTTGCCGCGACAGCCGGGCTTTTGCAGTTGCAGGGGCCGTTGTTGGGCAGGCCCCATGCCGACACGCTGGCGGGCTCTGCTTATGCCAACATGAAGGAACTGCGCTTCGATGCCGATGACGGGGTGTGGCGCGTGGCATTCGCGTTCGATCCTGCCCGGCAGGGGATCTTGCTGGTCGCCGGTGACAAGGCAGGCGTGGCGCAGAAACGGTTCTACAAGGCGCTGATCGCCAAGGCTGACGGCCGGTTCGCCGAGCATCTTGAGACGTTGAAAGGATAATATCATGGCAGCCAAGCAAAAGCCGCAAAAGGCCAGCGTGCCGAAAACCAGTGTTCTGGGCCGCACACTCAATGAGGTGATCGCCGCCATGCCACCCGAGAGCCAGGCGCGCATCGCCGAGCGGACGGCGCAACTTCAGGCCGAGGTCGAAGGCCTCAAGGCGCTGCGCAAGCTCGCCCGGCGCAGCCAGGAGCAAATCGCCCAGAGTCTCGGGGTCAAGCAGCCCGCCATCGTCAAGATCGAGCGCCAGACCGACCTCTATCTCTCCACCCTACGCCGGTTCGTCGAAGCTGCCGGCGGCACGCTGGAACTGCGCATTGACCTGCCCGGCACCGGCGCGTTCACGCTCACCGGCGTGGGCGAAATCGACGCCCGCCACGCCGCCTGATCGCCTTCTCTCAGCTGCTTGCATCCGCGGGCGCCCGCGCGCACGATACGGGCGAAAGCTCTTTGAGAGCCGTCGCGCGGCCCTGAAAAACCGCCTCAAGGGCAAATCCGCCGTCACCTGGCAGGGTCGTCCCTGTGCTAGCGCGCAAGCTGCTGAGCCTAAAAGGGAAAATCGCATCGGTAAGGCGAGGTCGCGTCAAGCGGATCAGTTGTCGGCGACGATCCTATCGATGGGCGCGACTCTACTGGCCTGTGCTACCAGAATGAGAGCGTTTGTAATTATTCAGAGGCAGGCACGCGGGCACTTCTGAATCAAGCTTATCAAGAGGCTACTGCAGGTAGAGTTGCTGGACTGCAAAACATATACGCCAATTCCACTGGTAAGTATGAATTCGGGTACGGAAATACCGAAAAAGATACTTGGACATTCAACGGCAGGCAAATGAAGGCAAGCGAAATGGGGAATTTCATCGCGGGACTTCAAGGATCTGCTTACGACAAGAAGTTTAATGGCTCGGTGCCCGTTGCCCAAGCCACGGTCGAGGCATATGACATTAAGTACCACTTGACTGGAGCAACGAAGGCGAAAAACAACCCTCTAGACAGGACGGGAATGCCCGACATTAAGAGGGGCGAGGCCGCTGGGATGGCGTTCAAGCCTGGGGCTGTTTCGGGTGGCCCTTCGAACGGCGGTGCTCCAGATACTAGCAGACGTGTTTCGCGCGAAAGCGAGCCTGAGCGCGGCCGTCGCCAGTGCGGTGGATCCGCACGCGACGCATGTTCCCGCTAAGATCTTGAGAGGAATTTTAGATGACAGAAGCCGTATATGTTGCGGCGCTGCTGCTCCCGATAGTTACTGTCATCGTCGTCCTCTTTTTTTGTTAGAACCACCCCTTTATTGAACGCTTTAACTAGATCAATTGTTTCACTGCTAACGTCATCCATATTTTCGGCAACTCTCATATATTTAGACTTTTATCGAGAATCGGCCCGAGGCAGACCGCACAATCCGGGCGAGGGTGTAGTCTTCGTGACTCTACTCTTCATTATAACAATATGTGTAATCATTATTGGAGTAACCCATCTTGCGTTCTGGAGACTGAAGCAGATTAAGGCTGCTCGTAAAAAAGCTGGACGCAACCTCGAGATTTGACTGGTCAAGCGCGAGTTTCAAAGACATCCGCCCTGTGACCGTCGTACGCTCAGCCGATAGCGCCGGTGGAAGTCTACATCGCCTAAAGCCGGGGGATCTCATCCCCAAGATGCGCCGCGAGCTTCGCCGAAGGAGCGCGATCGAGCCGATCAACGGGCTCACCAAATCCAATGGCCCTGCTCGAGCGCAATCACCTAGCCGGCGCCGCCAGCGATGCGGTCAACGCAATCCTCGTGGCAGCCGGGCACAACATGCGCCTCCTGATCGCGTATCTCACCGCCTTTTGGCGTGTCCTGATCACGGCGTGGCTCTCAGCTCTGCCGCCGTAATTGCTCACGGGGTTGGCTTTTAGCAGGCTGATCAGGCGACAGCGAAGTTGCCGTCGACGAGGTCACGGATGGCGCCGAGGGCGGATTGCCCCGATAGGCGCGCGGTGCCGGTGACGGATCGATAGCCGCTGGCGCTGACTTGCAAGACACGGCACTGGACCACGATCGGACAGGTGCCACGATGTCGCTGGGACTGTCAGAAATTTCGTGTGTGGGCGGGCATAATGGGAAAGAAGGACCCCCAGTATGTCACGACGCAAAGAACCTACGATACCCAATGAGCTTTTGGACCAGTTGCTTGCCGGCGGTGCCGCGAGTGCGGTATTTGAC
>JANXSN010000070.1 GCA_025352685.1 Sphingomonadales bacterium
CGCTTGGCAAAGCCACGTCGGCACGGGCATATTGTGCCCGAGTGGTATCGGTCCACATCGTTGATCTCCGGAAGTTTTCGCAAAAACCCCTGAATCAATGACTTGGGCTGGCGTCAAGCTAACCCGCTGATACCACTCAACTTAGTTTCGGATCAGGCTCTAATAATAGGGTGCACTAAACATGGGAGCTGGTTCAAACCGTGCTTCGATCCCGAGTTTCAACTGGTGCTGCCGCGCGAACGGGGGTTCAGGATAAATTTGGGCGCCCGCTTGCAAAGCGCCACTTAGCTTCTTTTTTGTCTGACTTGGCGAGCTGCTTTTAAATCGCGCGCATTTCGCCTTTTACCGTCGAAGCCGCTGGCTTTGATTTCTTAGCCACGAACCGTCCCCTTTGAGTCTTCACTCGTCCGTCTCTTTATCGTCAGTTGGGTCACTGTCATCATGCAGGGGCTCGCCGGCAAACGCGCCCATATCTATGATGCCGCTCGACACCATTTGATCCATCCGATCGACGAGGTCAGGCATATCATCAGGAATGATCGCTGCAGGATTCGCGTTGCCACCGTGTTCACTATCTTCGCTGGAATCCACGTCGTCAGCGAGCGCGCCTGCCGCCACGTCTTGGGCTTGACCGCCATCTCGTTGTTCGGAATTGTCGAATTGATCTGACGCGTCTTTCGGATCGATTGGCATGTAACTTCCTTTCATTGTCGTGATAAAACAGCCCAAGTCTCAAGGCGTTCCGACCACGAAAAATTCACTCGTTTGAGAGCAATCGCAAGACCGGTATCAACCCGGTCGGCGTGCTACTGTCTTGCACCCACGGTGGGCGCGAGTCATGATGACGTGCCGCTCAATTCCATCGATCATGACAACATTATCTCTTGCCGATCGGCGGTTCATCTACACCCGTTGAAGGTTTGCCAAGGCTGTTGCGGATAGCTTTGAGAATTTCGCCTGGCGTTTCCGGGTTCGACATTTCAAAAGCTTCGACATCGTGCCTGTCCTTGACGCCCGGTATGTCACGACGAAGTTCTTCAAGCAGATAAATGGTTTTTGCGTTTTTGCGTTCGGCGATCATTGCAAGCTCGAGCGTCAGCTGCTCGCGACGTTCCATCACGGCGTCGTCACGCTGCTGCGTTATGAGAATAAGAATCGTCAAACTAACGCTCACGATCGTACACGCTGTTTGAAGATAGACGAACGGCGCGGGGTCGAATGCGCCGATTTTCGAGAGGTAATTGTTCAGTGAGATCCAAAAGACGATAACCGTCAGGAAAACGATCAATGTTGTAGGTCGACCCACGCGCTGTGTGATCATCCGGATCGCTCGTTCGGCATGCCCAAGATTGTCGCGATGCGCGCTGTGCAGCGCCGCTAAATCCTGCACCGTTTCAACCACATGAGTTGGTAGGTCGGTATCTTCGGTGCGCGGCATTTCATCCTTATCACTCATCTCGCGCCACCCGCCGAGACACCGGTCGTCGTCACGCCAGCTCCCGCGATTACAACACCTTGCCGGAAAAAGCGGGCAGCGATGTGCTTGCCTGACTCATTTTGAGAAATCGTCGGTCTCCTGTTGTGTAAACGAACACTCTATCACTAAGCCTGTTCCTGGGATCCTCCCATTGACTCGCCAACAAGCGAATAAACCGGAATTTGATCAAGTCGTAGCGCAGAGAGAACAGATATTGCCGTTGCGCTTTGCACGACGGTTCGCCCCACCGATGCGAAACCAAATGCCACTCCGCCGGCAACCTGAGCATCAACTGATATTTTCGGCCAAGGCGTTGTCGACGCACCGAGCGGCGCGCGCCGTCCCGATGGCGAGATCATGGGTTGCCAGGTTGGATCGCAACGGATCCTCCAGTCTACGAGCTTGTGGCATAAATCATACGCTTGGTTCCCAATTGCCTGCGTCCGCAAACGCCCGACATTGGGTGGATAGTGCTCGGGCAGCTTTCAGGTACCGAGTGTGGCAAAGCGGACTGAGCTACGCCATGCTAAGGCCGGATGCTCCCGCGCTCGGCTTCAGCCTTGCCCCGCAGCGCACCCAGTCTCCCTGGCGCCAGCGCCAACGCCGACTTGAATGCGCCGAGTGCTTCCTGCGGTCTCGCCAACACGAGAAAAAGTTCACCCAGTTGCTCCCGCGCAGGCACGATCGGTCCTGGCGTGAGAGGGAGCTTCTCGAGCCCGTCTTCCTCGTCCGCAGCAGCGGTCATCGACATGACGGCCGCTGCGCTTTCGCCCGAAGCAACAGAACGCCAGCTCTGCGCAGACTTCAGCAAAGCATCGACCTGCGCTATCCAGTAGCTGTCGTTGGCCGTGCGCAAAGCGTCGCGGCACGCCTGAAGTTGGAGGATGTCGGCGTCGGCCGAGCCAGGCGCGGCGGCACGTAGCTTGCCGAGGGCCCGAGCCCACCAGACGATCGCCGCCACTTGGGGACCGGAGCCCGGCATCGGGACAAGCTGCGAGGCGGTCGTCCAGTCACGGGTCTCGATTGCGAGGCGTACCGGCATCGCATTGCCGGCATAGCCGATCTTGAAGCCGGCGGCGGACAAGCCGGTAAGGGCTTTAAGATCCGCCACTTCCCGCGCTGCATCGGCAGTCCGGCCGCGCTGGAGGTAGGCGTAAGTTAGATAATCCATGGCGTGAACCGCCTCGCCCACGTCGTTGTGGGCGCGGGCGGCGTCCCGAGCCGCGATGTTCGACGCGATCGAATCGTCCCACAGGCCCAACCGTGTGAAGATGTGCGACGGCATATGCAGCGCATGCGGAGCGGAAGGCGCGATCTTGGCATAGGCACGCGCTGCGGGCAGACCACGCGGTGCCATTTCGACGTTGTCATAGGCATGGATCAGATAGTGAGGCACGCCGGGATGATCCGGCTGCCGTTTCCAGATCGGCTCTAGGATGTCGGCGGCGTGTTTCTGTTGCGCATGCGTGCGATCGGCCGGCGGCGCAGTCGCTACCAGCGACAATGCATAGAACGCCGCGATCTCGTCATCCTTCGGATAGCCGCGTGAAACCGTCGCCATCGCATCCGAATATTGTATCGCCCGCGTCGCTGCCGGGGTCGCGCCTGCATTCGCATAATAACTGCCAAGCGCGGCGATGAGCGCGCGTTCGCGGGGCGTGCCCGCGCCGATACTCTTGGCTTCGCCGATCTCCGCGACACCTGCGGCGAGCCCGGCGCCGGCCGGAACGTCCCAGAGCTGGTGATAATGGGTCATCGCACGCCCCCAATGCGCCATGCCGCAACTGGGATCGCGGGCGGCGACATCGCCAAAACCCTTGTCGGCTTCGTCGTAGGCGAAGGAGTGCAGAAGCGCGACGGCACGATCGAATGCGACCGTCACCGCCGACGTGCAACTCACTTCAAGATGCGCGGTGCCCAGATGCTCCGGGGCGGGGTGGTGATGCTCTTCTTGCGCGTCCGCCGACTGAGCCAGAGCGAGGGCGATCCAAATCGCAGGCACGTGCTTTTTCATCTCAGCCCCTCTTCAGCGGTTCCCGCCCGATGAAGCTGAAGGAAGGTCGGCTTTCGAGCAAGCCGAATTCCGCCAGGAAGGGCATTATCTGGGGAGCAAGCTGCCATTGTGCCCGTGGGTACCAAGTGTCAGATTTCAACCACTAGTTCTCGGTCTGTTTCAGCAAATCCTTTGCCTCGGCACCCTGTTGGAAAGGGAACGGATGCTCGTTCAGGCCGATCTGCACAAATCCTGCGTCCCGCCTTTGCCTGAACTCCCGGGGAAGAGTTTTCTCAGCGTGGTAACCGCGGGAACGCTGAGACAGATCGCCGAGCTAAATCGATTATTTTGAGAGACTACGGCTGTTTGCACCAACTTTGCGCCGGACGCGAGTGACACTGGCATTGGCAATAGCCGATGGTGAGCTTCCCGGATCGCTTGTCATCGCCTTGATCCGAATCGACTGTGCTTCATCGATTCAGCGGATCGGTTGGCGGCGAATTTTGTCATTCAAAGTCCAATGACCATCGCCGATTCGCACGCCAGCAGCTAGCTACTCAATCCGAGCGTTATCCTGTTGTTCGGTATGATTCTGGTCATGAAACATTGGTTCCAAAAAGCCAGTACGGCACGACGCCGCACCTCTCCTAGCCTGAACACTGCACATCGACATATGTTGCCAACAAACATGTGTTCCTGCCGAAGGTCGCCTCATGGCGACTGATTGTCGCCCTATCTCACAGTCCATTTGCTTGCGTTGGCTCAGCCCATTACGTGTTGACCGGCGGGACGCCGCTGCCACCGCGCAAGGGTGGGTGTCATGTCGCAAGCCCTTTAATCAGCCCCAATCGGTGTTTGACCATCGCGGTGCGGTCGATTTCGGCCGATGTCGTACGCGACATTCTGCAGCATGCAGCGTCCGTCTTGATTGCCTCACCGAGATGGCGTGCGCCGATTACACGCGAGGAGTTGTCGTAAGGCTTATGCAGCGCCCCATGCCCAAGGCCACGAATACCAGTGACTTCGACGCGGTCGACTGCCTCCAGCACCGTAGACCAAAAGTTGTTCACGATCGCAGTCGGCGCAGCAACGTCCACTGAAATGCGTCGACTTGATGAAGTGCTTGCCCTTGCTGCCAAAGTGGATGACGCTACGCGCATCCCGCTCGACATCGAGCATTGACTAGACGTTCTTGCATTTTCTTGACTTGCATTGAACAAATAGGTCACTAGACTCGGTATGCGCTGTAAATACTCGGCGCCGAGACGTGAGAATCTCGCCCAGATCTGTAGGTGCTTTTTCGTTGCGGCCGGGTGGCCGTCGCCATGTCCAAGCCGCTTGCGGCTAAAAGCGTCGGCGCATGTCTTGGGCATGTTCTCAACCGCCCGGCTCATCTGGGGCGGGTCGTCTCGCCACAGGGACGACGCTCCGATGGCAAGGTTCAACATCTTTGCACGCATCTTGCTTCCAATTGCTCCGGGATCTTGTGCATGCGCCTGATCCTCAACGGACCTGAAGCCGCCGCTTCCGCCAAACAGCGCGACGCCGAAGTCTCTGCGCTCGAGACCCGCAAGCCGATAGCCCGCGTCGATACCGGGCTGCTCGGATCGCTTTACCGCGATCACAGTCCCAGGCTGCGTCGCTATTTCTCGCGGCGCGGCTCGGCGGCAAATGCCGAAGATCTGGTCCAGGAAACATTTGTCCGACTTGCGGGCGCGAAGGCCCGCAAGCCTGTCGTGATTGAACAACCCAGCGCCTATCTCAACCAGATCGCCGGCAATTTATTGCGCGAACAGGCCCGCTTTGCCGTGCGCCGCTCGTCTGCGCTGCATACAAGCGATGACGCCATTCAGTTATCGGGACCCGACCCCGTCGGCCAGCTCGAAGCGCGGGATATGCTCAGCCGTCTCGAAGCCGCTATGGCAACGATGAAACCGGCGACTCGCGAGATTTTCATGGCGCACCGAATTGACGGCTACACCTATTCGGAAATTGCCAAGCTGAAGGGTCGAACGGTTAAAAGCGTTGAAAGGCACATCGCCAAGGCCGTCTTCCAGCTAAGCCGCGCGATGCGGGGTTTCTAATATCGATGTTCGGCCTTGGCGACCGTCGCGGACGCGCCGCTGCACGATGGATTGCGCGCATGGGCAACGAGCGTGCAGCGTTTGATCGCGCCACCTTCGAACGCTGGCGTTCGGCGCATCCTGACAACGCACGCGCTTTCGAGCAGGCATATTCGCTGTGGGGACTGGACCTTCCTGTCGACCAGACCAGCTTCGCCCACGGCCGCGGCAGTACCGCCGACGTCACGGTCAAACCGCGCAGTGGTGCGCCGTTGTTCGCCGTTGCGGCTCTCCTCGTGGCAGCCGTTGGCGCAATCGTTTTTGAACGCACCGGCATGTTCGCTGCGGGCTGGCACGGTTTTGTTCACCCCGGCGCGTCAAATACCGTCATCGCGGGCCATGCGCCGCGTACATTTCGATTGAGCGATGGCTCACTCGCCACTCTACAACCGGGATCGGCGCTCGAGATTGCCTTTTCTCCAGATATTCGAAGTTTGACTTTGTTGCGGGGCCAAGGCCGATTCGACGTTACTCATGACGCCCCGCGGCCCTTTCAAGTCCGTGCTGGCGCGAGCCTCACCATCGCACGTGGCACGCTCTTCGACGTCTGGATAACGACGCGAGGTGTACATGTCGTCTTGGTACGCGGCGCGGTTGACGTAGCGCGGCTGGTAGGTCTCCGGCCGGCTGGCGACGTGCGCAAGCTCGTGCCCGGCCAGAAGCTGCTCGTATCGCCGTCCGGTGCTCTGGGAACGCCCGTGCCTGCCGAGGCCGGCGAGACGGCCGCAGTATCGATGACTGCGTTCATACGTGCGCCCGTGCGTGAAGCGATTGCAGCCGTAAACCGTCGCAATGCGCGCCAGATCGCGATTGTCGGGAAGTTGGCAAGCACCGAAACAATCTCGGGCGGATTTAACGCCGAAGACCCCGAGGGATTTGCGGGGACGCTTGCGACGATATTCGACATGGATCTTGTACGGCAAGAAAACGGCGACCTGCTGCTGTCGACGAAGCACTGACCGCTCAAACAGGCGGAAAATAAAAAAGGGGGGATTTTCGGCCTCTGGCATCTTTTGCATGCCGGACGCCAATTCGTGGCGCCGCCTCGGGGGGACCATGATGAAAAACCGACTTTATACTGCGCTGCTCTTTTCGACAGCGAGCGTCGTCGGCGCACCGTGCTGGGCGCACCCTGCCCGACCCGTTATCGCGGGCGACAAAGACTACGACCTTCCTGCCCAGCCGCTCGCAGAGACGCTGGGAGCCATCGCCACGACATCGGGTACATCCATCCTTGCTGCCGGCCATAGCGTCGATGGCAAGCAGGCACCCGCGCTTGTCGGACGCTTTTCGGTGGAACGCGCGCTTGACCTTGTCCTTCAACGATCGGGGTTGCGCGTCCGCGTGACGACTTCCGGACGGGTCGTCGAAAGCGACACGGGAACTCCACCCAGCGATGATGCCTCAAGCGTACGTGCCGAAAGCGACACGATTACCGTTACAGGCTCGCGCATTCGCGGCGCCCCAATCGCGTCCCCGATAATTAGTCTCAGCGAAAACACCATCCGTAATTCTGGCCAGGCCTCGCTTAGCGAAGTAGCTCACTCAATCCCTCAAAGCTTCGGTGGCGGTCAACAACCCGGCATTGGCTTCAACGTGCCTGCAGCAAACGGTGTCGACGTCGGCGGCGGGTCTTCAATAAACCTCCGTGGGATTGGCAGCGATGCCACACTTACCTTACTCAATGGGCACCGCCTTGCATATAATTCTTCGCGCCAAAGCGTGGACGTGTCAGCTATTCCGTTGAGTATTGTCGACCGGCTCGAAATCGTCCCCGACGGCGCGTCTGCCATTTACGGATCAGATGCCGTAGCGGGCGTCGCGAACATCATTCTCAAACGCGATTATCAAGGGCTCGAAGCGCGGGTCGGCCTCGGCAGTTCAACGGACGGCGGCAACTTCACTCAGAATTATGGCGCGCTTGGGGGAACGACTTGGTCATCCGGCGGCTTCGCGCTTGCCTACGAGTACCGCAGCAATACTGCGATCGAATCTGCGGACCGCTCTTATGCACAAGCAGTCACGCCAGGCCTGACGCTGTTCCCGTCGCTGAAAGCCCACAATGTTTTGATCACGGGCCACCAACAGCTTGGCGAGGCGGTCACCTTTTCTGTCGACGCGCTGTTCAGCAAACGCAGTGAACTTCTTCGCTATCCGCTCGATGCCAGCGGCAATCTGACAGCCGCGCACGGCGAGCAATCCGCCGATTCTACCGCTTATGCGATCGCACCTTCGATCGATTGGGCACTCGGCAGCAAATGGCATCTTTCGGCTACAGGCTCTTTTGCAGGTGACCGCACGAATTTTCACAACGCTGATTTTACAGGCACGTCGCTCGATTACGAGCAGGACGGCTGTTATTGTAACCGGACTCAATCGATAGAATTGGGTGCTAACGGCAGTTTGGCTACGCTTCCATCGGGTGATATCAGCGTGGCGACTGGAGCCGGGTATCGCAATAACGACTTCGCGCTGTCTGCGGGGACCGGCAACACGCAAAATATTGCGCGCTCCCAAAGCAGTCAGTACCTTTACGGCGAAATCAATCTGCCGATCGTAGTATCGTCACAGAATATCAGTGGTATAGACCGTCTCAACTTAACGGGTGCTGTGCGCTACGAACGCTATCCCGGTATTGGCGAGGTAGCGACACCTAAGTTTGGGGTGATTTACGCACCCAATTCGATGTTCGACTTCAAAGCCAGCTGGGGCCAGTCGTTCCGAGCGCCCACGTTGCGTCAGCAATATCAGACAAAAACTGTGATACTATTTAGCCCGTCGGACTTGGGCGGAAGTGGCTACCCGGCCGGATTGGCGGTAGCACTCGCCCAAGGCGGCAACCCGGCGCTGAAGCCAGAACGCGCAACAAGCTGGTCCGCGACCGTATCAATACATCTGCCGGCGCGTCACGACTTCCGTCTCGACGTGAGCTATTTCGATACCCGTTATCGCGACCGGATCGTCACTCCTATCGGAATTACGTCTCAGGCCCTAATTAACCCAAACTTTGCCGACTATGTGACGCTCAATCCGACACCAGCGCAGGTATCCGCGCTTGTCGCCGCCGCCACGACTTTTTTCAATATAAGCGGCGTCCCGTACGATCCGTCGACCGTCGTCGCAATCGCAGACAACAGCAACGTCAATGCGGGTCGCCAACACATTCACGGTATTGATATGCTTCTTAATTATCACTCGAGGCTCACCGGCGACGACCGAGCTATCGATCTGAACTTGAACGCAAGCTACCTTTCAAGCGACCAACAGATCACGTTAGCCCAGTCAATCACACAGCTTGCTGGAACGATATTTAACCCGCCTCATTTCCGTGCGCGAGGTGGCGCAAGCTTTAGCGATCGAGGGCTGACACTCACCGCTAACCTCAACTACACCGGCGAGGTTTCAGACAATCGCATAACCAACGTCTCGACGATCGCCGGGCTGACAAGTCTTGATTTAGCCGCACGCTACACGACGCCACGCTCCAATATTTTCGGCGGGCTTGATCTGACGGTTGGCATCCAGAACGTCTTCAACGCAAAGCCCGAGCAGATCGTAGGCAACTTTCTGGAAGCCCCTTACGACAGCACTAACCAGTCGCCCATCGGCCGTTACGTGAGCTTTTCGATAGCAAAAAAATGGTGACCGCACGCGTCAGATACGGGTTCATCGTATTCGGTGCGGGCCTCACCATCACAGTTCCCGCGGTCGCAGCCGTATGTGGACCGCCACCGGCTTTGGTGGCTCATGGGGCCCCAAGGTTGATCACCACAGACGACCTTGCTCGTATTCGCGACATTGGGATGCCCGATCCCTCGCTGACAGAATTGCCAAGTCCGTTGGCAATTTCACCCGACGGAGAGCGGGTAGCCTATATCACGAGCCAAGGAGATCCGACGACCAACGCCTATTGCCGCCTGCTGATGGTTGCCGACATCAAAGCGAACGCCGCGCCGCAGGTGATTGACGTTGGCGGCGAACTGCCGCTGCTAAAATATGATATACGCGGGCTCCTGACATCAATCGGATTCCCAGATGCAGTGACGCCGTCATGGTCGCAAAGCGGACGCTCGATCGCCTACTTGCGGCGTGACCACGGCGTCACCCAGCTTTGGCGTGTTGATGGAGTCGGCGGCAATGCGCGCCCTGTCACTGCCTCCGCCGTCGACATCGACGCTTGGGCGTGGATCGATGACAACCATGCTGTGGTCGCCAGCCGCCCAAGCCAGGTTGAGAGCGAGTTGCAAAACGTCGAAGAAGGCAAGTCCGGCTGGATCTATGACGCACGCTTCTCACCTGCATATGGCGCCCGTCCACAAATCCGGGGTGACTTGCCGCGGCGTTATGACAGCATTGAAATTTCCACTGGGAACAAATCGGCCGCGAGCGATGCCGAAATCGCCTTGGTAGAGCCCGTTCGCGATTCTGGCGTCCCTACTCTTGCCAAAATCACCAATCATCGCGGCGCTCGCGCCTGGTTGCAAACCGATGATGCATCCCCCTTGAGTCCCTTGCGGATCCACGTCGCCGAGCCCCAGGGCCGTGAGGCACGATGTGCGGCTGAAACCTGCGCGAATGGCATCGACAAGCTATACTGGAGCCGCGATGGGAATAGCGTCGTGTACCTGCGCCGTGAAGGCTGGGCAAAAAGTCGAACAGCATTTTACCGATGGAATCCGGGTGAGGGTGCGCCGCGGCGCCTATCGAGCACTAACGACGTTCTGCTCGGATGTTTACCGCACAAATCCAGATTCCTCTGCTTGCGCGAAAACTCGACGCGTCCACGCCGGATCGCGGACATCGATCCCGACACCGGTGAAACGACGACGATTTACGACCCCAATCCCGAATTCGCTGCTCTGCGCCTAGGCTCGGTCGAACGTCTCACGTGGCGAAACGATCTGGGCCTGCCGGCGTGGGGCGACCTCGTCCTGCCGCCCGGTTTTGCCAAGGGCTCACTTCTGCCGATGATCGTCGTTCAATATCATAGCGACGGTTTCCTGCGAGGTGGGACTGGCGACGAATATCCAATCTTTCCCCTCGCTGCTCAGGGCTTTGCCGTGCTGAGCATCGAAGACCCGCCATCGATTGCGCGGGCGCTTCCAAAACTGAAGACATGGGAAGAAATCAACCGCGCCAGCACTACGAATTGGGCTGAACGGCGTAGCGAGTTGTCTTCTCTGTTGACCGGGGTTGCGCAGGTGGTTGCGAGCGGGATTGCCGACCCAAAACGGATTGGCATAACCGGTCTCAGCGACGGAGCCTCAAGCGCACGGTTCGCACTCATCAACAGCCGCGTATTTTCTGCCGCAGCCATCAGTTCGAGTAGCCTCGAGGTGAAAACGACCATGACATACGGCGGCATTGCTTGGGCCGACTTCAACCGCAAACTCGGCTATCCGCCAACGATCCGAAGCGACCCTCAATTCTGGAAACCGTTTTCGATGGCGCTCAATGCCAGTTACATGAACGTACCGCTGCTGATTCAGGCATCTGATGACGAATACGTCCTCGCACTTGAGACTTTCACCGCGCTGCGCGAAAGCGGCAAGCCTGTTGAAATGTACGTCTACCCAAACGAGCACCACATCAAATGGCAGCCGGCGCATCGGCTCGCGGTCTACAACCGTGACGTCGATTGGTTTACTTTCTGGTTCCAGAACACGATCGATCCGGACGTAGGTAAAGTCGCGCAATACGCTCGTTGGAAGGCCCTGCGCACTCGCCGCGACGCCGCTGCCGCGAACGACTCACCGTCTGTCCATCCATGATAGCGCCCAGGCCTCGGCATCGATAAGTTGCATGACGCGGATGTAGCCAAAGCCTTTGGCACGCGCTGCCGATGCCAAAGCGGCATCAACCTGAATTGTGTCGAGCAACCCATTTCGAGCGAGACAGCCATGCAATAGCATCCCACGCATTCTGTCCAAATTGGCATCGATCAATTCTACCAAGAAACTATCAGGCGCGCCCTTGTCGCGCCGATAGATGATCGACGCGGGCAACAACGATCGAAACGCCTCGCGCGCAATCACCCTATTATGGCCATCGCGTGTCCACATCCAACTCGGCACACGAAGGCAAGTTTCAGCTACGGGTTGAGAAATCAAAGGCGAGACATCGGGAACACGTTCGCATGGATCTCGACCCTGAACGACAGACTGGGCGCCCGCAATGAGCGCAACATGACCGGCACTCCCCGGCAGTGCTCCGGGAGGCGGCGAAAGCCAGGGATGCTCACCAGCCGTTGCCGCAGCAGCTCGCGCCGAAGCCGATAGGAGATTTAAGTCAATCGGCCATCGAAAACCAGGTCCGCGTGTTAATGACCGGATGATAGCACCACGTGCAACTTTGTACGTGCTCTCGTGAGCGGCGATCCCAATCGACCGCGCTGTTTTCCAAAAGTGCCCGACGCCGCCATCTGCCCTTAAGCAATCGGCGACCGGTGCCGTAGATTGCAGCGACGCAAAGACATTATCGCCGCCTCCCCCATCCAAGATTACCGACGCTTTGCAAGCGCGGGCTGCCTCTCTTGCACTTCGCGAGCTGGCTTGAGCAAAAGCACGAGCTGATGGTCGTGGAAGCCCTTGGGCGGCTGACACGCCGATATCGACAAAGTCACGATTTCGATGAACCTCAAGTAGCTGTATACCCAGATGATCTGCAACCTGCCGAGCATGGAGACGCTCGTCGCCGCCCCGGTCGCGCGTCACGAGCGTGTGTGCTACAAAATCAACATCGGATTGCTTCAGAGCTGCAGCCAAAATTGAAGAGTCGAGCCCGCCTGAAAGGCGCAGCAAGACCTTGGGATGGTCAGTTGCCAGAGCGGCTACTGAGGTGTTGACGGCGTGACGAACACGGCATGCCGCTTCAATGGGATCATTGAAACGCATCGCCGATCCTGCATAGTTCCAAGGTGTCCAGCAGACGTCAATCACGCGGCGCGTCGCGAAATCAGTGAGGCGCTCGCCTCCGGACAATTCATTGAGGCCAGCGAGGCATGTTCGAGGACGTCGCAAATCGGGGGCAGCAAGATGGAGCGCTAGCTGTGGCCAGTCGATTTCGGCCTCGAACCCACCGAAACGGGTGAGCAGGTCAACGTCCGATGCGGCAAGAAGACCGAACGGCGATAACCAGGTGTAGCAGGGGAGGTCACCGAGCGGCGCGCGAATTAGTTCGATGCTGCGCCGCTGACGCGCGGCAAGGAATGCGACATAGGAGCCCCAATAAGCGCCGATGAGACGGTCTCCATGCGACGTCAGGATAGACCGAGCTGTCGCCGCATCGAGCGCCTTTACCGCCTCTGTTTTTCCAGAAGCAAACAACTTGCCGACTACGAAACCCTCGCAGCCGACCGCAAGTGTTGAACTGACTTCGGAAAAGAGCACGAGCCGATCACCGACAACATGCTTTTCCATGGCGGAGCTGTCTGAAAATGCACTCGCGCTAAGCTTTTCCCAAGCGCGCCGGGCGTCCAAGCTTGATGCAATGAGTGCAACGAAGCGGGAGGTGCTCACAGTATAAAAATCGGTGTGAAGGGCGCGATGGTGCCAACGTCGTCACCAACGAGCACGTCGCCGCTTTGCACCCAACAATGAGCTTCGAAGGGCCTCAGTTTCACGGCGAGAACCAGCGTAGGCGTGAATCCGTACGCGACTAACGTGCGGGCGATGGCAATCGACCGGGGTAGACACAAGTCGAGCGCAGTCTTCAGACGGTCAGCCTTCGCAAATGACGTTGCGATTGTGGCGAGATCTGCCTTCGATGGTCTTCGTGGAGACCGCTTTTTCTTGGCCTCAGCGAGTCCAGCAAGAACGGCGTCGAGCGAACGCAACCTCAGCTCGATCGTAGCCGAAAAAATCCGAACGAGTGCGGCGATGACCCTGATAGAGGCACTCGGCCCCAATCGACGATCGGTCGGAACACTGCCGGAGCAAGGAATGTCGTCACACAGCGAAGGCTTGGCATCGCCATCAAGCTCAAAAAGCAAGCCAGCGCCGATGAGTTCGCTGAAGACATCGGCGTCGTCGGGCAGACAGGGTGCACCTTCAACAAGGTGGAGACAAACTCCGCGAGTCCCGTTCTCAAGACACAGGTAGCGATCGCGAGGAAGGTCGAGTAGCACGATGGCTCCGCCGAGATTGCATCCATGGACGCCGGGGCAAAAAACATATCCCATAATGGCAGGAACGGCGCGCGAAGTAATCGCGCGCCGACTCCATTCAGTCGTTCGAAATGCCGGACGGCTTGCGGGCGAGAACCTCATCCGCACCCGGACCGATCGGTCCCTTGGTTTCAGCGGACGCGGCGCCGAGGTCGATGAGTTTTGCGATGTTCTTCATGACGGTTCCTTCAAGCTACTGCGGAATTGCAGCTTCCAAAACCTGCGCGCGTGCGGAAAATACCCAAAGTTTATAAATATCCTGTTCGGCGATTGTTTTCGGTTCCTCGTCAGGCAACGCGATAATGCGCGCGTACAAGCTCAGCCGCTTTGCGCTGGCGACGACGGTGATAAGTAACAAGTTCACGTCTCAGCTCCTCGCGATCGCTGGCTTTAAACGTTGAACGAAGAACTGCTAGTTCCACCGCAATCTCCTCCAGAACGAAGGGCTCAATGGTCCGGATTGGATGCAAGCGTTCGTTGAGCGATGCCACTGCGCGACTGTGTTCTGCGTTCTCAGATCTGTGGGCGATCGCGTCAAACAGCACTGCCGTCGAAATGGCTGAACCGTCGTCGTCGGGTTCGAAGGCTGGAGTTGCCACAAACTCGCGCCTCGGCCAGGACCGTATCGCCAACAGCAAGACTTCCAGATTCCACGAACACAGATCCTTGAGCGCAGGTTCGTCGATGTTCGGGATGTGAAAGCCTTCGTTGATCCCCGTCTCGACCAGCCCGCTTCCGGTCAGCACGTTGAGAGCGTCGCGGACTGGCGTAATACTGCTGAAGAGATCCTGAGCAAGAACAGCCGGATCCAGACGTGCGCCGGGCAAATACGACCGTGCGAGAATGCGTCGCCGGATCGCATTGAGGACCCGTTGGGATGTCGTCCCCGAATTCACACGACCTGCCGCTGACAATCGAGAAACACCTCCAGCTGTGCCTGCTGATCAGGTAGCAGCGCATCGATTGCGCCTAAGGGTTTGCGCGCATCGCCGTGCAGAAGCACCGACGGACACTGCCCCTCGTAGTTACCCAGGTTCGGTCGATGTTGGCGGTACCCGATCAAAGCGGCCAGATCACAGTCGAAGGACCGAGCAAGCTCCGGCGGATACGCCAGCCACTGATTTTCATAGGGCTTGAGCCAACCAAGCGAGTACCCGACAATAATGCCCCTGCGCACGCTCTCAGAGACGTTAGCGCCAGCGCCGTGAAGCGCCGAGCCAAGAAAAATAAGTGCAGAGCCCGGCTCCATCAAAGCGGGCACGGGATCGCAGAGGGGAAGTTCCTGAAGCGCCGCAGGGCCATGCGACTGTGGCCAGATTATGGTCGCGCCATTGTCACTCGCAAAGGGCGTCAATGGCCAAATGACATTGACCAAATATTCGGTCGCACCGATTGGCGCTCGCCACATATCCTGATCACGGTGTGGCAGCTGGGCAGGGGCACCGGGGTGCACGGCAATTGCTTGTGCCACATTGAGCTGAACGCGGTCGCAGAACGGCGACAGAATGTCCTCGACAATTGCCAGAATGAGCGAATGCTGGACCAGCTCGGCCGTATGCGTCGAATGCGCCAGCAACCTTCCAAAGCGCTTCGTCGTCTCTCCGTAAAAGCCGCCCTGTCCGAATGGCGTCGATTGAAATCGCGGTCCCAAATCATTGTCGAGCATTGATATCGTCGCGACCGGCACTGCCTTGGGAACAATACAATAGCCCTGATGGCGCAGCATTCGCGCCCAATATCCTTTTGCGCTTTCGCTTACCGTTTCCAATTTCATCTCCTGTCAGGCTGCGAGGCGTGCGTCGTCGCGAGGGGATGAAGGGATCGGGCGGATGCCAGCCTGCGCGAGCAAGGCCGGGGTCTTGTTATCGATTTCGATCGCGAGTGCCGCGATGAGTGTCCCTTCTGACGCCTGCGGCGGGCCGAGCGGAGTGCAGCGCCAGCCAAATGCCAGGATTTGCTGAAACCAACTCATCTCGGCGATCGCCGTAAAACGGCGAATACCCATGTCGAGGCCTTGCAACGCAATCGCCATGACGAGGTTATCGCGAATTACACGACGATCGCGCGCGTTCAGCGAACGGTCGAGACAAAAGCGCGTTATCTCGAAGATGTCGTGGGCACGCGGCGGCTCCCCCTCGCAAAGGCTTGCAAATATGTTACCAAGAATATGAGGTCGGGTGGTTTGCAAGAGGCGCGCTGAGGCCAAATGTGCGCCCCTGCAGTCGGCCAATACCAGATAAACTGCGTGCTCGTCGTCGAACTGGTCGATTTCGAACCGTCCGTCGAGCACGGGCACGTCCCATTTGAGCAAATCGACGAAAACACTTTTGCGCGCCTCGAACATATTGCGCAGGACCGCATCTGGAATGCCGTGAGAAGAGGAGTAAAACACTTGATCCATAAAAGGCGCCTCCCGGTTACCGAAGGCGATCATCGATCAGGTTGTGCGCGCGGGCATATTCCCTGAAAAGGGTATATCAGTTCCCGAGAACGTCGGAGAAGCTCAGCGTTCCGTCGAACAGCGCCCGGATAACGACCGAGGTTCGTTTGGACACTCCGTACCGTTCGCGCGCATTCTTCAGATGTCGGTCGACAGTCTCCTGACTGATGTTGAGAATGCGGCTAATCTCCCAATCGGTTTTGCCTCGACCTACCCAAAGCAAGCAATCGCGCTGGCGGTCGGTCAGCCGGGGCGGTGACATATCGATCGGGCGGACGACACACAGGCGTCGGGAACATTCGAACGCAAACATGCCGACGATTTGAGCGAGTGGTAGCACGCTCGTATCGAGTTCGACCCCGGCTGCATTGGCAAACGAACATGAGCCGAGCAACTCGCCGGGTACATTGGCGGGGACCGTAAAACCGGCGCCGATCCCTTGCGCGGCACCTAGCGCCAGCAGATCGCGATCGCCACGGGTCAAGGGGATCATTGCCGCCATATTAGACCAAACGAATCCGACACTGGTCACGTGACTGGCGCGGTGCACCGGATCGGATACTCCAAGCCCGTTTCCATCATAATAGTCCGCCCATTTCGTCGGGTAATTATGGAGCCTAACAGCACTGTGGCCCACGCTGACCATGTTGACGTGGTGCGAAAGTGCAAAATAGGCAAAGCCCATTTGCCCACTAATGTCTTGTAGCGACGTGAACAGATCGTCTGCGTTGGTCGCCTCGGTCATTTGCCGGACGAACTCATGAGCGTTGGTGGGCGTGCCCATTGAAGACAGATACGACCGCAGGCGGCATCTTGGGACACCGGTCTCCGTTGATCGTCCTTTTCCTGTTACACCCGCTTCGCAAGGCTTCTCATGACCCGACTAAGCGGTTCTGCCAATATTACATGATCATGGAGAAACGAAACCAGACATGCAAATAGTCTATTGAATTCATTCGCCGATCTTCATCCCTGACATCGTGCAAACCCCAAGATCTACACATTTGTAAATTTTTTTTTGCTTTTGGCGAACTTGCGCCGTCGCTTCGATAGATCACTCGTTGATGTCGAATGGTCTGCCACCACATCGCGAACCGCTTACATCCTCCTCTTGCGTCGAAACATCGTTGTGTCGCTGGTTGGATCATGCACCGAACAGCGCTCAGCCTCGCCCGATTGCTGTTCGACCCGAAAGACTCAACCGCTCGATCATCGAACGCCGGGGCCATGGTCAAGTCAGCTCCTGCAAGTGCTACCCGGGCTTAAGCAATCGCCTCGGGCGTCCAGATTCGACCCTGAATTGCGCAGCTATCAATCTCGGTTGATGCGAAAAGCATATGCCCCTTTTGGGGAATATCCAGAGCACAGGATTGTTGGAAGGAGGCGAAAGATGTTCTGCGCCATCCACTTCTCTCAGCTTTTCGGCAGAACGAGAACCGGCGCGCCATGGCCCCCCAATTTTGGTGGCACGCGGTGATTATTCCCGATGCAGCTATTCTCCTCCTCGCGTCGAAGTGCGCACCCAATGTTGCTCCGTCCACAGTTATGGCGATCGTTCGGGCCGAAAGTAATGGCGATCCCTGGGCGCTCAACGTCAATGGAGCGCGAGGTTTGACACATCAAGCGCATCGCGCCAACGCCACGGCGACAGCCCGACGCTTCGTTGCTGCCGGATACTCGGTCGACCTCGGAATCGGTCAAATCAACTCGCGTCACATGCGCAAGCTCGGCCTTAGCTGGAAAACGATCTTTGAACCCTGCGCCAATATCGCCGCGCTCGGTCAGATTCTGACGCGAGATTATGAAGCCGTCTCGAGTGGACGACCTCCACAAACAGCGCTGCGACTGGCGATTTCGCTGTACAACACAGGGAGTATTTCGCGTGGATTTCGCAATGGCTACGTTGCCAGGGTAGTCAGAAATGCTCGCTTTGCGGCCGTTATCACAACAGCAGGTCCCGATACGGGGTCAGTGCCAGCGAACGACGGTGAAAGCCCTCGTCGAACTACAGTCGATCAAGCGGTGAGCCTTGGTCAATCGCCTGATCGTGCACTCTCGCCCCCAACGTGGGACATATTTGCGCATGTTGTCGACGAGCGCAACCTCGGTAACCCCCGGCGCCACCAGGAATTGACCACATGGACAAACTGAAATTGACGCTGCGCGAAGGTCGCAAGCGGCGTCCGACGTGGCTGCATTGCTTAGGCAAATCGCTGAAACTTTATCGCCCGGCGCTTGTCTGGGGCTTGGCGCTGGCGTCGCTATTATTGATCTCGGTCCTCAACCCGGATCCCGCCCATGCACAAAACCTCGAGAGCTTTGCGAGCAAAGTTCGCGGCCTCTTGTCATCGACATTGCTGCGGACGCTCGCGGTGATTGCCGTCATCGTCACTGGTCTACTGTGGTTCACGGGTCGCGCATCGACTGCCATTCTCGTCACCGTAATCATCGGCATTGCCATCGTCTTTTCGGCAGATTCGATCGTTGGTCTGATCGCGGGCTGATGGCGGTGACCGATCCTTTGGAAGCGCTGGCAAAGAACCCCCTTTTTCTGGCGGTTACTCGTCCTGCCTTGTGGGCGGGTATCCCCATCGAAGCCGCAGCATTTCTACTCATCGTTAGCGCGTCGGCTTTAATTGAGACAAACAATCCGGTCTATGCAGCGGTCGTCGTTGGGCTGGGCTATTCCATTTCGCGTTTGATCGTCCGGCACGACGTCAATGCTTTCCGCCTACTTTTTCTCTGGAGCCGGACCAAGCTCGGCAGCCGCAACCGGGCGTTCTGGGGTGGAAGCAGCTATTCGCCTCTTCCGCTCGGCGGCACGCGCCGGAAAGGCTTCGCCCGAAATGACTAGGGTTCTCGCTGCGAGCGGTGCCGTGCCTTTGGCAGTAGTCAAGCGCGAGGCGACACCTGCAAAATTCCTGCCCTATGCGCGACATATCAACGAAACCATGGTCATCCTTGATTCTGGCGACATCATGCTGACGTTTGAGTTGCAAGGTCGCGCATTCGAGACTGCCGATGTGCGCGACCTCAATGACTGGCACACCAAGCTTAACGGCATGTTCCGCAATCTGTTCGATGAGCGCCTGTCGATTTGGACGCACCTCATTCGACAGCGCGTTGAGCAATATCCGAGCGGCAAATTCAAATCGAAGTTCGCCGCCGATCTGAACCAAGCCTATTTTGGACGGATTAATAGGGAGCAGATGTTTGTCAATCGCTTCTTCGTCACTCTTGTCATGCGGCCCAGAGCGACGAGCGGTGACAAATTGATTCAGCTCTTCAAGCGCAAAGTAGTTGCGGGAGCCGACAGCAGCCCTTTGGTCGACGAAGCCCTCGTCGAATTGCTTGATGACAAGGGGCGTGACTTCGAAAAGCTGATGGCGCGCTGCGAGCCGCGGCGATGCGGGGTCTACGAACACCGAGGGCTGTCGTTTTCGGAAACGATGGAGGTTGTGGACATGGTGATGACGGCGCGCCGCCGGCGCGTCCCCGTGGTTCGCGGGCATTTGGGCGGCGGGCTTTATCGTTCGCGCACAATCTTTGGCGCCGAAACGATAGAAGTTCGCGACGCCGACATCTCGGCATTTGGCGGAATCTTTGGTATCCGTGAATATCCGGCCGAGACCACGCCGCGTCAGTTTGAGCCCATCTTATCAGCCAACTTTGGGTTCGTCCTTACACAATCTTTCTCCTTCTTAGGACGGGCGGCAGCGGCAGAGAAGTTCCGGCTGCGATCAACCCAGATGGACAATGCCGGGGACAGAGCAATCAGCCAGGCAGACGAGCTGGTCGAAGCGGGCGATGATCTTATGTCGAACCGCTTCGTCCTGGGCGACCATCATTTCACGCTCGCAGTTTTTGCCGACACTTTGAAACAACTGCGCGACCATATGTCGGCCGCCCGCGCAGTGCTCGCCGACACCGGCATGGTGGCAGCACGCGAAGGTGCAGCACTCGAAGCGGCATATTGGTCCCAGCTGGTGGGTAATTTCGCATGGCGTGCGCGCCCCGCCCCAATCACGTCGTTAAACTTCGCTGCCTTCATGCCGTTTCATACATTTCCGGCAGGCCGAGCTACCAGCAATCATTGGGGCGATGCCGTCACGTTGCTGAAGACCAACGCTCGCAGCCCGTATTTCTTCAACTTCCACAAAGGCGATCTCGGCCACACGCTAATCATCGGTCCTTCGGGCGCTGGTAAGACGGTGCTGCTCAACTTCCTGATGGCACAGGCCGAAAAGACCGGCGCACGCCAGATTTTCTTCGATAAAGATCGCGGGTCGAAAACATTCGTGCAAGCCAGCGGCGGGACTTATCTCCCGCTGTTGAACGGCGTTCCAACGGGATTGTCACCGCTTAAAGCCCTCACCGGTGGCGCCGAAGACAAGACGTTTCTGTCATCGTTCGTCCGCCAGCTGGTAAAGGCTGATGGTCAACCGATTTCAGTGCAGGAAGGACGGCTGATTGAAGACGGACTACAAGCCGTTATGAAGCTCGACGTCATTGACCGATCACTCAGCGCTTTGCGCTCTATGCTAGGCATGAGGGACGCGAGCGGCGTTGGCGCGCGGCTGGAGAAATGGACGACCGAGGGATCGCTCGGCTGGGTCTTTGATAATCCGACAGACAGCGTGAAGCTCGATGCCCGGTTCGTCGGCTTCGACATGACCGACTTTCTCGACAATACCGACATTCGGACGCCCGTGATATTGTACCTTTTCCACAGGATCGACCGGCTTCTAACCGGCGAGCGAACGATTATCTGCATTGACGAATTCTGGAAGGCTCTCGGCGACCCGGCATTTCGCCTTTTCGCGCAGGACGGATTGAAAACCTATCGCAAGCGGAACACGCTGTTGGTTTTCGCTACTCAATCGCCTGCTGATGCGCTCAGAAGCGACATCAGCCACTCGATCGTCGAACAGGTAGCCACCAAGATCATGCTGCCGAACCCGTTTGGCACAAGGCGTGATTATGTCGACGGTCTCGCGCTAAGCGAAGCTGAGTTCAAGCTGGTGCGCGAAGTGCTGACACCAGAATCCCACAAAATCTTGATCAAACAAGGTCACGATAGCGTCGTCGTCGAACTCGATCTGACCGGCCTTGATGATGCGCTGGCGGTTCTCTCCGGCCGCGCAGAAACCACCGCAATTGCGGATGAGATTATCGCTGAAGCTGGCACCGATCCCGCCGCATGGTTGCCGCTGTTCCACCAACGTCGGCATCTGAGATGAAAGGTCAAGACAATGAAAACAACGATCCTTTATCTGTCTGTTGCAATTGCGATTGTTGGACCACCACCCGCGGCCGCTCAGGGTCTGCCTGTTCACGACAGCGCCAATCTGCTCCAGCAAATCAACGCTGTCCGACAGGCCGTTCAAATCGTAGCGCAAGGTAAGGCGCAGATTGCTGAGGCACAAAAGCTTTATCAGGATTTCAACAAGCTCACCGACATTCCCAAGCTCGCGCGGCAGCTCCAAAGCGACGCCCTGCGCCAGCTCGACACGTCGCCGAGATCGCTCACGGGCTTCGGCACGGGCAACCTCGATGTCGTAGGTGTTGCGCGAGGGACGGCGGATAATGTTTATCGGAGCCTGATCGCGCAACTTGGCGTCGGTGGATCCGATCGGTCCCGCGCGACTTTCGACCTCAACGCACGGAACATTGGCATTCAAGCGGGACTTGCTGAAAATATTGGGTCGGCAGTCACATCACGCACGCAAGGTCTCGAGCGACTTAGAAGCCGCCTGATAGCCGCGGGCACCTCGAAGGAGGTCGCCGACCTGACTGCGCGCCTCCAGCTCGAATCCGTCGCGATGCAAAACGATCAGCTGCGATTGCAGGCCATAGCCCTGCAAGAACAGGCCTCAGACCGCGAGCGGGCAGCATTAGGACGCGCCGCCCTGGCGCAGAAGATGGATGCCGCGACCCGCTACTACAACGGCCAGCGCTGATGCTGTCCGCAGCTATCCTGCTTGCCATATTGCTCGCGGAGTGAAGCTCTCCCGCATCACGAGAGGACTTCCTCGCTCGCACGTCGACACACGACGTCGCAGTTCCGGCAACATCGGTCCGATCAAGGGACCTGAAATGGCCGGGATTGCCCGAATGAGCGCCGCTGGAACCGACCGTCGCCGCTGTGAATCACGGCAAAGCCGCTTTTGCCAAAAGTCAAATTACTCAGAAACCATGAGGGTTTGATTAGGCATCATGGATTTTACCGGCCACGTCTTCACCACGATGTTCGATGCGCTCGACAGCGCTCTCGCGTCGATTGTCGGTAGATACGCAGCGGTGATCGACATCGTTGCACCCGCATTGCGGACTGGGATCATCATCTACATTTCGCTGCTCGGCTACGCGATCATGCGCGGTGCCGTTCAATACCCGTTCCGCGAATACGTCTATCGTGGATGTCAGCTCGCGTTTCTCTATTTCGCGGTCACGTCGCTGTATGGCGCTCAGATTGGCATGTTCGCCGTTGGAGGGCTGCCGAGCCAATTTGCCGTTGCGCTCGGTGGAGCCGACGTCAGCGGGCTGGGCGGGTTTTACGATAAGCTAGCGGGAACAGGTTTTGAAACCGCAAGTACGATGCGGAAAATCGCAACCACATATCAGGAAACTCAGGGGACGTTGCCCGATATTGGCTATGCCGTGTTCTCGGGAATTCTTGTCGTCCTCGTTATGGTCGCTACTTTGCTTTGCGCGGCAATCGGTTTCGTCATTGCCGTGTTCGGATTATTTGCGTTAGCGCTGCTGGCCGTGGTCGGGCCCCTCTTCGTTGCGGCGCTTCTCTTTGAGCCCACGCGCGGCTACTTTTTCGCGTGGCTTGGGGCTTGCATCAATTTCCTGATGCTCATCGTCTTCGCACTCGTCTTGACGTCGTTTCTAACGCACGTCGGTGAGTCCGTCCTCACGACAATTTCCGATAATGACGAGATCGGGCAAGCTGCGATCAAGGTGCTGGCGTTCTACGCTCTCGGCTTCTTCTTTTTCCTCCAAATACCGAGCCTTGCCGCTTCACTCGGCGGCGGCGGTCCCGCTCTCGCCAATCAGTTCGCATCGGCAGTTGTGGCTGCCGGCGGCTTCGTTGCGGGCCGCGGGCTCGAGGGGGCCCGCGCTGGCGAACGCGCAGTCGAGCGCGGTATTGCCCGCAGTCTGGCTCGTTACCGTGGATCAGGCTCATTCAACCGGGGACAGTCTTGAGGGACAACCAATGCAGCGCAATATATATTTAGGAGTCCTCGGCCTCGTGCTAATCGCACTTGCCACTACGACGCTCGCTGCGTCCAAGTCGCTGAAACTTGGCCGCTGCGACGGGAACGGTCGGCGAATGGCGAACGCCCATGGGTCGATCCTGCCAATGGTCGATCCAGTGAGCGGCGTCGTGACGTCCGCTAACGCAACATTCGTCGGCATTGACGTGTTTCCGCAGCTAGAACCGGCGCATTTGAATCCGCGCGGTGCGAAATCACTTTCCGGAGATAGGCCGCCAGCGCTGGTCCCACCGATCGGTGCGATTACCTCCCCCAAAACCTTTAAAAGTTGCTAAGGTCATGGCCGAGGGGGTGACCGACAAGAACGACCTCAAGGCTTATTTCGCCGAAGCCGCCAGCTGGGATCTTGAACGGCTGCAAGCAGCTAACCGATCGAAGCGATTAGCTTGGGCCATCGCAGCAACTGCGAGTGCGCTCGCCATAACAAGTGTTGCGGCTGTGGCGATGCTCGCCCCCCTAAAAACCGTCGCGCCCTACGTTATTACCGTCGACAGAGCGACAGGCGCCAGCGAAATCACATCGCAGCTCTCTGGCAACCGAGACGCGAGTTACGAAGAAGCGGTCTCGAAGTATTTCCTCGCCGATTATGTACGCAACCGCGAAGGCTGGATTCCGCGGGCGCGCAAAGAGTTTTTCGAAGGTGTGCTCGCAATGTCATCACGCGATGAGCAAGCCCGCTGGATCGCCTTTTATGGCAAGGATAATCCTAAATCTCCGCAAAGCGTTTTTACTGACCTCGACACCGTATCCGTGGCTGTCAAGTCGGTTACGTTCGTCTCGAAGCAGGTCGCTCAGGTGCGCTTTACCAAGACGCTTCAGCGTGGCTCGATCTCGACCGACTCTCCCGCCATCGCGACTATTGCGTTTGACACCACCGACACGCCGACGAGCGAGAAACAGAGATTCAAGAACCCATTGGGTCTCGAAGTTCAAACCTACCGCGCTGATTTGGAGGTGACGCCATGAAACCTAGGCTCTCGTGGGCGATCGCCGTGTCGATCGCCACAAGTTTGCCGATAGGCGCTGCCGAAATCCCCCACCCGACAGCGCAAGACGAGCGAATTCGAGAGGTCGCATATAGCGATGCGCAGGTGTTCCAAATCGTCGGTGTCTTTCGGTCGGCAACGCAAATAGTCTTCTCGGCGGGCGAGCGCGTCGAGCATGTCGCGCTCGGTGACACAGTATCATGGGAAGTAGCCCCGGCTGAAAACTCGCTGTTTATCAAACCGCGTGAACTGGCAGGGTCGACCAACCTGATCGTACTGACCCGCTCGAGCGAGGGCGTTCGTACCTATATTTTCGAGCTTACGGCACGGCGCGGCCGGATTGGGTCGCGTGTGGCAGACACTTTCTTCAAGGTTGTGTTTCGCTACCCGCACCAGGAAACCGCCGCGGCGCAGGCCGCTGCTCAACAAGCTAGCTACTCGCATTCGCTCGCGCTGCAAGCCAGCGCCATCCGGTCAGCGCTCGATCTGGCGGTTCTCGAAGGCAAACGTAATCTCCTTTATGCCGTGCAAGGCTCGTCGGCGATTCAACCGTCAGAAGTCTCTGACAATGGCCAGTTCACTGCGATGCGGTTTCCCAACCAACGTGAATTGCCGGCATTCTTTGCAGTCAATCCCGATGGTACCGAAACTATCGTGCCGTTCGACGTCCGCGACGAGTTCGTCATCATTCACGGTGTTTTCGCTGAGATCCGCTTGCGACGAGGCAAACAAGTGCTGTGCGTCTTCAACGAAGCAAAGGATTTTTATGGCCGCGATCCTAAGACGGGGACCGCTTCGTCAGTTGTCGAACGCACAACGGCAGGACAGCCATAATGGTCGACACTCCGAGAGACCGTTACACTGTCAATCCAACACCAAACCTCAACGACATCGAGCGGGCGGCAGCAACTGAGCGCGCCAGCAAAATGCCGCCGATTGTTGGCGGCGTGATTGACCCAAAACGGTTAATTGGTTTTGCGGCAGTTGCTGGCGCAGTCATGTTCACGGTGCTGGCGCTGGGTTCGGGTTTCACCGGCAATTCCGCATTACCGGTCGCCAAACCTAAACCTGCGCTTGAACCGGAGCGTTATGATCCGAACACGGTCATTGCGCCGACTCTGGCAGCGGCGGCTAACGATCCCAATGCACCGATCCCGTTGAATGCAACTCAGGTGCCGCCGATTGCGGGTCAGTCCGAGCAAGCCCGCAGTCTAAGCCCCGCGCCCCCGCACCAGGCATCGTCTGCTCAAGTCCTGCGCGAAGCTGCCCGCCGCTCTTCGTTGATCGCATATGACGGCGAGCGCGAAGAGCGTGCAACCGAAACCAGTGGTGTCACGAGCGCCAGCGACGTCGGTATCGCCAGCGCAATCGGACGCATACCACCACACCAACCAACCAACCTTGAAACACTACGGCGCGCGTCCATCGTTGGACAAGTCCAGGCCCACTCGATCCCTGACCGCAATTTCCTGGTTACCGCGGGCACTTTCATTCCCTGCGTGCTGGAATCGGCAATGGATAGCAGTCAGCCCGGCCTCGTAACCTGCATCATTCCCCGTAATATCTACTCGGACAATGGCCGCGTCGTTTTGATGGAAAAGGGCACAAAGGTTTTCGGCGAGTATCAAGCTGGCCTCAATCGCGGCCAGAGCCGGCTCTTCGTGCTGTGGGATCGCGCGGTCACACCACGCGGTATCGAAATTGACGTCGCCTCGCCCGCCACCGATGCACTCGGTCGCAGCGGCGCCGATGGCCGCGTCAACAACTTTTTCTGGCACCGTTTTGGTACCGCGCTCCTATTCAGTCTAATCGAAGACGTGGCAACAGTGGGTGGACAAGTGGTCGCCGATAAAGGAGCCAATTCAACGCGGGTACCGTCCGATGCTGCATCGACAATTTTGCAGCAAAATGCCGAAATCAAACCCGTGCTACGCAAGAACCAAGGCGAAGATGTCGGCATAACGGTCGCACAGGATTTCGACTTCTCGAACGTTTACGGCCTCGCGCTAAAATAATGGCTGCACCTGGCAAAAATGTTGCTGTGCTCACGCATGCGACCGCGCCACTTCGCAAATATCTCGATGATGCCAACGTTACCGAGCTCGTTATCAACCGGCCTGGCGAAGTCGGTGTAGAGCGTCGTGGTGGCTGGAGTTGGGAAAACGAATCCATGCTCGATTTTAAAACTCTCATGGCGCTGGCAACGGCTGCGGCGGCTTACACCGCACAAGACATCAGCCGGGAAACGCCGATCGTATCAACGATCTTCCCCACTGGCGAGCGGGTGCAGATCGTCGTGCCGCCAGTTGTGCCCGATGAAACAGTGTCGATTACGGTTCGCAAACCATCGACCTTGACGCTGACCCTCGCAGACTTCGACGCGGCGGGCTTGTTCAGATCTACGCAGATTGCCGGAAAAGGAGTGACGAATTCCCGACGTGACTTGCTCGAACTGCTTCAAGCCGGTCGCCACTTAGAATTCTTGAAAGCCGCGGTTGAGGCGAAGCTCAATATCCTGATCTCCGGCGCAACAGGTTCAGGCAAGACGACCCTGTCTAAGGGGCTCATTCAGCTCATCCCGTCAACCGAACGTTTGCTGACAATAGAGGACACCCGCGAATTGGTCGTGCCCCACAGGAATGTGGTTCACATGCTGTATTCCAAGGATGGGCAAGGCATGGCCAACGTCACCGCGAAGCATTTACTCGAAAGCGCTCTCAGGATGCGGCCCGACAGGATCCTGCTTCAAGAACTTCGCGACGGCACAGCTTTCTTCTATCTGAGAAACGTCAACTCGGGACATCCTGGCTCGATCACGACGATCCACGCTGACTCTGCCGAACTTGCTTTCGAGCAACTGACGCTGCTCGTGAAGGAAAGTGAAGGGGGAAGCGATCTCGGACGTGACGATATTCGAGCGCTACTCAAGATGCTCGTTGATGTCGTGGTACAAACCGAAAAAGTCGATGGTGAGTTTAGAGTAGCGGAGATTTATTATGACCCCGAGAGCAGGTACGTTGCCTAAGCGCATGACATTCGCTTGGATCGTCGGGGCCCCACTCGTACTGCTGCTGACGCTTACGAGCGCAAGCATTGTCGCATGGGTCGTCCTCGGTTTACCGATCGGAGCCTATGAGCCGCTCAAAATGCCATACTTCTTTTGGTATTATCGCGGTGATGCCCGCGTAATGAATGCGCTCGCCGGCGGTACGGTCGCCGCAGGCGCTCTTCTTGCATTTCTTATTTCTGCACATTGGACGCAATCACGGCTTCGTGGCGCGACCAGGTCGCGCGGACAACGACGCGTGCATCGCTACAGATTTCCACCCTCGTCAGGTATCGTTGTGCACGTCAAAGGGTGCAAGGTTCTGCCGTCTAGCGGCCTCGATCGCGTGACAATCGAAGCGCCTTCAAACCCGGCCAAAAGCATGGAAATCAGGACGCCAACTCTGCTGACTCGGGACGGGTCTGTTGTGGTTGACGTTGCTCGCACTGAGCGTGTTCGTTTCATATTCTTCGACATCAATTGCTGTTCTTAAGACAGCAATGGTCCGCAGTTGCGCGCGAATGCGCAAGGTCAGACTACGCAAATTATGAGACGCGGCAAACGATCGGCGGGATGTTCCACGGCACACGCACCGGACCCGACACTTTTGATTACCACGGTGAAAGTGCTTGGAAAAAATATATCAAATTGGGATCGGGGCAGTCTCTCGCTATCCTGTCCAGCAGCGCCGACAACGGATGTCGGCGCAGGCCACCCATCTCCTTCTTGATCGCGGCACCCGCTCGAGGTTCACACAATTCAAAGTTGGGCAGCACACGTCCAACGAACTCTCGTCCATTCAGAGAATAGCTGTCATAATGCCAACGAACGCCGATCGCTTCGACGGGTTTAGGAATTTTAGGGGCCACCGATGCAGTTTGACGATGTAGTCCTCGGTCGACGCAGCATTCGTGGATACAAACCCGATCCGGTCCCCAGGGCTTTGATTGAGGAAATTATCAAGTTGGCAATGCGTGCGCCGTCGTCGATGAATAGTCAGCCATGGCATTTCTACGTTATTACCGGCGAGCCGCTTAAGCGGATCCGCGCGGGCAATATCGAGCGGATGGTTGCCGGTGTTCCCCAATCGCGCGAGTTTCGTATTGGGCAACCCTTTTCAGGGCAGCACCGCGACCGACAGATTGGTGTCGCCAAGCAGCTGTTCTCTGCGATGGGAATTGAGCGCGATGACAAGGCTCAGCGCCAGGATTGGGTTCTGCGTGGTTTCCGCCAGTTCGACGCGCCCGTGTGCGTGATCATTACGTACGACCGGGTCCTTGATGGCAGCGACGACACGCCGTTTGACTGCGGCGCTGCAGCAACGGCTTTGGTCAACGCTGCATGGTCTCGCGGGCTCGGCACCGTCATCAACAGTCAAGGAATCATGCAGTCCCCTGTCGTCCGCGAGCACGGCGGGATCGCCGACGATCAGGTTATCATGAAAAGTATTGCTCTGGGCTGGCCGGACGAATCATTCCCCGCAAATGCTGTTGTCTCAGAGCGAAAAACTGTCGATGAAGCCGTCGTGTTCGTTGGCTTCGAGAGTTAGGAGCCCCACAGGCGGACATGAAGCTGCTGCACGGCCTGCCATCCAGCTTGACAGCCGACAGCATTTCGTGACGACCCTGTGCCCCACAATTGAAAGCTCGCGATGCGTCAATTCCTGAGTGCAGCTACACTGCTCGTCGCTTGCATACCGATCGCACAACCCGTCTGCGCTGAGCAGGATCCGCCTTCGCCGATCCTGAAAACTTCCGACGCCATAGACGTTCTGAGCTACGCCGTTCCGCAAATTGCCCGGGTTACTCACGTCGACCTCGATCTGACCGCCGATTTCAAGGCTCATGTTCTACGGGGCACCGCGACATTGGACATCCTTGCGCAGGCGACCGCTGATCAAATCGTGCTGGACGACAAAGGGCTCGTTATCCGGCAGATCACCAACGCCCGCGGCCAGCCCCTCAAATGGTCGGTGGGTGCTGACGACGATTATAAAGGCGCAGCACTGACGGTGGAAATCGGCCGAGAGCGCCGGATCATTATTACTTATCTCACCGATCCCAAGGCACGTGCGCTGGGCTGGTTGCCCCCTGAGCTAACGGCAGGCAAGGCAAAACCCTATTTGTTCAGCCAAGGCGAAAGCATCAATAATCGCAGCTGGATACCGACGCAGGATAGTCCGGGAATTCGCCAGAGCTGGGCCGCCAGAATAACAGTTCCTGCGGACCTCGTCGCGACGATGAGCGCTGAACGGCTGACGCCAGCAGGTCTTCCTAGTGCAACGGGCTGGCGCACCTATCGGTTCCGGATGGACCACAATGTGCCGTCCTACCTGATTGCTTTGGCAATTGGCGATCTGCGCTTTCAAGCGATTGACGGGCGGACCGGTGTATTCAGTGAGCCGTCCATGTTGGCGAAGGACGCGGCCGAGCTTTCCGATACGGGCAGGATGGTGACAACTGCCGAAGCCATTTACGGCGGATATCGCTGGGGTCGCTATGACGTACTCGTGCTTCCGCCCTCTTTCCCCTTTGGCGGCATGGAAAATCCGACCCTCACTTTTGCCACGCCGACGATCATCACCGGCGACAAGTCAAATGTTGATGTTATTGCCCACGAGCTGGCCCACAGCTGGTCTGGCAACCTGGTCACCAATGCCACATGGTCGGACACTTGGTTGAACGAAGGTTTTACGACCTATTTTGAGAATCGCATCGACGAGGCCCTTTATGGCAAGGAGCGCGCGGCGACGCTGGCGGATCTTGTCTGGGACGACCTGCAACGCGATCTGAAAGGAGCTCCAAACCCCGCGGCGACGCGATTGCACGGCGCCCCAGAGGGCGTCTACGGGGAGCTGGACTACAACAAGGGCTCAACCTTTTTACGGACGATAGAGCATGCAGTAGGCCGGTCGCGTTGGGACGCGTATCTGAAGTCCTATTTCAACCGCCATGCCTTTCAGCCGCAGACGAGTGCCGGCTTTTTAGCCGATCTGCGCGCCAATCTTATTCGAGGAGATCAGAAGCTCGAAGCGGCGCTAGGCCTAGACGATTGGGTCTATGGAACCGGGCTGCCGACGAACGCCGTGCATGTGCGGTCCGCAACCCTTGCCAAGATTGACCTTACCCTTGCGGCGATCAGAGCCGGTGCGCCTGCGAGCTCCGTTCATACATCTCACTGGTCTACCCAAGAGTGGTTGCGGTTTCTGAATGGCCTGCCGCGCACGCAATCGGCCCCTCGACTTGGCGAACTCGACCGTACGCTAGGCCTCTCTACTTCGACCAACGGCTATGTCCGTTCTGCTTGGCTCACGCTTGCGATCGCCAACCGCTACGATCCGGCGATCCCGTCGATCGAGCAATTTCTGCCGAACGTCGGTCGGGGTTTGCTCATCCTTCCCATTTATCGAGCTCTAAACGCACAGGGCGACTGGGGCATGCCGATCGCGCGACAGATCTTTGAAACCTCGCGGCAAGGTTATCACCCGACGATCGCCGCCGCGATTAGCAAGCTTCTTGGCCCGAAAGCATAATTCGCAGCTCTGTTTCAAATCGGCCGCTCACATAATCCGCCCATCGCCGGTGCGATTGCAAGTTTGATGAGATCAATCGCACCGCTTTGTTGTGCGACACGCGTTGGCAGACGCGTTGCTGCCGCAACTCGGGGTCAAGCATCACGACCCGGTCGATGTTTACCTATCGTTGAACGATGAACCCGAGGATCCAGTGTCCAAACTGACGAGGTCGTGCGCCGATAGAGAGCCTATCCGAGAATTTACCTTCGGTCATGTTTATCCAACCAAGGCCGCAAGACGGACAGATAGGCAGCCGGGTTATCATTCATTACTGTATGGGCGGCGCCTTGTATTTGCCGAAAGGAGGCGTGTGGCACCGAACGAGCAAATCCTTCGACGGTGCTTGGAATTGCTTCGTCGAACTCACCCGCAACAAACAAGGTCCGGCGCCCGTCAAGACATTTCAAAAGCGGCGTTCCGTCATAATCTTTGAGTGTTCCTGTCGCCGTAAATTCGGCTCGACCCCACATATGCTCGTAGACGTCGATACTGAAGCTGCGCGGTAGGGACGCCTTGTATGCAGCAATCGCTGTCGGTGGATCGGCACGTTGCACGTAGCGCGTGTAAAAGGCATCGGTTGCTGCGTCGCATTGGGCTTTGGGCGCTGCACCGGGAATATCGCAGGCATACAGTAATTGTCGCTCGTTGGGTGACATCCCGTCTTTGAGCAGCCGAGCATCGCGCAGCCAGACCGGGGTCGAGATGAGCGGAGACTGCAATATGATACTTGCGAGCACGCGCGGATATCGAACCGCATACTCAAGACCGACTGTGGCTCCCCAACTCGCCCCGAGTACGTGCCATCGTTTGATCCCGAGCACCGATCGCATGCTCTCGAGCTCCGACACGAACCGGGGAACTGTCCAGTTCGCCGGATTGCCAGGATGGTCCGATCGACCGCTGTCGAGCTGGTCGTACAGGATTACCGCACGCTCGTCGGCAAGCGACGTCGCGTTCAAGAAATACCAGTGCGAACTGCCTGGCCCGCCGTGAATAAAGACGATCGGCGGCCTTACCCCGTTCACATTCCCGTTAATTCGGACGTAGACGCGCCCCCCGGGCACTGTGATCATTTGTTCGTGATCTGGCTTGATACGCAAGGTCCTGCGCGTGGCATCGGTCATCGCAGAAGCAGGTGTGGCAGCGCAGGAAATCGCCCCGGCAACAAATGATCGACGTGTTATCATCATGAGGTCAACATCTGCGATGCGATCCTGTACAGCTTCATTCCAGTTTGCTTGTCATGAAGTTGGCCGCAAATGCCAGCGTCTTCAAGGGCTCAGTTCTGCATGGAACACGGCTTGCAAGGCGCATAACAACCGAACTCGTCCGGGAGAGCCTTGAGCTGTCAAAGGGCCACGAAACGACAGATCGCACCCATCGCGACGGCGATCGCGAGCGTCGGCACAGCCCTGGCAAGCCAACCGTGCGCGCGAATTTCGGGGTCGGCGAGCACCAGTACGACAGCGACCAAGGCCGCTAGCTCAGTCCACAAATAATAACGGAGCTCAGACGCGACACCAAACACAGCGTATGTACATCCGTATAACACCGAGGAGAGCGCGAGCGGCGCGATGAGACGAGCACCAGGTAGGCGCCAGCTCGCAATAAGTGCGCCCAACGCTGCACCAATCCACGTAATCGGCCAACCCAAAGGCGTGTGTGCTACTGCCACTGCCAAGTCGTCGATTGCGCGCATCAAGGGGTTCGGAGTAATTTGGAATCCCCAAGGGTTCGGCGCTTCGGTATTTGGCAAAGGGCGATCGATAAGGTCAGCATCCGGCAGAATGCGGGTACTGATGGCGAAGTGGTGCAGTCGATGCGCGGCATAGGCGAAGGGGTGTTCCGCGATTGCGCGCACCCAAACTGCATAGGGATTGATATCGCCAGGTGCGATATTGCCGTTCCAGGCAGTAAAGCCCAGCGGGCATTCGGGATTGACCCAATCAGAATAGGAGTCCCATTTGTCTGGTCGGTAGCAGCTGCGGTTGGTCACAACGGGATTGCGAACGCCGAGCTCTACGGGAAATACGCTGATTCCGCTCTGTTGGGTGATGCCGCCCAGGTCGAAGATGATCAGGGACAGTTCGACACCGCTCGGCTGGGCACCAATCATTCGATTGGCAAGAGGCATCGCTGCCATGAGCGCGATCGTTGCGGCGAAACTCACGATGAGGAGTCGGGGCCATCGGTCCCGCCACGCGGACGGACAAAGAGCGACCATCAAAGGTAGACACGCAGCAAAGGCATTGAAGCGCAGCGTTGCTGCGAAAACAAGCATCACCGCTGCGACAAGACTTTTGACAAGTCTGCCGCGGTCGTGACCGAATGCGAGCAACCCAGTTGCGACGAGCAGCGCTCCCACCATCAGACAGTCCTTGAGAACCATCCCGGTCAGCGCGAAGCCCAATGGCCACAACCCACAGAAAAGCAACGCCCACGCAACGCGTCGCCGGCCACGCTGCCAGAACGCGACTGCAATTGTTGTCCAACCGCCCCAATATAATGCAAGTTGAAGCACCAGCATCGGCGCCGGCCCAGGGTAGATCGGGATCGCTTGGCGCCAAATAAATTCCATTGTCGGCGGATGCCAGTCGTCCATTTTGCCGCTCAGCGCCTGACTGTATTGGCGCACTGCATCCCAGGTCATGAGGCCCGGCCAATAGGCAAGCGCCGTAACGGTCCCGGCCAACAACGCCGCGAGGGGCAAGCCAACCACGCTGTGAGGTAAGCCGAACCCTTTGGTCGTCGCGCTACTGTTCATGCATCCGTGTCCGGCAAGGGGTTTGCTCGGTCAAGCGATGAGTCCTTACGTCGTCACCCAGCTGGAGCCGCGCAATGAGCGGCACTCATGTAAGCTGTGGTTTGCGCGCTCGAGCAGGCCTCACCTGCGTGATGATGACTTGACCGGCGAGATCGGTCGGACGCCGTTTCGTTCACCCCGTTTGACGACGCTCTTTTTTCAAGGACATTTTCGTGTGTCGGTCACGACCGACTTGAACCTTGGTCGCGAAACGCCCAATAATTGAGAATACAAATCGGAGGGGAAACAATGCTAAAAATTTGCTTGGCGATTTTCGCCATCGTAGTCGTGGGCGCGCCCTCCGCAGTGAACGCTCAGAATCGTCACGGAGGATTTGGTCAATCAGGAGGTCGGTTCGGTCGTGTTTATGGAGGGTTGGGCGCGAGCCGTCCGCACGGACATTATGCAAACCTTCACGCCGGCCATCACCGCGGCTGCCACTATTGCTAAATGATGACGTGAATTCCCGGCATCTGCGCTTTCACTCGGCGGCCAACCAAAGCTCGCCGAGTAAAATTAGAGCCCTTAAAATTGCTCTCTTGTGTCTTGGCACCCTGATCATCTCGTTTGCTCCATTAGAAGCGCGCCCCCAACGCGCGATGATCGCGCTCACGTTCGACGACCTACCCGCACTGACAATTCTCAAGGATCAAGCCTCAGTCAACTACCTGAATGCCAAGCTGCTTCAGGGGCTGAAACGACACAAGATTACGGCCACTGGCTTCGTCAACGAGTCCAAAATCGACGAGCTCGACCGGCCACAGCAGATCCGTATACTTGAGCGCTGGCTCAAGGCGTCCATGGACCTGGGCAATCATACCTATTCGCACGAATCTCCCAACATCTTGGGCGCAGCGGCCTATATCAACGATATTGTCAGAGGGGAGCCCGTGACGCGCGGCTTGCTAGCTGCGAGGCATCGCCGCATCGGCTGGTTCCGACACCCTTATCTGGAGACGGGCACGCCAGAGGCTGTAAAACGGGAAATCGACGATTGGTTGCGCGCGCATGGCTATCGCATCGCGCCGGTCACGATCGACGCTGACGACTGGGAGTTCGCTGAACCCTATGAGGATGCCATTGCCCGCAAGAACGAAACGCGTCGCAAGCATATCCGTGCAGTGTATCTTGATTACACGGCAAAATCGATTCGATGGTATCGGAGCGCAGCCCGTGCCCTATTCGGTCGAGACATCGCCTATGTCATGCTCCTGCACGCAACACGCCTCAACGCCGATTCAATCGATGAACTTGCCAGGATTCTCAAGCGTGAGCAGCTGACGCCCGTCACGCTCGAGCAGGCCATGACCGATCCGGCCTACGAAACGATCGATCCTTATGCCGGCAAGGACGGCATCGAATGGCTCGAACGCTGGTCGCTGACGCTTCACAAGACCTTGCCCTGGAACACCTATCTCGAGGTGCCCAACGAAATTGAAGAGGCCTACGACAAGGTCGATCGCGATCGCTAACAAACTGCCTCGCGCCTCCGATTTTCCGCACACGGTTAAAGCTCAGGCCGTGTCGCCATCACCTTCTCCGGTCGACGACGCCTGACGCTAAGCCGTCGTTTGGCAAGATTTTATCAACTTCCCCCGCCGTCGCGTTGCCGATCTTTCATCGTCATCACGAAGACCAAGCCGAGGCCACCGGGACCTCGTTGAACGACCAGCCTGCCATCATGGGCCCGGGCAACGCGCTCGACAATGGAAAGACCAATCCCCGATCCTTCGACATCGCGACCAACGCCGCGCCACAGCCGGTCCTTCAAACGCGAAAAATAGGCCTCGGGAAACGAGGCTCCATTGTCGGTGACACTAACTTGCGTACCGGGACCACTCTTGACGACAATCGAAGTTCCAAGCGGCGTGTGGCGGGTGGCGTTGTCGATAAGATTTTCGAGCGCCAGTGTCAGTGCTTCCGGATAGCCGTTCATGGGTGCCGCACCGAAATCGCGTTCGAACGAGATTGTCCGGCCCGTGGCTAACACACTCAAAGCGCGGTCCGCCACGACCCTCTCGGCCAGATCACCAATATTAACCGTTATTGCGCTATCGTCGATCGGTCGCTCGAGCTCGGCGAGCGCAAGCAACTGAGAGATTACGCGCGCGGCCCGATCAACCGCCGACATCATCGCCTCCCGGATTGCAGGTTCGGCCACGGCGTCGGCGCGCAGGCGGACAATGGCGAGCGGCGTGCGCAGTTCGTGTGCGACATCCGCAGCAAAGGCCGCCTGCACATAGATTGCATCAGCGAGGCGATCGAGCGCGGCGTTCGTTGCTTCCGCCAGCGGCTCTGCTTCGAGCGGCAGCCATCCGCGCGGCAGGCGCGTCGCCAATGTACGCGGACCAATCGTTGCCGCGATCGCGGAAACCGCTCGCATACGCAATGTCAATCGCCGCGCCAGAATCGCCCCAATCAGCGGCACGAGCGCTGCAATCGGCAGCCCGATAAGCGCAAATCTTGGCAGGAAGCTGCGCACGATATCGTCGGTGATGACCTCCGGGTCTGCGTCGTTCTGGGATACGATGAGCCAGCCCCCCTCGGCCGGAACGCTATACCCCTCGACTGCACCCCGGCGAAAAAAATGGGACGTGCGATCAAGGGGCGCGGCGGCTAATATTTCTGGACGAGCCGGACCATATGAGCGTCGTACGTGGTGGTCGGGTCCGATCACGCTGACCGCCATGCCGTTGGACAGCACAACGGGCGAAGCAGTGCGCGCGTCAGATCCGGTCGTTGCGGTCAAGAGCGTCGCCTGGCGGCGCAGCAGATTGCGCTGGAAATGGTCAGCGGTCTGGTGGAGCAACGCCGACGCGCTCCATAGCAGCGTGACCGCCGCGGCAAGCGCAACGACGATATGCAGTAAAACGAATTGACCGAGCAGCGAGCGGGGTACGGCCAATTTCATTCGGTGGGGACGATCATATAACCGACACCGCGCACCGTTTCGATCCGGGCCCCCGTCTCTGCGTCGTCGAGACGTTTGCGCAGACGGTGGACATAAACTTCGACCGCATTCGAGCCGAGATCGCCGTCCATGCCGAATAACTGGTCTTCCGCGACCCGTTTGGGGACCACTTTCCCTGCCCGACGCAACAATAACTCCAAGAGCTGGGTCTCGCGCACCGAAAGCGCTAGCGGCCGAGCTCCGATATAGGCCACCCGCGTTTGAATGAAGAATTCAAGCGCACCGCAGCGCACAGAATTGCCGACATAGTCGCCGCTTCGGCGTGTGATCGCGAGCAAGCGTGCGTGCAATTCGTTAACATCGAAGGGCTTGACCATATATTCGTCGGCCCCTTCGTTGAGGCCCCGGATGCGGGCGTCGATCGAGCCGCGCGCGGTCAGTACCATGACCGGACGGGCATCGCCGCGTGCGCGCATGCGGGCGAGGAGAGCAATGCCGTCTTCGTCGGGCAGGCCGAGATCGAGTAACACGGCTGCGTAATCGATCGCCCCGAGATACGCCTCCGCCTCTTCGCTTGCGCGCGCGCGATCCACCGACAGGCCGCGACGCGACAGGGCGTCGACAAGCGCTTCGGCCATTGCATCGTCATCCTCGATCAACAGAACCCGCATCAACTCATTTTTTCGCAGCGCAACAATTGTAAGCATGCTGTAAGCGACCCTGCCTAAGGGTGCCAGCCCGATGCAAACAGGGCTTTCAATGTACGTCTCGCCACCTCCTCAGCCCTTGCCGCCGGCGCCGACCTTGCCGCAGCGCGAACAGTTAAGATGGCTTGGCATTGCGGCAGCCGTGACGGTCGGGTTCGTCCTGTTGTGGATAGCCATCGCGAGCCTGCTGCACCGCGATCCAGCTACGGCCCCAGCGACGCCGCCGGGTACGTTTCGCCCGACGCCCGACCAGATGGCCGCGTTGAAAACAATGCGTGTCGGCTACGCGACGTCGGAAGACCGCACGCTTGCCAGCGGTGCGATTACCGTCGACGGCGACCGCAGTACTCCGGTGCTGATGCCCTACGCCGGCCAGATCGTGCAGGTGCTCGCCGATGCTGGCCAATATGTGCAGGCCGGACAACCGTTGCTACTCGTCAAGACCAGCGATTTCGTAGACGCCCGCAATGGGCTGTTTGCATCGCGTGCGGCCTTCCAGAATGCGCAGGCCCAACTTGCCACAGCGATGCGCAACGCCGAGCGCCAGCGCCAGATTTTTGAAACAGCGGGCGGCGCGCAGAAGGACTATCTACAGGCGCGGACCGATCTGGTCGCTGCCCAATCGACGGCGCGCACGACCGCAGCAGCGCTCGGTGCAGCGCGCGACAAGCTTGCCATTCTCGGCAAAACCCCGCGCGAGATCCGGCGTCTGGAAGGGTCTGGAGAGGTGTCGGGCATTCACGACCGCACCACACTTCATGCTCCGATCGCAGGCTTGATTGCTTCACGCGACGTATCTGCCGGACAATATGTTTCGCAAGGCGGCGACAAGCCGGTGATGACGATCACCGATCCATCACACGTCTGGCTCATTGCGCAAATCGCGGAAAGCGATGCGAATGCGGTGCACGTCGGCGATGCGGTTACAGTGACGACGCCTGCCCTGTCCGGGCGCATTTTTCATGCGACAATCGACCTTGTCGGCGCCGCGCTTGATCCACAGACACACCGTCTTCCCGTGCGCGCCACCATCATCAATCTCGACAATGCGCTCAAACCCCAGATGTTCGCCAGCTTCTCGATCCAGCGGCCACGGCGCAACAGCACGTTGCGCGTGCCTGCCGCCGCAGTGATCCACGAGGGCGATAGCGCGCGCGTCTGGGTGGTTCGCCAAAATGGACTTCTGCAGGCACGCACGATCACCGCCGGTGGCGAGCAAGACGGCGCTGTGGTTGTACTCGCTGGCCTCAAACCAGGTGAACGTATCGTGACCGCCGGCGCGCTGTTTGTAAACGAGGCGGGCCTCGGCGAGTGAACCGAATTGTCGAGTTCTCGCTGCGGCAGCGCTTGCTGATCGTTGGCATCTTTGCTGCGATCGTCATTGCCGGCATTGTGGGCTTCTGGAAGCTCAACATCGAGGCCTATCCCGATCCAGTCCCGCCGATGGTCGAGGTGATTACTCAGACCCAAGGGCTGTCGGCCGAAGAGATGGAGCGCAACGTCACCATCCCGATCGAGGTCGGTATGGCGGGTATCCCACATCTGAGCGCAATCCGCGCAATCTCGCTGTTCGGGCTGTCCGACGTCAAACTCCAGTTCAGCTATGATCTGACGAACGACGAGGCAAAGCAGCAGGTCATCAACCGCCTGTCGCAACTATCCCCGCTTGGAGGCGGCGCACAGCCAACGTTATCGCCGACGAGTCCAGTTGGCGAAATTTTCCGGTACAAGATCACGGGGCCGCAGGGCTATTCGGTGATGGACTTGAAGACCTTGCAGGACTGGGTGCTGCAGCGTCGTTTCAAACGTATTCCAGGGGTTATCGATGTCGTTGGCTGGGGAGGGAAGCTTCGCGCCTATGATGTCGTGATCGACAATGACCGGCTCGCCGCGCACGGTGTTTCGGTTGGCCAGGTGCTGGCCGCACTAGGCAAAAGCGACGGTAATGTCGGTGGCCAGACAATCAATTTCGGCTCTCAAGCCGCGATCGTGCGCGGGGTCGGGCTGATCCAGTCAGTGTCCGGCATTCAAAACGTTCTTGTGGGCACGGCAAATGGCCAGCCAATCCTGCTGAAGGATGTCGCGCACATCCAGATCGGCAACGCGCCACGCCTTGGCATCGCTGGTTATAACAACGACGACGATATCGTGCAGGGCACCGTGCTGATGCAGCGAGGCGCACAATCAATGCCGACGATCGAGGCGGTGCAAAAGGAGGTCGCCGAGATCAATGTCTCAGGTATTCTGCCGCCCGGCGTGCACCTCGACCGGATCTATGACCGGTCGGATTTGATTCACCTGACGATCCATACCGTACTCGAGAACCTTGTGGGAGGGATCGCGCTCATCTTCATCCTGCAATGGGTTTTTCTTGGCAATCTGCGCACTGCAATCATCGTCGCAGCGACAATTCCGTTTGCGCTCGCCTTCGCGATATTGATCCTGGTAATGCAGGGAGAGAGCGCGAACCTGCTCTCGGTGGGCGCGCTTGATTTCGGGCTGGTCGTCGATGCCAGCGTCATCATGATAGAAAATATCTTCCGCCACATGGTCGAGCGCTCAGCGCACGTCGAAGGCAGCGGCGGCCAATACACCCTCGCCAGTCGCTTCTCGGCCGTGCTCGGCGCAACGCACGAAGTCAGTCGCGGCATCTTCTTTGCCGCCGCGATCATCATCGCAAGCTTCCTGCCTTTGTTCACGCTCGCCGGCGTGGAGGGACACATATTTGGTCCGATGGCGAAAACCTATGCCTATGCCATCACCGGCGGGCTGATTGCCACCTTCACCGTCGCGCCGGTTTTGGCCACCCTGCTCTTGCCGGACAAACTGTCCGAGGTTGAAACCCGTGTGGTGGCGCGGTTGCGCGGCTGGTACGAGCCCGCTGCCGCTTTCGCGCTCGGCAACCGCGTGCTTACGATCGGCGGGGCGCTGCTGCTGCTCGTTGCGGCGATGGTCGGAGTGCGTTCGCTCGGGATCGAGTTCCTACCCCATCTCGAAGAGGGGAACCTCTATATCCGCGCGAGCTTGCCGCCTTCGATCAGCCTCGAGGCAGGGCAGCCCGTGGTCAACGGCGTCCGGCGGTTGATCGCACAATACCCCGAAGTAGAGTCCGTGCTGTCGGCGCATGGGCGCCCCGATGACGGAACTGATTCGACCGGATTCTTCAACGCTGAATTTTTCGTTCCGCTGAAACCCTCTGCCGCCTGGCCCGCCGGTGTGACCAAGGAGAGCCTGACCGCAGAACTCTCAACGAAGCTGCAAGCCCGGTATCCCGGTGTCGATTTCTCTTTCTCGCAATATATCGAGGACAATGTCGACGAAGCGGCATCGGGGGTGAAGGGCGCGAACTCGATCAAGCTTTTTGGTCCCGACCTCGCGACTCTCGGGAAGTACGCCGACGCAATCAAGACCCAAATGGCCAAAGTCCGAGGTATCGAGGATCTTGGCGTGTTCCAGTCGTTGGGACAGCCCACGGTGCGCATCGACGTCGACCGTGCCCGGGCCTCGCGCTACGGACTGACGCCCGATGATATCAACGCAACCGTCGCCGCGGCAATCGGCGGTCAATCCACCGCAGAGCTCTACGAAAAGGGGACCGATCGGCACTTTCCGATCGTCGTGCGGCTGCGACCCGAGCAGCGTGACACCGTCGATGCCATCCGTCGTATCACCATAGGAGCCCCATCGCCGAACGGAGTTGGCTCGATCCAGGTACCGCTCTCCGAAGTCGCTGACGTCAAGCTCACGTCGGGAGCCTCCTTCATCTACCGCGAGCATCAGGAACGGTATATCCCGATCAAGTTCTCGGTACGGGGGCGCGATCTCGGCGGCGCAGTGGACGAGGCTCGAGCGCGGATCGCGCGAAACGTTCATCTTCCCTCGGGCTATCACCTCGAATGGGCAGGCGAACTCGACAATCTCAATAATGCCGTGGCACGCCTTGATATCGTGGTCCCGGTCAGCCTCCTGCTGATACTGTTGTTGCTGTATGCCAATTTCGGTTCAATTCGCGATAGTCTTCTCGCGTTCTCGGCGATCCCTATGGCCATCGTGGGCGGCGTACTCGCGCTGGCGCTGACGAATACTGCGTTCAGCATTTCGTCGGCAATCGGTTTTGTCGCTTTGTTTGGCATCGCGGTGATGGATGGCATCCTTGTCGTCACGACGTACAATCACGCAATCGACGAAGGCAATTCGCGCGAAGCCGGACTGGCGACAACCGTGCGGCACAGCCTGCGACCAATCGTGATGACATGCCTGGTCGCAGCGATCGGTCTGCTTCCGGCCGCATTGTCGAATGGCATCGGCAGCCAGGTCCAGAAACCGCTCGCTCTTGTTGTCGTCGGCGGCATGACGCTCGCGCCGGTGCTCATTCTGCTGGTGCTGCCGGTTCTCATCGCCCGTTTTTCGCGGCGCATACCGCCGCACGATCGCGGCGCGCATGGCCGCGATGTTGGACATTATCCTCCGCACGATCCGATCGGACCAGAGGTTGCGGCATGAGGGTCCTGTTCCCACTTCTCGCGATTTCGGTCAGCGCCTGCGCGCTGGGCCCCCGCGATCTAAATCCGCGGGCGAGCATGCCTCCTCCGTCGCAGCCTCAACACTTTAGCCCTGCAGCCGGCCCCGAGCAGGTGACGCGCAACATGCCGGTCGTGAAAGACTGGTGGCACGCGTTCGGCAACGCCGAGGTCGATACGCTCGTCGACGAATCGCTCCGCCACGCGACCGATATTGCCTTGGCCGACGCTGCCCTGCGTCAGGCGCGTGAACTGGCCGGAGCAGCGGTCGGCGCGGCGCTCCCCCAGGTGGATGCAAGCTACCAAACGCAACGTACACGTGTCTCGAGCGCACTTGCCCCTGCCGTTACCGATTCGACGCAGTATCTCTACACACTGCATACCGCGCAGCTCACGGTCAGCTACGGACTCGATCTGTTCGGCGGGACCCGTGCACGCGTCCGCTCAGCGCGGGCAGCTGCCGACGTGCAGCGACACCGGCTTGACGCAGCCCGCGCTGCAGTCGTCGCCAACCTCGTTCAGGCGCTCATCCAGCGTGCCTCGCTCGCCGACCAGATCGACGCGACGCAACTCACCGTGGCAGTCAATCGGGACATCCTGCAGAATCTAATGCGTCGCGAGGCGCTTGGCGCGGTTGGGGCAGCCGACATCGCCACGCAGCAAACGGCGCTCGCGACCGCCGAGGCAGGGCTCCCGGCCCTAACGCGCGCGGAGGCACACCAACGTATCGCGATCGGCACGCTGCTCGGTCGCGCGGCAGGTACCACTCTGCCGCCCCTGCCCGCGCTGTCAGCGTTTACTCTGCCGCACGATGTCCCGCTTGTGCTACCGTCCGATCTCGTCGCGCGGCGACCCGACGTCGGTGCCGCGCGTGCGCAACTCGAAGGTACCGCTGCCGATGTCGGGGTGGCGATTGCAGCGCGGCTTCCCAACATCCAGCTCAGCGCCACGGGCGGCAGCGCGTCGCAGTACCCGTCGGACCTGTTCAAGAACGGCAACCCGTTTTGGTCGCTGGTCGGCGGTATTACGCAGCCGATCTTCCATGCGGGAGCCCTGCGCCATCAACAACATGCAGCCGAAGCGGCATTCGACGGCGCCAAGGCGCAATATCGCGCGGCAGTGTTGCAGGCGTTTGGCGACGTCGCCGACGCGCTCACGGGCCTGAGCACTGACGCCGATGCGCTCGACGCTGCCGCCCGGGCGAGCAACGCGTCGGGTCGTGCGCTCGGCTTTGCCCGGCGCCAGCTTGCCCTCGGCGACGTCGGCACACTCGGATTGCTCACGGCAACCGCGGCCGATGCCTTGGCCCGCGCGCAGCTGATCCAGGCACGCGCCGCACGCCTGAGCGATACCGTCGCCATATTTCTGGCAGCGGGTGGCGGCATCTCGGAGGTGCGATAGCTGGTCGCAGCTCGACACGAATCCGGTGAAAGCTAGAGGCCGATTAACGCGGCATGTTCGGACCTGTTGCGCTTGCGGCTCAGACCGGTTGCGGGGGACCGTTCTGATCTTCAAGCGCCGACACACTCAGGCCTGACCGGTTGAGCAACTGGATCAAATCATTGACTGCTTTTGTAAAATACATGACTTCGGTTTCGCGCAGCCCATCGAGCTTTTGATGCACGAGTTCGATTTCCAATTCAGCTTTGAGGTGTAATACTAGGATTCATTGTTCATAACCCATTAGCCCAATCGCGGCGTCCGATGGATGTGATTTTGCCAGCTCCACCTATCTGTTGCCGTGTCGACGGCGTCGCCAACTCGACGGGCACAAATCCCGCCATGGCTTCTTACAGCAATTGCTTGCGCCATGTGTAAAGCTGCCCGGTATGAATCCCATGACGACGGGCTACCGCGGACACAATCACGCCCGGCTCCACCGTCTCTTTCAAAATCGCGAGCTTGGTC
>JANXSN010000001.1 GCA_025352685.1 Sphingomonadales bacterium
AGGTGTCGGCTGAAGACGAGGCGCGACGCGTCAAGTTGCGGTTCGGTTTTGTTGAACCCATTCATGTTCCCAACGCGCTTGCTTTAGCCGTCAGTCAGCAAAAACTCCTTCCAGGCGACCTTGAAGATCTTGTATTTTACGCTGGAAGCGAAACGATCATCCCGTCGCGCGAAATCGCTGGCATGGCGTATTGGCGCGAGTAGATGTTCGCGTTCATGCGGCGCAACGCCGAGCCGCGTGATCGACATCGGTACCGAAATCGAGATTTAGCAGACTAACAAAAATGGGGTGACGGTCTGTCGAGGGGCATCAGATCGCTGTCTGGGCCCGCAGTTGCCGACGGATATTCGCGGCGAGCTCCGGCCCGGGCATCGGAGCAATCAACGCTTCGATCGCCAACGCAATGCCCAGCAGGCTACGGTCAACCCCGGCGGGCGCATCGAGTTCGAATCCCAGCGGCAGTCTGGTATCGCGCGTCAAACCGGCCGGCAGTACTATCCCCGGCAAACCTGCCGTGCTGCCGGGACTGATGTTGCGCGCGATCGCGGTCTGGAAGGGAACATCGGCTCCCCGAATGAAGACAGTTTCGGCTTCGCCAATGAGGGTCGCGGGGGTCATTGTGGCTGGGAAAAGCATCGCTGCGAGGCCGTGCTGTGCAAAGTGGGTAGCGAATAACCGCTGTAACGCCGGGCGGTGGACGTCCCGCGCGGCTGCATAAGCCGCCTCCGATATGGCGAACGGCGCCCCGGGGAGAACAAACCGCTCGAACACAGCCATCACATCCGGGCTGACGGCATCCATCAGCTCCTCAAAGCCGACAGGGGCCGCCGACGTCCGCAGATAGGCCGCTAACGAGGCCGCAGCGTCATGGATCTGCACCGGCCCGGTGGTCTGCGCCACTAGGTCGGCAAGCCCGGGAATGTCGGCCTCCACCAATACGACGCCTGCCGTGCGCAGGCGCGTGAAGACTTCCTCCATTCCGTGCTCCACCTCCGGGTCAAGCCCGGCGAAATAATAGCCGCGGGCAACACCCAGCCGCAGCCCTCGGAGCTTTGCTGGCGGAATTGGGCGGTGATCATCGGTCATCACCGCGTCAAACAATGTAAGATCTTCGACAGCGCGAGCATGAGAGCCGATCTGATCGAACAAGGGAGTGATTGGGGCTGTCCCATCGTTAGGGTAGCGGCCCGTGGTCGGCCGAAAACCACAGATCCCACAAAGGGCGGCTGGAACGCGGATCGAACCCTGAGTGTCCTCAGCGACCCCGAGGGGCGCCATCCGCGCCGCCACCGCTGCGGCGGTCCCTCCGCTGCTACCACCCGGAATCCGGCTCAGATCATAGGGGTTGCGTATAGCCCCGAACGCAAGATTGTTACTCGTCCAGCCAAACGAGAGTTCGTGAAGGTTGGTCTTGCCGAGCACACTGGCGCCGGCTGCGCGTAACCGCGTTACTGCGGTCGCGTCCGCCGTCGGCCGAAAATTGGCGAGCGCGCGCGTCCCTGCCGTGGTTCGCAGATCTTGCGTGTTGACGCTGTCCTTTATCGGGATTGGCAGGCCGTGGAGCCGCCCCAGCGGTTTGCCAGCCGCGCGCAGGCGGTCGGCCACTCGGGCTGCCTCGCGTACCAGGTCCGGCTCGACGGTGATAAAGGCGTTCAGGTCCTGCCCCGCTTCGATTTGGGTTAACAACGCCCCGGCGTAGGTCTCAGCGGAAAATTCGCCTGCCTGCATAGCGGCGACGGCACTGCATGCTGAGAGTTCGATCATATGACGTCCAAATCTGTCATGGCTTCCCGCTCACGAGTGGCTGAAACTCTCATGCGTCTCTGCGCGCAGGCGGTGATGCCGGAATGGCAATGGCGATTGCTCGGTGATTCAGGGCTATCTCATCCATTTCGGCATCATCGATATCCCGACAAAAGGCCAAGTGGCAACTCAGTATCTTCCTAGCGTGCCAACACGTCTTCGAGAGCTGAATTAATAAACGCGGCATCTTCGGGATTGATGCCTCCGCCGGCCATATGGCCCCAGACTGAGGGAATGATGCGCAGTTGGGCGTTCGGCATGTGCGACACTTCGATCTCGCTATCTTCGGCTGGGAAGTACAGGTCCGTGCTGCACGGCATGACGATTGCGGTCGCCGTGATCGCCGCCAACGCCCGCTCAAAGTTACGGTTGAAGCGCGTGTCGGCACTGATGTCGGCGGCTTGCCAGGTGGCCAGCATCGCCAACAGATCATTGGCGTCATGCGCTTGAAAAGAGGGCTCCCACGCAAGGGTAAGAAAAGCTTCCATGGACGGCAGTCCGAGACGCTCACGATCGAGTTGCAATCGAAAGAAGGTCTGCGACCACGCCCAGCCCGCGTAGACTCGCGCAAAGGCGCGGATGCCGGTGGTAGGCGGCTCCGTATAGTAACCCCCTGCAAACCCCGCATCGGCCAGAAGCGCCGACTTACAGCCTTCGAGGAACAGCCAGTTGTGCCGCGACGTCCGGGCCGAACCGCAAAATGGAGCTATTCGCCGCACCATCTCTGGGAACAGCGCACCCCACTGGAAGGTTTGCTGAGCGCCCATTGAATGTCCGGTGACCAGTGCCACCTCAGTGACGGCAAACTTTTCTGTGATCAGGCGGTGCTGTAGCAGGACATTGTCACGCACTGATACCGTTGGAAATCTTGGGCCGTCGTGTGGCGCGGGGGTATTGCTTGGCGACGATGAGAGACCATTACCGAGCAGACTTGGGATAATGATGAAATATTTTTCAGGATCCAGCGCCATTCCGACCCCGATCGCCCAGGCGTTGTTCTCGTGCGTTCCGGAATAATGGGTCGGGTAAACGATGGCGTTATCGCGGGCTGCATTCAGTCGGCCATGCGTGACATACGCGATCTGCACGTCTGATAGTATTTCGCCACATTCTAGCGTCACGTCGCCGGCTTTAAAAATTTCGTACGTCGCCATTTTTTCCTCTCCCCCGGTACGCCGTCAAACAACTCCACCGCCCCTTAAATGACTGAATCAGCCGCACGTTTCGCGCACCGCTCGATGCAAACCGTCGTCGTTTCGCACTTTCGTCCCATACGCCGTGGGTCAACAAGGGCGCTGACGGAAATCACGCCGTCGGGTTAACATACCGATCAAGCAGTGTCCTGACGTCGACGCGACCTTTCAGCCGCGCAGCAAGCAATGCTGTCCCGCTGATCTTGCGCTGTACGAACAGCAGGTCGGCAGGCGGGATATGCCATGCTGCCTGGTCGGCAGCGACGTCCATGCCCTGGTCACGAAGAACTTCGATGAAACCGCGGTCGCCGAAGTCGAATACCTCCGGTCGGTTCAATTCGCCAATGACGATATCGATCATGCGGTCGATTTTCCGACGATGGTTCGCGATTGCGCCCGCGCCGATGAACCCTGTCGCGAGGGCAGCTTCGCGGACTCGGTCACGATTGCCGTCGATTGCCGCACCTAGCAATTCCCGATAGCCCTCTGACGTCGCTCTCGCGACCGGCCTCGACGCTCCGAAATCAAGCAGCACCAGCCGTCCAGTCTCTGGCTGATAGCGATAGTTGGCGAAGTTTGGGTCAGTCTGCATGACTCCAAATTCGAAGAGCTCTTGTAGTACGAGTGAGATTAGCGCGCACATCGCGGCATCGCGTGTCACCTGTGGCGCGTCGACGAGGCTTTCAATCGGACTGCCGTCGATGAAACTCATCGCCAACACACTCTGGGTTGTAAACTCGGTATCGAGGATCGGAACAACATAGCCAGGCGCATCGCTGAGCAATCGATGGAACAGGGTCATCTGCTCACCTTCACGGATATAGTCTGCTTCCTCGCGCAGTTGCTCCTTGGCCGACCTCAACAAGGGCGCAATGTCGAGCTCCGGTGGCAACAACCCCGAGACACGCAACAACGTCGCGACATTGTCGACATCGGCATCGATGCTTTCGCGCACGCCGGGGTATTGGACTTTAATCGCAAGTTCGCGCCCATCGTGCGTCGTCGCGCGGTGCACTTGGCCGATCGAGGCTGCCGCGATAGGCGCTGCATTGAACCTCGCGAAGCGGTTGCGCCAATCCTTGCCCCATTGCAGCGCCAGAACCTGCTGGAGCTGCTGCGGCGGCATGCGATGCGCATTCTGCCGCAGACGAGCCAGGATCTCAGCGAGCTCGGGAGGCAGCATGTCTCCGGCATCCATTGAAATCATCTGGCCAAGCTTCATTGCCGCTCCGCGAAGATGCGATAGGCGATCGGCGATCCGCCCGACGTTGCCCGGTGTGAGCAGCATGTCGCGCATGCGCGGGCGGTCGCCGTTGGCAAGCCGCCGAGCACCCTCGGCAAGCATGCCACCAGCGACACCGCCGGCCAACCGGCCAAAATGACCTAAGCGCACGAGCCGGCCGCTCGGCACCGCGCGCGCCGCAGGACTGCGTGCCGCGTCAGTCAGGTCGTCGCTCATGCGTTCACCAGCGGGCACTTCCGGGAACACCTTTGAAGGGGCCCACGACCCCGCTCGTGATCCAGCCGCCATAAAACTGACCCGGCTGTGGCACTACGGTTTCGCCATCAATGCTGCAGCAATCGAACGGCGCCGCGTAAAACGCGACATGGTCGCGCAGCATCGCAAAGCGCGGGCTGGGGTCAGGGTAACTCCAGCCGGCCCTTGGGACCACGAGATCGTCAATCAGCACGTCCCAGTAGACCGCCGCGCCCTTCCATTCGCAAAATGAACTTCCTTCGGCACGGCGCAACACTCCCCGTGCGATAGCGTCAGGCGGTACGTAATAACTTGGTGGATGGCTGGTTTCGAGCGTGCGGATGCTTCTGCGCGTATCGGCAACGATTACTCCACGATGTTTGATCATCAGATGGACAGCACACGATTCCGCAATCGCCGGACGAGGGTATGACCAGACGCTTTCCCTATTCAGACCGGCAGTGTCAGGACGCGGGATCATTTCATCCTACCCTCTGCAATCACGAATATCATCTCAGCCCAAATCCACGAGTGTTGACGGTGGTCGCACTTAAAATCCTCTACGCGATCGATCGGCGACGCACCACCATCTCGTTTGGCAGTATCGACAAAGCACATCGCATCACTTTGAAAAATTTGCTGCATGGATCGGGATTGAACAGCGGCAAAGCAGACAGGCTGGACGGCACGAATTAGGGGGCTGGACCAGTTGGGAAAGCGGTCGTGTAAAGGGGTAGACAGGTTTGGGGGGACGAAACACATACGGTTCAACCACGCTGATCGATGAACGGTCTAGACTTCGTCAGCCAAAACGGCTGGGATGTGCTGCTTGAACGCAAAAAAGCCTTTGGTGGCAAAGGGCCAGAGGCGCGCATCCCACGTTCGCTTCGTCTGAATCAACTGAACGCCCTCGGCCTTCAAAGTTGCCGCAGCAACGCTGAGGGAATGCGCAATGGACCCTGTCGGGGCATAGGGCGTCACGATGGTACCAACCCCTGCATCGCGCGAAGCTGCAAGAAGAACTTCCGGATCGAGGGTTGCGATATTCTGGACTGGGCTACCGAAATGCGCCTTGACGCGTGCTGTTGTGTCTGCTGCTGCAGCCGCGACGAACGCCTGCGACTGGGGGGCGCCAATGTCAGTCGCCGAGAATATGAGTGCGCCGTTGAAACGGCTGTCCGGCACGAAAACTGTTTCGGGATGCAGGTCTTCGGGCGTGACGACCAACAAGGCTGGCGTCCTCGGATTGTGTTCCACCCGCTCTTGCAGGTGTAATGGTGATGGTAGCGGCGGCTCTACCAAGGGCTGAGCCGTGACCGCCAACCCTTTCGGTGCAAACCTTCCCTGTGTGTACCGAGCGATGTTTTCGGCAGTTGCAAGGTAGGTCTTCCCCACTGTCTGAAGCCCGGCCACCCACCGCCAAGACAATGTGTTGCTCGCGGGGTCGGCGTCGAGAAGATGTCGCAGAAAAAAATCGGCGCCGAGCGTCCACGGAAGTTCAAGTGTAAAGATCCAGATTGAAGCGAACCACATTCTGGCATGGTTGTGGAGATAACCGGTCTCGACCAGTTCGCGCGCCCAGTCATCAAAGCCATCAATACCGGTTGCGCCGCTGACGGCACTTTTCAATAGTTTCGCCCCGCGAAAGCTGCCGCGAACGGCGTCGCGTTCCGCCACAAACCGGTGCCAAACGGCCGGCCGCATTTCAAGCCAACCTTTCCAATAGGTTCGCCAAAGCACTTCCTGCACGTACTTTTCCGCTTCGGCCAAACTATGTTGAGCCAGAACTGTCGCGACAACCTCTCGCTCGGTAATGAGCCGATGCCGCAGATAGGGAGACAGCATCGACACATGGGACCGCCGACCTTGACCCTCGTCAACGTTTCGGTTTTCTGAATAGTCACGCCCCGCGTGAGGGGCAAAAGCTGCGAGGCGCTGCAGGGCGTGTGCGCGCGTCGCGGGGAAGAGTTCGGTTGTATGCATCGTTGGTCCGATATCCCTGATTCACGCGTTGTGCCATTGGGATGCTCATATTAAAAAATGTGGGCGGGCTTTCCAAAGTCAGGAACGCATTGCCGTTCAGACAGGGCACGAGAGGCGCAGGTTCGAATGTGTCCCGCAGCACGGGCCGTGGTCGGCTCCGCCCATAGCGGTCAATTCGAGGGGGTCGAGACGTTGAACGAAAGAGATCAACGTCCGGCCGCTACCAAGAAAGCTTTTGGACTGCGCTGAGCGTTGGATCAATTGGCGGCGGCCTTAGGGAAATTTACATGAAAATGACACGGCTTGGAAGCTAACCCTCGGTTATCGGTCCCGCAACGACCTTCACGGGCGCGGTCCGCATCGACTTAGCCTTTCAGGGTGACGAACCGGCCCGCGCCGGCGGGGCAATCGTCACGTTCGAGCCAGGCGCACGGACCGCATGGCACACGCATCCGCTCGGGCAGACTCTGATCGTAACAAACGGGGTTGGCTGGACCCAGTGCGAGGGCGAGCCGAAGGTCGAAATTCGAGCGGGCGACGTCATCTGGTGCCCCGCCGGCCATCGTCACTGGCACGGCGCGACACCAACGAGCGCAATGACGCACATTGCCATTGCCGAAATGCTCGAGGGACGGGCGGTCGACTGGATGGAACACGTGAGCGACGAGGACTATCTCGGTGGTGAGGCGCAACGCGGGTGAACCGTGGTAGCCCCCACCGTCCGCCGCGCCACAAAGACTGATTGGTACCCGCCAAGCCGGAATTGCCCGAAATTTGTTTCCGGATTGCGAAGCTGTAAGTATCATCGCTATCTGAACCCGAGATGGAAGGTGAGGACATGATGATTGGTAAATCCGTTTTTCTGATCGGGCTTGCGTCGGTTTCGTTCAGCGCGGGGTTAGCGGTTGCCCACACAACAATGCAGACGGGGCGAGACCCGCAGTTCGAAAATCCTGAGGTTAAGGTTTGGAAGTCTGTGGTATCGCCTCACAACCCGTTGCCCTTTCATCGGCATGACCATCCCCGCGTTATCATCGCTCTGGCAGGCGGGACGATGCAGATCGTCGAGAGCAATGGTTCGACCGAGACACACAGTTGGCAGACGGGGAAAGCCTATTGGCTTCCAGCCAATGCACCGGGCACGCGCCATCAGGATGTAAACGTTGGCGATAAGCCCATCGAAGTGATGGTCGTCGAATTGCACAACGCAAACTAATTGAGTGCCGGACGACGCCGGGGCGGCGCAGCCGAAAAGCTGGGTGAGCCTGTCAGAGCGATCGCAGGTGGTTTACGAAGAATTTGACGGCGATCCGATCAGCTTCGTTTGACTCTGGCGGCGAGGGGCTCACCCAAAACCCGTGGTTTGGTCCCTCGAACACGACGAGTTCCGGGTCGTCGCCGGCTCGCCTCATCGCGCGATGAAACAGGCTGGTACCACTCAAGAACCAGTCGCGGTTACTCGTCAGAAACAAGGTAGGTGGCAGTCCCGATAGATCGCCCTTGATTGGCGAAAGGAGAGGACCGTCCAGCTGCGCCGCGCCGACGCACACCCGCTTTACATCAACAAGCCCGGCCACCGGAGCTATATACCCGCCCGGCTTGGCCAGCGAATTCACTTTGCTGCCTTCCGAACCGGGTTCCGGCAATTTCATCAAAATCGTCCAGCGTGTTGGTGTTCGCATTCGTCTGGATCCCAGGCAGCGTGCACTGGCCGATCTGCGCCCTGGCCTGTCGGTCACGGCCAACGTCCACGTACGATGAATTGACGACAATCGGGCGCATCGAACTCTTCGATCGGTCAGCCATGTCTGCGGTTCACGTTCAGGTTTTTAACCTTGGTCCATGGTCAACCTCGGTGATACGTCCGGCCAACGTGCCCGCCATCTGTCTCAGCATCAGCTCGCGCCGGGCAAACGCAACCGTGCTGCGCGTCAGGATTGCTCCCAGTGACCAGAAGCAATCCTTGCTCTAGGGGTGCAGGGCGCTGCGGCGGTTCGAAGAACCCGAAGCCGGGCGCGCGATCTACCTGCCCACGACAAGGATCTCGAAGGAACCGGGCACAATGGTCGGCCACGCGCCTGCGGATGCAGGCGGCGCAAACTTTGCAGCCGGAAGATAAATCTTTCCGGTCTTGGGGTCGACCATACCAAGTCGGGCGCCCTTGGCGGTCTTGACGGTGTCCACGATTCTGGCCGTTTGACCGTCGACAGCAATGACCGCGAGCGTGCCGGTCGAGCCCGAAGGGACGAAGGCCAGTTTACGAACGCCGTCATAAAAAGCAGCATCCGATCCGGCGCCAATCTTCAGACTTTGAACGACGGCACCTGTGTCAGCGGAAACAAACGCGGCGACGCCATTGGCGCAAGCAGCCAGCAGCAGGTTGTTAGGTGCGAGATATGCGAGACCGGTTGGTTCTTCGCACCCGGCCATCTTGTAATGGCCGATGACGGTGCGCGTCTTCATGTCGATGGCAACAAGCTCGCCCTTGTCCTCGACGTTGACGAATGCCTTACCCTTGCCGTCCGCGGCCGCATACTCGAGCGTGCCGCCAACAGCGATGGACGCCGTAACCGCTCCGCTCTTTGGATCGACAACATCAACGTTGCCGCTTTTGTGGCCCATGACCAACACAAGTCCGGTTGTCGGCTCAAGAATGGCTGCGTCCGGGCCCGCGCTAACCTTAGTTTTGATTCGCGTTTTACCGGTTGCTGCATCGAGGATGGTGATCGTGGAATCACCGCCGTTGGTGATCAGCAACTCGGCGCCGCCGTTGATGGGGACAACCTGGTGAGACCGGTTCGTAAGAGCAAGGAGCAGGTTTACCTTCCCGGTATCAGCGTCGACGGACATAATCGAAGTACCACGGGTGATGTAGAGCTTTCGCGCCGTTTGATCGACGGAAACATAATCCCACCCGCCTTCGCCACCCGCGGCGATCCGATCGATGATCCTCATATTGGGGGCGCCGGTGCCAGTATCGGCCGGCGCTACTGCGGCCATTGCGGCCAGAGCCAGTCCCGCTATGAATTGGGCTTTAAGATGCACCGGTTAAGCTCCTTTGATGGCCGCGATAATGCTCTCGCGCGCTTGTGACGACGCCTAACGGGGCGGCGCGAACACGCCAAGGCCTTAATGGTTGACGATTATCGACAGTCGAGCGCGGATTCCAACGGTCCCGTGCAGTAATGCCGACCCAATCAGGCCGAGCGTTCCGCTTTGATCGAGTGCACCCATTATTTAAATCGATCCTCGAAATGAGCCTTAATGGCCAGCCGCCGTGGCCCAAGGAGGCAATGCGGTGTTGTGTCCAGCGTGATTGACGGCGATTTAAAAATGCCAAATCGAATTTTCTCGCGTCGGCGAACCGTAGCCGTTTGAAGCGCCAATCAAGATCGGTGCTCGCGTCGGCTGGCAAGTCGGATCGCGTCATGACGCCTGACCGGCGCAGACCCATTTTCGAAGCGCGTTGAGATGCGATTTTTGCGGTGCCACGACGATTGTCGCGGCGCTATGACCGGATCCTTACGAAACGCGTCAAAAGCTCTCATGACTTAGTGGCTGCAACGAAGCTGCGCGGCTCTCCGATATTGATTGGGACCGCTCAAGGACGCGGTTGGGCTCAGCCAACATTCTCTATCTTTTCCATCGGAAATAATCCGGCCATGACCATGCTATGACATTCACCGACACAGCCGGAGTTTCGCGAGAGGGGCGACGCACGTGATTTGCGTCGATGGAGTCCACAAGAGATTTGCAGGCAGCGGGCAGAGTGCGCTGTCTGGCGTTAATCTGAAAATCGGGCGCGGCGAGATATTTGGGATCATTGGTCGCTCAGGTGCGGGCAAGTCGACGCTCGTCCGCTTGCTCAACGGTCTCGAAAAGCCCAGCGAAGGCACGGTGCGGCTCGACGGGATTGAGGTTGGCGGACTTGGCCCTGATGGTTTGCGGCAGTTGCGACGCCGCGTCGGTATGATTTTCCAGAGCTTTGGCCTGCTTTCGTCGGCAACCGCGGCCCATAATATTGCTTTGCCGCTGATCATCGCGGGGATGACCACCCCCGCGATCACCGCGAGAGTATCGGACCTACTCGGAATCGTTGGTCTCAAAGACCATGCTGATAAATATCCGGCCCAATTATCCGGCGGACAAAAGCAGCGGGTCGGAATCGCGCGGGCGCTCGCAACCGGCCCCGACGTCCTACTGTGCGACGAGGCGACGAGCGCGCTGGATCCGGAAACTACGCGAGAAGTGCTGGCGTTGATCGGGGCGCTCAACCGCGACCTCGGCCTGACGATTGTTCTCATCACCCACGAAATAGACGTCGTGCGTCAGGCATGTGACCGCGTCGCTGTGCTTCAGTCCGGGAAAATCGTTGAGAGCGGGGCCACCATCGATGTGGTACTCGACCCTCAACATTCTGAAACGCGCGCGTTGCTGGGCGATGGCGGCCGGTTAGCGGCTGGCATGCACGGCTTCCACGGACAGATTGTGCGCTTCACCGTCCATGGCGATGCGACCGCTGCGCCGGTAATCAGCCGCATTGCACGCGAGACGGGCACCGATCTAACTATCCTTGACGGCCGCGTGGGACGCTTACGTGACACTGCCTACGCGCAGCTCACGCTCGGCATCGCCGGTGGCGATGTCCGGACCACGCTTGCACTGCTAGAAAAATACGGACGAGTGTCGACATGAGTGCGTTCCTTGCGGATATCAGCTGGCCCGACATCGCGCTCGCGACTTTCGATACCTTGGTCATGCTGTTTGGATCGCTAGCGTTGACTGTGCTGATCGGTCTTCCGCTTGGTCTTGCGCTCTTTTTGACTGGACCAGGGCAGGTCTGGGCCAGTCGGGCGGTGCACGCTATTCTGTCGGTCGGTGTCAACATCTTGCGCTCGCTTCCGTTTATCATCCTGCTGATCGTCCTGATCCCGGTAACGGTAACGCTGGTCGGCACGTCGTTGGGCGTTTCCGGAGCCATCGTGCCGCTCGTTGCAGGCGCAGCTCCATTTTTCGGTCGTCTCGTGGAAACAGCACTACGCGAAATCGACCGCAATACGATCGAGGCGGTTTTGGCGATGGGCGCAACCACGCGCGATCTTATCCTGCGTGCGCTGCTGCCCGAAGCTCTCCCGGGGATTATCGCTGCAGGGACCGTGACGGCCATCGCACTTGTCTCGTACACAGCGATGGCGGGGGTCGTTGGCGCCGGTGGCCTTGGCGATCTCGCCATTCGGTATGGGTATCAAAGATTCCAAACCGACGTCATGGTCGTTACCGTCGTACTGTTGATCTTGCTCGTCCAGCTCCTCCAGATGCTGGGCGACCGTCTCGTCCGCCATTTCACTCGTCGATAGGAGATCCGGCCATGTTTCGCCGTAGCCTTGCCCTCATGGTCCTGCTTGTCCTCGTTGCGTGCGGCACCAAGCATCAAGCCGGCCTCGACACGGGCAGTCTGACCGTTGCTGCGACCGCCATCCCCCATGCCGAGATTCTTGAACACATCAAGCCGGTGTTGGCCAGAGAAGGGATCGACCTAAAAATTCTCGTGCTCAACGACTTTGTGCAGCCCAATGTCCAGGTGGCCGAAGGTCGTGTGTCGGTAAATTATTTCCAGACCAGACCTTATCTTGACGAATTCAACAGGCACCGCGCAGTCAAATTGGTCACAATTGCCGGTATCCATGTGGAACCTTTGGGCGGCTATTCACGGAGATGGAGAACGCTCGCTGACCTCCCACAGGGTGCAGTCGTCGCCATTCCCAATGAGGGTAGCAACGGGGGTCGCGCGCTCGCGCTGCTGGCAAAGGCGGGCCTGGTAACGCTCAGGCCAGGGGCGGGTTTGCTCGCCAGCGCGCGGGACATCACGGGAAATCCCAAGAAGCTTCTGATCCGTGAACTCGAAGCCGCGACTTTACCGCGTGTGCTCGATCAGGTCGATCTTGCGCTGATCAACACCAATTATGCGCTGGTTGCCAAGCTCGATCCCCTGCGCGACGCGCTGGTGATCGAGGAGAAGGACAGTCCTTACGTGAATTATGTCGTGGGGCTCGAAAGCGCAAAGTCGGACCCACGCGTACTAAAGCTTGTCGCGGCGCTGCGCAGCCCTGACGTGAAAGCGTTTATCGAACGCAAATACGGCGGTGCCGTGATTCCGACGTTTTGATGATAAGCGGCGCTTGCCCTCGCCGAATTATTGTTCAGAAGGCGTGAGATGGTTCCTGTCGATCTTGCCATCTTCTATGAACACCCCGAGTGGTTCAAACCATTGTTTGCCGCGCTCGAGCGTGCCGGTATTCAGTATCGGGCGATCCCTGCCGTGGGACATGTCTTCGATCCGTCAGCCACGGCTCTGCCCGCCCCCCTGATCTTTAACCGGATCGCGATGTCGAGCTTTCTACGTCAGGCGGAGCATCCCATTTTCTACGCCCAGTCGCTGTTCGCGCATTGGGAGGGGCTCGGAGCACGGGTTCTCAATGGGAGCGGGGCTCTTGCTCTGGATGCGTCCAAAGCACGGCAGCTGGCGCTCATTCACCGTCTCGGCTTCGCCGCGCCAGCGACCCGCATCGTTCATGCGCGCGATGACCTGATATCAGCGGCCGATACGATTGGCTTTCCTCTGGTGGTAAAAGCCGACATCGGCGGTGCCGGCGCTGGCATTGTACGGTACGACAGCGCGGCCGAATTGCGGGAGGCCCTCGCCTCGAACACTGTGCCGTCGAGCATCAACGGGGTGACTCTGGTGCAGGACTATGTGCCTCGGCGCGCAGGTCGTATCACGCGGGTCGAAACGCTCGGCGGGCGGTATCTTTACGCACTCGACATCGAAACCGATGGCGACACCTTCGACCTGTGTCCGGCCGACGCCTGCGCAGTCGGGCGACCGCCGGTGCGGATGGTACGAACGGACCCCTCGCCCGACTTGGTCGCGGCGTCTGAGCGCATTGCGCAAGCTGCCGGACTGGACATCGGTGGCGTCGAATATTTGATCGACGATCGCGACGGCGTTGCCCGGTTCTACGATGTTAACGCCTTGTCCAACTTCGTGGCCAACCCGCACGATGTGCTGGGTTGGGACCCCCATGACCGGCTTGTGGACTGGCTGCTCGGACAGATCATTATAACGCGAGTGGAGAGCTGATGCGCTTTGGATTTTGGATGCCGATGTTTGGCGGCTGGCTGCGCAACGTGCCCGACGAGGGGATGCGCGCTGACTGGAGCTATGTGCGTGACCTGACGACAGCCGCCGAACGGCAGGGCTGGGACCTGACGCTGATTGCCGAACTGAATTTGAACGATATCAAGGGTGTCGAGGCTCCGGCGCTCGACGCTTGGTCGACGGCGGCGGCCCTGGCAGCCGTCACATCGACGCTTGAGCTTATGGTCGCGGTTCGTCCGAACTTCCACCATCCCGCTTTGTTTGCCAAACAAGCCGCCAATATCGACAACATTGCAGGCGGGCGGCTGACGTTGAACGTCGTTTCATCGTGGTGGGCCGACGAGGCCAAACAATACGGTCTACAGTTCGACCAGCACGATGATCGCTATGCCCGCACGGCGGAATGGCTGGCTGTTGTAACCGGTCTCTGGTCGCAGAAGCGTTTTACCCATTCGGGCCGATTCTATAACCTCGAGGACGCGATCTGCGAGCCGAAACCTGTGGCGCAACCCCGCCCTCGCGTCTACGCGGGGGGTGAAAGCGAGGCCGCTAAAGCCCTGATCGCCCGCGATTGCGATTCGTTCGTCATGCACGGCGATCCGCCCGAAGTGATTGCGGTAAAAGTGGCCGACATGCGGGCAAGGCGTGCTGCGCTCGGCCTGCCACCGATGACGTTCGGCATGGCAGCCTATGCCATCGTTCGTGACACAGAGGCAGAGGCCCAAGCTGAATTTGCCCGGATCACGACCCTGCGCGGCGATCCTCCTCCAGGCTATGATAATTTCGACCAATGGCTGTCGGGCACCCAGCTGGAGCGCGAAATGCAGGTCCAGGAGTATTCGGTTTCGAATCGAGGCCTGCGTGCGGGTCTGGTTGGCACACCCGATCAGGTGCTGGAGCGCATCGCAGACTACGAGGCCGCTGGACTTGACCTGCTTCTTCTCCAGCTAAGTCCGCAGGTAGAGGAGATGGCGCGTTTTGCCGAGACGGTAATCGCGCCCTCGCGCGCGGCGGGTTTTTAATCTGCGAGATGGCTAATCTGCGTGCGCGACCGCGGTTGCTCCGAGCGTCGCGCGCGTTCCTGAAGCGAGGTCCTGCTGCGGTACGAGCCACGGTCGCGGCAGATTAATGCCCCAACAAACGTTGCACATATCGCCGATTATCGCCGATCTTGGCCGGTCGCACCCGAGCACATTCATGCGCTCGGTCACAATCCAAGCCGGCGGGTGCCGCTATCGAGGCGTCGTGCCAGATGCCAAGTGCATCCTGCCGCTGCAAACGCGAGCGATGCCGCGCCAGACGCCGCGAAAAGGCCTGTAGCACGGTTCAGCTTGCTTGCAGGCCGGGCGCTGGGCATCGATGCACTCGTCGCTCTGATTTTGCTCTTGGCGCAGGCTGCTGCAGAATTCGCGCTACTAGTTTCAAGTCTTATGGTTGGACTTTTGCTTTGGTTAAAGACGGCGCGTTTTCAGCGGATAAGACCGAGAATCTGCACCAAACGCTCGGCCTGACGGTCGTTCCGTGCGGACCGGTCCTGGGCGCAGAAGTTGTCGGGCTTCGCATTGGAAACCCGGTTGAGACCGACACAGCGACTGTGCTGCGGGCGCTGCTTCTTCGCTACAAGGTGCTGTTCTTGCGCGATCTCGATCTCACATATGCGCAGCATCTGGCGCTTGGTCGTGTCTGGGGAGACCTTGAGGGCCACCCCGTTATCAATCACGTGCCCGGCTATCCCCAGATCCTCGACATTAGAGGCTCCGAAGGTCGGGTTGAGAACGTCGCCGACGATCGCTGCTTCAGACGGCTCGACAAGTGGCATGCTGACGTTACGTTCCGGGCAACGCCCTCGATGGGTGCAGTGCTTCGGGCACGCGAATTGCCGCCAATGGGCGGCGATACATTGTGGGTGGATACGGCAGCTGCCTATGAGGGGTTAGCCGACGAGACAAAGGCAAAGATCAAAGGTCGCTCCGCAACGCACGACCTGCTTTTCGACTTTAATGATCGCATTGGCCGCCGACACCGCGCCACCATGGCAGCCGAGTTTCCGCCGCAGCATCACAGCGTCGTCCGCATGCATCCCGAGACCGGCGCATGTTCGCTCTTCGTGAACGCGAGCTTCACGAGCCGCATTGACGGTCTCAGCGATGCGCAGAGTGCTGCGCTGCTGCGCGAGTTACTCGACCAATTTAAGGTTCCGGAGTATCAGGTTCGCTTTCGCTGGACGCCAAACGCAGTCGTCATCTGGGACAATCGTGCGACCCAGCACTACCCCGTGGCTGACTATTGGCCGGCCACACGGCGGATGGAACGCGTCACAATTGCCGGAGTTGGGCGTGATCGTGTCGAAGACTGACGCACCGAAAAAGTGATGGCATAGGCTCGTGGCGACGCGCATGCCGAGCAGCAACGATCACCCGGATCTTATGCAAAAAAAAATCCACTTTGCCAAAAATCCATTTTGAACGTCGAACGACCTGTGCGCGAGTGCCTTGAACGGGAGGTCCAACGACGCAACAAATTGAGTGAGGCGGCTACTCGTGCACAGCACATCATAACGTGGTCGACGATCAAGGGAACCGATCGCAGGGGCGGGAGCGGCACCCCCGATGTTCGAGCCTGGTCACAATATTCAGGGCAATCAAGGCAGGGCGGCCCCTCCCGGATGATAGCGCCGCTCGATATGCGCGGCGAGTTCGTCGGGGTAGAAATAGACCTGACGTAGATTGCCAGTGGCGTAACGTTCGATCTGATCGTTAAAATGCGTCGAGCTCGGATCACCGCTCTCGCCTCCGGCCGTCGCCGCCATCGCGCGGACGCGCGGACCGAATTCCACGACGGCGACAAAGCTGTTGCCGCTGGTGCCGTAATATTTCTTCGTGCCCGGGAAGGGCTTCGCGCCGAAGGAAGCAAGACTTCCCCATTGCGCCGACGTAAACGGCACCGCAATCGAGGGCTTTGTGTCGTCGAAATGCGCAGCGATCGCGTCATCAAGGCGCTGGAAGCGATTGATGGTACCCCAGGCGGGGTGCGAGCTGCCGAAATCACGCGTGAGATGCTCGACTGCCTTGTCGAGCGCGGCAAGTTTTGCTGCGGGTGTAACGCGTGACGCGATATAATCGGGCACGTTGAGCCGCTCGGCCTGCGCGAAGGAGCCGACGTCACGCCACAAGCCGTCACCCCAAAACACAGCCAGCGCTGTCGCCTGCGACTTTGCCGCCCAACGATAGTCCCAGCCGCGCAGCAGGGCGATCGGCGCTTCGAGCCTCGAGCGCTGGGGATCGCTAACCGCTAATTGGTCGTAGGCAGCGATCAATTGGGGGATGAGAGTGGCAAAGGCAGGAAGATAGCTGTCGAATGCCCCGATCCGAAGTTTGTCGAGCGTGAAATCGTGCTTGCCCGTCAGCACCAGATCGGCATGCGTGCCGCGGACATTGGGACCGGCCTGATCCATGTAGTGCGGGTAATCCTTGGCTTTAGGGCTGTCCGGCCCCGCCGCGTCCCATGGCCAGTCGTTGGTGTTGTGGGCCCAGCCCACCTTCGGGTTTGACACGCTTGGCAGTGTAGAGAGTGCGTGCAGGCCTCTCCAGTCGGTCGACGGATCGCTGCCGTCGACAGCACGCGTGTAATCGAACCGATCGTCGCGGATCGGTACAAATTGCGGATGAAGATAGGCGATTTCGCCCTTCGCATCGGCAAGCAGCGTATCGTTCGAGGAATTGGCTTTGCGCTCCGCCACCTTGAGATAAGACGCGAGATCACGTGTCTTGGTGCGCAACCAACTCTGCTCGAGCGCAGGCACTGGTCGCCACATCATGGCCTCGGCAATCCACTTGCCGCCGCGTTGGGCCACGATGGGTCCGTGGTGTGTCGCAAAGGTCGTGAACGTGCGCTGGTCGACTGTCCCGTCGGGGCGGGAAAAGGCGATCGTCACATTCTTGCGCGTCACCTGTTTCAGCTGCTTGCCATAGCGATAGGACAGGTCGCTGCCGCGCCGCACGATTGACTCGGCAAATTCATCGACGTTGTCGACGCCCGACGACGTGTGCATCCAGCCGATGTTCGAATTAAATCCCTGATAGACGAAGAATTGCCCCCAAGTGACCGCGCCATAGGCATTGAGCCCGTTGCTACTCGTCATCTGCAATTCGGAGCGGAAATAGAAACTCGTGTGAGGATTGATGAGTAACAACGCGTGTCCCCCGGCCGTGTTTTTCGGCGCAATAGCAATACCGTTGGATCCAACCGGTTCACGCTGGATCATGCCAAGTTCGATTTCGGTGGGCGCGACACGCGTCTGACCGTAAAAGCTTGCCAGTTCGGAAAGCGAAATCCTCTCGATATCGCCGCCGATGCTGCCCTCAGTGAACGCCAGGGCCATCCAGGGTTCAAAGCGCTTCACAACCTTCGGGTGCACGTCAGGGTGAGTGGCGAGATAGTAGTTGAGGCCATCTGCCCAAGCATTCATCAGCGCGCGCAGCCAGGCAGGGCTGGTCGCATATCGCGCCTGCAGGTCAACGGGATCGACATAGAGCCGCTGGCGCAAATCAGCCCAGATCGCGCCTTCCCCTTCCGCCTCAGAGCGGCGACCGAGCGCCGTCAGATAATTGGCTTCGACCCGCCCGAGGTCGTCTTCGGCCTGCGCATAAATCATCCCGAACACGGCGTCCGCGTCCGTCTTGCCGACGACATGCGCGATCCCCCATGTGTCGCGCGTGATCGTGACCCGTGCTGCCTGTCCATGCCAGCGAGTTTGCTCTTGCGGGGCGGCTTGTGCGGCACTGGCGGCGAGGAGGGCACAAGTGACGAGCGACTTGCGAAGGCTGCGGCTGAGTCTATCCATGCTCAAGGGCTATCGGGCATGTGTCCCCGCGGCAAGGAGGGCGGCATGAAGGCTTGGCTTGGGTCTCTACTTTTATTGTCAGCTCCTGCCGTTGCTGCACCCGACCTGCAGACGGGTCGCACCCTTTTACGCCCTGCGCAGGTTTTCGACGGGGTCGATCCCATCCCTCATATAGGGTGGGACGTGCTGATCGACGGTGAGCGGATCGCAGCTGTGGGCCCGCATCTCACGATACCAGCGAACACAAAGATCGTCGACTTGCCGGGCGACACGCTGACCCCGGGAATGATCGAGGGACACAGTCATTTGTTCCTTCATCCCTACAATGAAACCAGCTGGAACGATCAGGTGCTGTACGAGCCTCTGGCGCTGCGCACGGTCCGCGCCGCGGTGAGCGCCCGCGCTACGTTGTTGGCCGGCTTCACCAGCGCACGCGATCTGGGGACCGAAGGGGCGGGCTATGCTGATGTCGGGCTCAAACAGGCGATTGATCGTGGCATCGTACCCGGCCCGCGGCTGCTCGTTGCGACACGGGCAATCGTCGCGCGGGGGGCCTATGGCCCGAAGGGCTTCGAGCCCGGAGTTGAGATACCGCAAGGCGCGCAAGAGGTGAGCGGGGTCGACGAAATTGTGCGAGCCGTGCGGGACCAGATCAGCGCGGGCGCGGATATCGTGAAGCTCTACGCGGACTATCATTACGGCGCTGGTGAAGCCAGTCTGCCTACCTTGTCACAGGTTGAAATGGATGCGGCGGTGGCCGCTGCGCACGATGCCGGACGCAGCGTTGCCGTTCACGCGGTCACGCCCGAGGCCATGCGCCGTGCCATCTCGGCCGGGGCCGATACGATCGAGCATGGCTATGGCGGCACGCCTGCAATCTTCAAAGCCATGGCCACTAAGCACATCGCGCTTTGCCCCACCCTCGCCGCATCGGATGCTGTCGCGCGTTATCGCGGGTGGTCAGGCCAAGAGCCAGCGCCCGACGGCGTCGCCGCGAACCGCGCTTCGTTTAAACTAGCCATGGTAGCTGGCGTGCCGATCTGTGCGGGCGGTGACGTCGGTGTATTTGCGCACGGCGACAACGCTCGCGAGCTGGAACTGATGGTCGCAGGAGGAATGTCAGCAGCGCGGGTGATGATCGCCGCGACCTCGGGCAACGCCACCGCCTTCGGGATCGCCGACAGGGCAGGGACCGTGCGGCCCGGGGTGCCTGCGGATCTCGTGGTTTTTGAAGGCGATCCCACCAAGGCGATTAGCGCCGTTCGCAGGGTTCGGCTGGTGATGAAGGGCGGCATCGTGGCGCGGTAGCCGAATCGCTGGAAAGACTGTGTCAGCCTCGCGTGGGTAGCAGACTGCTCGGGTGACGCACCCGCGCGAAGCCCGGCACGTTCCGAGCCAAACCGCCTGCTCTTTTTTGCCGTTTCAACGCGTCACCCGGTATCGGCCCCGGCGAGCGTCGATATTGATACCAAGCTCAGCTACCGCGTCGGTCGTCACGTCGCCATCGGGCTCGAAAGCTATAATGGCATCGGTGAGTTCGCCCATTTCGGGCGCTTTGGTCGCAACGACCAGTCAACCTATGCGACGATCGACACAGGTTTCGGCCGCTGGGATCTCAATCTCGGTCGCGGGAGGGGTTGCGGCGCCAATAACAACGGCGTCATCGTCAAAGCGGTGATTGGGGTCCCGATTTAGCCCCAAGAGCCGCAAGGGCCAGGGGGGTAGCGGCTGTGCGCTTGGTACGGCGAGCAGTGCAGAACCGAGATGCGAGGCGCCCCCAGGGAAAAGTGCTGACTGTCAGTCTGGCGGCTCATGGCTGCCTGAGGCACGAAAATCTCCGCGTTGAAGGACGAGTTTGTCTGCACGTGACGCCACCCACGCCAGCGTCACCCCCCGCCCGGCGCTTTCGGCGCTCGGCGACCAGCGGCGGACGGTGATCCCGTGGTTCGTTGCGCGACGGTCCAATCAATGTGGTACAGATCGAACCGCCGGTCGGCGAGGTTTCGCACGGTTCCCTCAGCACGAGCCCAGGTGAGATCGGCAAGGTTGACGTCGGCGATCGTCAGCGTCTCGATATTCTCACTCGCCTCGGCGGCGATGCCGTCGCGTGCAAAGGGAAAGTCGCACGGCGTCAGAATGCACGATTGCGCATATTGAACATCCATGTTGTCGACGCCGGGCAGATTGCCGACGTTGCCCGACAGCACCACGAAGCACTGGTTCTCGATCGCGCGAGCCTGCGCGCAGTAGCGGACGCGCATGTATCCCTGTCGGTTGTCGGTACAAAAAGGGACAAAGATGATGCGAGCTCCTTCGTCTACCAATCGCCGTGCCAGTTCCGGGAACTCGCTGTCATAACAAATCAGCACGCCGATCGGACCAACGTCGGTCTGTATGACGTCGACTGAGCTACCGCCCTTGATTTTCCACCAAAAGGCTTCGTTGGGTGTCGGGTGGATCTTCTCCTGGGCATGAACCGATCCGTCGCGCAAGCATACGTACGCCACGTTTTGCACGCTGCCATCGTCGGTCCGGGTCGGATGTGATCCACCAATGATATTGATGTTGTAGCGCAGCGCCATCCGCGAGAGCTCAGCCACGATCGGCGCGCGATGATCGGTCATCCGATCGATCGCAGCCATCGGCGCGAGCGCTTCGGTCTCGAACGACAAGAGCGACATCGTAAACAGTTCGGGAAAAACGACGAAATCAGAACGATAATCGGAAGCGACGTCGACGAAATATTCGACGTTCCGCACGAACTCGGCGAAATCCTTAACGGCACGGGCCTGCAATTGAACCGTTGCCAACCTTACGCTCTCGACGTCGCGAGGAACGCGGAATGCAGGGGGCTCGTTCGGGTCGACGTAGGGATTGCGCCACACCATGTGCGCCGCAAAGCCGTTCGATGCCTTGTCCATCGGCAGATAGTCGGGCAGCACGCCAATGGGCGTAAATCCGTTCGCCAGCTGAAAACCGATCACCTGGTCGCGCAGCTGGCCGGCACTAACGGCGTCAAGATAGGCGTCGGGTCCGGCGACCTTTGACCTTGCACGTGCATACCCCGGCATCCGGCCGCCAAACACGATGCCGCGCAATTCAAGGCGTTCGGCGAGACTGCGGCGCGCCTCGTAGAGACGCTTGCCAATACGCAGCCCGCGCTGCCGCTCGTCGACGGCCATTTCGATTCCGTAGAGCCAGTCTCCTGTTGGATCATGCCGGCTGCCGAACCCGTTGCCGCTGATCGTGTTCCAGTCATGAGGTCCCAGCGCGAAAACCTCGTCGATGCGCGAGGAGGCGCAATAGCCGACGATGCTACCTTCGAAGACCGCGACGAACTGACCTTCCGGGAAATTGTTGATCTGGCCTCTGATGTGGCCAGCGCTATAGTTTTCGATGCCGGGATAAGCTCGACTGATTAGCGTCAATATGCCTGAAATATCCGGGGTTCGGGCCAAGCGAATTTCGAGACGGGCGGCGGTGTTTTTCGGCATTCGTCGAGCCTTGGATCGTTCTGGCAGATAACAGGCCGTGCCTATGCCCGACGCATGCTTGGGAGGCTACCCCCTTGATGGTCAGCACCAGAGACAACTCGAGGTCGCCCAGTTCCCGAAACGGGGAAAGGCGGCCCCGCCAAACATTTTGTGATTTGGCCCAGAGCGCCGCAAATCGCGGCGGGCGAGCGGCATATTAGACGCAAGGGGATAGTGCGCGACGGAGATTGAGCTGTGCAAGATGGCGGCCGTAAAAGGTCGTGTCGCGAATAGCCCCGCGCGGGAACCGGGCCCGCGACGCGGTGTCCATCCAGTCCGCCATCTCGTACGTTGCGGGCGGTGGGATGCGCCAGGCACGGGCGACGCGGATCGGTCACGTGGTGGTGTGCGAACAGCGCAACCCGTTCACAGTGGCGAGCAGCCCGCGCTTGCCCGTTAGTAAGTCGCATTGAATCCGGGGCAGGCGGCACCGAGATTCGGCCGCAATCGTCAGCATCCCAACATGATTAACCGCCCGTTCGCGGCATCAGCAACCCGTGCGGTGCTTAACTGGGTCGGTTCATCGCGCCCAAAAGCAAGGCCATATGCTCTTGGGCGAGCACCAGATTGGTTGCGGCAATAAACTCAGCCAGTTGTTCGACGCGCGACACGCTCGCGATTGGTGCGGCTATGCCAGGTTGAGCAATCAGCCAGGCAAGCGCGATTTGTGCATGCGTCGCTCTGGTCTCAGCAGCCACGGCGTCCATCGCTGTGAGTACCGCGAGTCCGTCAGCGCACATGTAATCGGCCACTCGGTACGCGCGCGCGCCCGAAGTTTCGGCTTCGTCGCGGTATTTCCCGGTCAGAAAACCCGATGCTAGCCCGAAATAGGGAAGCACAGCGATGCCACGCGCCGTGCACAGGTCCTGCAACGCTCCTTCGTAAGCGATCATGTCCCCGCGCCGTTGGGCAATGCGTGCGACCATCGCTCCCCGCGCGACAAGGTTATACTCGGGCTGGAGCACGCGGTAACGCGTCCCGAGATCAAGCGCCGACTGGAGTCGGGCGGCCGTGAAATTCGATGCGCCCAGCGTTGCAACCTTACCGGCCTGGACGAGCTGCTCGAACGCCGCGGCAACGTCGGCCTGAGGCACGTGAGCATCATCTTGGTGCGCGTAATACAGATCGATCTGGTCGATTTGCAGCCGTGCCAGCGAGTCATCGCATGCCGCAGCGATGCGTGCCGGGGCCAGCCCTTTGCCTCCGTCTCCCGGGAGCATGCCCACCTTGGTGGCGATTTTCACCTTGTTGCGCTTACCCGTGGCCTTCAGCCAGCGTCCAATGACGGTTTCGGATTCACCGCCTTTGTGACCGGGAATCCATGCCGAATAGACGTCTGCAGTGTCGATCATTACGCCCCCGCCATCGACAAAGGCATCGAGAATGGCAAAGCTGGCGGCTTCGTCGGCGGTCCAGCCAAAAACATTGCCACCGAGGACTAAGCGGATCCCGCCGAGCGCCAGTGTCCCGGTAAAGTCCGTTGTCATTGCCATAATTCCAGAAGGCTGTTCTCGGACCCGTTGACATAGGACCGCGTGTTGATGGGATGATGAAGAGAACTGTCGCCTCGTCTGGGCTACGGTCGTCACGCTCTTGCATCCAGCGCTTCTGCCGCCTTGGGAACCGTCTGAGACTCCCCTTGTTTAGCAAATCAAGGCTTACCACCTTTTGGAAACCGGCCACGCGCTTAGGAGGATTACCATGAAAGCTCGGCAAGCGATGACTGCAGATGGATTGATGGATCTCCTGAAAAAGGCTGCGCCGTCGCGCGGCGAGGCGGTCCGACGCATGGAAATGGTAGCCAAGCTTTTGGATAACGCCTTTGTAATTCCCGGCACCAACCAACGCGTTGGCATCGACGCCATAATCGGCTTAATTCCAGGCTTCGGCGACGTCGCCACGACGATCCTTTCGAGTTACGTGATCTGGGAGGCGCGCAACTTGGGCGTCTCGCGGTTTGCAACTTTTCGGATGCTGTCGAACTTGGCAATCCATGCTTCGGTTGGCGCAATCCCGATCGCGGGAGACGTGTTCGACGCCTTTTTCAGGGTCAACCAACGTAATATGCGCATCGTCCGCGCTCATCTCGAGAACACGGGCGGGGCAGCCGATCCAGCCAGAATTCTAACAAAATAGAAGGCTGCACACGAAAACAGTGATCATTCGTCGGCTGTGCGTCGTGAGCGGCCGAACGACACTGCGACGTGACACGAGCGCTCAGCTTACCGGCCCGTCGAGCTGAATGCATAAAGGACTTGGCGCGCTGTGCACGACTTCGCCAAAAGGCCCGCATGTTTCATCGTTGTGCCAGACAAGGAGATATCAATGCTTCGGATCCTAATTGCAGCGGCAATCTTCGCTGCGCCTGCCTCGCTCGAGGCACGCGGACATTTTTTTCACAGGGCGCACAGGTCAGCCCGGAGTGGGCATTATATCGGCGGCCATGGCTCCAGCCATAAGGGGGGGCATTACGTCAGCTCTAGTGGCAGCCACCATTATCGACACCACACATTTTAGGTATTGGGCCGCGCTCCTCCGTCAGGCTGGCTCCTCGCTGTTGGCGACGCTGTGACGGAGCGGTCGGCCCGCAGCGGAGCGCAGCCGCCACGGGCTCACCCCCTTTGCATCGCGCGCCGTTTGTACCATGCGGGCTTGCAACGGTTATAATCAAAATTGGTGCTCACGAGTGCGCTGCGGCCGGGCGTTAAAAACAGGAGGCGCACGTGTGGCACTGGTTGTTCATTCTCGTCGCGGTGCATGTTGCCGTGATTGTGCGCGCGCTGGTCGTGGAAGGTCGCGATCCCAATTCACGCGCAGCCTGGATCCTCGCGTTGATGCTTTTTCCGGTCGTCGCGCCCGTCGCCTATTTGATGGTCGGCGAGCCGTGGGTTCCGGCTCGATTTCGCCGCAAGGCACGACGGGCCTACACGCTCCTCGTTACCCTCGAACCGGGACCGCGCGACGATGAGGCGCTTAAAGCGGTGCCGTCCGGCTATCACGTCCCGTTCAAGACCATCGAAAATATCAGCAAACTCGGGACTGTAGGTGGCAATCGCTTGACGCTCGCCGCCGACAGCAACGACGCGGTCGCAGAAATGGCCCGCGACATCGACGCCGCTCAGCTGCAAGTCCATCTGACAACGTATATCTGGCTCATCGATCACAACGGTCTTGCCATTGTTGAAGCACTTTTGCGTGCAGCAAAGCGCGGGGTTCGCTGCCGTGTATGTGCTGACGCGATTGGCTCGCGTCAGATGGTTCGGTCCGTTCATTGGGCGCGAATGCAGTCCGCAGAGATCTCGCTGTGTCAGTCGCTTGGTCACTCACGGCGTTTCACCATCCTCGCCGCTCGCCGCGTGGATCTTCGCAATCATCGCAAAATGCTGATCATCGACGGCGGCATCGCTCACGTCGGAAGCCAGAATCTGGCTGATCCTGAATTTCGTATCAAAGCCAAGTTCGCTCCCTGGGTCGACATCATGCTGCGGATCGAAGGACCGGTCGTCCGTCAGCACGACATTCTCTTTGCCAGTGACTGGGTCGTGGAGACAGGCGAGGACCTCGGCAAAGAGTTGCAGTGCCACATGCAAGCCTCGGACGGAAACGTGTCAATGGCGGCATTCGGCACGGGTCCGCTGTCGCAGCGCGGCGCGATGTCGCAGGCCTTCGCCAGCGTGCTTTATGCTGCGCAAGAAGAGGTGATCATCACGACGCCCTATTTCGTGCCTGATCCGCCGCTTTTCGCAGCATTGCTGGGCTGTGCGCGGCGCGGCGTGAAAACAACCCTCGTTCTGCCTCGCCGCAACGATAGCCGCGTCGTCGGCGCCGTAAGCAAAGCGCTTTATCCACAACTGGTCGATGCAGGCGTTCACCTGTTCGAATATCGACGCGGGCTATTACATTCAAAGACGCTGGTAGTTGACCGATCACTCTGCCTCATCGGTTCGGCAAACATGGACCGGCGAAGCCTCGAGCTCAATTTTGAAAATAACGTGCTGTTCTATGGCTTTGAAGCGGTCGCCGCAGTTCTTGCGCGCCAACACACCTATCTTGCAGACAGCGACGCCGTTGATCCAGACTGGGTGCGCAACCGTTCGGTCGTCGACAGAGTTGTGGATAATTTCCTGACAATGGCGGGTGCTCTTTTCTGAGCCGATGTCGATCGTCAGTCGATCGCCCGCTGATCCGTCGGCATCGAACGTCGATCGCCCTCAGGACGAGATGTGTTGGTTTGGACGACGCGACCGCCAGTCGCTTGCATTTTTTCAACGAATCGCCTGCGGTCGTCCGCGGGAGGTATTCAAGTCCGTCCGCTTCGCAGCGTCGTTGGCGCCTGCCGAGACCCTGCTTGTGGCGCGCGGCATCGATCTTGGCCTGAGGGGCGCGGTCTGCGGGCATCGTTTCGACCCAGTAACTGGCGGCGCAGTTCGCTGGCAACACGTTCGCGCGATGTTTGGGTTTGACCCTCGGCGATGGCGCCTAGTCGGGCGAAAGATGTGAACTTTGACGCGGAATGCGCTGTCCGACGGCGAGACCCCAGTCGGCATGACCTTGTGCGCCTGTCGCGCCATTATTGCCGAACGCAATTTCAAGGGGCCGCCCGAAGGCAGGGGGTTGGACGCGAGACGGCGCCGTGCAGGATCAAATCGACGACAGTGTGGCGGATGCCGCCCGAGTGGTGCGTGCGCAAATGCGGACCGTTCCAGAGCGATGCTGTTCAACCGACGGGGCAGCAAGGGTAGTCAGCTTCGGTGATTTGGCGCCGAGACTTGGTCCGGCGGGTGGTTTGATTGCGCTACTTTTGACCAAATCAGAACACGTTTTCGCCCACGTAATTCCCGGCGTTGCTGTATCGGCAGACGAGAACATCTTCGCGCTGACCTGTGGCTTCGGCACAGCCCACGTCCTGCGTGTCGCGCCATATCAACTGCGTATAATGGCCGACATCTTCCACGTTGCCGGTGGTGCTGTTTTCGGGAAACGTCCCTCGCTTGAAGAACTGCCTTTCACGGATCCACGCATCGACGCGAGATTCCAAAGAATAGTGACCTCTCGTTCCCGCCCAAAGGTTTTCGCCCTCGGGGTTGGTGGGTAGCTCAGGTGCATGTTCGAATGACCCGGTCGCGGCGAGGTGATCAGCCCAGGCCTGCGCGGATGAGGCGAGCGCGGGGTTCCATCGTAGAGGAGCGATACTCAAGCTGGCCCGTTCACGATTATGTGCAGCAAGGATCCGGGCGTCGAATGTCGCAGACAGGCTCGACGCGCCGAGCAGAAACGGTGTCGCTGCGAACAGCAGTAGTAAGGCTGCTTTTGGGGAACAATAATTGACCCGCACCGTGCTATCCCCTCCGCTATCGCCGGGGGATGTGTGACACCTTGCGATTGCGACGTGGTTTCGCAGCGTAGTTATCGATCGGTTAGGAAGAACCGGCGACGACAGGGCCAAGCATTGTCGCGGATCGATCAGCGTAATCGCGCGCTCGGCATAATCGTCGCGCGTTACCCAAGAGCGTGACTATTTCGGCGGGGTTTTTCGTTGTCATAACGCGATGATCGCCACGTGATCGCCACGTGCAGGCGGGGCCCCAGCGCCTCGCGAACGTCTGATTCTGGCATAAGCGAGTTTTGTCTAAGCAAGGACGCCGGTGCCTCACAATCCTGGCGAACGCTCCGCAAACACGGGTAGCGGATCAACCAGCGTCGACGCAGCAAATGCGCCGCCGGCTTTGGCACCACTCGCCCAGTGCCCGAATAAGCATTGAAAACTCATGATCGAGCGATAAGTTGCGTCGGTGAGGCGCCGTCGGACCCAAAGTACAGGCTTGTAAAAATCTCTGATCGTGCAGCGGAAGCCCGGGTGCTCTCCAAGCCCGCCAACCTGTTGCCGTGGCTGAGGTCGCTCGCGGCTTCGGCCCGATAAGGGGCAGCGACGCCGGAGGTCGTGCTGGCCGAAGCTGCCACGGTACAAACGCTGTGGCTGGACCCGTTAACTCGGGGCGATTTGGAAAATCGACAAAGCAGGTTATTTATCGGCTTCCGGTAATCGTCAACGTCGTTTTACACGCTGTTAGTACTCATCCGGTAGGCGTGCGTGCCCAGGGGTAATGAACATGCGCGCCGGGTGTCAGGGCTGTAGCTCACAGGACCATGATTTTGCCATCGCGATGGCCTTCCAGCCGATCGTCGACGTTCTGACAGGACGCCCTTTCGCATTTGAGGCCCTGGTGCGCGGTAGCGCCGGTGAAGGTGCAGACGAAGTGCTTGCTCGCGTCACGCCGGAAAACCGCTACGCCTTTGATCAGAAGTGCCGTGTCGCCGCGATCGAAGGCGCAGTTGCAGCGGGTATCCTGGACACGCAAGCCCGGCTTTCGATCAATTTCCTTCCGAATGCTGTCTATTCACCTGCTGCTTGCATCCAGTTGACGCTCAAGACAGCACGCGCGACCGGCTTTCCCACTGACCGCCTCATATTCGAATTCACTGAGAACGAGGAAATGATTGATATCGATCACGTCAAGAACATCGTCGAGAGCTACCGAAAAATGGGGTTCGCCACGGCGATTGATGACTTTGGAGCGGGACACGCTGGACTAGGGCTTCTTGCCAAGTTTCAGACGGACTACATCAAGCTCGACATGGATCTTGTGCGCGGGATCGAGGCGAGCCTGCCGCGTCGGATGATCGTCGAAGGCGTAATCCGTATCGCAGATTCGCTCGGTATCGCGACGATCGCCGAGGGCGTCGAGACGGTCGAGGAATTTGATGTGCTCCGAGCGATAGGCGTTCGCTACATCCAGGGGTATTTATTCGCGCGACCGGGATTCAAATGTTTGCCTGCGGTCGCTCCTGTCGGCGAATGCACCACCGCTGCTGCCTGAGACTGGCCGTCCTGACAAGCCGTCTTAAGCCAGACCGTGAGCGCTCGACAACGAAAGTGGGACCGGGCTCGTCACCAAGACGCGTGACGAGCAAGCAGCACTGAATTTCGTGAAGGAGGCTCTCGAGCAGAGTGATCGACTGGTCGCAATGAACGCCAGCGGTCTTTGATCAAACGGTGAGGAGACGAGCGCGCTTGTGAAGGGCGTCACACAGGCGATCCTTCGCTGATCATAACTCGAGAGCGAGAAAACTGCTCCTAGGCGTTTCGATCAAGCGAGAGGGAAAACGGAAACTAGGCCACAGATGCGCAAGCCGGAGGACCGGGATTTGTATACCGCATCAGTACCGCACGTTTGCCACGGCGACACGCTCAATCCGGGTTCAACCGGATCGCCTTATTTTCCTTTTGCGGCTCCTTTTTTGTCCTTGGGCGTTCAAAGGGTTGTCGAAAACGCAGGAGAGAAAATCATGAAATTTGGACCTACGACCGGGGTTGTGCTTGCGCTGCTCGTCACAGCCTCCGCAAGCCCGGCCCTCGCGCAATCGACGGAAGGTTCGCATAATCCTGCAGTCAAGAGCAGCGCGCCACATATTGTGGCGGCGCCCGCGCGCGGCTCGAATTCCTTTACTCAAGCCCAAGCGCGAGGTCGACTAAGCAAGGCAGGTTATTTGCACGTCACTAAATTGATGAAGGACCAAAGCGGCGCGTGGACGGGCTCGGCCACGAAAGGCGGAAAACACGTTAGCGTCGCCCTCGACTACAAAGGCAACATCACAACGCGCTAAATTTCAGATTTGGAGACCAATCATGACAAAGACCATCACTGGACTGTTCGATAACTACACCGATGCCACCAATACCGTCCGCGATCTCGAGAGCATTGGCATCTCGCACAGCGATATCAGCATTGTTGCCCACGATGGAGATCACATGCAGACGCGCTCGGGCGATGCCACGAGTGATCACATCGTTCACGGGGTCAATGCCGATGGCGACGTCAGTCGCGGCGCGTCGACAGGAGCGGCCATCGGTAGTGTCGGGGGACTGCTAGCTGGCCTCGGGCTCTTGGCCATTCCGGGTCTTGGTCCGATCGTGGCGGCGGGCTGGCTCGTCGCGACGGTGGCGGGCGCGGGAATTGGGGCCGCCGGCGGCGCGGCCACCGGAGGCATTGTCGGCGCGTTGAAACATGCCGGTCATTCCGATGACGAAGCCAATGTTTATGCAGAAGGCTTGCGGCGTGGCGGCACCTTGGTGAGCGCGCGCGTGCCCGACGAGACTGTGTCAAAGGCTGAGGAGGTACTGAAGCGTCACAAGTCGGTCGATGCCGCTACCCGCGGTATGGATTACCGGAATGGCGGTTGGGAGCGCTTTGACGAGAAGGCTCCGCCCTATAAAGTCGACCAAGTTGCGATGGAGCGCAACGCGCTCGATGAGCCCGCGCGCTTGAATTGACCCTTTCAGAGGCCTGCCCATTCGGGCAGGCCTCTTGCGGCGACTAAAATTAGGTTCAGCGAACCAAATTCCGGTAATTTGATCGCGCCGTTCTAAAGCGCGGTCGTCCTCGCCGTTCACATATCTATTAGCGTAAGCAGCTTACGTTGGATAATATGAGAGCTCGCCGTCGAGCCGGCACTTCGGCGAGGACGATCTCACTGTACGCTCGGCGACATCGTCACCAGACACGGACGCAAATTATGTCTGGGCGGACCCACGCGGTCGCGGTACCCAATGCTTCTTGCTCGGTGCGCACCGACGATCGGCCCGCCCCTTTTTTGCTGCGGCAGGCACGGCGCGTCGATGCTGACGATACAAGCCATTTGCAGAGCAACTCGGGAAAATGCCAGCCGACGACAACTGCGTCGTCGCGACGCGGCGTGGGGAGGAAGCGGGAAGGAAAGCAGGGCGCTCACGCAAAGCAGTGGGATACAAGACCGGTGCGCCAGTTCAGTGAGAGATTGGGATACCCGATTCGCATATGGATGCACGCAATCGTGAATCCGGCGCTGGCCGAGCGAGAGATCATTATCGTACCTTGGGACACGTCCCGGCCTCTTCGGGTGATCTGGCGTACCGCGTCGGCGATACCAGATGCGTGAGAGGGGTCGGGTTGAAGTTTGCGTTCCTCGATTGCTCTCGATGTCTTCGTCGAAACGCGACCAAATCAATCGTTCAGGCTTTTAATCGGGCGGGCTCACGCTGACGCGAAAGGGCACTGGCAGGCCAGCGAGCAGACGCGATGCGACGCGCAATCCAAGAATTATGCACAGCCAATTTGAGACGAGAGTGCATCGCACCCACGGCTACGGATTACGTGAGAATATTTACGGCACGGGCTGCTACGAACGCCAGGGTTGCGAGCGATATCGCGGACTCACACATCATGAGAATCTTGGCGCGCGCGCTAAGTGGCATTGTATCGGTTGGCGAAAAGGCCGCGGCATTCGTGAAGGAGACGTATGCATAGTCCAGAAATCCTGGGGACCAAGTCGAAGACTTTTCAGACCTCGCCATTATCATTTGGGGGAAGAGGAAATCCTGCTCCGATTTCCTAGTAAATGCGCGCGTCGCAGGGCTGCCACGGTCCAAGTTCCAATACCACAGCGCAAATACGATAACGTTCGTCAGCCATATGTTCATGGCGTCGAGCAAAAGGGTCTGTCCTGTCTTGTTGCTTACATGCGCAAGGAGCGCATGAACAAGATTGAAAAGGGCTGCGGTGTTCACGATCATGATCAGCGCGGTAAGCACGAGCGCGGCCCGCCATATCCACAGCCGATTACTCGCAATGCGCAGCCAATGATGGTCGTGCGTTGCCGTCCGAGCGTTGATCTGGGTTCTCACCGTGGCGAAAGACAGGGGTAGAAGAAGCGCAATTTCGAGGGCTGGCGCCAACCATCGGGGACCCAAGCCGAGCCGATTGATCAATAAAAGCTGAAGGATCGCAATCAGCGCCACGGAAGCTCGAGCGAGCCAAAAATCCCAAGCGTGGGTGTGAACCTCTTTGAGGGCATTGCTCATCGTGTCATTTTTGCTTTCAAAAGATTGTTCGACAAGCGATCAATATGGCCACTTTTTGCAAGCGATCATGATTTGCAGGCGATCACGGTGTTCGCCACGACTGAATTTCGTGGCCGGAAGGCCGCAAGCGCAAGGTCACTTGGACGACAAGTCTGCTTAGTGTTCAGAGAGTTGCTTGGGTTGACGCAATAATTTATCGATCTGCTCAGTCAGGGTCGTATTTTGTTTCAGTAGTTTGTGAATGTCGTCGCTCAACTGTAGGAGTACCTCGGCATCCTCGTAGGTTTGTCGTGCCTGACGATCTGAACTGGTAGATGCGACTTTTTGTCCCACCATAATAATCGACAAAAGCACCAGTTGCAGGAATGTCTGCGCAATCCAGGCAACGAGCTGACTACGTCCGCCTTTGATTGCATCTGGGAGGCTGACGAGCGCTAAGATCGTGAAGCCATACGCGCACCACATTGTCCCAACCACATTGGTGATTTTGACCGCTATCCAGTTGTTGAATCCGGTCGGTTTTGAGCTGGCCGCCTCTTCAGCCTGCTTTTTCCTGCTTGCGATATACGGGTGGGGAACGTGTTCCAAGTCAAAGCCCTTCTTAGGTTGTTCCAACAAACAGGTCGCAGTGGTGTCGTGAGGTGAACGTGCCACGGCATGCATGGGTATACCAGCGGGGTCTGCATGAGTGGAGATGCACGGCGGGCCAGGCACAGCGAATGCGCTGGCTGTTGAGCCTGCTGCTTCACGGCAGTGGGAGCGCCCAAGGCTCCCAGCGATCGCGTCTGCTCCACCGCTGAAATTTGCAAGTAAAGATGCCTGCGTGCTGTCTTCGATGCTTACCGCTTCGTCAAAATAAAAGGTGAAATAGCCAGGTCCTGACTTTCTGTAATCAATGCGCAACGTTACCCGTGGGAATTTTGGTGCAGCAACTTCGAAAACCACGGAGCCAAAGCCATGTTCGATACCAGCCGTTACGCCGAGATGTTCACGGCACGAGCTGGCGAACGTCGCAGGATTGTTTCCCAGCTTCAGACCGAAGTCGTTCGTCTGGGCGGCAAGCCCGAAGATGACGGTACGATCCTCGCCAGCGCTCATCGGAAGTTTCTCGACCTGAAAGTTGTTGTCACCGGCCGCGACGACAAAGCGATCGTCAACGAAGTCGAACGGGGCGAGGATCATATTCTTCACACGTTCGAGGCGGCCTAAGAGCCCGATTCAGAAGTTTTTCAAGCGTAGCAGTATTTTGCGGTACGTCGGGTGAGCATTTGGATGGATGCGATCAGCGCCCATGCGGTGGAGGAGGAGACTAAGGTTTCCCAATCTTTTGCAAGGCGTCGGCATCGTCCGAGGCATGCGAATGTGCGCTCGACGACCCAGCGCCGAGGAAGGACTTTGAAGCCCTTGGCGGTATCGGACCGTTTGATGATCTCGATGGTCCAACTGCCATGGCGGCTCATCTCGTTACGCAGTTTTGGCCCGGCGTAGCGGCCATCGGCAAAGACATGGCGGAGCCATGGAAAGCGCTGACGTATCCCCTTGAGCACATCTGCGGCGCCGTCCCGGTCCTGAATATCGGCCGCATGAACCAGGATGAAGATCAAAAAGCCGCAGGTGTCGGTGAGAATATGGCGCTTTCGGCCCTTGATCTTCTTACCGGCACCATAGCCGCAAACTCCGTCACTTTCCGTCATTTTTACCGACTGGCTATCGATCACACCGGCGCTGGGTGAGGCTTCGCGCCCCTCGATTTCGCGCAGGCTCATGACCAGTACCGTATTCATCGCACTGAAAAGACCGGTATCGCGCCAAGCGTAGAAGTAGCGCCGCACCGTTGATACCGGCAGGAAGCATTCGGGCAACAGCCGCCATGCACACCCGCTCGCCGCAATGTAGAGGAGAGCGTTCACAGCTTCGCGCATGTCCGTCGTGCGACGCCGCCCACCCCGCCTCGCCGGCGGAATAAACGGTGCAATCAGCAGCCATTCCCGATCCGTCATATCGCCTGGATACCGCAAACCTTCCCGGCTATGTTCACGCCGGGCAATACCAGTCCATGCCATCGTTCACTCCATCTCTTCGCAAAGACGGGCTGAATCACAACATACTGGTATTGCTCAACAACTTTCGAATCGGGCTCTATGAGCGTGGCACTTTGATGGATATTCATTTGTTCAATGAGAATCGTTTCGGATAAGCGATAATATCATGAAATATAATTTGTGATGTTACCGTACCAGTGACTAGATGCTGTATTATGTATTGATACCGAAACGACAATGTAAGTCGTTT
>JANXSN010000002.1 GCA_025352685.1 Sphingomonadales bacterium
TCGCAGGTGACTCGCCAGCCTCCATCGTAAGCCAGAAGATAGGTTTCCGCCGCTCTGGCGACGGCCCATGTCGGTAATCAACAGCCACTGGTCCGTCCGTTCTGCTGGGCCTTGAACCTTTTGTCCATTTCCTCGTTCAAAGTCGCCAATATCCGCACGTTGCGAAGGCGCTGGGCGTTGGTCGCAGCTTCCGCAACAACCGCCCGCTGCCGGAGTATCACTTCGATCTCGGCGGCGCTCAAGGACTGCAAGTCTTTGAGCATCCTAAATTCTGACCAAGGAAAGCGCATTACCCATTCAAGCGACCACCGCTCGATCATGGCGTCCATCACGTTCGCGTTGATGATGTCATCGGGCAAGGCGCTGGACGGCTTGCTGGCGTAGTAAGTGCGCGTGGCGATTTCGGCGATGGTGGCAAGCGCCTCATTCACTTGACCGCGATGCGCCGCAGCTTCTGTTTCCATCGCATCGACACGCGCGGCGAGCTTCGCCACGCCATCGGCAATGTCGGTCAGCAACCCCAAGAGTGGATCGTCCTGCGCATCGCTCATCGTCCTGGCCCTCCACGGTCAAGGTCGCGATCCTTTGTCCGGTCGCGATCCCGCTCATCATCCTTGCGCACCTGCTGGCCCAGTTCGGCCATGCGGGTGCGGAGACGGTTCGCAGCACTGTCGGTGCCGCGATCCTGCCCCGGCTCCTTGTCGGCTCCGCGCGCCACGTCTGGCGCTGCTGATGGTTCACGCCCCAGCGCCTTGTCGAGACGGCCTCGCAATTCTGCTATACGGTCAGGATCGGCAAACAGGCCGCGCGCCTTGGAAACCATATCGCGGGCCATTTCCCCAAACCGGAATTCGCGACGCTCGGCGAAGACGCGCGCGGCCTCTGGATGGGCAAGTGGATAGTCGCTCGCCATATCCTTGGTGCGCTCGCGCGACAGGGTGCGGACAAGTTTGCTCTGATCGGCAAAATCATCGCGGCCATAGTGAAGCTGCACCCCGTCACGATGGCGCGTCAGGCCGACATAGGCCGAATGGCGATCCATCCCCGGCGTCGCTAATATATGCGCCTGACCGACCGTCACCCCCTGTGACTTGTGGAAGGTGGCGGCATAGCCGTGATCGATATGGGCATAATCCTTGAGGTCGAACGCTACGCTGCGCCCGTCATCGGTGCGGACGGCCATATGTCCCGGTGATACCTGCTCAATTGTGCCAAGCGTCCCGTTCTTGACCCCTAGCCCGCGCTCATTGCGCAGGAACATCATCCGGTCACCGCTGGCAAACTGGCGCTCGCCACGTTCGGTTTTCACGTCCACGTCGCCGCCAAGCTCGCCATGATCGCGCAACTTGTCGCGGGCCGCGATATTGAGGTCGCGCACCTCGGCATTGGTATGGGTGAGGATGATCCGGCTTTTGCTTGGGTCGCTGGTGCGGGCGTGGTTCCACCCCGCCACAAGTTCCGCCCGCGCATCGTCGCGCGTATCGGCACCATGAACCATGCCATGCTCGCCATAGGCATGGATGGCCTCGCCGGTGCGGCCCGTCGCCAGCGCGCGGGTTGCACCGCGCTGCCAGTCGTCGCGCTGACGGCGAATCTCGGTGATCTCGACCGCGCCGTGGGCTTCGGTAAGCGAGCGGAATGCAGCCCCCGCTTCGATGGCCTGCAACTGCTCGGGATCGCCAACCAGCACGACCTTCGCGCCCGCGTCACGCGCTGCCGATAGCACCTGCTCCATCTGGCGCGTTCCGGTCAGCCCGGCCTCGTCGATGACCAGCACGTCGCGCTCGCCAAGAACCTCACGGCCCTGCTTCCACTGATATTCCAAGCTGGCAATCGTCCGCGACGTGATCCCCGATCCAGCTTCAAGATTTTCAGCGGCGATGCCCGAAAGCGATGCGCCGCGCACAGTGTAACCTTCACGCTCCCAGGCATCGCGCGCGACGCCCAGCATTGCCGACTTGCCGCTGCCGGCATAGCCAACCACCGAAGCAAGATCGCGTTGGCCGGTAACATGATCGAACGCATCGCGCTGCTCGCCCGACAGGATCAGCCCGCGCTCGGCCGCATTATCGAGTGCAGCATCGCGGTGCCGTCCCGCAACGCCGTGGCGCTCGCTTGTCGCCAGCATCGACGCGGACAGGCCAAGCCGCTCTTCGACGGCGATCATGTCACGGCTGGTAAACCGATCCTGATCCCTGCCGTCCTTGCCCAGTGCAACCAGCTCCGGCGAACCGCGAACCGATGCCATGACAGAATCAAATTGATACTTGCCGTCGCTGTGCCGGAACGCGAACTGGGCAAGATCGCGCATCGTGAATGTCGCTTGGGAATGGGTGATGGCGTTCAGCGCAATGGCTGGGTCGGCAATGATCCTGTCGCCATTCTCGCGGGCGATCCGCATATGATCGTCGGCGCGCTCGGCGTCCTCGCCGTTCATCTCTCGGCGCGATCCCGCCGCCCCGATCTTGTGTTGCGGTTCAAGCGGGATGCCCTGCGCCTCCAGCGTCCGGTGATCGACTCGCGCCTCAAGGCCAAGCTCGGCCATGCGGGTGTTCACATGATCGGCCCAGTTCACACGCCATTCCTGCAACAGCTCCTTGCTGTTCCAGTCACGCTCCTTCTGCCCAAAGCCGTCCGAGCCAACTTCGCGCATCGACAGCATGACATGGGCATGGGGCTTGGGACTGCCGTCTGCCGCCTTGTCCCAATGGACATTGAGGTCGGCAATCATGCCGCGCGCCACGAACTCGCGGGCTACAAAATCGCGCGCCAGCGCGATGCCGTCAGCCTCGTTCATCTCCCGTGGAATCGCAAACTCGACATCGCGGGCAAGCTGCGCGTCCTTGCGAACCTCGCCCGCCTCGACCGCATTCCACAGGGTCTCGCGGTCGACTAGCCGCTCCGGCGCACCTGTCGGCAGCATGATCTCGGAATGCACGACACCGGCCTTGTTGGTGAAGTCATGGTCGCGGCCAAGCCGGTCGTCGGTCAGCCGTTCGGCGGCGCGGTAGGCAGCCGATGCAACCGCACTCGACCCATTGGCACGACTGACGACTTTAGCAGAGAAATGGTAGATCGCCATGACACTGCAAACCTTACTCACTTTCAAGCGACATTGGCAACAACGTATAAGCGCGCACTCAAAACTGTCTTCGTCATTTTTGGCGTGACTTGCTTCGCTTTTGAATGACGCATTTGCCTGCGACGTGAATTGCGCTTACGCTGCTGCTGTTGATACCAGTAATCGGAGGTGCGTCATGCGCAAAGTCCGGGATTATGATGCGGAACTGAACGCACTTCGCGACAAGGCGAAGGCGATCAAGGCCCGCAAGGTGGAACAGCTTGGCGCGCTCGTGGTGGCGACCGGGGCCGATGCGCTCGATCTCGATGTCATCGCCGGGATGCTCCGGCACGGCGTTCTGGAAGCACGGGTTGAGTCAGTGAAGGAGAGCTGGCGCGCCGATGGTGCCACCTTTCTCAGAGGGCGCGGGCGCAAAGGTCATGGGCCTGCTGGTGGCGACGGAACAGGCGCTGGTTAAAAACGCGGCGGCGCGGCGTCGGGCGGAAGCCGGACAGCGCCGCACTGATACAAGGGAGTGGGTGGTGGAACGACGCGAGCGGACAAGGCACCTGATCGAACTGGGCGGACTCGTCCAGAAGTCGGGTCTTGTCGAACTCGCCGATGATGACCGCGCCACCCTTTACGGCGCGATGCTCGATCTTGCCGCTCGCGCCGGGGATGACGACGGCGCGACCTCGCTGGCATTGTGGAAGCGCCGGGGCAAGCGGGCGTTCGATGCCGAAGCCGAAGCTGCGGCGAATGCAACTGACCGGGAGATTTGACCGGTGAAGGATCAGCTTCACGGCTGCGCCATCATGCTTTTCTTCGGGGCGCTGGCCATCGCATGGTGGCTGCCGAAGACGCACACCGCCTTCTGGCTGATCCTGATCGGGGGCATCGCGTTGTGGCAGGCCATCGGCTATCTCGTGTTCAGGTTCTCCCGCCCCGATACGACACCCGGCTCGGCGCGGTTCGGATCGCGCGCCGATGTGAACGCGCTGGCGAAGAACAAGGGCGATCTGCTGATCGGGCGCGACACGTTTGGCCGGTTGCTCCGCTACGACGGCCCTGCTCACCTCCTGACCATTGCGCCGACGCGCTCAGGCAAGGGTGTTGGCACGATCATTCCCAACCTGCTCACCGCCAATCGGTCGGTGGTCTGCATTGACCCCAAGGGTGAGAATGCCCGCGTGACGCTGCGCGCACGGGAAGCATTCGGGCAGGTGTATTGCCTCGATCCGTTCGGTATCTCAGGACGGCCATCTGCGCGGTATAACCCGCTTGACCGGCTCGATGCCGACAGCCTCGATCTCGCCGAAGATGCCATGACCCTTGCCGATGCGCTGGTGTTCGACGAAGCCGAAACCGAGGCGCATTGGAACGAGGAAGCCAAAGCGCTGATCTCGGGCATCATTCTCTACGTCGTCTGCCATGACGATCCCGCGCACCGGAACCTGACCAGCGTTCGGGATTACCTGACACTGGCCCCTGACGATTTCACGGCGCTGCTCACCGTCATGCAGGCAAGCGATGGCGCGGGCGGGTTGATCGCGCGCGCTGCCAATCGCTATTTGAGTAAATCGCACCGCGAAGCGGCAGGGGTGTTGTCGGGTGCGCAGCGACACACGCATTTTCTTGATAGCCCGCGCATCGCGCAAGTGGTGGGCGGTTCCGATTTTGCCTTTGCCGATCTCAAGAACGAAGTGGCCACGGTGTTCCTGATCCTGCCGCCCGACCGGCTCGATACCTATTCTCGCTGGCTGCGCCTGCTGGTCGCACAGGCCATAGGCGAACTGGCGCGGTCGTCCGCCAAGCCGCCGCGCCCGGTGCTGTTCCTGCTCGATGAATTTGCCGCACTCGGGCGGCTGCAACCCGTCGAGCGCGCAATGGGCTTGATGGCCGGATACGGTTTGCAGCTCTGGCCCATATTGCAGGACATCCACCAGCTCCGCAGCCTCTACGGAACCAGCGCGGGGACGTTCCTGTCCAACGCCGGTGTCCTCCAGGCATTCGGGGTCAATGACTATGACACCGCCGATATGCTGTCGAAAACGATGGGTCGCGAAACCATTACCTATGAAACTGGCGGGCAAAGCGAAAATGACGTGGTTCTCAAAAGCCCCGAACGATCCTTGAGCAAAACCCAGCACCTCGCCACGCGCAACCTGATGGACCCGAATGAAATCATGAAGCTCGCGCCCGATACGCTGTTGCTCATGCGCGTTGGGGAGAATCCGCTGATCGTGAAAAAATTGCGGTATTATGACGACAAGGAATTTGCGAGGATGTTCGATAATGCGTGATGCGTATGGCTGCACGCGAAGATTTTTCGGAGGTCCCAGTCCTTCCTGGATTGCGTTGAAAGTAGACATTTTGAAGCGGCGTTGTGACACCCGTAACCCCGTAGAAACGCGCGGGATGGTCGGTGGTGTCACAACCGACCGGGGCTGTTGAAAAAATCGCTCGGGTGCAACGAGCTGACCGTGGCACCGGGGTGTTTTCGATCCATTGGGATCGAGAGCGATGACGATGATGGCGAGCAGCGGCAGGGCGGCGGGCGGACGGACCTGCGGACCTTGGGGGCGACGCTGCCCCGCGACCACCTGCTGCGCCGGATTGATCGTATGCTTGACATGAGCGAGCTGCGCGCCGCGCTTGCGGCAATCAAGGCATCTGCCTCCTCTTGGTAGCCGAAGTATACCTTGAGCCAACGTCCGGGTTCGGGTTGCGCGACAGCTCAGCGAGTGACCTTTTTTGGTGGACTAGGCTCAGGCTCTATAGGCCAACAACGTCAACTGTGGATTGCGTAGCGTGAAGGATTACGTCGACAGTCTCTTCCGGCATGTCCCACATCGGAAAGTGGCCACTGGTCTCGAACCAGTGCAGTTGCGCAGAAGGAAATGCCGCCATTGCGCGCGCTGCCTGCCTCGGCAGGCAGAGCCGGTCATGCTTTCCCCACCCGATTACGATCCGGCCCGTGCTGTCGGCAGCGGGTCCGGTCTGCTCCGGCCCCGTCGCGAGACTGTCGACCAGCGCATCGAATGTCGGTGTCGTACTAAGACCCTTCAGCTCGGTCGAAACGACCTGCGGATCGAGCGCCCAAGGGTGTGCGGACAGCTGGGCCAGCAGTGCAGTGCGCGACGCCACATTTCCGCACAGCATCGGCAGACCGGGCCGGATCGCTCGCAACAGGCGCCCTGAAGCGCCAATGGTGATCTTAAAGAAGGTGCGCTCCCAACCACGCCAGAATCCTCCCGGATCAAGCGCGACGACGTTGCCCACACCACCGCGCCGAGCCAGTTCGAGCACCAACCGCGCGCCCATTGAACTGCCGACGACGTCAATCCCAACCAGCTCATTGTCCACGATGTATCGCTGAACGCTGCCGACCAGCCCTTCGAAAGTCCCGCTATCGTGTTCTGCTGGGGTCGTGCCATGTCCGGGAAGATCAATCGCGATCACCGTGCGGTTGGCGCTGAGCGCATCCAGAATGGTGCTCCACGAACGCCAGCTACCGCCTAGACCGTGGATAAGCAGCAACTTGCGACCGGTGCCGCGCTGGATCTGGTTCATCGCGTATTGTCCTTATTTCATCGCGAAGCTCAACGATCGCGATCCGTGTGTGGGGCCAGCCAGTTACAAGCACCCAACATGCTCAGGGCAACAGAAGCAATCGAACGACCTACTCCGCGGAACTAGCCCGTAAATTCGATGCCTATAAATGGGTCGCTCAAGACGATCCTATCTCCCGCACTTGATTCGAAACAGGGTTTACCGCCCGTCCATACTGAAGACGGGCGGCGTTTCGCCGAATATGCGACAACCGTGGTTATTTGGGGAAATGGATTCCACAAAGCTTATTGCCGTCGAGGTCACGAAAATAGGCGAGTTCGATCGTACCCATCGACGCGGTCTCGCGCGGGCCGGGCGGGGCTTCGATCGAGGTGCCGCCAATGGCAACTGCGGTATCGTGAAGCTGCTTCACTTGTTCGGGCGAGTTGCACGAAAAGGCGACGGTGCTCCCGTTTGCGACGGTCGCCGGTTCATCGTTGATCGGCTGGCTGACGATGAAGTTGGTCCCGTTGCCATTATTGTAGATTAGCCGGGTATGGCCGCTGTCGGCGATATTCCGCGTCGGTTCACCGACGCCGAGCGTCCCGAGCACTGTGTCGTAGAAACGCTTCGATCGTTCGATGTCGTTCGATCCAACCATGGTGTGAAACAGCATGCTTTTTCTCCTACTCAGGACGTTGTAGTAACGAGGACGGGTGATGCGGACGCTACGGGCGGTTATCCAGTTCCGGCACTCCGCTGCTGCGATCGGCATAGGCAGCGAGGAAGGTCGGGCGGCGCTGCCACCGCTGCCAGAACGCATCGATTTGTTCGTAGCGTTCGTCGAGCGGCATAGCGTTCACCGCGAACTTGGAGAAGGCGATCGCGGTCGCCAGCGTGATATCCGAGAAAGTTGGCTCGGCGCCGCCGAGCAGCCAGTCGCGGCCATCGGACAGATGCCGGTCGACCAACGCGGTGTTGGCCAGCGCTTCCTTCCGGCAATGCTCGCCCCATGTTGGGTTGGCCGTCAGTTCGAGCTTGGGGCCGAGCCCCTGGTGCAGGACATGAAATGCGGTCGTGATGCGGTAGAGGATATGCACCCAGATCCGGTTGTCCCACATGACGTCTAGCCCCTGTTCCTCGTCCGTTTCGCCCATGATCCGCCGGCCCGGAAATGCCTGGTCGAGATAACGCACGACCGCGGCGGTTTCTGAGATGAAACTGCCGTCCGCCAGTTCGAGCGTCGGCGTTTCACCCCATGGGTTCATCTTGAGGTGCATCCACTGCCGCTGCTCTCCCACCGGGGACATGTCGTAGACCCACTCATCGAAGCGGTCAGCAATGCCCTTCTCGTGAAGGAAGATGCGCAGACGCTGAGGATTAGGGAACGCGGAGGGAGAGGTGAAAAGGCGGAGCTTCGCGGGCAGCGGCAATTGGACTGTCATGAATTAATCTACCAAGTGACCGGTAGGGCGTTGAATGCCCGCTTGCGTGACAGGCGTCAAGGTCTATCTACCACTTGGTCGGGTCGGCGATACGGGCGGAGCAATGGCGGTTTCAACATCCAGGGAAGCAGTGCTGGCCGCAGCACGACGGACCGCGATGGCGCGTGGCTATAACGGCCTGAACTTCCGGGACATCGCTGCAGAAGTCGGAATTAAGGCACCCAGCATCCATCATCATTTCGCGACCAAGGCCGATCTTGGTGCGGCGGTGGCGCGGCGCTATTGGGAAGACACGGTCGAGCAATTGGCCGCGATTGC
>JANXSN010000009.1 GCA_025352685.1 Sphingomonadales bacterium
ATTTTGAGCGTGGCATCGGCCGGCAAGTTCGACACGTAATATTTTTGCTCTCCGGTCGATCTGCGCTCGCCGACAAGCCAGACCTCGTCACCCGGCATGCATTGCATGCGGTTGTCGAGCATCCGGTGCTTATGACCCTCCGCGATGCGGACCCGACGAGCTGCAAAGAGACAGGTGAGCTGACCTTTGGTGCCGCGCCGCCAGCTGATCTTGCGCCATCTCTCGCCGGACAGCATCACCTCAGTGGACACCGGTGGCCGATCGGGCATGTGGTACTGGCGGCGCCTGCCGGTCTTGGCGATCGGGAAGGTCAGGCCAACATCGGCCGGGTAGACGTTCTGGCGTCGCGAGAGCCCGACTGCCCACAGCAGGCCGCGCTCGCTCAACGCCTGGCGGAAAGGGCCGCTCGATCCATATCCCGCGTCGGCAATGTTGTTGCCCCCTAAAGGCCTGACAGGTCCTCTTGGGTTGAGCGAGCGATGAACTCGCGGGGAGAGCGATAGCCGAGGGCGCTGTGCGGGTGAACCTCGTTGTAGTGGTTGAACCAACTTGGCAGCTGATCGATGACAGCGCGGGCGTCGGGTTTGTGGCTGACGCGGGCGTAGTCTCGCTTCAGCGTCCGTACGAACGCCTCGGCCATGCCGTTCGACTGGGGGCTTTCGACCGGGGTGGTGCGTGGGACCAGGCCGATATCGCGGGCAAACCGGCGGGTGTCGAGGGCGGTATAGCAGCTGCCGTTGTCGGTTAGCCACTCGATCGGCTCGCCGAGCGCGTTCACCTGGCCGAACCGGTGTTCGAGGCTCAGCACCATAAGATTTCTAACATCGGCGGCACTGATCCCGGCGGTCGTCGCGACATAGCTCATAGCTTCCCGGTCGCAGCAGTCGAGGGCGAAGGCGATGCGGACCTTCTCGCCGTTGTCACAGGCGATCTCGAGTCCGTCCGAGCACCAGCGGGTGTTGCGGACATCGACCGCGACCCGGCCATCATGCCGGCGCTGTTCGTTCCGGGTCCCGGCGCGCTGGAGGAGCAGACCGTGCAGCTTCATCACCCGGTAGACGCGTTTGGGGTTGGGCGCTGCGCGGCCGGTCGCTTCTGCCTGCCGGCGCAGCAGGGCATGGACACGCCTATAGCCGTAGGTCGGCAGATCGGCGATCAGCTTGCTGATCGCTTCCACGAGATCGCCGTCGGGTTGCGGCGGTCGCCCGCGCTGGCGGCGCGGCCCCGCGTGGAGAGTCGCGGAGAGATGCGGGCGCGAGATGCCCGTGGCAGCGGCTGCAGCGCTCACTGTGCGCCCTCCGGCCACGAGCTCGAGCGCAATAGCAGTTTTTTTGGGCCTGCGGCCCGGGTCACGGCCTCGCGGAGGATCTCGTTCTCCATCGTCTTTTTACCCAGCAATCGCTGTAGCTCGCGGACCTGGCCCTCGAGCGCCCGGTACTGCGACGCCGGCACTACCTCCTCGCCGGCGCCTGCCGCAGTCAACGCGCCCTGCGCCATCAACCGGCGCCATGTGAAAAGCTGGTTGCCGGCAATGCCGTGGCGGCGGGCGACCAGCGAGACCGAGTTGCCCGGCAGATATGTCTCCTCGACGATCCGCATCTTCTCCTCGGGCGTCCACCGCCTTCGGCGCTGGACGCCGAGCACGTCCGCCCGGCCTACCCGGCCGCCATACTCGTACGTGCTGGTCATAGTGTCAGGCATAATCATCACACTTCCATAAGTGTGAGGAACTGTCAGCCGAATTAGGGGGCTACTTCAGGCAAGCACGCAGCCGAAGCGTGCTCCAGAGGCAATGACGCGATCGATCTCCTCGATCGCGATCTCAGGCTTCGTCAGAGCCTGCAGTCGATCCAGCGGGACTCGCGCCCGCGTCATGCGCTCGGCGTCATCCGTCCAGCTCTCGGGCAGAAAGAGCCGCAGACCCACCATCACCGGCACCTCGCGCGAAGCCAGCGTCACCGACACCAGCGACTGGCAGTTGGATGTCTTCCCGAGCGATGAGGCATATTGTGGCGCGACACCAACCGAGTGGTGCCCCTTCTTCGGCAACGCCGTGTCGTCGATGACCAGATATCCAGCCTCGTCTCCAACCAGGCGGTCAGCCTCCTTCAAGAGAACGGCCTCGAGTGGCGCATTATCCCACACCCCGTCGGCGATAAAATGATGCAGTTGGTCATAGCCAAACTCGCCACCACGAGCCGCCATCGGTTGCACGCTCTTGCGGTCACCGGGGCCGATCAGGCCTGCGATATAGGCCGGACACACTCGCATCCGGGTCTTATGCCGCAACGCCCCCAGAAAAGGCGTCAGCCAAACCTCCAGATCGCTGCGCCAATCCTCTGCCATCGCCAGCCTCCATAAAAGCTGGCTCCCCATGAATCAGGGAAATCCCCTCTTGGGAATCCCAAAAATCACTTTCCGCCAAAGTAGTGCTAGATCAGTCACGCCATGGGCGAAGGCGGTGTCGCCGCGACCACCATCCTCAATGATCTTGAAAAGGCAAAGCGGTCGTGGCGCCGGCGTCTTGCCGTCGAGCCACTCCCCTGATGCCGCCACCTACGTTTCGAGCATAATACAAGCACCCCGATCTCGCGGATCAGCAAGCCGCGGTCGGTGACCAGCAGTGATGCCGCGCTTTGCCGGCATTCGTGCGATCACTAACCAAGGATAGCATGTCCGATGAGACCAGCCTCAGCCCTGGTTCAAGACTACGCGGTTATGCGCTCTGCAATGCTAAGCAGCGACCCGTTGCATCCCGAGTAGCGGTGCAAGATAGTGGCCGGTGTAGCTGCGCGATTCCTTGGCCACGTGTTCGGGCGTCCCCACAGCAACGATCTCGCCTCCCCGAACGCCACCTTCCGGTCCCAGGTCGATCAACCAGTCAGCCGTCTTGATAACCTCCAGATTGTGCTCGATCACGACCACGGTATTGCCCTGCTCGACCAGCGCATGGAGCACCTCAAGCAATTTGCGCACGTCCTCGAAGTGTAAACCGGTCGTTGGCTCGTCGAGAATATAAAGCGTGCTGCCTGTCGCGCGACGTGACAACTCCTTGGCGAGTTTGACCCGCTGGGCTTCGCCGCCCGATAAGGTTGTCGCTTGCTGGCCGACCTTGACGTAGCCAAGACCGACTTCGGCAAGCATTGCCATCTTGTCGCGAATGCTGGGAACCGCCTTGAAGAATTCGACCGCGTCCTCGACCGTCATGTCAAGCACGTCAGCAATGCTTTTGCCCTTGAACTTCACTTCCAGTGTCTCGCGGTTGTAGCGCGCGCCGTGGCATACGTCACACGTCACATAAACGTCAGGGAGGAAATGCATTTCGATCTTGATCAGGCCGTCCCCGGTGCACGCCTCGCAACGGCCACCCTTGACGTTGAACGAGAACCTGCCGGGTTTGTACCCGCGTGCCGCGCTCTCCGGAAGCCCGGCGAACCAATCGCGGATCTGGGTGAAGCTGCCCGTATAGGTCGCCGGGTTGCTGCGCGGCGTGCGCCCGATTGGCGACTGGTCGATGTCGATGACCTTGTCGAGATATTGGAGACCCTCAATCTTTTGGTGCGCCCCGCTCAGCATCCGAGCACCGTTGAGGGCGCGCGCTGACGCGGCATAAAGCGTGTCGATGGTAAAACTCGATTTGCCGCTGCCCGACACACCCGTGACGCAGGTAAAGGTGCCCAGCGGAATAGATGCCGTAACGTCCTTAAGGTTGTTCGCGCGGGCACCTGTGACTGTGAGTTTCTTCCCATTGCCCTTGCGCCGTTTGGCCGGCACAGGGACGCTGCGGCGACCGGACAGATAATCGCCCGTGATGCTCGCCTCGTTGTCGAGGATATCCTGCAACGTTCCTTCGGCGACCACGGCCCCGCCGTGCACGCCGGCCCCAGGTCCCATGTCGACGACCCAATCGGCCGTGCGGATAGCATCCTCGTCGTGTTCGACGACGATGACGGTATTGCCCAGATCGCGCAGGCGCCGGAGCGTAATCAGCAGCCTATCGTTATCCTTTTGGTGAAGGCCGATGCTCGGTTCGTCGAGAACGTACAGCACGCCCGAAAGACCGCTGCCAATCTGGCTGGCCAAGCGGATACGCTGGCTCTCGCCACCAGAAAGCGTACCGCTGGTGCGGTCAAGGTTCAGATAATCGAGACCGACATTATTGAGAAAGCCGAGGCGTTCGACGATTTCCTTCAGAATGCGCTCGGCGATCTGATTTTGCTGGTCCGTCAGTTTTGCCGGCATCGACTGGAAAAATTCGAGCGCGGGACCAACGGCGCGGCGCGTGGAGACGCTGATGTCTTCGCCCGCAATCTTGACCGCCAGCGCTTCGGGGCGGAGGCGGGCGCCGTGACACGTCTCGCAGGGTTGGGCGTTCTGGTATTTCGACAATTCCTCGCGCATCCATGCGCTGTCGGTGGACAGCAGACGGCGGTCGAGGTTGCCGATGACGCCTTCGAAAGGTTTTTTGACCTCGTATGATTTGCGCCCGTCGATGAATTTCAACGTCACGGGGACGCCGTTGGTACCGTAAAGAATGGTCGTGACGACAGCTTCGGGCAGTTCGTTCCATGGCGTGTCGAGGCTAAAACCAAAATGCGTGGCAAGGCTGCCCAGCACCTGCATGTAGTAGGGGCTGGGTGGGTTAGACTTGGCCCAAGGCACGACCGCGCCCTTCTTGATGCTGAGGTTCTCGTTCGGGACTACCAGCGCGGGGTCAAAATGGAGCTTCTCGCCCAGACCATCACATGCCGGGCACGCTCCCTGGGGAGCATTGAATGAGAACAGTCGTGGCTCAATTTCAGCGATGGTAAAGCCGCTAACCGGGCAGGCAAACTTCTCGCTGAACGTGATCCGGCCTTGCGGGGCATACTCGCCAGCAACCAGTTTTTTGCCGTCGTCACTCATACCTGATGGATCCGCAGGATCGACATAAGCCAGGCCGTCCGCCAGCTTCAACGCTTGCTCAAACGAGTCGGCCAGTCGCGATTCAATCCCGGGCCGCACGACGATCCGGTCGACAACAACTTCGAGATCGTGCTTGTATTTCTTGTCGAGCACGGGCGCCGCGTCGATATCATGAAACGCGCCGTCTATCCGGACCCGCGTGTATCCCGCCTTTTGCCATTCGAGCAGTTCCTTGCGGTACTCGCCCTTACGGCCTCGCACGACGGGAGCAAGCAGATAGGCACGCGTCCCTTCAGGCAGCGTCATTACGCGATCGACCATCTGGCTGACTTGTTGCGCACTGATCGCAAGACCCGTCACGGGCGAATAGGGAACGCCGACGCGTGCCCACAATAGACGCATGTAATCGTAGATCTCGGTAACAGTCGCGACCGTCGAACGCGGGTTACGGCTCGTCGTTTTCTGCTCGATGCTGATCGCGGGTGACAGCCCCTCGATGTGATCGACATCGGGCTTTTGCATCAGCTCGAGGAACTGGCGCGCGTAGGCGGACAAGCTCTCGACATAGCGCCGCTGTCCTTCGGCATAGATCGTGTCGAACGCGAGACTGGACTTGCCGCTCCCAGAGAGCCCGGTGATGACAATCAGTTTGTCACGCGGCAGATCGACCGAGACGTCCTTGAGATTATGCTCGCGCGCGCCGCGAACAGAAATGTGAGTAAGCATGGGTACGGTCTGTTCCAGATTTGTTCGTGTGTCGCAAGGACTCTTGCCAAGTGGGTTGTGGGCCGTGCAGCCGCAAGCGACGGGTCACGAAAAGCATCGGAAGGTCGACGAGGCTCCTGTCGTCGGTCCTGGCGGCCTTTTTCCTGTCGTTTCTGGCGCTTGCGGCCTCGACCGCGCTGCCTGGCACCCGGTGACGGCGCCAGACTCTGGCCAACTCAAGGCGTGATGCGGTGCACCATGCTGGTGGCACGCATTTCCCGCTGGCGGGAAACCACGCTTTCAAGCCAGCATTCCGGGCGGAAGCGCTCAACCAAGGCGTCCGCCACCAGTCTTGCAGCGGCGGATCTCGGGCATCCCGGTCTCAGGAAAAGACGATCCGCGTCGTAAACGCATGCGGCACCGAGGTGCGGGTGTCCGTAACTGAAAGCTATCGACATACGGACCGATAGCGCTGCGCGTCGATTCGTTCGAGCGGCCGCGCAGAGATAGAGGATACCGTTGCTGGGGACCGCATGCGCGCGCGCCGCTGACTTCATCGGTGGATTACCGTTGCGAGCCAGGTTGCGGCCGCGTCGGGGCTCGCCTTGTCGTCGTGTCGATCGACCATGAAATTGGCCTTTCTCATCGCCTCCACTGGGATTGCGCCGATCAAGGGCCGCAGCGCTGTTACCAGTCGTGCATCTTGGGCCGCCCTGGGGCCGACCATCACAAGTGCATCATAACTGGGGATAGCGCCCCGCGGGTCGCTCAACACGACCAGCCCGTCGGCGGCAATGCGTCCGTCGCTTGAAAATGCCGAGATGACGTCGGCGTCGCCAGATTTCAGCGCGTCGTACATAAAAGTGGGGTTGAAAGTCCGCTGTCGAGCAAAGTGTAGATCGTAGGTCTCGCGGATGGTCGCCCATTCCGGTCGGTCGAGGAATTCAAGATCGGCGCCCAGCGTAAGCGACGCTCCCGCTGTGCGCAGGTCGTCCATGCTTGCAATCCCTTTAGCATGGGCGACCTCGCCCCGCATCGCCAAGGCATAGGCGTTCTCGAATCCGAGCGGCCCCAGCGTCGTTACGCCGCTCTGCGCCTTCGTCCATGCCGTGACACCCGCAACCATGGTCGCGCGTGACGGGTGGTCGGCGCGCTTCATCTCGTTGGTCCAAAGCGTCCCGGCGTAATCTACATAGACATCGACGTCGCCCGACGTCGTTGCGCCGAACACAACCGCCGAACCAAGGTTTTCCTTGTAGCGCACCGCGTACCCTGCGGCTGTCAGTCTGTAACCAATCAGGCGAGCGAGAATATATTGCTCGGTAAAGTTCTTGGCCCCGATCGTCACAGTCTGTTGTACCGGGCGGATTTGCGAAACGAGTGCGACAACGGGAGCCGCGACGAACAACGCCAACGCGAGAATCCACAAGATGCGCGGCCCTTTTGATATCCCGCGCTCGGCAAGTGCGAGCAAAGCGTCGGCGGTCAACGCAAGCGCGGCGGCAGCCAAGCATCCCCAGATGACCAGCTCCCAGTTTTGGGTCTGAAGCCCCGAAAAAATTATATCGCCGAGCGACGGCTGGCCCACTGTCGTCGACAGCGTGGCGGCGCCAATGGTCCACACAGCTGCGGTGCGCACTCCAGCCGTGACGGTCGGCAAGGCCAGCGGCGCCTCGACCAGCCAGAGTTTCTGCCACGAGGTCATGCCGATACCGTCGGCTGCCTCCAGCATGTCCGGGTCAAGGCTGCGCAGCGCGACAACGGTGTTCCGCAAGACCGGCAATAATGCGTAGAGCGTCAGCGCCAGAAGCGCAGGCAGGAAACCGAGTGGTGAAATCGGCGCGCCGGTCAGTGTTCGCAAGGCGAGCAACAGCGGATAGAACAAGGCAAGCAACGCCAACGACGGAATCGTCTGAACGAGACTGGCAAAGCCGAGCACGCCCTGCTCAACACGCCGGCGACGCGCAGCGAAAACGCCGAGCGGAAACGCAAGTATGAGGCCAAGTGCAAGTGCAGCACTGGCGATCAATATGTGTGACGCCACGAGTGGCAGGACGCGGTCGATCATTCGCGCACCATTGCCGCCATGCGTTCTGCCTGACCCTTCGGCACGGCGACAAGTGCCTGCGCCTCGTCGCCGCCCTCACCCCGCAGCAGTTGCGACGGGGTCGCATCTGCCGCAATCCGACCGTCCTTCAGCACGATCACCCGGTCTGCGATCAGTAACGCCTCAGCCATATCGTGCGTCACCATGATGCTGGTTAACCCGAGTTGATGGTGCAGAGCGCGGTAATTGGTTGCCAGCGCATCGCGCGTCACAGGATCGAGGGCGCCAAAGGGTTCGTCGAGGAGCATCAGGCCAGGTGCCGTCGCGAGGGCCCGCGCGACACCGACTCGCTGCTGTTGACCGCCCGATAGGGTCGCTGGCGCCCGCGTTGCAAAGTCGCGCGGCAAGTCGACCAAATCGAGCAGTTCGGCAACGCGCGCGTCCGTCCGGCGCCCTCCGGCAATCCGCAGGCCGATCGCTATATTTGCAGCGACGCTTATGTGAGGAAACAGGCCGATGCCCTGGATTACATGCCCGATTCGTCGGCGCAGCCTGAAGGACTCACCGTCCCGCACATCCCGTCCGTCGATAACAACGCGTCCGGCGTCGGGGTCGACCAGCCGGTTGAGGATGCGAACGAGGGTGGATTTGCCCGATCCTGACCCACCGACCAGCGCGACGAAGCTGCCTGCCGTAACGTCGAGTGACACGTCATCGAGCGCGGATCTGCCTGCGTAACGCTTGGTCACGTTGGTCAAGACGACCGAAGGCCCCGATTTTAACTTGTGCACGTTCACGCAATGCGGTGTGACACCTGCGACAGGAGAAATCAAAGCGATGCAAAAGGCCATTTTCATCACGGGCGGCGGATCGGGCATTGGACGGGCCACTGCGCAGCATTTCGCATCGAGGGGTTGGTTCGTAGGCCTCGCCGATGTCAATGCCTCAGGTCTCGCCGAAACCGCTGCGCTGCTCCCGAACACAATGAGCAGCATGCATGTCATGGACGTGCGGGACCGCGCAGCCTGGCAGTCGGCGCTTGCCGATTTCGTGACCCATACCGGCGGACGACTCGATGTGCTCTTCAATAATGCCGGTATCGGCACCGGCGGCCCGCTGGAAGCTATGGATCCCAATGATGTGGAGCGTGTGCTCGACATCAATCTCAAAGGCGTCTTCTGGGGTGCGCAGATTGGCTTTGAATATCTGAAGAACACACCTGGTTCGGCGCTGGTCAGTACGTCATCTGCGGCAGGTATCTATGCCAGCGCTGGTATGTCCGCCTATTCGGCAACCAAGTTTGGCGTCCGTGCGATGACGGAGTCGCTCGACAGGGAATGGGCAGATGCCGGTGTAAAAGCGAGGACGATCATGCCCAGCTTCATCGACACGCCCCTGCTCGATACCACGGCAGCGGGATCGAACCAGGCGATCCGCGAGGTCGTTCGCAACGCGGGCCTCGAATTCACCCCCGTCGAGAAGGTCGCTCAGGCCGTGTGGGACGCAGCACACGGAACAAAGGTCCACACGCTGGTGGGCAAGACAGCCCGTCGACTCAAGTTTGCGACAAGATGGGCGCCATGGCTGCTCCCCAAACGCTTCTCCCCGAAGGACTAGGCGAGGAACGCATCGATCGCGGTCGCCAGCGCCACATCACGCGTCGAGAGCCCACCAGCATCATGCGTGGTAAGCAGCACGTCGACCCGATTGTAGATATTCGACCATTCCGGGTGATGGTCGGACTTTTCGGCGATGATAGCGACGCGCGTCATGAAGCCGAAAGCCTCGACAAAATCGGCAAAGACGAACTGTCGCGTCAGCGCGTCGCGGGTCTCGTCATAGTCCCATTCGCCCAACGCGTCGAGCGCGGCGGCGCGTTCGTGCTCATTCAGTTGCTCGATCATTTTGCGTGGCCTCCGTTCGCGGCTATGTCGCAGAAGTGAGTACCACAGGTCAAATGCCCTCCAGTCATGCGCACATCAAAAAGCCGCCGCCCGCAGCTCTTGATCGTCTCCCAGACGGCTTGGCGGCGCACCCCGCCCCAGCAATGCGGATCGTCGATGATTTCGCCGATCATCGCCTCGTGTTCGACAGGAGGATGGTCAATTGGTTCGGTCTGACAGGCCGCTCTTCGGCTTCACCCATCGGCCAGTCGGCACGACACAGCGCTCCGCCCCCGACGATTTACACTCACTGTCGCGCAATCCTCGACGAATGCGACGAAAGCAGACAAGCGCGCCGCTACTTGGGCGCTTATGCCGTCGCGTACGAGGCCAGCCATCAATTTGGCCTTAGCGATACCGCGCTGCACGGGGTGGAGAATGTGGCTTGGTGATGTTGAGATTTTCTGCCGTGAAGTGCGCACGTGGCGGCCGCGTGCTGTTCGCCGACGTGGATTTTGCACTGACGGCGGGCGATGCGCTGAGTGTTTGCGGCCCTAACGGTGTCGGTAAATCAAGCATGTTGCGATTGGCGGGAGGAATGTTGCGTGCCGAAGCGGGCGTCGTGACGAGCGCAGGCACCATGGCGCTCGCCGACGAGCACACGGCACTCGATCCAGCGCTGCCGCTCTGCAAAGCGCTGGCTTTTTGGGGTGAAATAGACGGCGGGCACGTCAAGGACGCCCTTGCCAGCGTAGACATGGCTCATTTGGCGCAAATCCCCGTCCGCATGCTGTCGACCGGCCAGCGCCGCCGCGCAACTTTGGCGCGGACAGTGGCCAGCGGCGCCTCGATCTGGCTGCTCGACGAGCCGGCGAATGGTCTGGATGCTGCTGGGGTGACAATCCTCGAAGGGCTGATTGCGACCCATCGGATCCGCGGTGGTATCGTCGTAGTTGCGACGCACCAGCCGTTGGCAATAGCCGATGCGCAAAATCTGGTATTAGGATGATGGTGTTCATCCGCCTGATCATTCGCGATCTGTCGCGCGCCTTGGCGAGCGGCGGCATGGCGATGCCGATCGTGTTCTTCCTTTTGGTCGCAACACTCTATCCCTTCGCGGTCGGCCCCGATGCACAACTGCTCGCGCGGAGCGGCGGGGGGATGCTGTGGGTTGCAGCTTTACTCGCCGCGCTGCTGCCGGCGGATCGTCTCATCGCCCCGGACGCTGACAGCGGCGTGCTCGACCAGCTCGCCGTCCGCGGTATCAGCGATGAAATCGTCGTCACGGCCAAGATGGTGGCGCACTGGATCGGTTTTGCACTACCGCTCATGCTGGCAGCGATTCCCGCAAGCGCATTGCTCAATCTCGAAAGCACACTGCTGTCCAAACTCGAAATCGGGCTTTTGCTCGGCACACCGGGCCTGGCGGCGCTGGGCGTCCTCGTCGCAAGCCTGACCGACGGTTTGAAGGGAACGTCGGCGCTCACGGGCCTACTTATGCTCCCTCTCGCCATTCCGATCTTGATCTTCGGAGCCGGAAGCCTCGCCGCCACCGACAATGGCGCGTTAAAATTGCTAACCGCCGCGTCGTTGCTTCTCGTTGCCCTCACACCCTTTGCAGGAGGTGCCGCCATCCGCGCAGGTCGGGAGTAATCAGTCGTTGACCCAGCGCGCCCAAATCGCGGTCGGAAGGACAAGGCCGCGCGCTTCCTCGCGCACAGCCAGCTCACCGCATTCGATACGACCTGGCAGCTCGCCGAATGCCTGTTGCATCAGTTCGCCGATCGCGAGTGCCGAAAGGCGGATGGCGTAAACGGTCAAGAATACGAACGCCGACTTCCCGTCAACGAGCGACCTGATATTGACGATCAAAGGGGCAAGGTCGCGCTCGAGCTGCCATATTTCACCCTCGGGCCCACGACCGTATTTCGGGGGATCAAGAATAATCCCATCATACCGTCGCCCGCGGCGCACTTCACGCGCCGTAAATTTGGCGGCATCGTCGACGATCCAGCGGATCGGCTTGTCGGAGAGCCCGGCAAGCGCGGCATTGGCTTTGGCCGCTTCGACCGATTTCTTTGACGCATCGACATGGGTGACGCTCGCGCCTTTCGACGCCAGTGCGATACTGCCGACACCAGTGTACCCAAACAGGTTGAGGCACTGCGGGGCGTCGTACTTGGCCAATGCTGTGCGCGCCCAGCTCCAAATCGGCATCATGTCGGGAAAGAACCCGAGGTGGCGGAATGGGGTCGTCTGCGCCGTGAACGTCAGGTCGTCCCACGCAAGTTCCCAACCCGCTCGAGGGACGTCGCGCTCGAACACCCAGCGTCCGCCTCCGTCCTCGTCGGCCCCCGGTACAAATTCGCCATCGGCATCCCAGTGGGCGGTTGCGGGTTGCCACATCGCCTGCGGCTCTGGCCGAACAAATCGGTACGGCCCGTAGTGCTCGATCTTGCGGCCGCCGCCGCTGTCGATCAGCCCATAATCGGGCCAAGGTTCGCCGATGAGGGTTTCAAGCGCCACCTACGATCGCTCGAACACATAAGCTTTCACCGCTTCCAGCGTAGCGGGCAGCGTGTCGAAACGTTCCTGCCTGTCGAACAGCCCAGCAATCCGCGCCGGGAGCCCCGGTCGGACACCGGTCGCGCGCTCAACCGCATCGCGGAACTTGGCCGGGTGTGCCGTCGCAAGCGTGACCACGGGCACGTCCGCTGGAGCGTGCTCACGTGCCGCCGATAATGCGATCGCGGTATGCGGATCGATTACCTGGCCGCATTTGTCATGGGCCCAGCGCATCGCCATCGCCATATCCTCCGCGTCGATGCGCGCGCTGGCGAAGAGGGTGCGAGCCAAAGTCAGCATATCGGTTGGGATCGACAGCTTTGTCGTCGCCTCAAACTCGCTCATCATGCTGCCTAGCGCAGCACCATTGCGGCCCGAGAGGTCAAACAACAAGCGTTCGAAATTCGACGAGACCTGGATATCCATCGACGGGGCGGCGGTCGGTGCAACCACGCCGCACGAGTAGTCCCCGCTCGACAGCGCCCGGTGAAGTATATCGTTGATATTGGTCGCGACGATCAGCTTTGCGATCGGTAACCCCATCCGTGCCGCGACATAGCCTGCGAACACATCTCCGAAATTGCCAGTAGGCACCGAGAAGGCGACTGGCCGTTCGGGCGCGCCCAGCCGGACGGCAGCGTAGAAATAATAGACCACCTGCGCCATGAGCCGCGCCCAGTTTATCGAGTTGACCGCTCCCAAGCTCAGGCGCGCGCGCGACTCGCTGTCTGCGAACATCGCTTTTACAATCCGCTGTGCGTCGTCGAAGTCTCCCTCGACTGCGATATTGTGGATGTTGGGTGCAAGTACTGTCGTCATCTGACGCCGCTGCACGTCGGAGACACGGCCCGCAGGGTGGAGCATGAACACCTCGACCCGCTCACGACCTGCCAGGGCGTCGATCGCCGCGGAACCCGTGTCGCCCGACGTCGCTCCGATTACGGTCAACACTGTGTCCCTGTTTGCCAGGAAGCGTTCGAACAACAGCCCGAGCAACTGCAGCGCGACATCCTTGAATGCCAGCGTGGGGCCATGAAACAGTTCGAGCAGCCAGTTTTGTGAATCGAGCTGCACCAGCGGCACCACCGCATCATGACCGAAGCGGCCATAGGCTTCTATACATAAGCCGCGAAGCTGATCATCGCTCAGTGCCCCGATGACAAACGGACGCATGACCGTAACAGCGGTTTCGACATATGATTTGTTGCGCAGACCCGCAATCTCGTCCTTGTCCAGCACTGGCCACTCGCGCGGCACATAGAGCCCGCCATCGCTGGCAAGTCCCGCCAGCGTTACCTCTTCAAATTCGAGCGCCGGAGCGCTTCCGCGGGTACTGATATAATCCATCGTGCCGGTGCGCGTAGCGGGGTGGGGAGTGCGCTGCAACAATGCAACGGAAAGCTTGGTTACTCAGGAGAGAAATGCTCCACCTAGGGTTTTTTCCGGACAGGCACCGGAATGTTGCAAATGTCCGCACCGCCCGCTGGCAGAATGAAGAAAGCGTCGTGCCGGTTGGCACGCGCGTCGGCATATTTGGCGAACGTGGCGCTTTCGGTAGACAGGTACTGGTAGCGGGGGCGCTCAGCTTCGGGCAAGTCGCTCGCGAGGCGAATCGAGGTAATCATCACGCGCTGCTCAGGCGCTTCATAAAAGCCCAGCGCCCCTGTTCCCCGCGGCAGGCTCGACAGCTGCTCGATGCCGGAGATCACCCGCCCGACCAGCGCGATATTTTGATCCAGATGACGCGGCGCATGACCGATGACGGTGTAGAGTTCAGCCCCCGTGCCGGTATCGGGAGACAGGTTTCGCCCGACCCCCACCATTCCGTAACAGTGTACAGGCCAGACGCGGTGCTTGCCGTGACCAGCCGACGGCACCGCAGACGACATTGCCAGCGGCCAACCCTGCCAGTGCAACACGTCGTCTGCATAAGGATCGCGGTTCAAGGCGCGCTCTGACAAGGCAGCACCACGCCCGTGCAGTCGGGAAGCTCTTGTCAATGTGCCGTGGCTGTTCTGGGAAGATTTGCGCACAACCATTTCCAGAGCGGCAGGAGATGTCATGGTGTAGTCGCTCTCCGGCGGCGTCGCCAATCCTTGTGGCAACGGCTTCTTTTCGGTCGCATCGCCCCATTGCACGACATAATTGTCCTGCACGCGATTGATGCTGGTGGCGTCCCACCAATGCGTCGCAGCAAGTTTGCGGATGTTTTCAATCCATCGTTGCGAAAACGGTGGTGGTATCAGCTGAATGACCACGCGACGCTTGTTGCCGGCGCGATCCGCTTCCAGGTCCATGACAAGCAAATCAGCCGTGGCGATATCGACCCAATCAGCAGCCGGCGCAGCAGCAACGATCTCGCTCGGCGCCAACATCAGCGCCGGCTTGGGTTGCGGTCCGTCGGTGGCGGCGACGAGTACAAGTGCGAGGATGGGAAAAATAATCCGGTTCATTTGATCACCATGCCACGCCTCACGCTGAGGACAAGGTTGCACGCGCTTGAACGCGCGCCTAGATGCCGCGCTCCAGTGCACGCGGAGCGGTGGCCGAGTGGTCGAAGGCGCTCGCCTGGAAAGTGAGTAGGGGTAGCAATGCTCCTCCAGGGTTCGAATCCCTGCCGCTCCGCCATTATCTGTTCGCACAAATTCGCCTGCGTTCAAAAACCGCTTGATTTTCCCGCTTTTGCAGTGGTCGCCGTTCGAGAACCTTCGCGTTGATTCACGTAGATCCGGCAGCGGCGGGCCCGTTCAACTAAACCGGCGGTGTATTCGGTCTGAAAATCTACGGTGAAAGTTTCAGCAGCTCAGCAAACTGTGAAGTTTTGATCGAAATCTCGGATCGCTCTGACTCTCGTATGTCTCGAGCAAGCTGAAAGTAGATTGACCAGCGCCCCTTCGAGCCGCGTGTGAAAACGAGCAACATAAAAATACGCCTGTTGCACAGGGAAAGCGCGGACAATCTTCGCGGTAAATAATTAGGGTCCGTTATGTTACGTTTCGATGATAGCGCGCGTGTGTGTTGTAAGATATCTGTGTCCGTGATTGCTCTCTTGAGTGCAACACCAAGCTTAGCGCAAAGCGCTCCCCCATCAGCTGCACCTGTACGATGTCCTAGAGGCGCCATTCTTTCGACCGATGGAACTTGCCAAGCAAGCGTAACCACAAACGACGACGCTAACGCAATTAAGGACACCGACAAGGAAATCGTGGTTACCGGATCTCGCATTGCACGGCGCGAAACTGAAACCGCTTCGCCACTACAAACAATCTCGTCGAAGGATCTTGACGCACGCGGATACCAGACCGTTGCACAAGCACTGAACGAATTACCCTCATTCGGCGTCCCCGGCGCCTCGCCGGTCGGCTTCAACCAGTCCGGGTTTGGCGCTGGTCAGAGCTTTGTCGATTTCCTGGGCCTTGGCTCCCAACGCACACTGACACTGGTCAATGGTCAGCGGTTCGTGTCGGCGAACACGTCTTCAATTTTCGGACCCACAGGGTCGGGTGGCAACCAAGTCGATCTCAATTCGATCCCTACTAAGCTTATTGACCGTGTTGAAACGGTGGCTGCAATCGGCGCGCCGATCTACGGGTCCGACGCGATCGCAGGGACCATCAACATTATCTTGAAGAAGAATTATCAGGGCTCTGATATTGACGCACAAAATGGGGTGTCCTCGCGCGGTGACGCGCCAGATTATCGTGTTCGTCTGCTCGCGGGTCGCAATTTTGCAGACGGCCGCGGCAATATTACAGTGTCCGGCGAATATAACGTATCGAAGGGCCTGTTTTTCAACGACCGGGCCTCGACGTCGTCTGACGACCGATTTGCACAAGCGCGAAGCGGAAGTGGTCCGCAAACCCTCTACACCGACAACCGTGTGCCGTCGATTTCGCGTTATGGCATCCCGATCGTCGGGGGGGCCAACATCGGTTATGACCTGACTCTGACGCCTCAGCAATCGAACCTCGTTCTCAGCGATCCGACGGCCAATTTCGGCGTAAACAATGCGGCGGGTACACAGCTGAGGTTTGCTGCTGACGGCTCGTTGATCCCGATAGCCTACGGCTCAACGATTGGGCCCGATACGGGTTTTAGTGTGTTCACCAGCGGCGGTAACGGCTTCAAGCTTGGCGATGTCGAGAATTTGTTGACCGACATCAAGCGCTACAGTGCCAATGTCGAAACGTCATTCGACGTTACGGACAAATTCCGTATCTTTGGAGAAGGTTGGTATAGCGTAAGCGAAGGACGTAACCTCGCGAGCCAACCAGTCTATAATAGCGGTTTGTTTGCTCCCGCCGGTACCCGCGACGGTAATCTCATTGTATCACTCAACAACCCTTTTTTGAGCCCGGCAGCGCGTGCGACGATACAGAATTCGATCAACAACAATCCGTTGAGTGATCAAAACAATCCGTTCGCCGACCCGGCACTTAATGGGATTACACAGAATTATTTTTACCTCGGTCGCGCAAACATCGACCTCTCATCAGGCGTGTCGACCGGGAAGTCAGAGGTGCTCCGGTTTGTTGGCGGTGCCGATGGCACATTGAACATTCTGCCGGGCCGCAACTGGCGATTTGAAGCATATTTAAACTATGGCCGCGCTCGCGTCAGCAGCACCAATCCCGAACTGAACGAAGCAAATTTCCTCAATGCAATAAACGCGGTTAGCGTCGGCGGAAATATCGTTTGTGCGCCAGGCTCCACAAATTCACCCATCGCTACGATCAGCTCTACATGCGCCCCGATCAATCCTTTTGGCGGTCAGATTTCGCAAGCCGCGCGCGATTATGTCACAACGATCGCGACCCCGGTGAACGTCAACAACCAGTATAACGGTGTAGTGTCACTGGCAGGGCCGCTGTTTAAGCTACCTGGCGGCGATTTTGCATTTGCGCTTGGTTATGAACACCGTGCGGAGGATTCGACTTTCGATCCCGGCGTCTTCTATTTTGGCAGCGGCACCGGGACGTCCGCGCAGCGCGGGAGCTACGGTCGATCGGTGCCAATCGATAAGGTGTTTGGGAAGTATCATACCAATGAGATTTTTGGCGAATTGAATGCTGATCTAATCTCAGCCGAAAACAACATTCCGTTCGTTAGCCAATTGTCATTCCAGACCGCCGGCCGTTATATCTGGAATTCGCAAGCTGGAGGCGACCCAACCTACACTTTTCAAGGTCGATACGCCCCAATTCGAGACATCGCCTTCCGCGCGGCATATACACGCGCAGTGCGTGCACCGTCTATAACTGAAGCGTTCAATCCAACATCGAGTGCTTATGGTTTTGCAACAGACGTGTGCGATAATTCGCTTGTAAATAGTGGACCAGATCCAGTGACCCGCGCGAAAAATTGCGCTGCAGCAGGCGTGCCAACGGGTTTTGTTTCTCTCAGTAATCAGAGGTCATTTCAGACGTTTAGTTTTGGCAATACTGCACTGCAAAACGAAAAGTCTGATAACTTCACGATCGGCACAGTTTTGAAGCCACGCTTCATGCCGGGCTTCAGTGCGACTATCGATTATGTGAACATTCAGCTCAATAATGCAATTAGCCAGTTCTCGAATAGTCAGGTTGTCGCGGCCTGTTACGATTCAACCAATTATCCGCAAAACCCGTTCTGCGGGCTCATAACACGCGATTTCAAGGGTAGTCCGGGCGCCGGTAGTTACGCGCAGCTCAACAATGTCGGGACGACTTATTTCAACTCGGCGCAATTGAAATACAAAGGCGTGCTAGTAGAGATGGATATCGGGCCGATTCCGATTTTCTCGGACGCGGCAGTCACCTTGGACTTAAGCTCAACTATCAGTATCTCGACACGCTCTCCACGGTTGTCACGAAGGGGTCGGTCGCCGTACTGACCAGCACTTCCGTCGGCTATTCACGAAACAAGGGGGTAGCGACGTTTGCGTATGACAATGCAGGGTTCTTCGGGCAAATTCAGGTCAATTACATTGGGAAGGCGCGCGTCGATCCAAACAATCCGTTGAATTTTTATTCAGTGCCCGAGGTTAACGCGTTCGCATATCTCAATCTGTCGGTGAAATACGACGTAACAAAGAATTTTACGCTCAATGCCGACGTGGACAATCTGCTTGATACAAAGGCACCCTATCCGTACCCAGCCTCAGGCGGCACGACTACTTATTTCCAAGGAATTCTGGGAACTTATCTTCGTCTTGGTGCCGCGGTACATTTTTAGTCGACCGTCGTTCGTAAGTATTCTCGTCGATCGTCTGATTGCGTGCCAGTCAGACGATCGCCGAGGGCATCTGTTCGATAATAGGCGTCGCCAGACCACGCTTACTGTGCGCGTGCCGCGAGCAGACGGTTTGCCACTCTCCAATCCGTTAGCTGGCGGGGGTGCCGCGCCCGGCTGTCGGGGCCGTCGAGATGGGCTACCTGCCGGCGATGGGGTCGCGCGCGGCGGTGGCGCTCGGCCAAATCGGGCGCTCAGCAGGTCATTGCGTTGTTTGGTACATAACCGAAACCATCATTTGCGTTCCTGAGCCGCTTTCCCCGTCATTCTGTAGCGTCAAAATTCCGGTAACGCCCCAGCGGCAGCAGGGCCGCAGCTCCGCCGATGAGAACGAGCGCCGACAGAGTCAGCATGAAGTGATAATTGCCATACACATCAAAATTATATCCAAATATTAGCGGCGACATGCCCGCTCCCAGCGCAAAAGAAACATAGAGCATACCGTAAATCGCGGTGTAGCTACGCAACCCGAAGTAGCGTGCAACGATGAAGGCGATCAGATCGTATTCGACTCCCAGTGCGAAGCCGATCAGCAAAATTGCAGAAGCCGCTCTAACATAGGTCAAATGGTCCGCCGTCAACATCAGGCAGGACAGGGCGGGTAATCCGAGGATCGCGAAGCCGACCGCAGGCGCCCAGAAGCGGTCCAGCAGCCATCCACCTGCGAGCCGCCCGAGCAACGAGGCCAGCCCGATTAACGGGGTTAGTTCGAGGATCGTCGCCGGCGCGATGCCGCTTGTCCTGAGGATGATTTCCAGATTTGGAACCGGCCCGGCCAACGCGAAGGAAATTGGCAGTATCGCAAACATAAT
>JANXSN010000011.1 GCA_025352685.1 Sphingomonadales bacterium
CGGACGCGTCCTCACTCAAAAGCGTAAGCGCACGCGCGAGACTATCAATTATGAACAGCTCTGATCGGGGCTCGATCATGATAGCTTCCGCTTGGGTCAAAATTTCACTGGGACCGCCCCAATCGACGCAAATGATGGGCACCCCCAAGACCATTGCCTCTTGGAAAACAATACCGTTTGCCTCGGCGAGCGAGGGCACTACCAAACCACGATATTGCCCTAATTGGTCGTAAAGGTAGTCACCTGGCCGACTCCACCCGCGAAAGCGCACCCGCGCTTCGAGTTCTAATTCCGCGGCAAGTGCGACGAGGCGGTTCCGTTCGACGCCATCGCCGATGATGTCGAGTGTCACGGTATCAGGAGCCTGGAGGAGTGCTCTAATCGCTAAATCGCAGCCCTTGTAGGCAACCAGCCGTCCAAGAAAGACGAACCGACCATTCGGCCCTGAGTGAACGGCGCGCGGTCGACAGAAGACGGTATCCAAAATTCCGCTGTCGAGTGTCGGCACCATGCGTCCAGTTGTAACACCACCAAAGCGAAGAGCCCGCATCGTGCGCTCGCCGCCCGATACTAAAACGAGCGCCAAACGCTTTCCCCGAAAGAGCAGGCCTAGAAAAACCTGGAGCGGGCGAAGAATCGCAGCTCCGATTTTTTTGAACAACGGTTCGCGTCCGCGCAGCGCTGGGGGATGCGGCAAGTTTCCGTTCAATGGTCCAATGACGACGTGCTGCCCGACTAATCGAAAATAAGGCAAGACCGGAGAAATAGGCGAAGTAAAGTGCACAATGTCGGGTCGCATGTCGGACGCCACTCGTCGAGCCAAGCGGTGCAATTGCCACGCGTTGAGCAAGGCGAGCGCCGGGTGGATTCCGCGATGGTTAAGCCACACTTGCACCGGATCATCGGGAATATATTCGAAGCTCAGTTCGGGAAAGTCGCTTTCCATTTCACTTTTTACGCGAGCATGGGCGATCTGGCGGACTTGATGTCCGTTAGCTCGCAACCCTTGGTGGATTTGGAGCGCCTTCAGGGCTTCGCCACCCATTTTTCGAGATACGTTGGGAGCAACCAGCAGGATCTTTAATCGTCGCCCATCGCTCTGCATGCTCATCCGTCGCTACCCAACACACGATATAAGCCCAGCTTTCGAGCCATCCTCCGATTGCGGCGCTTATTCGTGAACTTGCTGCGAGGATAGAGAACGAATTCGCGTGCGACGGTCAATTCTCGACGCTCCGCCGGTTTATTAAAGAGTTTGGCACCTTCCGCGTCGGGCAACCAGTTCTTGGCAACGCCGCCAGCGTGAAACGCCTTCATTTGTTGGAAGGGCAAGGCCTGCAGCGACGCAACACCGCTACGCCCCAATCGGCGCGTCAATCGACGAACTACCGTATTGCCATAGCAATGCCAAGCGTCTGGGTCCAGATATCCCCCGCCGAACTCCATAGCAAGCGCTGCCCAAACCACTGACTCTACATGCATCGATCGCTTGTGATTTTCGAAATTCAGAATTCCAAGCAAGTGGTTGAGGGCGGCGAACGGAAAAGGCGCCCTGTATTGGCAAACGCCGATATCGGTATGATCAGCCACGTCGATGCCTGCGTCATAAGCCTCGTCCACTAATGCTTCGGGTAGCAGGCAATTCGGGCGCTGCCACATCAGCAGAAAACCTCGCTGAGGCATCGCCTCGAAGGTGAACCGATTTGGGAAATACACGTCTGGATCAATAACGATCACTTCGTCGCCGTCCGACGCATAAAGCGCGGGGTCAGTTATCTTTCGCCAGCATGGGTGTCCGAGACGAAACCGTGCGACGTGGGGAAAGCGAGTGAGTTTAGCGTCGGCACGCCTATCGGCGTCTCCCTGATCGAATATCTGCAGGAAATGCGGCGACCGTAAAGCAAATGGTCGCAGCGCTGCCTCGAGCTGGATAGCGTCATTAGGGCCATCAGTTAACAGAACCAGATCGAGAGTCTCGCACGCATTGCGCAACAGGCTAACAAGACAAGCCTTCGCATAAGGCAGCGACCGCGCCGAAAGAACGCAGTAGATTTTGCGAGGCGTGGAGGCAGTTTCAGTCAATTATAAATCCAGTGGCTAAGGCCAGGCACCTAGTTCGCGTCTAGCCGTAGTAGCTGGCATACTTGCTATCGACGCCGTAACCGTAACCATAATCATCACCGACGATGCCCTTCACGTACCGGTTCAGGACCGTTCCAAGGCATTTTTCCTGACCGAGCAGTCGCAAGGCGTCGCGAAGCTGCTTTTTGGTGGTGACACCTTCCTCTACGACAAGGATATAGCCGTCGAGCCGCTCAACCGCTATCATCGCATCGTCGTTAGCGAACACGGGGGGCAAATCGCAAATGAACAAATCGGTTTCGGCGCTTGCGCGCATCGCTTCCGCTAGAGCATTGAAACGCGAATGCGAAAGGAGTTCAGAAGACAACACTGTTTGCTCCCTCGCCGGATAAATACAAAGCCGCTGTTCCGCGACTCCCCAAGACAAACCGGTCAGGTCATCGATCGACTCGTCCAAATATTCGGTGATACCTTTTTCTACTGATAAGCCGAAGCGTTGGGCGACGGAACCCCGGCGCAGGTCCAGATCAAACAGATATGTTCGAAGCTCGGGTAGGCGGGACAAGGATGCCGCCAGATTGCAAGCAATGAAGGTTTTTCCAACTTGAGGCGTGGCCGATGTTACCCCAATGAGCCTCTTGCCAGATCCAAGCATCCGCGTAATTTGCGTGCGCAAAAGGTTGAACGGTCTTGACTGTTCGTTGCGACTGCGGAACCCAACAATCGTTGCGCCAAGCGCATCTGAGGCAACAAAATTTGCAACAGTATGTGGGATGGTAATCATACTCGCCTCTTGAAACCACGCACTCTCGAATGACACTCACAACATCCCGTCTCTATCGCCAGCAGCGCCCGACAGTACTTTTCTTCGGCGACGCCACGGCCAAACGAACCTATTTTTGGTTACCTTTAGTGTCGGGACAATTACTAACGGAGGCGCGCCGAAAAGTTCGGTCAGCGCATTCACCCCGCGGATGGGCTGCAGCAGCATTTCGACAAGGATAGCAAGCCCAAGGCCAAGTACCCCCCCGGCAGCGAGGCCACCCAGCATCACGAGAGGACGGTTGGGCCACGTCGGTCGATCGGCAACCACCGGGGGATCGATAACGGTCAACCTTTCCCCTTTCTGCTGCTCACTGAGCTTCGCCGAACCCCGCGCGTTAATTAGGTTGGTCGCAATGGTTTGGTAGTTTGTTCTCAATCCATCCGCGCGTGCCTGCAATTGAGCGACCTGCTCGTTTACGGCTGGCGCTCGCGATTGAGCGGATAGCACAGCGCCAGCCCGTGACTGTTCGCCGATTTGAGTAGCCGAAAGGCTTGAGATAGCGGCGTTGTTAGATGCAATCTGGCGCTGGATTTCGGAAGACACATCGTTGCGTTTGACGTTTTGCGCGGCGAAACGCTTCGCTTCAATAAGGCGCGCTTCAGCCAGCTTTACGTCGGGATGGTTGTCCGAATACACTGCCCGCGCAGCAGCAAGCTGGGCTTCTGCACCGACCACTGCAGAATCGCGCTCGGCGGCCGTACTCTGAAGTCGCGCCTGCGCCGCCAGCTGCGCGTTCTCGCGTTGCAGACCCGCGATCTGGCTCTGATATCCGCCGCTCGACGGCATCATCATCATCCCTGAATTGGCAAGTGCCGAACCATTCGCACGCTTGATTCCTTGTATCTGCGTTTCGATATTAGTAATCTGGCCAGACAGACTATTTGCTTGTTCCTGCAGAAATTCGACGGATCCCGCTGCTTGTTCGGCGATTTGCGTGGTATCGATTTTGACGAGGCGATGCACAAATTCTTGCGCAACTGATTGTGCCTTCTGCGGATCATTGTAACTGAATGAGATCGAGAACGCGATTGTGTTCGATCCCTTGTCGCCACCCCCGATGTCAGCAGCGACCGGCGAGATCGACGTCGCTTTCCGCATCTGATCGACTATTTCAGAGAGCGGCTTTTTTTGTCGCTCCTCGGAGTAAAGGTTATTAGTTTCGATCAGCTCAACCAAGCCGGAGCGCGAGAGGACTTGTTCGCGCACCTTAGCGATCCGACGATCGATAATGCTCGTTTCAGGCGCGTTACCAACGATTTCAGTTGGCAATTGAGGCGATTCGACAAGCAAGGTCGCGCTTGACTGGTAGCGAGGGGGCAAAAATAACGCCGCGACTATACCTGCAACAGAACACAAGATCAGCGGAACAATGATCCACCAGCGGCGCTGCCACATGATCGAAGGAAGGTAAGACAGCAACCCTGGGCCAG
>JANXSN010000068.1 GCA_025352685.1 Sphingomonadales bacterium
GTCGGAGTTTCAGATTTGCGCTTGGGTTTTGCGGGTGCAGGCTTCGGTGTGACCGGCGTTGCCTTCGCCGTGCGGCGCCGTCCAGAAGGCGCGCTCCCTTCAAGTTCATCAGCCATTTTCATCGCCTTCCGCTAAAATTCCCGTCACATTGCCGTTGTGGTCCAGGGTCAGCATATCGGCACAGAAGCTCGGATAATCCTCGGTGCGAATGTCATCCTGCCTCAGCGGATGTGCCGGGTTCCCCACTGCCTCTTCGTCGGTCATGTCCCGGAACGCCGGGGGAGCGACAGCCACGCGCGTTTGCTTATCGACGGATGGCACAACCGGCGGCGGAAAAGACCGCCTCTTGAAGAAGCGGCTTTTGAAATAGAAAATTTTGTCGCCGATGATAGGCGGGATACCGCCGCGCAGCATGATCAGTCTGTCAGCTGGAAATTGCATCAGCTCTTGGGGCAGCATCAGCGCGCGGCGCTGTTCGGAAACTGATTTGGAGCGGTTGGCGAGCCAACCGTTGATCGTCAGTGACTTCGTGATGCTCTCCTGTCCGACATAGCCGATGCGTTCCGACAGTTCGTTTGCAACGCGAAGTTCCTTGGGAGTGAATGCGACCTCAACCCCGCAGTTGGCGACGATTTCATCGGCGACATGCTCGCCGTAAACCCCGCGCAGTTGCGAGCGGGACTGGATGACCGGGAGCAAGCGAATGCCGTAGCCCGCGACGTAGGAAAAGGCGCTGGCGATCACCGATGCGCGGCCAAGCCGCGCAAATTCGTCAAGGATGACCAGCACCGGCACTGGCGTCGTGTCATCGGGCAATTCCCGCACATTCAGATCGATCAGTTGCTGGAACAGGAGATTGTAGAGCGGGGCGATGCGGTCGAGTTCGTCGGGCGATACGCCGAGGTAGATCGAGATGGGACGCTTGCGCAGCTCACGCAGATCAAAATCGCTGGCGGCAGTTGCCGCATCCACGAGAGGATTGAGCCAAAGGCCAAGGACATTGGTAATGGTCTTCTTGATGTCGGCAAAGCTGTTGTCCGATCCGCCGGCAAAATCTGCCAGCGCCGTCCGGCAGGAGGTGGACAGTTTGAGTGCCGGGTTGGCGAGTTCCCTCCTGAAGAAGCTGCGGGCGTCGCCCTCGGTCAGATGGCGGTAGATCGCGCCCATCGTCAGCGGCTCGTCGCTGGTTTCAGCAAGCCAGGCACCGACGCCGGCGAACCCGGTGCGTGCACCATTCGCCCAAAAGGCTTCGCCGCGTTCGGGTGCGATGAATAGCATCGTTGCGATCTTTTGCAGTTCGATGATGACATCATCCGCGTCGTGGCAGTCGATATAAGCCAGCGGATTGTAACGGGCGGTGCGGCCCTCGCGGTCGGTCGGATTGAACAGATAGACCGCCTGCCCGTAATGGGCACGAAACCCGGCGCTCGCATCGTAATTCTCGCGCTTCACATCGAGGACGACAACCGAGCCAGCCCATGTCAGCAGGTTCGGAATGACGATACCGACGCCTTTGCCCGAGCGGGTCGGGGCTTCGACAATGACATGCTCGCTGCCACCGAAAGTCAGGAAGCGCCCGCTCTTGCGTCCAAGGACGATGCCCACGGCACTAAAGAATCCGTGCCGCTTGATCTCGCTTTCGCGGGCGAAGCGTGCAGCCCCGTGTAGCGGTGCGCCGCGCGCCCAAAGCGCGTAGATCAGCGCGCCCAACAGCAGGCCACCACCGATCAGTCCGCCCGCCATTGCGCGGACGACACGGGCATCGCCGCGATAATACCAGACGAACTGCGGCATTTTGAGCGGGTCATAGGCGGTGACGGGCAGGCCGAGGATCAGCCAGCCGATCATGCTGGCTATGGCGAGCGCGATCAGCAGCCCGAGCGGCAAGCCGATCAGCAACCTTGCCGCCCCGCCGTCAGGCAGCGTGCCTGCCTTCTGGGTCATAATAGATCTCCGTCACCCGAAATTCGCCGTCGGTCTTTTTGGTTTGCACCACGACATCGACCAGCATCTTGAGCAGCGCGCGAATATCGCCGCGCGACAGATCGGAGCCGCCTTCGCTTTCCTTGACCAGCAACGTCAGTTGCTCGAACGCCAGTTCGGCGGAATCGGCATGGATGGTGGTGATCGAGCCGGGATGGCCGGAGTTGACGTTGCGCAGATAGAAAAAGGCCGTCCCGTCGCGCAATTCCTGGAGCAAGATGCGGTCAGGGCGCATCCTGAGCGCGCTCTCGAGCAGATGCTTGGCCGTGACATTGGCGGTGCCTTGGCCGTCCTTGGCATAGAGCATGTGGACGACGTTCTTTTGGCCGACGATCAGTTCGCGCGTGTCCTCGATCGTCAGCAACCTCTCTTCGTGCGGAATCAACTGGATCAAGCCCTTCGACAGCGTGGTTTTGCCCGACCCCGTTGCCCCTGAAATGAGGATATTGAGCCTAGCTTTGACCGCGCGGTCGAAAAATTCGACATGGCGGCCTGCGCGGAGCAGCGCGAGCAACTCCAGTTCCTCCGGGCTGACTTTCTTTTCGGCGATCCGCGTGTCCCTGAACAAGCCCGCCGCCTCGAAATCGGCGAGCGTCATTGTCACGGTCGATGGCTTGCGCACGGTGATCGAGACCGTTTCGTCAGGCACAACGGGCGGCACGACGATTTGCACGCGCTCGCCAGTCGGGAAGATGGTCGAGACGATCGGGTTTTCGCGCGTGACGTCCTGCGAGGTAAAGGCGGCGGCGGCAGTCGCCAGCGCCATGAGTGTCTTGAAATCGAGCGATGGCTCGCTTTCCCATGTCCAGCGTCCGCGCCGTTCAATGCCGACCTCGCCGGGCAGGTTGATGACCAGTTCGGTGACGCTCGCGTCATCGAGATATTTGCGTAAAGGTGCCGTCACACTGTCGAGGACAGCGGTGTTTTTGCCCGGTGCGGCCATTATTTGAGCGCGAGGCCGTAAACGGTCGAGAAGTCGAAATCCTGTGCCACCGTGATCCCGACATCCTCGCCTTGATTCTTGCGCAGCACCGGCTTGATCTCGGCATTTTGCTGCAAGACTGTTGACGCCGCATCGGAGGGGACGCGCGTGGTGTTCGAACCATTATTGCCAACGGCTTCCGCTCCAACGGTTGCCGCATCTTCGACAAGGCTGAAGAGCAGGGCCGTGCCAAAACGCTGCCAGAAGAAACTACTAACCCTGCCATCCACGCCGCCGCGTCCGAGCGCATCGGTTGCGGGCGATCCCACATCTATCGCAATCCCGCGCGGCGTGACGGCGCGCGTCCACAAGACGAACAGCCGGTATTGCCCGCGATTGAGGCCTCCCTGATATTCGCCGACTATCTTGGTGCCTTTTTCCATCAGCACGACCCGGCCATTGTCCGAATAGACATTGCGCGGGAGGATGCAGCTCACATAGCCGGGCTGGCTTGAATCCATCGCGGTTTGCAGCACACACGGAATGAAGCTCCCGGCCGTAAGCAGAAAATTGCGGTCGGCTAGCGTGCGGGCCTGGGCCTTTCCGATGACCGACGCGCGCCGGAGCGTGTCGAGATTGGTCGGTTGCCGCGCCGAAGCGTCTCCCGCACCGATTGCGCCACCCGCTTCGCCATAGCGCGTGTTGGCGATGCCGCTTTCACGCTCGCCGCCATAGGCGATCAGCGATGATCGGCGCGCGGCTTCGCGCAGCGCCGCCGCGGGGGATTGCTGGCGCTGTTGCCCTGTAGCCGGTGACGGGCCTTGGGGTGGCAAGGGTGGCTGACCGATGGCGGGAACTTGCGGGCCGTTCAGCGGAATGGGGGCATTGGGATCGGTTGCCGCGCCCGCCAGCGTCGGCGCGATGACTGTAGCCGGGTCGTATTGCGCGGGTTCGAGTGCGGGCTTGGGTTTGACGGGCGGTAAGGTCGTGTTGCCCGTAAGGCCCGTTCCCAGCGCCAGCACCGTGAACATAACTGCGCCCGCGGCAGCAGCAAAGCCGATCATCTTTTTCGGGTCCATCGTGGTGCCGGGCATGGACGGCATCTTGCTGCCGCGTTCGGCGGCGGGGGTGCGGTCAATCTCGTCGGGATCGGGCGTTTGATCGACGGTTGGGCGGTTTGGGGTGCGGTCCGAGTTGGCAGTGTCTGCCATCACTTTGTCTCCCCATTAGCTTGACCCGTCGTGCGCTCGACGATGCTTGACGCCGTGCCGGTCTTGGGATCGCGACCGTAGAAGTCCGGTGCCTCGTTGAAGACACACAGCACCTCTTTGTCGCGCCGCAAGCGGAGCTGCCCGAACACGCCGTGGACTACGACGAATTCGTCACGGACATCGAACGGAACGATGCTCTCGCTGCCGTCGGGATTGACGGCAAAGAAGGCCGGAAGCTCGCGCTGGTTCGGGAAGCGCAGTGCGGTGAACTGGCCGTTGTCGGTGATTTCGGATGGCTGGATCGCTGACGAACCTTGCACTGAGTAGCTCAAATTCCGCTTGCCTTCGAGGACGCCGAGATCGAGCGCCGAACGGATTGCGCCAGTTTGCAGCGCAACGGCCCGGGTGTAGGCGGCCTGCGTCGCCGCCGCTTGTGCAGCGGCGGCCTCTTCGCGCGGATAGCGAAACACCACCTTGAAGAAGGTGTCGGCGGAACGCGCGCCGATGGCCCCGCGCCGCGCCGATAGCTCGAATGTGTAGGTGCGATTGCCCGCGTTGGAACGGGTGATGACGATCAGATTGGTCGATCCGGCCAGCTCGCGCGGTTTGATGAAGAGCGAGTTTTCGGCCGGGGCGACCTCCCACGATACGGTGTCGCCAAGCGCGACATGCTCCACGCGCTCACCGGGCGAAAACACTATCTGCGTTGCAGAGCGG
>JANXSN010000101.1 GCA_025352685.1 Sphingomonadales bacterium
GGCGCAACCCGGCAAGCCGGGTCTTTCACTGTGTTGCAGCCCTTCGGGTGCGCCTGCTGGCGGCTCGCCTCTCTGGTCGCTCGTTGCCGCCCACCCCGCCTCTCCGGGGTCGGTGTGGTTTTTAAGCGAGGAGGCGGTGATGGCGGATCTGGGCAGGGCACAGCGGAGCAGCGGCAACGGTGGCGCGAGCAAGACAAAGGAGAAGTGCAGGACAAAGCAGGATGCCCGCGCACGGCATGGCACCCAAGCTGGCGACAGCGCAGGCGGAAGCGCGGCTTCGCGCGTTTCGCTGTATGACGAGGTAACGGCCAAGATCATCGCCCAGCTTGAAGCCGGTTGCTTCCCGTGGGCGCAGCCGTGGAGTTCGGCGGTGGCAGTACCGGGATTGCCCCGCAACGCTGTTTCAGGCCGAGCCTATTCGGGCGTGAACGTGCTTATCCTGTGGGGCGCGGTCATTGAAGGGTGTTACCCGTCGCAGGATTGGTTGACCTTTCGGCAGGCTTTGGCCGCTGGCGGGTGCGTCCGCAAAGGTCAGCGCGGGCATACGGTGTTCTACGCCGACCGCTTCACCCCCGAAGATGGGCGCGAGCAGGAAGACGGCGCGGAGGGGGAACCTCGCTCTATTCCGTTCCTCAAACGCTTTATCGTGTTCAATGCCGCGCAGTGTGACGGACTGCCCGCGCGGCTGACAGCCGACCCCACGCCGCTACCGCCCCGCGAACAGCATGAAAGCGCGGAGGGCTTGATTGCCGCCACAGGTGCGGATTTCCGTATCGGCGGGGCGCGGGCGTTCTATGATGTGGGCGGCGACTATGTGCAGGTGCCGCCGCAACCGGCATTCCCCCACCAGATCGACTTTTACCGGACGGCGCTGCACGAACTCGGTCATTGGGCGGGCAGCAAGGCGCGGCTGGCCCGCGACCAGTCGGGGCGGTTCGGTTCGGCGCTTTATGCCCGCGAGGAATTGTGTGCCGAACTGACTTCGGCCTTCCTGTGCGCCGCGCTCGGCATCGTCCCCACCGTTCGCCATGCCGATTACCTTGGTTCGTGGTTGGCGGTGTTGCGCGCCGATAATCGCGCGATTTTCAAGGCGGCGTCCCAAGCCAGCAAGGCGGCGGATTTCCTCTTGGCCTTCCTGCTGGGCAACTTCATGTTGATGGCCCGGAACGCAAACCATCGCCATGTGACCATTTCACCCATGTCGAATTGTTCTGGCAGGAAGGCGTCAGGGAACACTGGCTGCGCTTTGGCAGGCAGGCGAGCGACAGAATTATCGATCGCCGCCGCCGTGTCGTGAGCTTTGCGCCGGGAGCGGTCTTCGCGTTCATCCGCTGGGCGGCGAACGACTATGGCACAATCAGTTCGCAGATCGACATCGTGCGCGCCGTCACTCGCGGTGAAGCCTATTCAACGCTGCCGCATGTCGATCTCGGCGGCGAGATCCTGTTGCACCTGCATGGCTGCCCGCCACATGGGCCGTGTTGAGCGCGCGATACGGCCTTGGCGGCGATCCTTATGACCGCCGCGCCAATATCATGGCGGGTGCCGCCTATAGGCATGCCCACCGAACGATAGTCGCAGTGTCACAACCGACCGATTATGACACCTCGCTATTAACGTAGTCCATTGAACATGCGTTTGAGTTCCACAATCCAAGCGAACTGCGCAGCGTCGATGTCGTCGGCTCGGTCCATCTGCATTGCAGCTTCACAGAGCGCCGCGAAGATGAGGTGCACAACCGGTTCGACCGCTCTGCGCTCGATCTCACCGGCCTCCATTGCGGACGCGGTCGCTGCCTTCATAGCCGATTTTGCCAGCTCGTCCTCGATCTGCCTGAACGCTGCCAAGCCAAGCACTGCCGGCGCTTCAACGACGGCGATACGCCGGGCTTTCGGCTCCCTTATGATGTCCAGATAGGTCAAACACGACGCCTGAAACGCCTCCCACGGCGAACCGGCCTGAGCGTAGGCCTCTCCCCAAAGATGAACCTGCCGCTCCAGCTCGGCTCGATAAACCGCCTCGAACAGGTCGGCTTTGGACGCGAAGTGATGATAGAGTGATCCCTTGGTCACCCCTGCCGCTGCCGCGATTTCATCAAGCGACACCGCTTCAAAACCAAGTATTCCGAACGCATCATGCGCGGCGCGAAGCAGCGCGGGCCGAGCGCTCTCACGTACAGAACTGCTCCTCATATGTCCGCGCCTTGACAAGCATACTGTGAGTATGGAATTGACATACTGTCAGTATGGCAGGGAGTCGACCAATGGACAATGATACGCTTTCCCCCGAGCACCGCGAATTTTACGGGCGCTTTCAGTCTTTCTGGGCTGCCCCGAGCGGTGCGCGGATAGCGGAGATCATCGCCCCCGAAGCCACGATCAACTTCACTGGTGTGGAGACGTTTTCCGGGGCGCAATACATCGATATCATGCAGGGCATGCTCGACACGTTCGTCGAACTGAAGGTCACGCCCCTCGACTGTGCAGGAAACGGCGACCGCCTGTACATTGCATGGGAATCATCGGCATTAATCGATGGCAAGCGCGTCACTTGGTTAGGGGTTGACCGCTTCCGCCTAGCCAAAGGCATGGCCATCGAGGAGCATATTATTTTCGACTCCGCCGCGCTTCAGCCGACCAGTCAGACAATCGACAAACAGCCATGAAAAGGACGCTGATCGTAGCCGGTGCGATCCTGTTTCTGATAGGGCTGCTTCAGGGCGCTATCGTTCAGTCGTTCCTCAATCCCCGAATGGCGCTGTCGGCGCATCTGACGGCGGTGCAAAGTGGCATGGCAATGATGATCGTTGGGGCCGTCTGGTCTGCGGTCTTGCTGAACGGCGCGTTGGCGAAGGCCTCGCAAGGGGCGATTGTCATCGGCATGTATGGGCTCTGGCTTGGACTAACCCTGTCGGCCGCTACAGGCGCGGCCGAAACACTGCCGATTGCCGGGGCAGGTCATAGGGCGGCTCCGATTATCGAAACAGCTGTGTCGACGCTTGTTCTCGGCTCAAGCGGCCTCATGACGGTTGGATGGCTGCTGTTCGTAGTGGGCTTGGTCTGTTTAAGGCGAGCATTGCCTCGAGGTGTCGAAACCGAACGGTTGTGATACCAGCCCTAACGTCGGCTTTTCGACGTTCGCGCCCGATAACTGCCTGTCCGCAATCCCCAACTTTCCCGCCGTTCCGTCAGGTGCACGCTTCGCATATATCTGTGCCCGTTCTATGTAGCGACCCCAAAATAGAGTTGAGATATTGACCGGCCTAAAAACCGGCCTAAAATGCATTTTAAGCCGGTGCGGACCCACCAACCCTATAGTTTTCCATTTTATCTCAATGATAAGGGTGGTGGACGCACTTGGGCTCGAACCAAGGACCCGCTGATTAAGAGTCAGCTGCTCTACCAACTGAGCTATGCGTCCATTCCTGGCCAAAAACAAAAGGGGCCGCTGGAAGGCCCCGATTCGGCGGAGAGCGCTCCCTATAGCCATTGTTTCGAGGGATGGAAGGGCC
>JANXSN010000058.1 GCA_025352685.1 Sphingomonadales bacterium
CGCAGGGCGATGTTAGCGAGCAAGGATGAGCCGCAAATCGAGGGCCAAGCCGGCCAATCCGTTTCGATGTTTCAACTCGTCACCGGAGGTAATCCGCTTGGTAGTGCTGATGTACGTCCGGTTTCCCTTGTTGCTGCGCAACGTCGAGGATCTGCTTTTCGAGCGTGGAATTGACGTGTGTCACGAGACAGTGCGGTTCTGGTGGAACCGTTTCGGTCTGATTTTCGCCGGCGACATTCGCCGCCAGCGCGTGAGCGCGATGCGCGGGTTTCGCCATTGGCCGTGACACCTCGATGAGGTTTACGTGAAGATCAATGGCGAGTTGCACTATTTGTGGCGGGCGGTTGATCACGAGGGCGAAGTGCTTGAGTCCTATGTCACCCGAACCTGCGACAAAGCCGCTGCGCTCACATTCATGAAAATGGCGCTCACGCGTCACGGATCGCCCGCAGCTATCACAAATGGCGGGCTGCGATCCTACGGCGCGGCAATGAGCGAGCTCGGCAACGCCGACAAACGGGAGATCGGCCGCTGGGCGAATAATAGGATGGAAAACAGCCACCTGCCATTCCGACGACGGGAGAGGGCGATGCTGCGGTTTCGACAGACGAAGTTGCTACAAAAGTTCGCCTCGGTCCATGCCAACGTCCACAACCACTTCAATCTGGAACGCCATCTCGTCGACAGGAAAACGTTTAAGGAGCGCCGCGCAGCGGCGCTTCCCGACTGGCGTCAGATCGCCGCCTGAGCGGAAAACATCAAAGACCGATCTCCATCGCGGAGAGACGGGTTCGCGTAAGACTGACAGCACCCATGGGAGAGCTTCCTATTTCAAATTGAGAAGGTCGAACCGCATTATAGCTTTAGCGACGGTTCAAAGTTTCAGCCGACCGCGCAAAATGAGCATCTGCACCTGCAAGTAAAAACGGCTTGCGTCGCGCCGCCCAAATTCGATGGCAGGAAAGCGCAGTTCACGTTAATCGGTGATTGGCAGCTTGAGCACGATCAGCGGACGCAGAAGACGGCACCAGAAAACCATATGGGTTGCACGTCGGCCCGCCTCTCGATCTCAAACCGCGATGAAGGATGGCCCGCTCTAAGGAACTATAAAACCCGCAGTGTCCCGATCAGGCACCCAGGGGCTTGCAGAGTCCGGTGACGTCAACCTGTTGAGGCAGCCGGGTCCGATCCGCCGCGATGTGCATCGCATCAAGACGCTTGAGCAGGGCTCCGGAATTGTCCTGACGATTTTGAATGTTCAATTGGGCTAGCGCCACTTCGCGACTAATCTGCGCCCGATTGCTCGGCTCGTTTGCTGTCGCCAGGGACGCACGGAGCTGTCTCCAATTTTCTTGTTCGTCGAAAAGATATTTCTGCTCGTTGGTCACACTGTCGTAGGCATTCGCGTATTGCAGCCGCTCGGCTAATCCAAAATGGGCGACGGCCGCGCTGGTTTTTGCAACCTCCCAAGCGCTCGAGTGCAAGTTCCAAAGGGCTGGTGCGGTTGGCTCAAAAGTGCGGGAACCCGTCGTGGCCGTTGCTGTCCAGTGATCCAGCATGTCGAGCCGCGATAGCGCACATTTGGTCTGGGAACGACCTTGTTCGATCCTTGCCCGGTTGCCGCCAAGCTCGGTCCGCATCGCTTCGCGAACCTCAGCGACCGTCGTTCGAATGTGGTTCCACTCCACCATCTGCTCACCGGCGAGGGCAATCACGATCCCAATGACAATAATCATGACCTCCGACGCAAATTCGCGCCAGCCGTGGACAGGCTTAATTTTGTGAACATGCATTGTTTGCTGGTCCTCGGGCGTAGGCGTAGGAGGTTGATCGGTGGCGAGCACCGGATCGTGCATCGGTTCAGACGAATCCCCCATCTCCGCAAATGCGACACAGCCAGCGTGCGGTTGCAATGCCTCGCGAGAACCTGGGGACTTGGGGGTCGGCACACTCACAATGCGCGGTCCTCGCGGCCTTACTGACAGAGACCAAGTTCCTTCCGCACGGGGAATAGCCGGACTTGCGCTCAACTCTCCAATTGAGATCGAAGCAGAGGTGATCTTGTTACCCGATTGAGTGAGTCACCCTGCCGCTTTCATTTAGGCATTTCCGCCATTTAAGCGCTTTCTGCCCGGCGAGATCGATCCTCTGGCGTCGCGAGCATAACAGCGCGAGGTGGAGGAAGGCGGACTGGACGGTTTTAGTACGGACGCTTGTCGAGCGATGGGATCTTTTTGAGTTCTGCCCTCCAGTTGGCAAGGGGTAGCCCGCGATCTCGACAGAAACCGATGGTGTTTGAGGCGAATGTCATCCGTCCCAAAAAGTCATCGGCCTGCGTCACGCTGGGCGCCAGATGTATATCTCGCGCCGATCCCATCAGCTGGAGAGCAATTCTGCTCATATATTGTGATCGTCGATATTGTTCGGCGAGCGTCAGCAAAATGGTTCCACGCATGTCTGAGGTAACAGAACCTTCGTAACTGGTGGCTAGAAGGCGGCCCGAAGCGTTACCACTCTGGCCAACGGCGTCGACCATGCTTTCCACCAGATGATAGAGAGCGCCGAGATAGCGCTGTCGCTGGATTGAAAAGTGCGCCGCGGTCCCATCTTGCTGAAGCGCTTCCCAGGTTCCTTTTGCCCATGGACGGGTCGGTAGGCGCAACACGGCAAGGTTGTTGGGGAAGTTGTCGGTCGGTAACGGTTTTGCTTCACCCGATATTACGTGGTCGCGTATGCGGTTGAGCTGAGCAAGAATGCACGGCGTGACGATCACCTGCTCGGCAGCGAAGCCGAAGTTTGCTGTCTCTTCGGTCTTCAAGCGTTGCTCGGCGTCTGCCACTTTGTTCTGCCAGTGCACCTCCTCCACGACCTGTTCTAGGCCAAGCGCAATCAACACGCCGATGACGATAATGAGAATCTCGTTCAGAAATTCCTTCCAGCCGTGGACAGGCTTAATCTTGTGCACATGCATTGTTTGCTGGTCCTCGGGCGCGGGCGCAGGAGATTGATCGGCGGCGAGAACCGGATCGTGTATCGATTCGGATGAATCCCCCATCTCTGTAAATCCAACACAGTCGGCGTGCGGTTGCAATGCCCGGGTGTGCACGTTGGGGCCGGGTGTGGTCACAAATGCTATTTGATGCCACTATCACAATTCCGCCAGTGTCATAGTTAGGGGTTATTGTGTTAGGCGGAAGTTGACGTGAGTGTGACTCCACCTGAGCAGATTACGCCAAAAAAAGTGTATGTCTGGAATTGGGTGGGTTGCCGACATGCTGCTTTTGGCGGAACAGCGCGATTAGCGGCTGGGCAAGTTTCGGGCACTGAACGTTGTCGGCAATAGGGTGGCAAGAGCACATTCGACGTTCATTGGGACTGTCAGAAATTTCGTGTGCGGGCGGGCGGGTGAACATTACGCCTGCATGGCTTTGATGAAGCGCTCGCCGAAGATTACGGCGAACTGTGCTTTGGCCATGGTCCACTCACGTGGCGGCATTCTCCATTCTTTTTCGGATCGGAGAGGTGGCTCGGTTTGTTTGAACAGGTCCGCGCGATTTATAAGTGGAACGGCTGCCGGTTGATCATGCCGCTGCGAGAAGCGGTCGGTTGAAGTAAGCCTGATCGGGCGTCCTCCGGTCAAGCGATGAATGTGGCCGTCCGCTATTATAGAAAGTCAGATAGCGGGCCAGCGAGGCGCGTGCCTCTGGGACCGAGGCGTACGCATGCAGATAAACCTCCTCGTATTTCACCGAGCGCCAGAGGCGCTCGACAATCACATTGTCCCGCCATGCGCCTTTGCCGTCCATGCTTATCGCGATCTTTTCACGCAAAAGGACGCCGGTGAAGGCGATGCTGGTAAATTGACTGCCCTGATCGGTATTAAAAATCTCCGGGGTCCCGAAACGCGCCAGCGCTTCCTCAAGCGCCTCGACGCAGAAGTCGGTTTCCAGCGTGATCGACAAACGCCAGCTGAGCACCCGACGGCTGAACCAGTCCACAATGGCGATGAGGTAAACGAACCCGCGCGCCATCGGTATGTAGGTTATGTCGGTCGCCCACACCTGGTTAGGCCGCACGATCGGCAGCTTGCGCAATAGATAGGGGTAAATCTTGTGGCCTGCCGCTGGTTTCGATGTGTTGGGCCGACGAGTAAATCGCCGTGATCGCCATCTTCTTCATCAGGGTTGCGACATGAAGTCGCCCGACCCTGATGCCTTCGACACCCAGCAGGTCACGCAGCATCCGGCTGCCGGCAAACGGGTAATCGAGATGCAGCTCATCGATCCGCCGCATGATCGCAAGATCGACTGCACTCGTGGGTCTGGGCAGATAATAGATGCTGCCCCGGCTGATCCCGACCACCTGCGCCTGGCGCGACACCGGCAGCGCGTGTGAACGGTCGATCATCGTTTTGCGCTCGGCAACAGACCTGCCTTGCCGAGCGCCCCTGACAAAAAATCATTGACCAATGTCAGCTCGCCTATCTTGGCGTGCAGCGTTTTTACATCGATCGGTTCTTCAATCGCGATGCGTCCCTCGGATCCGAAAACCCCGGCAGCCCCTTCCAGAAGCTGGCTGCGCCACTGCGTGATCTGGTTGGGATGAGCATCAAACAGCTGCGCCAAATCCGCCAGCGTCTTTTCACCCTTCACCGCTGCCAGCGCAACTTTTGCTTTGAAGGCCGGGCTGTGGTTCCGGCGTGGTCTCTTGCTCATCGTGTCTCCTGTTCGCGACCATCTTGATCGCTATCAGGCAGATATTCCACTTATCGCCGTGTTCAGTTTTCCCGAACCACCTCTATCCCCCGCTTCTGAGAGTGCCTTGCCACCTTTCCAGGCTGCGTAAATTGCCGAAGTTGATTTAGCACTGCTCATTGCAAACCCGAAATTCCGTAATCTCGGCCTAACCAGCGTATATTAAATCGAGGCTAATTTCTCGGGTATCGGCGTCATACGGTTTAAATGGCGGCCACTGGAAAAGCGGAATTGTCCAAAGCCGTTAATTGGACTCAAACTGGGACAAAGGCCGCGCTGAATTCATCGAAATTACCCTGAATTGCAATGCTATTTGATTGGTAATTTGATAAACGAATGAATGGCCCATTCTCGACCAATTACGCACGCGAATGATCATTCCGATTGGCCCGAAAGATGCAACTATTGGCTGCAATCGTGCACCGGCTCAGCGCGCAAAACTAAGCGCCATGAAGACAATCCATCTGCTCTGATTTTGAACGGTCACGGTGCTTCGCTGCGTATTGAGCAGGGCGCGCTCGTTATCCGCGATGGCTTTACGCACTATCCGCAAACCCAGCTCAGATATCGCTATTGGCCCGGTCATCCATCGTTACCGACCCGCATCCTGTTGCTGGCAGGGAGCGGCACCCTTTCATTCGACGTGCTGTCATGGCTGGCGGCGCAAAATATTCCGCTGGTGCGCGTCAATTGGGATGGAACGGTTGCAACGGTTGCTAGCGGCACTGGTTTTGCCGCCGATCCGGAGAAGGTTCGTTGGCAGCTCGATACCCGTGCGGATATGTCCCTGCGCTGCAAGTTTGCGGCTGCATTGATTGCTGAAAAGCTGGCGGCATCCATCGACACATTGAAATTGCCTTGGTTTCCAGCGGAGAGAGTTCGGCTCGCAATTAGTCATATGGAGAGCTGCATCGGTGTGCTGAACCGCAAGCGCTTCAAGACCGTCTCGGAAATCATGGGTATCGAGGGCGGCTGCGCTTCTGGATATTTTCAGGCTTGGAGCGCGGTCTCTTACGAGTGGAAAGGGATTGAGCGGCGCCCTATCCCGCCCGAATGGTACGAATTCAAAGGGCGGGCCGATCATGCCAGGGGCAAGGGACCGTCGAACCGCAATGCAACGCACCCCGTCAACGCCATCCTGAATTACGCTTACGCCGTGGCGTCCGCGCAACTGCACATACAGGCAATGGCCGAGGGCTATGATCCGAGCATCGGCCTGTTGCACGAAACGCTGCCCGGTCGGTCTGCTTTCATTCTCGACATAATCGAGCCAGTACGGCCCGTCATCGATGCCAAAATCTTATTCATGCTCAAATACCACACGCTTGATCCGGCGGATTTTATCATCCGAAAAGATGGGGTATGTCGGTTGTCGCCGCAGTTTGCGCGGAAGGTGGCCACGGTCGTCGAGACCATTTTGCCTTTGCAGCCCACCGCGTTGACACGGGCGAGTGGTAGCAAGCAGTTGGGCGGAACGTCGCTCCGAACTGGTTCAGCTTGCAGAATTGGCTCAAAGCCAGAAGTGGAAAATCTCGAGACAAAATAGCGAAGCTACAGGTCGAAGCGAATGCCAGCGGCTATGACCTGACTATCGGTAGTCGTCCGTGAACAATGCGTTTTTGGCGTAAGCGGCGACCGCCACCATCCCGGCAAGGTTCTGTCGATGATCGTTACGGATTTAGGCAGCAGCGAGAGCGGACTGCGTGCTTGAGAGCCATGCCGTGATCCAGGCACGCCAAACCCCTCGTCGTCTCGTCACACAGAGTGAATCACAGACCGATTCCCAGGGGAAGATGCGGCGTGCACCGCCAAGCGCATTTGCAAGCTTTTCGCCGCAAATCTCCAATACCTTGCGATTTGCGTTACTTCGTTTTCGGCAAAACCCGAGCGATTCCGGGGCTCTCGGCTTTTTTCACGGGCGACTCGGTATTTTCCATCACCGCAAAAAAGGAATGCGGGTTACGCATTCGATCTGATCGCGCTTGAGCGTTCACCCGCGAGGCGCTGGCGATCGACGTCGACCCGGGCATCAAGGGCGAGCAGGTGGTCGAGGCGATGACGCGGATCGCGCTGTCACGCGGGGCACCCAAGACCATTCGGGTCGACAACGGCCCTGAGTTCATCTCGAAGGCGCTCGACCGCTGGGCATATAAGAACGGCGTCACACTCGACTTCATACGGCAATAGAGGGTGGATTAACGCCTGTGAGGTTCAGGCGCCCTATTATGCAAAAGCTGACTTTTAATCCGAGACCCCGCTACAGACCCGGTTAGGAACAAACGCGGCTTGAGCCCGTAGCTAACCGGCCGGGCGTATTGCAGTCTGCCCGATCGGCAATTGCTGTTTTTAGGCGTTCCGGCGTCGCCTGCAGTCCAAGTTTATGGCCTCTCTCGACCATAGTGCTGGCAATAATCGTCGCCAAGACAGAATCTGAACGAAGGCGCTCCGCGGCGTTGATCTGTTCTGCAACAATTGCTTCGCTATTTACCGGCAATCGGGCGCTGAGCAGTGTGGCGTAATTGTCTTTCAGGCGATATTGGATCTCAAGCATGGTGGTTACCTGTCGGCGCAAAATTTGATAATTTCGCCGCCGGTCCGGGTCAATATGACTCACGATCTGTTCACTAGCAGCGGCGTCCAAGGCGGAAACCGACCAAGGCCGCATTTCGAATGGCGCAACAGAGCTAGCTAGCCGCGTAGCTTCTTTATGATCTCCAGCGACAGCGGCGGCTTCCAGTGTTGCGACTTGCGTATCCAACAATGGCTTGAGCTTAAGGAAAAGGGTTGCGTAGGCGAGTTGGTCGCTAAACTCTGCACGGATTGAGGCCTCTCCCGAGTCGATTTTTTCGCGCATTCGCCATGCCTCAACGCCTTGTTCGAGCAGGAGAGCGATCAATATCCCTATTACTACAATGCTGATCTCAGACAGAAATTCACGCAGCGAATGGACAGGCTTGGGCTTGTGGACGTCCACGAAAGTCTCCTCGGGCATGGGCACGGGGATTGGATCGGCAGCCATCGCCGGATCGTGTAAAGTTTTAGATGATTTCCCCATCGTAACGAATTTCTACACGGCCAATCGACGCTTGTAATGCCCTTTCAAACAAGATGCATTTTTTGCAGATTCGAGTGGCTGCGTGAACGTCGTGAATTGGAGCGAAAGCCGACAGGCGGCTTTTTATGAGTTTACGGACTAGTGTAGCCGTTTTTGTGCAAAAAACATGTGAGGGCAGGCACACAGGAATTGAAGGTAATTTCCTTACCAGCTGGACATCCGTAGTTCTGAGAAGGAACTGCGCAATCGCTGGACAACATCGCGTTTGGATCTGCGAGTTTCTCGGCGTCCGCAAAAGCCTGCTCGTAGTTACCTAAGCGAGCTTTGGCGGTAATTGTTCTGACAACGCTCTAATAGAACATTAGGTATGTTATGATGGAACCTAAAAAAGCCGTTCTTTATGAAAAAATAATATTCATAGGATTGTTAGCCGGACTTGCTATCGGTGGATATGCATATGGACATTACTCGGGTACTATTCCGAAAGTGTTATTAGTTGTCGTCATTGTCGCTTATTATGGTGCATTATACATAGTATATAGGTATGTACGCAAATTAGTTATTGGGGGCTAGGGTCAGGACTCATTGCCAGAACAGGACGGTGGCGGCGAAAGCGACGGCGGGGAGGAAGACGGTTGGCTCTTGTGAAAGAACGGCTCAAGCCGAGCCATCTGCTCGTCCGTCAGCCAGTACAGATTACTCATCATCACTCTCCTCTCGGAACCTGAATCAGATCGCGCCGCTCAGATCAATGGGTCCTGACCGTAGGATTTAAAGCTCGCTCATGGTATTAGATCGTTCGGGGAATGATATATGGCTATAGGCGCAGACGGTCCGGCCAAAATTAAAGCCGGTGATTTTTATGTATGGATGGCCGCTGCTATCGCGCTTTTTGCATTTGCTGCTTTTGCGCCAACCTACTGGTTGCAGCTACCTGCAGGGACCTTTGTTGGCTCCCCTCTAGTTCATATCCACTCTGCGGTATTTACCGCATGGACGCTCTTCTTGGTGTCACAATCATATCTCGCGGCGAACGGTCGCATCACAGACCATCGCGCATGGGGGTTGGCTGGAGTTGGACTTGCCACTGCGGTTCTCATTCTTGGTACGGCAGTAGCCATCGCGTCACTAAAATTTAGGCTGGCGATCGGGCCTGGCGATGCGGCTCGTTCGAGTTTCATCGTGGCGATCACTAATATGGTGCTGTTCGGCGGTTTTTTCATCGTCGCAATGGTCAACGCTAAACGGTCTGAAACACATCGAAGATTGATACTCTTGGCCTCGATCTCGCTGCTGCCAGCAGCAATTTCCCGGGTGACCTATTTCATGGCCAAAGGCGCTGGTCCCGGTTTGCGTCCGACTTTAGGGCCGGCGCCACCAGTCATTAGTCAGTTGGGACCGCATCTTTTTGTGGTCGTGCTCTTCGTTTTGCCCGGCATTATCTACGATTATAAAACACGGGGACGCCCACATTCCACGTGGCTGATTGGGGCGGCGGTAATCATTGGGGCGTTGCTTCTCCGTGCGCCGCTAGGCGCTACCGAAGCCTGGAACGGCTTTGCTGAGGCCTCCGCTCACATAGCTGGGTAGGGAAGCCACATGACCAACTCGCTGCCTAAGCTGCAGGGCCTTAGTCGCGCTCGTGATCGAGCACCATCCGCCCTGCACGCTCGCGCACTTCACGCGCATACTTGTTTGTTGTCTTGCTCGTCATCGCTCCACCTCCTCAGGAGTTGGAGCCTCCGACAAACCCGGCGCGGTTCATACCGGCGCGTAGGCCAAGGTTGTCACTCTTCAGGACGTGTACCAGAAACAGATATTCGGCGTCGGTGTGTAGACGGTCACTCGTTCGACGGATTGCATTTCAATTGTTATCATTCGGCTGGTAAAACTTCGTGTAAAGATGCCTTAATTGTTCTCCAAGAACGCTAGCCTTACGCTCAACCGATGTCGTCCGCTCTTGGGACGTATGTTGATCGAGCCACTCGTGGTTGAATGCCGCCTTAGCTGAGATCCGATCATCGGGTGCATGTCGGTAGTCAGGCGATGCTCCGGCCAAATTCCTCTGTCGTTGGCCAACATAAATATATAAAAGCAATAAACTGCTAAGTGCGTGTAACTCTTCATCAATTTCTGATGCAGTAAACTTCCCTGAGTACCCAGCTACAATAATCGGCCGCCGAACGTCATATAATGCGCTAATCTCTTCATCTCCTTTATCGATAATAAAATCGATGAGAACGTATTCACGGCGATACCGATCTGCCTCAGAGTTGGGCATAAACTGAATTATGTTATTGCGTTCAGCGTTTTTCCACGCAGCATTTTGTAATGGCGACGTGAAGGTAGTATTTAGATTAGCCCAGCTATACCTCCAATCGGCGTTGGAAAAACTAGGACGACTACGAAGATAAGAAAAGAGCAACATATTCTTTTTTATTTCGGAAACCCTCAAATACTCTTCTTCAGTTAATATTTGAAAAGCAGCAGAATTATACTTGTGTTCGCGTGCTAAGGCCTCGCGGGCCTCCTGAACCTGCGCCGCTCGATGTGCGTATTCTACCGATTGTTCCAGCCCGATAGCGATAATTATGCCGATAACGATGACGCCGACCTCTGCCAGCAATTCACGCACTCCGTGGAGTGGTTTGGGTCGGTGTATATGCACGTTTTCCCCGTCCAACGGCGGCTGGGGCGTCTCAATTGCGTCGGTCTTGACCTCGTCCGACATCGCGCAACCCCACCCCGTCAGCACGGTTAGCGGTTCTAATCCGAAGGTCAACAAGCCGCCCAGTATCCAGGTCCGCCTCAGGTTCGAGCCTTGCAATCAACGCAGCACCGTCGACCTGACTTTGGCTCTCACACCCGTAACAGGACCATCCGAACGCCGTCTGAATTTTGTAAGCAGTCGCTAGAGCTTCATTAATGCGGTACGATATATTGCTCGAAGTGAATGGCCACGACGAGTAAGGCTCGTCGGACTTCGGCAGCGCGGTATTGACCTAGACTAAATGGCCGAGCCCCTCAAAAAACTACGACCTCGGCGTTGCCTACGACCGTGGTCACAAATGCAATTTATGCGCCCTATCACTATACCCCCCCGCCGACAATTAGCGGGGTATAGTGATAGTCGGAAATGGAAGCGATTGTGACCTCACCTGAGCAGGTCGTGTCAGAATGTGTATGTCTGAAACTGGTGGTTAGCGGACATTGCTCGGAACCGTGACCGAAGCACAATTTGGATTATGCGGCGGT
>JANXSN010000072.1 GCA_025352685.1 Sphingomonadales bacterium
TGACCCGTGCGGCTACGTCATCGCGTCGGTAGTAGATGATCTCATCGCAGCCGAGCGCCTTGGCATGCTCGGCTTTCTCTTCGCTCGATACGGTGCCGATTACGCGCAGCCCAAGCAGCTTGGCCCATTGCACCGCGAGCAGGCCGACCCCGCCGGCCGCAGCGTGAAGCAGGATCGTGTCACCCGCCTTGAGCCACGGATCGCACTTGAGCAGCCAGTAGGCTGCGCTCAACCCGCGCATGGTTGAGGCAGCAGCAACATCGAAAGGGACCGCGTCAGGCAGCTTGTACAGCGACCCGAACGGCATCACACGTTCCGTGCTATATGCTCCTAACGGACTGCCCGTATAGGCGACGCGGTCCCCCTCGGAGAAGCCGGTCACACCGCTCCCGATCCCGGTGATTGTCCCGGCCGCTTCGACGCCCATGCCGTTCGGCAAAGGCACCGGATACATCCCGGTGCGAAAATAGGTGTCGGCAAAATTGCACCCGACCGCGGCGTGGCGAATGCGCACTTCGCCGGGACCCGGGTCGCCAACGGGCAGATCTTCGATCTTCAGGACTTCGGGTCCGCCAGTTTCATAGAAGCGCACTGTCTTGGCCATTTTGGCATCCTCTTCCAAGCCCTGACCATACGCGCGCCGCAAACCATCGTTTGACCGATCGCGTCAATTTGTGCACAGTTGACGACACAAGGAGATCCTATGGAGCTCGTTCGGGCTGCCACGTTGACGGGCTATTTCGAGGTCGCGGCAGAGCTGCGGTTGGATACGCTGGCGCTGCTTCGCAATGCCGGGCTCGCTCGAAGTGTTGTGGCCGATCCTGATCGAATGATCCCGGCACGGCAGGTTGCCCACTTGCTCGAAGCGACTGCCAGCGCTGCAAATTGCCCCAGCTTCGCGGTGCGGATGGCGGAGCGACGCACCATCGCTGATCTTGGCATGGTCAGCCTGCTGATCGCGCACCAGCCGACCTTGTGTGAGGCATTCAGTGTGATGCAGCGCTATCGCAACCGCATCAATTCAACGCTCGTGCTGCAGGTCGATGAGCGCGACGGTGTGGCGGTTGTGCAGGAGCAATGGGCGCTCGACCCGCCGCTGGTTTCACGCCAGGCGGACGAACTGGCGCTGGGCGTGCTGGCCGGTCTGGGAGCATGGCTACTTGGCAAGTCCTGGCAGATTGAAGAGGTACACTCTGCCCATTGCGCACCACCGCCATCTGACGGCGTGATTTATGGACGCGTGTTTGGTGCACCGATGCGCTTCGATAGCGATTTTACCGGGCTGGTTCTGTCCGGGCCGTTGCTAGATTTTCCCAATCCGCGCGCCGATCCCGCGCTGGCTGCGCATGCCAAGCGCATGGCCGAAACAATGATGGCCGAAGCAGAGCGCAGCCTCGAACAGGAAGTCGAGGAAGCAATTTTGCTGCAACTCCCCGCGGGCGGTGCGAGCCTTGCTTCGACCGCGCGCGCATTGGGCCTCCGCCCACGCACGCTGCAACGGCGTCTGGAAGTTGCTGGACAGCCGTTTGGCGACACACTCGAAGCGGTGCGCCGCCGTCAGGCCGCCCGCCATCTGGGCAACCCTCGTCTGACTGTGACCGAGGTGGCTGAATTGTGCGGCTACGCTTCACTGTCGGCGTTCACGCGCTGGCATACCAAAGCTTATGGAACTTCGCCGCAACGCCTTCGCAAGGGACCCGTCGGTATTAGCACTTAAAAATCGGCCTTAGCTTCACGCCACGTTCCGCTCGCAGTACGGAGCGCAGTATGTCCGTTTTCCACCCCTTTCCTGTCCTAGCGGCTGGGCAGACCAAACTCTAAAAGCAGACAGTTAAGCGTCGTCGTATGGATAAGCTTGGAATGATCCATATTGCACAGGCCATTCATCGCTGAGGCGCATGGCGCAGTCGCGAATGTCAGGCGCGTCATCGGCGGAGCTAACGAACCGGTCGGAATCCATAAGTTCGATCACCGTCAGACCGATCCCCTCCATTTCCGCTGTGACCAGTTCGCGGTAGTGAGCATCGTTGAGCGCCTTGGCGAGCACAAAGACATATGCTCCAGCAATGTCCTGAAATTCGCTCGCAATGCCCCTTATCGGGCGAACGTGAAGGGTAGCAGCCCATGAAGTGTCAGTGTCGCTCGTCATCGAAGGCACTTAGCAACGCTTCGACGATTCTCAATGTCCGCTTTCCACCCCGAATGCGCCAAGGGCGCCGGTCTGTGAACGACAACATTGCGGACGTTCAC
>JANXSN010000104.1 GCA_025352685.1 Sphingomonadales bacterium
TCGTCAGATCGCCGAGCTCAAAGTCCGTGCCGCAATCCTCAATTGCTGCTCACAAATCGGTACACCTAATACCGTCCGTGTCGCATAATGCTTCCAGATAAAGCCTGCATCAGACCTGTCGCGAGTTGTGCAACAAAGCCCTTTGTCACACCAAATGCACTGCCCGTTAAGTGGAGCCGGCTCAAGGGAAGGGATGCGTCGCTCCCGCAAGCTCGGCAGAACCCCTTGACCGAGATGCGATTAGCCAACTGATAGCACCGTCTGGGGATATTCTCTTAGAACTTGTACCCGACCTCGACGCCAACCCGCCGCCGATCTCCCGGCGAGATGAACGAACCGCCAAACTCGATCGCCGGGATCACTTCGTTTAAATAGCGCCTGTCGAGCATGTTGTCGGCGAATATAGTTGCTTTCCACTGTGCGCCTTCAAGCCCGAAACGCAGATTAAGGACGCCGAAGGCAGCGCGGCGCGTAACGTCATATTTTCCATTGCCGACAAACCCCGGAAGAGCGAGAGCCGAAATCGGTAGAAGTCCGCTGAAGATTGTGGGTCGCTCCTCGTTTTGCACAGTATGGAACCACGTTGGCCCCGTGATGCGATAGTCGGCGCGCAAGGTCACGTTGACTGCGGAGGTCAGCGGCGCGTCGATCTGGGTGCCAAGGTTGATTGTGTAATCGGCCGTGTAAGGCGACTTGTTACCAACGGTGTACGGACGCGAGCGGTTTTGCTTGATCTCGCTGTCGGTTACGTTGAACGCCCCGAATACTTTCCAACCGCGAACGATGCGTGCATCGACGTTGAACTCTGCTCCTTTGATATCGACGCGGTCGATATTAGACACAACGCGCAACAGGCCGAACGAGCCGACGAAGAACTCGAAGAATTGCATATCGCGAATGCGGGTGTAATAGCCAGCAAGGTCATAATTGATGCGCCCGTCTAGAAACGATCCCTTGATCCCGGCCTCGAATGCGCTCGATCGTTCCTTGCGATAATTGTCATTTATGATGACGCCAGTGTTGATGGTGCCAGGTGCGCCATTGTTGAATGCTGCGTTGATTGTCGCCTGCGATCCGGTATTGTTAAAGCCTCCCGCCTTGAAGCCAACGCCCCAGTCCGCATAGATATTTGTCACAGGATTTGGCTTCCAGCTCAGCGATACTTTAGGTTCGAGCAGATTGAAGGTTGCCGATTTATCGGGAATTGGCCCACCGACTTGTCCAGGATTGATCGGCGCGCCGGTGATCGGGTCGGTTGCGATAGGCACCCGGGTGGACGTCGTTCGATCCTCATTGTCGTAGCGTAGGGCAAGGCTCGCCTTGACGCTGTTGCTGAGAGCGTAATCGACCGAGCCGAATGCAGCATAGACGTTAGTGTTGAATTGGTCGGCATAAAGCAGCGACGTCGGATTGTTGCTGCTGGGTGGATTATAAAGGTTCTTGATGACGCCGAATCCAAGGTCCGCGCCGAGCGACACGCCGACAAGGCGATCGATCTTCAAGAAATAGGCGCCGACTTGCCAATTTAGCGGCCCGTTGCCTGCTGAAGCGAGGCGCACCTCCGCGCTGAAATCCTTCTGGTTTCGCAGCTGATATTGTGTCCCGTCGCATGTCGTGGGGCTGTAGGCGCCGAAGGTCGAACCGGTTGCAGGATTGAAGATAAACGGGATCGGTGAACTGCCGATGGCACCAGGTTGATTGATCGGATATCCCCGGAGTGAAAGCGTCGTTGCGTTGCACTTGTTGAGCACAGCTGTACTCGTCGCATTCACCGGGCCGCCCAACGCTGCTGAGATATAACGGGCAAAATCAGCCGACGTGCCGTCGGCGGTCAAATTCTGCCTGACATCGGAATAGAGTGCCCAGGCCGTCAATTTTACTGCGCCGAAGTCATGATCCAGCTTGGCCGACGCCTCAACCGTGCGCTGGTCGTTGGTCGGGCGGATGTTGGAATAATAATTGAAAACGTGCCGGTTCACATCCTCGTAAAATGCCGGGTTTACACCGGCGAAATTGGGGACGTGAAACACCGAGTTGAAATTGATCGACGCGCCGGACAGCTTGGCATAGCGCGCCTTAATGTCGAGTGTCGTCGCACTCCCGAGCTGCGCAATCAAACGCCCGTCGACACCGTAGACTTCCTGGTCATCGACCGTCTTGGAATTGAGAAAAGTGTTTGTGTAGAACCCGTCGGTCTTGCGGTAGTTCGTCGACAACACAAAGCCGAGCGAGTCCGACAGCGGTCCTGCAATATAAGCCGATCCCTCGAACGTGTTTTGTTCCGCGTAGCTGGCACGAACGGCTCCCTCGATCCGGTCGCCAGGCTTCACTGTGGAGACGACGATCGCACCGGCGGCTGCATTGCGGCCATAGATTGCGCCTTGTGGGCCTTTGAGAATTTCGATTTGCCGTAACGTGCCCTGCTGCTGGTTGAGCTGCGCAGTATTGGTTTTCAGAATGCCGTCAACGACGAGCGCGACCGAGCTTTCGGCGTCTCGCGCGCCGTTAATGCCGCGGATATTGATCTGCGTATCCCCCGCTTCCGCCGTTCCAGTGACTATGGTTACCCCGGGGGTGAGTTGGACGAAGCCGGCTGCGTCGGTGACCCCAGTCCTTGCAAGCGTCTCGGCGGTAATGACGGTAATCGAGGCCGGGACGTCGATCAGCCGCTCGTTCCGGCGCCTGGCCGTAACGACAATTTCGGTTGGCACCTCGGCGCTGTCGACTGGAACCGGCGCCTGAGCAAACACCGGTACCGCAAAAGCGAGCGTCGAAAGCCCGGCAAGCAAAGTAGCGATTTTGGTGCGCATGATCGGTCCCCTTCGATTATCCTGCCGGATACGGTTCAGGAAGAATAGGCACTAATGTATACAATACAGGCTGGTCAAGTCGGGCTTGAAACGATATCTCGAGGACAATGTCGCGCGCGTCGGATCATGCCTATTCTGAAATACGCAGCCTCATCCTGTCGGGTGACGCTGCGCCCGGCTCGCAGCTGACCGAAGAGCAACTTGCCGATCTTTGCGGCGTTTCGCGGACGCCCGTCCGTGACGCGCTGCGGCGGCTCGAAGCCGAGTTGTACATTATCCGCTCAGGCTCGCAGCGGATATTCGTCGCTGACTGGACGCACGCAGAGGTCGACGAAATGTTCACGCTGCGCGGGATGCTCGAGGCGCATGCAGCGGCGCGTGCGGCAACTCGGTTCGACGACGCCGGGCTGGTAGCATTGCGTCTGTGCAACGCGGCGATCGATGCGGCAGTACGGCACAGCGAGCCCGATATTCCGGCATTCTTGACCGCCAACCGAGAATTCCACGGCCTGATCATTGATGTCGCCCAATCCCCCCGCTTGGCTGCGACGCTAGCAACACTTGTTGAACAACCTGTCGTCCGTCGTACTGCGATGCACTACAGCCGCGATCAGCTGGCGCGCTCGGCGAGCGAGCATCGCGAGTTAATCATCGCGTTCGAAGCCCGCGACGCCGATTGGGCGCATGCCGTGATGACCGGTCATATCCGGCGTGCGTTCCACGCTTTTCGCGGCGTTATCGGGAAGTCGTAACGCCGCTAAGCGCTGCAAATAGACAAGCGATTCTGAAGACTTCCAAATTTCCGCGTATTTGGTTCGGAGGTCAAAAATCGTGGCGTCGTGCACGCCCCGGTCGCGATCCCCGCACGCATCCTCGACCACAAGCGGCACAACGCCGTGACAAAGCGCGTCAACAGTTGTCGCTCGGACGCAGCCCGACGTCGACAGACCGGTTATCAGCAGCGTGTCGATGCCTGCCATGTGGAGCCGCTCAGCAAGATCGGTGCCAAAGAAGGCGCTTGGGTAGCACTTCGTGATCACAATATCGTCGAGTTGCGGCGATAACTCGGGTGTGAACCCGCCGAGCGGGTTGCCGGTGTCGAATGCCTTTAGTGCAGGCACCTTGCGATAGAACTGCCCCCCATCGGCAGGAGTGCGATATTCGACCCGGGTAAACACCACCGGCGCTCCCGCGGCGCGAGCGGCGTCCGCGAGTTTGCCGGCGGCGGCGCGCTGGGCCTCGACGCCCGCGTACAGCCCACAGTCACGATCGAAATAGGCGCGAGCGAAGTCGATCAGGATCAGCGCGGGACGGGTTCCCGGCACCAGCGTGCCGCCAAAGCCGGCAGCATCATAATCCGAATTCAGGTCTGCGGTGCGGCGGTTCATCGTGCAATCTGCCCGGCTGAGGGAGAAAGTTGCGCTATACAGGCGCGACCGAGGTTTGTATACAAAGTGAAATGAAGCGAGCGCTGGTCCAGATTGTTGAAGTGTCGCCGCGCGACGGGCTCCAAAACGAGACGGAGCTCGTCTCTACCGCCGACAAGATCTCGCTGGTCGAACGGCTGGTCGCACTGGGAGCGCTGCGGATCGAAGTGGCAAGCTTCGTCAATCCGCGCCGGGTGCCACAGATGGCCGACGCCGAAGCGGTGATCGCGGGACTGCCCGATTTGCCCGGAGTCAGCTATATCGCGCTGTGCTTGAACGAGCGTGGGGTCGACCGCGCGATTGCGAGCCGTCTGCGCGCCCGCGGGGTCGACGAAGCGGGCTGTGTGCTGGTCGCCACCGACAGTTTCGGCATTGCCAACCAGGGTCAGACGATCGCCGACGGGATTGCCGCCAACCGCGCGATGATCGCCAAGGCAAAGGCAGCCGGAATGGCGGCGCAACTCACGATTGCCGCGTCGTTCGGTTGCCCGTTCGAGGGGCTCGTGCCGCAAGCGTGCGTGCTCGACCTCGCCGAGACGATGGCTGAGGCGGGCGCTGAGGAGATCGCATTCGCCGATACGATCGGTGTCGGCGTGCCCGCACAAGTGGGTGAGATGTTCGAGCGCGCGTTCGAACGGCTCGGACGCGATTTCCCGCTGCGCGCCCACCTGCACGACACGCGCGGCATGGGCCCAGGGAATGTTTGGGCGGCGTATCAGGCGGGGTGCCGGGTTTTCGATTCGGCGCTCGGCGGGCTCGGCGGTTGTCCGTTCGCGCCCGGCGCGGCCGGCAATGTCGCCACCGAGGAATTAACCTATCTGTTCGGGCGTAGCGGCGTCGATTGCGGGATCGACCTGCCCGCAGCCTTGGCCGCCAACAGCTGGTTTGCCGAGATCATGGGCAAGGCGCTGCCGTCGAAGGTCGGGCGCGCGGGCGATTTCATCGCGAAAAATCAAAGTAATGGGGAGCGCGAAGCGGCATGAGCTATCGTCTAGGTGTCGATGTCGGCGGCACGTTTACCGACCTGCTGGTCATCGATGAAGCGAGCGGGCGCACGTGGCGCGATAAGGTGCCGTCGACCCCGCACGACCCCAGCGAAGCGGTCATCGCCGGCGCCCGGCAGTTGTGCGACCGCGCCGGTATTACCCCTCAACAGCTCGAACTCTTTTTACACGGTACCACTGTTGCCACCAATGCCGTGCTCGAACACAAGATCGCACGCGTCGGCCTGATTGTTACCGAAGGGTATCGCCACATCCTCCAGATCGCGCGAAGCCTCGTCCCTGGTGGGCTTGCAGCCTGGATTGTCTGGCCGAAGCCTGAACCGATGGCCCCGCTTGAAGCGACCATAGAGGCGCCCGAGCGCATAGGCGCCGATGGTGAAATCGTCCGCGCGCTCGACGAAGCAGGTCTGCGCCGCAACATCCAGCGGCTGCGCGACGAGCGGATCGAGGCGGTGACGGTTTGCCTGATCAACAGTTACATGAATCCGTTGCACGAACGTCGCGTGGCCGAAATCGTGGCAGAGGAAATGCCTGGCATGCCGGTCAGCATTTCGGCCGATATTCTGCCTGAAATGCAGGAATACGAACGCGCGCTGACGACGGTCGCGAACTCTGCCGTGCGCCCGACGGTATCGCGCTATGTCGGCAATCTCGAGCGCGAACTGCGCAGCTGGGGCAGTGAGGCGAAGCTCAGCCTGTTGCGGTCGGACGGCGGCCTCATGTCGGCCGAAAAGTCGTGCGAGGCACCGGTCAACTTGCTGATGTCGGGTCCGGCGGGCGGCGTCGCAGGGGCGGTATTTGTTGCCAAAAGCGCGGGGCTGCCCAATGTGCTAACGCTGGACATGGGCGGGACGTCGACCGACGTCGCGCTGATCGAGGATTATCAGGCGCGGCTGCGGCGTGAAACCAGCGTGGGTCATCTGACCGTCCGCGCCTCGTCGCTCGACGTGAAGACGGTTGGCGCGGGCGGCGGTTCGATTGCCAGCGTGCCCGAGCTGACCAAGGCGCTGCGGGTCGGGCCGCAGTCGGCGGGCGCAGTGCCGGGCCCGGCGGCGTATGGGCGCGGCGGCGAGCTGCCGACGGTGACCGACGCCAATGTCGTACTGGGCTATCTACCCGAAAACTTGCTCGGCGGCACGTTCAAGCTCGATCGCGCTGCTTCGACGCGGGCCGTGCAGACTATTGCCGATGCGCTCGGCATCACCCTGATGGAGGCCGCCGCCGGCATCGTCAGCATCGTCAACGAAACGATGTACGGTGCGCTGCGACTGGTTTCGGTGCAGCAGGGCTATGACCCGCGCGACTTCGCCCTGATGGCGTTCGGCGGGGCAGGGCCGCTGCACGGCAATGCGATGGGCGTGCTCATGGGCAGCTGGCCGGTGGTGATCCCGCCGTCGCCAGGCGTGCTGTGCGCTTATGGCGACGCGACGACGCGGCTGCGCGTCGATGCTCAGCGAAGCTTCAACCGGCTGGTAACGCACACTAACGATGCCGAAGTCGGCGGCGTGATCGACGAGGTCATCGCGCAGGTCGTCGGCGAGCTCGCGGCGGAAGGGGTGGCGCCGCCCGATCAGGAACTGCGCGTCGAAATGGACATGCGCTACGCCGGGCAGGCGTTCGAAGTCTCGCTGTACAGCCCACTGGGATCGACGATCGCTAGTCTCGTCGAACGCTTCGATGCCGAGCACAAACGATTGTTCACGTTCAATCTCACGGTCCCGCAGGAACTGGTAAACATCCGCGTCGTCGCGCTCGGCAAGACAGCGAACGTCAGGGCCGAACGAATCGAGGCAGGCACCGGTAATACTGCAGCGGCCAAGCTCTATGATCATAAGGTCTGGATGGACGGGCGCGAGCAGGACGCGGTGATTTATGATCGCGCGAAATTGCGTAGCGGCGACCGCGTCACGGGACCGGCGGTCATAACGGAAATGGATTCGACGACTTTGGTGCTATCGGGCCACGTCGCCGTCGTCGACCAATACGGCAACATTCTCATCACGCCGGAGGAACGCTGACATGGCTGCGACCATCATCCAGACCAACCCGACGCCCTTTGCCGTGCCGGCGATCGATCCCGTGACGCTCGACATCATCGAGAATGCGCTGCGCAATGCGCGGACCGAGATGGACGCGACGCTAGTGCGCACCGCAATGTCACCGGGCATCCGCGAACAGGGTGACGCCTTCCCGCTGATCGCCGACCCGGCGGGCAAGATGATCGTCGGGCAGTTCGGGAGTTTTATCGACGGGTTTCTGCGCGGCTTCGACGGGACGATCGAGGAAGGCGACATGATCCTGTTGTCCGACCCGTACAGCTGCGAGGGTGCGGTCAGCCATTCGAACGACTGGCTGGTGCTGCTGCCGGTATTCCGGTCTGGCCGCCTCGTTGCCTGGACCGCAATGTTCGGGCACCAGTCGGACATCGGCGGCAAAGTGGCGGGGTCGATGCCGATCGATGCGCGCGCCATCTTCGAGGAAGGTGTCCGCATTCCGCCGGTAAAAATTTATGCCCGCGGCGTTTATAACGACGACCTGATCAAGCTCATCATGCACCAGACCCGCAAGCCCGACTGGTGCGCGGCCGACCTGAACGCGCTGGTTGCGGCCTGCCGCGTCGCCGCGAGGCGCGTCGACGAAATGTGCGGACGGTTCGGCGAGGACGTCTACGTCGCGGCCACACAGGCGCTGCTCGCCCGCAACCACCGCGCCATGAAGGCGCTGATCGCGCAATCCGTAGGCGAAGAGGCGGTCAGTTTCGAGGACTATGTCTGCGACGACGGCGTCGGCTTCGGTCCCTACAGGATCAAGTGCACCATGCGGCGAGAGGGAGACCGCGTGATCCTCGATTTCGAAGGCACTGACCCCCAATCGGACGCGTCGATCAATTTCTATCTAAATGAGAACATGTTCAAAATGTTTTTCGGCATTTACATGATCATGGTCTTCGACCCGCAGATCATGGTCAACGACGGCTTTTATGACCTGATCGAGGTACGCATCCCGGAAGGGTCGCTCCTGAAGCCGAAATACCCTGCGGCACTGTCGGGCCGCACGCATGCTCTGGGGCGCATCTTCGACATTCTGGGCGGATTGCTCGGTCAGCGCACGCCAGAATTCTTGTGCGCCGCCGGGTTTAGCTCGTCGCCACATCTGATGTATTCGGGGCGCGACAAGCAGGGCGAGTGGTTCCAGCTGTTCCAGATTGGCTTTGGCGGCATCCCGGGCAAGCCGTTCGGCGACGGCCCCGACGGTCACAGCTTGTGGCCGGGCTTCACAAATGTACCGAACGAGTTTCTCGAACGCTATTTCCCGCTGCGAATCGAACGCTACGAGGCCCTGGCCGACTCAGGCGGGGCCGGGCGCTTTCGCGGTGGCAACGGCATATTGATGAGCTACCGATTCCTTGCGAGTGGCACGGTCAGCATTCACGACGATCGCTGGTTCACCTATCCGTGGGGTGTCAACGGCGGCAAGCCAGGGATGCGCGCTCGCAAGATCCTGGAAAAAGCCGACGGCGCGACGAGCATCGTGGCGAACAAGCTCGACCGTCTTGCGGTCACCGAAGGCGATCAGCTTCACTTCATTACGTGGGGTGGCGGCGGCTGGGGCGACCCGCTGGATCGTGAGGTCGACCTGGTGGCGCGCGAAATTAGGCAGGGGCTGGTTAGCGCAGCTGGGGCAAAGGCCTATGGCGTCATCGCCGACGCCGAGGGCGTCGTGGACCGCAGCGCGACCGAAGCGCTTCGCGCGAGGATGCGGACCACCGCGAACGAGACCCTGTTGTTCGACCGGGGCGGGAGCATCGACGAACTGCGCACGCGTTGCTTCGACGAAACCGGGCTGCAACCCCCATCGCAGCCGGTGTGGCACGCCAGCGTCGTCGATGATGCGGTCGCCGCCGAATGAGCCTGGCGACTGAGAATATGGGACCGCTAAAAGGCATTCGCGTCGTCGAGATGGGCCAGCTGATTGCGGGGCCGTTCTGCGGTCAGCTACTGGGCGATATGGGGGCCGAAGTCATCAAAATCGAGCCGCCCGGCAAGGGCGACCCGATGCGCGATTGGGGCCGCGGCGACTATCCGTTGTGGTGGGAAGTCGTGGCGCGCAACAAGCAGTCGGTGTCGGCCAATCTGCGCCTGCCCGAGGGGCAGGAATTGGCGCGCAAACTGATCACGACCGCCGACATCCTCATCGAAAACTTCCGCCCCGGCACACTAGAAAAATGGGGCATGTCACCTGAAGCGTTGCACGCCGACAACCCGGGCCTGATCATCGTGCGCGTGTCGGGCTATGGCCAGACGGGCCCCTATAGCGACCGGGCTGGGTTCGGCGGGATCGGCGAGGCGATGGGCGGATGGCGCAACATCGTCGGCGATCCCGACCGCGCGCCGAGCCGCATGGGGGTGAGCATCGGCGATACACTCGCCGCGACCTTTGGCTGTATGGGCGCGCTCGCGGCACTGCGCCACCGCGACGCTACCGGCGAGGGACAGGTCGTCGATTCGGCGTTGTACGAGGCGGTACTGCAGGTCATGGAAAGCCTCATACCCGATTACAGCGTGTTCGGCTATGTCCGCGAACGGACCGGATCGGTGCTGCCTGGCATCGCGCCGTCAAACGTCTATCAGTGCAACGACGGCGATTTCCTGATCGGCGCGAACCAGGACACAGTGTTCGCGCGGCTGTGCATCGCAATGGGCGAGCCCGAGCTCGCGCAAGACTCGCGCTACGTCGATCACATCTCGCGCGGTCGCAATCAGAAGGAACTCGACGTCCGCATCGAAAGCTGGACGCGCGGCCTGACTGTTGCCGAGGTCGAGAAACTGATGAACGAACACGGCGTTCCTGCTGGCCGCGTTTATACCCCCGCCGATATGATTGCCGACCCGCATATTGCGGCGCGCGAGGCGATCGTCGATGTCGACCATCCGCGTTGGGCCAATTTGAAGATGCAGGCACCATTTCCTCGTTTTTCCAAAACCCCGACGAGCATTCGCAGCTTGGCGCCGCACAGGGTGGGGCAGGACAATAGCGAGATCTATTCCAAGTTGCTCGGCGTCGACGCCGAAATGCTCGCCGTCATGAGACAGGCCGGAATAATTTGAACAGACCGCGTGCGACGCAACGCAATTTTTGTTTTGGAGCCCTGTCCTAGTACTCGCCGATCATGCAGGCGAGTACTTTAAAACCTGCATTCCATCGTGAGCAGGGCGTCGTTAGCCGGCGACGATGAGCCGCAAATCGAGAGCCAAACCCGCCATTTTTCCACCGACGTTTCAACGCGTCGCTGGAGGTCATCCACCTTGTGGTGGTGATATACGGTCGTTTCGCGCGGTCACCCAGAAGTTTTGAATATCTGCATTTCTAGCGCGGGATCGATGGTAGACACGAGACAGTGCGGGTCTGGTGTAACCGGTTCGGCCCGATCATTGCTGGCGACACCCGTCTGCCGCGGACCAACGCAATGCGTGGCTGTCGCCACTGGCGATGGCAGCCGGATGAGGTCGATGTGAAGATCAATGGCGCGCCGCGCGACCTTTGGCGACCAGTTGATTCTGCGGGGAATTCCGACACCTTACCATAATAAATCTCAAGCGATCCGTAATCCGTCAGCTACACTGAGACCTGCGCCAATTATAGCCGAGATGGCGCATTGCTCATCCACGTCGCCAGTATCTCCGCTTATGCCCATGGCACCTAAAATTTCAGCGGCAGAGTCGCGAATGAGCACGCCTCCGGGTGACAAGGCCAGGCTTCCTCCAGTGGCCATCGCGACAGTGATAAGAAACGTTGGATTAACGGCCGCACGACCAGCAAGGTCTCGTGTGTCTGCACCCATGCCTAAAGCCCCCATGGCTTTGGCGCGTGCGATGTCGAACCGGAACAGGCTGGCCCGATCTTCACGCTTGAACGCAACGGGATGGCCGCCTGCGTCTAAGACAAGAACAGCGATTGGCATGGCTTTTCGTTCGCGAGCGGCTTTCAATGCGCCCTCAACCATGCGGTCCGCAAGTTCCAAAGTCAGCATTCAAAATCTCCTGATCACGGTAACCGAACGGCGCGCAACTGCGCTCGCCGAGTGACTGAATAAGCGTCGATGCCCCGCGTCCGTTAAAAATAATGGTCCAGCCTCACGCCAAAGCGCGTCCTTTTCACGTATGTCGAGCGAGGTCACGAACGTCCCGTGATCGCTTGGGTTGGAGCAATCAATCACAACGACCGTTAGCATTGGTACATTGATGAGGGTTATGTGACGATCAAAGACGAGACGCACTACCTGTGGCGGGCAGATTATCGCGAGGCGAAGTGCTTGAGAGTCTTGGTGCCAAAACCCGGGGCAGCGCAGCTGCTCAAACGTTCATCAAGAAGGCGCTGAAGCGCCACGGATCGCCTGAGGCGATTACAACTGATACACTCCGATCGTACGGCGCACCGCTTGGGCTAACCTCGACTTCGCTCGTTTCCCATGCCAACCAAACTCGATGAGCGGCCCGGCGCTAAACGACAGCGATTTAGAACGATTACTCGGTGCCGAGTATCACTCCGCACGGGGCGCACGAAGCTCGATCGCTCTCAGCCTGGGTGCGCTTGGCGTCGTTTACGGGGATATCGGCACGTCTCCGCTTTATGCATTGCGTGAGGCCGCCAAGGCCGCGGCAGGAAGCCACCCCATTTCTGCTGATGCTGTCATTGCGGCAACGTCTGCGGTGGTGTGGTCACTGCTC
>JANXSN010000114.1 GCA_025352685.1 Sphingomonadales bacterium
ACCCGATCGCGCGCTCGCGGTGCTCGAACGCCTCGCGGCGAGACGCGATGGCCGCATCCTCAGCCTGCCCGGCGATCCCATGCTCGACCCGCTGCGCGCCGACCCGCGGTTCAAGGCGCTGCTGGCGCGGCTGAACTTTCCCTGATGGGAGGGCGAGGACCGGGTGCTGTGTCCGTACTGCCGCCTAGGGTCACGACTCATTGATCAGAGCCAGAAGATGACGGTGGCGGCGAGCGCGATGGCGGAGAAGAAGACGGCCGGGCATCGATCGTAGCGGGTGGCGACGCGGCGCCAGTCCTTCAGGCGTCCGAACATGATCTCGATGCGGCTGCGGCTTCGGTAGCGGCGTTTGTCGTATTTGATCGGCATGATCCGGGATTTCCGTCCCGGAATGCAGGGTGTTATACCCTTTGCCTGAAGGGCGTCCCTGTACCAGTCTGCGTCGTAGCCGCGGTCGGCGAGCATCCACTGCGCCTTGGGCAGGTCGTCGAGCAGCGCTGCCGCGCCGGTGTAATCACTGACCTGGCCAGCGGTCATGAAGAAGCTGAGCGGTCGACCTTCTGCATCGGTGACGGCGTGCAGCTTGGTGTTCATGCCCCCTTTGGTGCGACCGATGAGCCGCCCAAGGCCCCCTTTTTAACCCGCAGGCTCGATGCCGTGCGGTGTGCCTTGAGGTAGGTTGCGTCGATCATGATCGTCTTCGGCGTGGCGCTCGCAGCCGCCAGTCCCTCCATCATCCGCAGGAACACGCCCCTTTCGCCCCAACGCTTCCATCGATTGTAGAGCGTCTTGTGCGGACCATACTCCCGGGGTGCATCGCACCAGCGCAACCCATTGCGGTTGACGAAAACGATGCCGCTCAACACCCGCCGATCATCAACCCGTGGCTTGCCGTGGCTCTTGGGGAAATACGGCTCAAGCCGCGTCATCTGATCGTCGGTCAGCCAGTACAGGTCGCTCATGCTCATTCTCCCTGCGGAGCCTGAATCAGATCGCAACGCTCAGATCAATGGGTCCTGAGCCTAGTAATGTCGCCGCCGCCGCCGCCGCCGGCAATGAGCAAATCGGAATTCGTGCTCGCGATGGTGACGAAACTGCCGCCACCACCACCGCCGCCGCTGCTGGCCTGAACGAACTTTGGTGACTGACCAACACCCCCTACTGCGATTGTCAGAACCTCACCGGCGCTCAGCACGAAGGTTCCGCCGATCCCGACACCCTCGCCACCGTAGCCGCTGTTGCTGCCGGTCGCAATTGCACCAGTTCCGCCCGATGCGCCGTAAGCGTCGATCGCATAGGTCCCCGCGATGCTGGCGGTGAACGACTGGAAGCCGCCGGTGTAGCTGTACGTCGTCACTGCCTGTGCCGAGCTCGCCGCGAGGGCCGCCGAGAGGCACCGATGAGCAGAAATGTCTTGAGCATGTCAAAAGTCCTTTTTGCGCCATTGGCGCGGCCAATCTGGCCGTCACGCGAAAGCAGGCTTGCACTTCACATCTTACGAAGACCGCGCTCGCCGTTTGGCGACGACTACCGTGCCCTTGCCGCGACGCGCGCGGACCGCCGAGCCGACCATTCCGAAGCCCGTCATCAGCAGCGCCCACGTCGCGGGCTCGGGGACGACAGACTGTTCTGAGACGAGCACCGCGTCGAGGATGATGTTCGAGGCGATGCTGCTTGCCGCATCGGGTGTCGCGTCGAAGAAGGTCAGCTTCGCCGTGGTGCCGGTAGCGGTGAAGGTAATCGGCTTGCCGGCGCTGAAACCATTTGTGAAGTTGGTGTTGTTGGCAACGAGCATCTGTGCGCCACTGGTAACGATGGCGCGCATGATTTGTGCGGAGCCATCGCCCTGCTGCTCGCCAGTTGCATAAGTAACGAGGTAGACGTCGCCGGGCGTTGTCGCAAAGCTTTGCGATATGCTTGCCCCGAAGCTGCTGTTACCACCGAAGTCAAGATATTGTTTGCCGCTGGCAGCGGCAAACCCCCAAATGAAGCTTGAGGTGATCTCGACATCATAACCGTTAAGCACCGGTCCTGCCTGGTAGGTCCAGCCGGGTAGCTCGCCGTACGATATTTGGCTACGATTGCCGAGCTGATCGGGCGTTTCGAAGTCACCATTGATCAGGAGCGGTGCCGCCGCCGCAGGTGCTGCGACCACGAAGGCCATTGCCGACGCGAGGACGACGACAACGGCTTCAGCTGCCGTTCGGATATTTTCGCGCAAGATATTCATCTCTGATCTCCTTGCTGCCGGTTCCGGCAGCTCCCGTTTCGCGGCCACGTGAACCAGTGACTGTCGCGCCAATGCCGGTCGCGACAGCCGCCGCGCCGGATGTTTGCAAGCTAGGCGAGCACCGCCGATGTCCGGCGGCGCATTGCATGTCCGGTCAGGCCAAAGCCCGCCAGCAGCAGCGCCCACGTCGCCGGCTCTGGAACGGCATCGCGCGATTCGAAGTCGGCCCTGAACGCGAGACCTCCGCTGAAATCTGAATTCGTCCATGGTTGCAATGGATCGCTCGGATCGTTGTGGGCGTCGCGGTAGAAGGCCGGACCGGTCCCGGTTCCGAAATTTGCGTAGCCGCTGCCACCGAGCGATATGCCGTCGGGGTCGTTGGTCAGATAGACGATATACTGGGTGCCGACCGACAGCGCTGTCTTCATCGCGAAAGTCACTGTCGTGGACGTCGTCGGGGCTTGCTGCACGGCGCTGCTATACAGGGCCGCGCCGACCGGATTGGTGCCGCTCCACGCGTAAATCCGCGCGACGTAAGGTAACGCTTTGTCGGACCAGAGATTGAACGAGAAACCGAGCAGGTAGCTCTGCGGTGCGGTGAACACCACGCCCGTGGCGTAGGTCGTGTTTTGCCCGAAAGCGGCGACAGAGCCGCCGTCGGTGACATTGATAACCGAACTTGCCATTGCGGGAAGCGCGACAGCGCTCGCCACAAGAGCCGTCGAGAGTAAGATCATGCGCATGAATAGTCCTTCCTGATCAGTATGTGAGTCTGTCTACGCCTTACTGAAACGACGATCTGCTGATGCGAGACACTGCTGTGCGACTTCGACGATCAGGTGATTAAATTTCTGGAGCAATCGGTGCTATCCCATGAACTGGGTACGTGCTGCAGTTGACGGTTCGTTATGGCTTTGTTGCAAAACTGACGTTGGGGATTCACGTAGGGAATCGAGTGGGATAGATGGGCGTGATGCCCAAACCTGCCGCACCTGTGTATCGCACGACGAACTGGCCTGAGTATAATGCGGCGCTGAAGCGGCGTGGGTCGCTGGAAATATGGT
>JANXSN010000115.1 GCA_025352685.1 Sphingomonadales bacterium
ACCGCCACGGCTGGCTTCCCTATCTGCCCGACATTTCGGCCCCCTATAAAATGTCCGGCAAGATCGCCCATCGGGCTTGGTTTTCGCCCGAGGAATATAAGGTATTCTACAAGGCGACGGGCGAGCGCGCCAAAAATCCGAAAAAGGAGCGTTGGCGGTCCGCTTGCGAGGATTTGCACGACTATGTGCTGTTCATGGTCAACAGCGGCCTCCGCCCCGATGAGGCCAAGCGGATCGAGCTACGCGACATCGACATTGTTGCCGATGGGCCGGGTGACGAGGAAATCCTGCACATCGCCGTTCGCGGCAAGCGCGGCGTCGGCTATTGCAAGACGATGCCCGGTGCCGTGGTTCCGCTCAAGCGGATGAAAGCGCGGCACAGCCTTGAGCCGAACCAGCTCCTGTTCCCGAAAATTCAGCGGGAACTGTTCAACACGCTTCTCGACGAACTCGGCATGAAGCACGACCGCGAAGGAAACCCGCGCACCAGCTACAGCTTGCGGCACACCTATATCTGTTTCCGGTTGATGGAGGGGGCCGATATTTATCAGGTGGCGAAGAACTGCCGAACCAGCGTCGAGATGATCGAGAAATACTATGCGTCGCACATCAAGAACATACTTGATGCTTCGGCGATCAACGTGCGCCGCGCCAGATAGCGAAAGTTTTTCGTCCTTTCTGGCGTTCGCTCGCAGTACTCCATCAAACCAGTTGGCTAAGCCGATTCGTGAGTCTATAGCCGCCGCTCGCGTGCCCCTGTGGTGGAACTGGTAGACGCGCCGCACTCAAAATGCGGTATCTTCGGATGTGCCCGTTCGAGTCGGGCCAGGGGCACCATTCTCCTACACGAACCAAAGCAGCCCCAGAACTGGGGCTTGGATCGGGCTTGGGTGGGGTGAAATGCACCGAACGGGCATCGCCCCGCAGCTGCGAAATGACAGCCGAACGCCTGTCATGCTGGCCACCAGAATCCCGGACGGGATTCGGCCATCGCGCACGAATCAGAATCGCGTAGCGCCGTTGTCACTTTGCCCTGATGAAGCGGCCTCTTTTGGGGATACCTTACCGCGTCAGATCCAGCGCCCGCCATTTTGGAATGTGCATCGTCAGTATCGCTTTGAACAACCGGCTGTGATGCGGATAGCGCAAGTGGAGCAGTTCATGGGCAATCACGAAATCCCGAAAGTCTGGTTCTCGCGCGCTGAGGTCGATAGCGAGGGTGATGGTGCCGAGCGATGAGCAAGAGCCCCATTTACGGCGCATGGGGTAAATACGAATGATGCGTGGGCTGACTCTCAGCTTGCCCGACCAGAATGTCACGCGGTCGCGCAAATCAGCAGCGGCCTTGCTCACGGGAGCAACGACCGAATGATCAGATCCACGATCCTGGTTTGATCGTCTTGCGGCAACGCGAGCAGCGGCGCGTAAAGCATCCCTCGCAATCGCCGCCGTTCATCATCGTTCACTGCGGCGTTGGGGAAACGGCGGCTCATATCGTCAATTTGCGCTGCGATCGCCATCGGATCGACGTTGGCGGCTGCGAGCGCGGAATCGCCCCGTAGTGCAATCATCAGCCCAAACGCTTCGGCAGACAAGCCGCTCGCCTTTGCCTCCGCGAGTAATGTCTCTTTTTCAGCAGCCAACGCACCCAGCAGATCAATCGCGGCGAGGCCGGTGACGTTCCGATTCTCCATGTCCTTGAGGATGCGTTCGGCGCGATCCTTGAGTGGCTGCAAGATCGGCGCGGTGCCAGCATCATCGTCAATCTCTTTTTGCAGGCCGCGCACAAGATTGAACACCTTGGCTTCGTCACTGCCTTTGCCATCGCGCAGAGAGTCGAGCGTTTTCACGTCGAACGTCACGCTCTTGGTCAGGTTGCCCAGGCCGGTTTGTTCGGCATTCGCCTCGACAAGCCGTCGCGTCTTATGAGCAAGATCGGCTACGAAACCGATATGTTCCGCATAGGCGTTGCGCACCGTCAGATAGAGCTGCGCCAGCCGCTTGTAGGTTGGGATATGATCGACCAGCTCAGCTGAGGGAGACAGGATTTCCCACAGATTTTCGATGTCCTTATATGCCTCAAAAAAGGCCTTGCGCGGTTCGGGGTCAAGGAATTTGCCGTAAACCAGGGCCTCAAGACGTTCATCGGCGTTGCCGCCTTCGCCCGCATCGAGATATTCCGTTTTCGCCACTGCAATCTTGGCCAGGAAATCGGCGAGCAACAGATCAAGGTCTTCGATCACGCCGCTGACGTCTTCGGAATCGAACTTCAGCGCCTTTTTCAGATCGCGCAACACGCTGACGAAATCGACGACCAAGCCAATCTGTTTGCGGATGTTTTCGGCATCAACATAGGGCCGGTTCACACGGGCGATCGCTTGCAGCAACACATGATCGCGCATCGGCTTGTCGAGATACATGCAATAAAGCACCGGGGCGTCATAGCCGGTCAGCAGCTTATCCGTGACGATCAGGATTTTGGGGTTTTCGGCAGGCTTTTTGAACAGCAGCCGGACATCGGTTTCTCGTTCTTCACTCAGTTGGAGCGCCGCCACGTCGGGCCGCTCAACTCCGTCATTCACATTGCTGGTGTATATCGCTTCGGACCATTCGGGCGGCAGATGCTTGTCGAGTTCGCGCTTATATTTGGCGCAGGCCTCACGGTCCACCGCGACGACGAAGGCTTTGTAACCGAGCGGCAAGACATTCTCGCGGAAATGATCGGCGATGAATTTGGCGACATTTGCCACCCGCACGTCGGCCTTGAGGAAGGCGCGCAAGCCCACAGCGCGGTCAAGCACCCGGTTCAACTCTTCAATGTCACTGACCCCTTCGGCATCGGCGAGCGCAAAGAATTCCTTGTCGATCTGCTCCAGCGGCACCGTCATCGTACTGGGCGCGAGGATGTGCTTGATCGGCAATGTGGTTTCGTCGGCAATCGATTCGCGGATGGAATATTTGTCGAGATAGCCTTTCTCATCCTCGGCCCCGAAGATTTTGAACGTGCCTTTGCCGCGTTCTGTGTCCGCTATCGGGGTGCCAGTGAAGCCGATGATCGTCGCGTTCGGCACCGCGCCCATCATGAACGAGCCAAGGTCTTTGGCCACGGAGCGGTGCGCCTCATCAATGAAAACATGGATGTTATCGCGGTCTGCGCTGGCTTTGCTGATGCCTTCAAACTTATGGATCATTGCGATCACCAGCCCGCGAAAATCGGCGTCCAGCAAGGCCTGCAAATCATCCTTTGAATTGGCGCGGCGGGTGACAATGTCGAGCTTGTCCATCTCGCCCAACAATCGCTCGACCCAGCCCTTCAACTGCCCTTCGAGTTCGGTGCGATCCACGACGAGGATCACCGTGGCATTATTGAACCGGGCCTTGTCCTCAAGGATCAGTTTGGCGGCGGTAAGCAGGGTGAAGGTTTTGCCAGACCCTTGCGTGTGCCACACCAGCCCGCGCCGTTTGGTTGGATCGGCACAGCGCGCAACCACCGCGTCAATCGCTCGGCGTTGATGCTGACGCAGCACCGATTTGCGGGTTTCGCCGTCCTCGACATAGAACAATACCCAATGCTGGAGCGTGCGGAGGAAATCGGTGCGTTCAAAGAACGCCTGCACCGCGAACCGGTAGCTTTCGTGGGTGCCTTCCTTCCACTGCGCGATAAAGCGGCGGTTGGCGTTCCAGGTGACGCCGTACCAATATTGGATCAAATGGGTGACGTTGAAGAGTTGCGGCGCGCCGAGCAGTTCGGGCGTCTCCGCCTCATAGCGGCGCAGTTGCACAACTGCCCGCTCCATCGCGTTACCGTCCTTGGGGTTTTTATGCTCGACGATGGCAACCGGAAGCCCGTTAATCAGGAACAGCACATCGGCGCGGTTGCCTTTGCGCGCCGGCGGTTTCAGCGTCCATTCCCATGTGACGTGAAAGGCGTTGGCGCTTAAATTGTCATAGTCGATCAGCGTGACCGAACGGTGGCGCCTTTCATCCTCATCATACCAGCTCTGCTCGCCGCGCATCCAGCCAAGCATCGTCCGGTTGCCCTCAATTGTCGGCGGAATCGCATCGAGCGTTTCAAAGATCGAACGCACCGCGTCACGCGACAGCCACGGGTTGAACCGGGCAATCGCACCTTCCAATTCATCGCGCAGGAACATCGCCGCGTCGCTCCCGCGCTTCTCTCTCGCCGCTTCGGGGGAGAGCGGCGTCCAGCCGATTTCGGCGGCATGGCGCACCATCGGGAACTGGACAGAGCCTGCCTCGGAGATGGATAGATCGGTCATGCGGTGGACCCCTTTCCGCATGTGGCAGCGGAATTTGTTTGCAAAATTAACGATTGCGCGGTATACGAGCCTCCAAAGGTTCCCCTCCGATGACAAGAGCCCAAGGGGCTCTCTTCAGCAATGAAGTAGTCGGAGGGGTCATTGTGTCTGGGGTATGGCTGGCGCATCAGTAGTACGCCTTCTTGCCAGTCCTGAAAATTTCAAACTCGCTGCGCATCCCGCCAGCGATCCGGTCATGATAGGCTGTCTCGCCCGATTGCCACTTGCGATAGACCGCCCAGCAGCAATAATCCGCGACCTGCAAACCAAAGTGTGAGCGGGAGCTGTGGTGCAGAATGCGGTAGTGCATCCCTTCGGGCAGCATTTCCGCTAACGCCTTCTGCACACCCTTTTCCACCGCGCGGCGTTTCTTGTTCACCGGAATCAGATCGGTGATCACGATCACCTCAGTCGCGCCTGCCGCGATCTCCTTTGGCACCACATATTTCAGCAAATAGCCCAGCATCTCAGGATAAAATCGGGTGTCGGCTTGCATCGCAGGGCCGGTCTTGGGCTTTTCGACGACCAAGCTGTCGATCCGGAAATCGCCCATATTCTGGGTGATGATATCGAACACCTGGCCGCGCACATGCTTATTGTCATCGGCGCAGTGGAAATATTCGGTGTTCAGTCCGTATTCGAGGCAATCATGCTTATAGGCGTCGAGCGCGCCGGTCGCCGTGAAGGGGCGGCGCATGGAAACACTGGTCAGCACGAACCAGCGTGTGCCGCTGGCGCTGAAATCCAGATTGCCCGCTTCATCGAGGAAAATATAGGCGCAGCCGTTCATGCGGCAATCTCCTTATCCAGCGCCGAGAGGTCAAGATCGGCGACGCGGATTTCGCCGGTCATCAGCTTTTGGAGCAGCGCGCGGAACAGGTCTTCGAGGACAGCCTTTTTGCGTTTATGCAGATCGATCTTGGCATCGATGGTGTCGAGGATGGCAGTGATTTCTTGTTGCTCTTCGAGGGTCGGTGGAATGAGCAATGGGAATGCTTTGAGCTTGGCGCTGTTAATGCAAGCGAGGTTGGTCGTCTTGTGAGCAACTTGCAAAAAATAAGCCTTCCCATAGGTGCTTTGAGCAAGATAGGCGAAAAACTCAGGAAGAAGGCGCGCGCGGTTAGGACGCACCGCGAAGACATGATTTTGATGTAGGCACAAATCCAACTCGCCGCGCCAAATGAAACCACGACCTAATTTGTCGAAGTCTCCGCCTTCGGTAAGGACCACATCCCCATATTGAAGGCTGTAGCGTTCAACCTCCGATTTGCGAACCTGGATCGTTTTCATCTGGCGAAGATCGAGGTGCCCGTCTTGAACATTGGCGACACGAAGGTAGGGCACTTCGACTGTATCATGTCCGCCAAATTTTCGACCTTTGGCTGCACCAGTTTGCACTTCTGCGTTTTGGTCTAGCCGCGCAATGCTCCAACTTTCAGGAACGGGGCCAAAATCGCTGTCCTTTTGCGCTTCACCGCGCAGCCCGCGCGTGAACAGTTCGCGCATGGTGGCGCGTTTGAGGTCTTGGGCAACCGACACTGTTTGTGATTGGTGCGACAACGCCTTTCGACACGCGGTGAGCGCCGCCGCAATCTCGCGTTGTTCATCTATTGCGGGCAGTGGGATTAAGCGGTCGAGGACATCGGTATCACGCACGGCGGGATAGCTGGCACCGCTTTGCAAACCTGCAATCTCATTCAACACCAAATCGCTTATTGCGGCGAAGAACAGAAAATCAGCGTCGATGATATCGCGGTTTGGCCGCAGAACGCAAAACGCGGTCGATGCTATCTCGCCATTCAACGATTCTGGCACCTTCGCGACTCTTCGCAGCGTCGGCCTTACTGTCGCGAAAATGGTATCATCGCGCTGTATCAATTTGCGCGCCCTGCTTGGAATTTCCGGCGGTGCTAGCGTCGCTGCTGACGTGATTTTCAGTTCATCGCGGCATACCGCCGACACGTCTACATACTGAATTGCGTCACGGGGCGTGGTGGCCGGATTCCACGTCCTTGTTCGTTCCGTCACTTCGCGCAAAGTCGCTGTCGTCCATTCAGTCATCTGCATTGACCTCTGCCAATGGCCGCAACAGTTTTGCCAGCGTTACATCGAGAACGGCTTGATCCAGGGAAAGCACCGCAAGTTGACGGATCAAAGTTGGAAGGTCGTTGGCGTCTGCGTCTTGGACTTGCCCCACCCACCGGCTCGGGCTGAGATTGTAATCCGCTTCGATCACTTGCGCGGCTTCAACGACCGCGACCTCACCGTCAACGGGCGCACCGGCCACGAACAGCGCCGCAATCTCGCGGATCGCGTCCTGCGTCAGATAGTTTTTCGGCTTACCCTTCTTGACCATGCGGCTGGCGTTGACGAGGGTGATCTTGCCCTTGCGCGCCGCCGATTTGCGCTTGCTCAACACCACGATGATGCCCGCAGCACTGGTATTGTAAAACAGATTGTCGGGCAGCAGGATCACCCCGTCGATCAGATCGCGGTCCACGAACCATTTACGGATATTGCGTTCCTTATCCTCATTCTTCGATCCCGATCCGCGCGTGACCGCGCCGGTATCCAGCACCACCGCCGCACGGCCGTTTGGCTTCATGCAGGCCAGCGTATGTTGCAGCCATGCCCAATCGCCCTTGCCCGTAGTGACGCCCCCCGCCGTGCGGAACCGGTCAAACGGATCGTTCGCCAGCCGTTCGGGATCAAACGGCTGATTCCACATCGGATTGGCGACGACGATATCAAAGGTGCGAATGTCGCCGCTCGCGGTTTTGAACTTGGGGTTGATCATCGTATCGCCGCGCGCAATCTCCACCGCCATATCGTGGATGATGCCGTTCATCTTGGCGACCGCGAAGCTTTCCGCCATCAGTTCCTGGCCGTAAAGTTTGAGCGGCACTTTGCTTAAGGGATCAAGTTCGCGGCAGACAATCTGTTGCTTGATCAGCAGCCCCGCCGATCCGCAGGCATAATCATGCACCTCTTCGCCTGGGCGGGGGCGCAGGATATGCGCCATCAGGAACCCGACTTCGGTCGGGGTGAAGAATTCGCCCGCGCTCTGCCCCGATCCTTCGGCAAATTTGCGCAGCAGATATTCATAGGCGCGGCCGAGAAAATCGGGCTCCACATCGGCAAGCCCCAGCCGGTAACGACTGTCCGAAAAGGTCTCGACTACGTTGCGCAGTTTGGCCGGATTGATGTCGCGCTCACCGTTGCGTTCAGCGGCGAAATCCACGACGTTGATCGTGCCATCAAGATCGGGATTTTGTTTGACGACCGCGCGGATCGCCTTGGTCAGATGCTCGCCAATATCGCGCGGCGCTTCTCCAGCGGGCCATTCAAAGGGCGCACGCCCGCTCAGGATCGCCCAGCGCGCTTCGGGCGGCATGTAGAAACGGACGATGGTATGATCGCTCGCCGCAATCGCCAGCGCGGTTTCGCGGTTGCCATAATCCTCGGCCAGCCGCGCAATCTCATCATCGAACACGTCCGACAGGCGTTTGAGAAACACCATCGGGAGGAGGTAATCCTTGAATTTGGGCGCATCCTTTTCGCCCCGTATCGAGCAGGCGGCATCCCACAGCATCTGCTCCATCGGTTTTGTGGTGGGAGCCTGGCTGGCGACTCGCCGTCCGCGCCCCGGTGAAGCGATCACGGGCAGGGGCTCGGCATCCTCCCCCACATCAATCCCGGCTTCAATCGCTAGTGCGGTGATCACCTCGCGAGCTGCCTTTTGCGGCATATTTGCGCCATTTTCCCAGCGGTTCACGGTCGCGAATGACACACCGAGCCGGTCGGCAAGCTGTTCCTGCGTCAACGTCATGGCATCGCGGATGGCCCGCAGCATCGCGGACGGACTTGTTATGTTTGTCATATATGTTATATTGCAATTCCACCATTGAACGTCAAGGCAGGAATTCCCGTGTACGACTCGACCATTCAAGACCGACAGGCAATGACGGTACCCGCGCATGTTGAGCAAGCGCTGGAAGATCTGGCCGAGGCGCTTCAGGTGCCCGAGTCACGTTACCGGGAGGCAGAGGCCCGATACAAGTCTGTCGGCAAGTGGCTTGGCCGCCCGGAATCGATTCTGACCAACGTGACCCCCACGGTATATGTCCAAGGCTCGTTCCGGTTGGGCACGGTAATCAGGCCCGTTTCCGATGCCGAGGATTACGACATCGATCTCGTGTGCGAACTCGGCGTGTCGAAAATCCGGTATAGTCAGGCTGAATTGAAGAACTTCCTCGGGATCGAGATTAAGTCCTACGCCAAGGCCAACTCTATGGAGCAGCCCGAGGAAGGGCGGCGCTGCTGGACACTTAATTATTCCGAAGATGCGCAGTTCCATCTCGATGCGCTCCCGTCGATTCCCGATGGCGCGCGCCAACGCTTGCTTTTGGAACAGGCGAGCCTGTCGGCTGATTACGCTAACCAAGCGATTGCCATCACCGACAAGGACCATCCCCGGTATCTGCTGAAGACCGAGGATTGGCCTCACAGCAATCCCAAAGGCTATGCTGAATGGTTCCGGTCAAGAATGCGGACCATCTTCGACGCCCGCAGGCGCGGCATGGCCCTCGAAGCGAGGGCAAATGTCGAAGACATTCCTGAATGGCGCGTTCGCACTCCGCTGCAATCAGCGATCCAGATTCTCAAGCGCCACCGGGACGTCATGTTTCAGGGCAAGCGGTGGGATGATCGTCCGATTTCGATCATCATCACCACGCTGGCGGCACATGCCTATAATCAGGAGCCGACCATCGCTGCCGCCCTGTTCTCGATCTTAAACAGCATGGATGATTTCATCGATGATCGCGTCGGCGTCGCGTGGATCGAGAACCCGACCGACGGTGCGGAGAATTTCGCCGACAGGTGGGTTTTGCACCCCGCGCGGAAACAAGCCTTCCACGATTGGCTGGAACAAGCCCGCGCTGACTTCAGCCACGCTGCACAACTGGCAAGTCGCGACGCAATCCTCGAGCAGCTTAAGCCGCGCTTTGGTGGTCGTATCGTCGAAGTCGCCAAGGCCAGGCGTCGATCGCAATCCGCCTTGGGTGGACTTGCTTCCGGAGCACGGCGCGCCGCTGCATTGATTCTCAATCCGCGCCACCGCCAGGAACCGCCTTGGAATCCTACGACGCAAGGCAATGTGACAATTTCGAGGGCAGCGTTCGATGTGAACGGATTCAGGACACGGGAGTTTGAATCCGAAGATTCCGCGCTTCCCAAGAATGCCAGCCTGAATTTTCACGCCACCACGAACGTGCCCGGCCCGTTCAAGGTATACTGGCAGGTCGTCAACACGGGCGAGGAAGCCGAACGCGTTGGCGGTCTGCGCGGTGGCTTCGACGAAGGCGTCGTCAGCCAAGGCCACCTCAAGAGGAATGAAAGCACGTCATATCGCGGGAAGCACAGCATCGAATGTTTCATCGTGAAGAATGGAATGCTCGCTGCTCGCAGCGGCCAGTTCATCGTGAACATCGGATAGGATCGGGG
>JANXSN010000057.1 GCA_025352685.1 Sphingomonadales bacterium
AAGCAGCGGGTTGGTATCATGCGTTTGCGACAAGCGTGATAGTTCCAGCGTGCGGTCATGAATGCGGGTAGCCATCAGGTGGATTACGCCTTCGACACTGCGCTGCACTTCGCCCTCAACCAACATAAGCCGCGCCGCCATAACTTCGCGGCGCAGCGTTTCGAACAAACGCGCCCAGATGACGATGTTGGTGACGCCGGTCTCGTCCTCGATGGTCACGAAGATCGCGTTACCATTGCCCGGGCGCTGACGAACCAGGACGATACCAGCAGTTTTAACCCGTTTGCCGTTCGTGGCCGCCGAAGTCTGTTCACAGGTCAGCACACCTTCAGCTGCAAACCCGCTCCTGAGGAAAAACATCGGGTGGCCTTTGAGCGACAGACGCACGGTCTGATAATCGGCAGCGACGTGTTCGCCCGGCGTCATGATTGGCAAGTGAACTTCGGGTTCAATCCCCAATTCGCGGGCATCAGCAGCAACAAACAGCGGCAACGTGTCGGTTGGTGTACGGCGCACATCCCATAGGGCATTGCGCCGGTCGAGATCTATCGAGCGAAAGGCGTCGGCATCGGCCAACAGACGCAAGGCCCTTGATGGCAAGTCGGCCTTGCGCGCCAGCGCTTCGACACTGTCAAACGGGCGTGAGGCTACGATCAAGTCGGCCCAGCTTTTTCGAAACCCGTCAACCTGACGCAGACCGAGACGGAGCGCCTTGTCTTCCAGACTATTATCCCATCCGCTCGCATTCACATCGACGGCACGAACATCGATTCCATGGTCACGCGCGTCGCGAACGATTTGCGCGGGCGCATAAAATCCCATCGGCTGCGAATTTAGCAGTGCGCAGGCAAATACTGCTGGCTGGTGGCATTTAATCCACGACGAAACATAGACCAGCCGGGCAAACGACAGCGCGTGACTCTCGGGAAAACCATAAGAGCCAAACCCTTCGATCTGTTTGTAGCATCGCTCCGCGAATTCGTATTCGTAGCCGCGCGCAACCATGCCGCCGACCAGCTTTTCCTTGAACTTGTCCATGCCGCCGACATTGCGAAAAGTAGCCATCGAGCGGCGAAGCTGGTTGGCTTCCGACGGTGTGAATTCAGCAGCAACAATGGCGAGCTTCATCGCCTGCTCCTGAAACAGGGGAACCCCATACGTCTCGCCGAGCAATTCGCGCAACTCGTTAGGATCATGGGGTGGTGCTGGCGAAGGAAACTCGGGCTTCTCAAGCCCGGAACGTCGTCGCAGATAGGGGTGGACCATATCGCCCTGAATGGGGCCGGGACGAACGATCGCGACCTGCACCGTCAGATCGTAAAGTTTGCGGGGTTTCAAGCGCGGCAACATGTTGATCTGCGCACGACTTTCGACCTGGAACACGCCAATGCTGTCGCCTTTGCACAGCATGTCATAAACGGCAGGGTCGCTGGAATCGAGATCCACGTCCAGCTTGTGATCACCCAGATTGTGTTCGCGCATGAGGTCGAACGCCTTGCGGATGCAGGTTAGCATCCCGAGCGCGAGGATATCGACTTTCATCAAGCCGAGCGCGTCGATATCGTCCTTGTCCCATTCAATGAAAGTTCGGTCGCGCATGGCGGCATTGTGGATCGGCACGGTCTCGTCGAGGCGGTTCTGTGTCAGCACGAATCCACCGACATGTTGACCCAAGTGGCGCGGGAACCCCAACAGCTTGCCGACCAGCATATTGAGCCGAGCGATATCGGGGTTTTCGGGATCGAAGCCGGTTTCCTCGATGCGTTTCTCGTCCATCGTGGACGCGTGGCTGCCCCATATGGTTGAGCTGAGGCGATTGGTGATATCCTCACTCAGCCCCAGCACCTTGCCGATCTCGCGCACCGCACTGCGCGGACGATAATGCGCGATGGTTGCTGCGATCCCTGCACGATGACGGCCGTACCGCCGATAAACGTATTGTATCACTTCTTCGCGGCGTTCGTGCTCGAAATCAACGTCGATATCTGGCGGCTCGTTGCGGTCAGCGGACACAAAGCGCGAGAACAGCAAATTGTTGGTAACGGGATCCACAGAGGTGATTCCGAGTAGAAAACATACAACTGAATTAGCCGCAGAACCGCGCCCCTGGCACAAGATAGGGGGGTCCTGCGCGCGTGCGAATGCGACGAGATCGTGCACAGTCAGGAAGTAATAGGCATAATTTAGCTGTCGGATCAGTTTGAACTCGTCGCGAAGTAGCGTCAGCAATTTTCTAGGAACTGGCTGATGCCGATACCGTTCTCTTGCATTTCCTATGGTGAGGTGAACCAGCCAGCCCATGGGTGACCAGCCCGACGGCACGGGTTCATGCGGATACTCGTAGCGCAATTGCTCAAGATTGAAGTCGATGCACGCCAAAAGGTCCTGCGTTGCCGCAATTGCTTCGGGCACGTCGGCAAACAGACGCGCCATTTCAGACACGGATTTCAAATGGCGTTCGGCATTGGCATCCAAGCTACGGCCTGCCGCGCTGATTGTTGTCTTCTCGCGGATGCAGGTCATCACATCCTGCAAAATATGGTCGCCTGGCATTGCGTAGAGTGGTGAATTGACAGCGATCAGAGGAACGCTGGTTTGTGCCGAAAGGACCTGCAATCCGACCAGCCGTCGTCGGTCTCGCCCGTTGCGGAGCAGTGTTGCGCCGAGCCAGGTTCGACCCGGATTGATCATTATCAATCTATCAAGAACGGCGGCGTCGTTACCCATGACGATCACGGCCATGTCTGCCAACACCCCAACGAGATCTTCGAAATAGAGCGTGCAATGACCCTTGTTGGCCCGCAGATTACCTGTCGTCAGCAGCCGGGTCAGCCGCCCCCACCCTGCCCTTGTTGTTGGATATACAATGATGTCCGGTGTGCTGTCCGAAAACACGAGGCGGCTGCCGAAAATCAATTTGAAATCGATGGGACGTCCCAATGCTTCGACAGCTTCGCGCAGAGCAACATGCGCACGCACAACGCCCGCCACCGTGTTACGATCGGCAATGCCGATCCCGTTGTGTTTGAGTGCAAGCGCAGTTGCCACCATTTCGTGTGGATGCGATGCGCCTTCGAGGAAGGAGTAATTGGTCGCCGCAGCAAGCTCGGCAAACCTCATGCAAACAGACCGTGTAGATACCAGTCGGGATGTGCCTTTTCGGTTCCGTAAAGTCCGTGGCGAAACAGCCAGTATCGTCGCCCGCGCACATCCTCGACCCGGTAATAGTCCCGTGTCAGACCCCCATTGTCGCGGCGCATCCACCATTCGGCGGCAATCCGCTCAGGCCCCTCGTGTCGGGCGACTTCGTACATCGTCCGCCGCCATTTGAATCGACGGGGCGGACCGTCTGGAACTTCGGCGATAACCTCGATTCGATGTGGCGGATTGAAAAGATGGATGGGGCGCAGCGGCGGTTCCCCAGCTTCCGATTTCGGCCAAGCAGCAGCTCTACGCTCTTCAACGGCAGGGAATTCGAGCACTGCCTGTTCGGGAATATGCGTGGCGATCGCGGCAAAACGCGTAACGCGACTGCGACCTAGCCGCGTGCCGAGCCTATCTATCAACGATGTCAGTTCAGGGCTGACTTCTCGCTCGCCTTCCAGGCTTAATTGTTCGGGCGCTAACGGTTCGACGACATGCACAGCCAATCGGATCATGTCATAACCAAAGCCCGGATCGAGCGGGTCGGTGAGCGCATCAATCCGTTCGCGGAACAGGCGGACGAGAACGGCGGGGTCGCGCGTTGGTTTGCCGGTGTCGACCGACAGACGCGCGATATGGCCATCGCTGCGAAACAGCGCGACTGAAAAGCGTCGCCCGCCGACACCGCGTTCGGACAGTACGATAGCTGCCTCTCCGACGAGCTGTGCCATTGTGGCAAGCGCATCTTCGGTCCGCGCAACCGGTTCTGCGAAACGTGCTTCGGTCTCGATCTCGGCGAGAAGACGACGCGGCGTTATGCGTACGTCCATTTCGCCGAGCAGACGTGTCAGCAAAACCGGTAGTACTTGGCCAAACCGGGCTGCAAGCGGAGCTGATGGCAATTTGGAAACATCGCCGATCGTCCGCAGGCCCGCCCTGGCCAAAGCAACATGCATATCGGCTTCGACGCGAAGGGCAGTGACCGGAAGGTGGCATACGTCATCACCGCCATATTGTGCCAGCGACGCCGCTGCATCGGGTGTGGTCGCCATTGCCAACCGCGCTGTCAGCCCGAGACGGGCAAGTCGCTGCGCCAAATCTCTGGCCAGTCCGTGCTCTGCGTCAGCGAAAGGATGAAGACAGCCGGTGATGTCGAGGATCAGGCCTTGCGGCGGATCGATCGTCACCATTGGCGTATAGCGGTCACAAGCCTCGGCAAGCCAATCGAGCAACTTGGCGTCTTCACGCCTGTCGGCATCGTAGACAATGAGTTCGGGTATACGCGCCCGTGCATCCGCAAGCGCCAAACCGGGTGTGAGACCAAGCCTCAGCGCGGCGCTGTCGACTGCCGCCAGCCGCATACTTCCGCGCTGTTTCTCAACCAGTGCAAACGGGACGTCGTCAGGCGGCGCGTCTTTGGTTGGACGGATGCGCTTTATCCGCTCCGAGGGAAGGAACGGCAGGCACACTGCGAGATATTGACGCGAAGCTTCTTGTATCACGGTTCCACTCCAGACGGGCTTCGAACCCGGCAATACCGCCGCGATGACGAAGCAAGGTGATGTCGAGAGCCGGGTTACCTGGTGCATTGGCTGCAAGGGGTGACGACGGTGCAGATGCCACCTGCCAGCGAGTCTGTGCAGCGCTCGGCATCGGTTCGGCGTTAACGCGCAGCAGCAATGCCAGGACACCCGAAGCTGCAGCTGCCATCGAAAGCCTCCGCGATGCCGTGAGATCGAGCAACGGGGCCTTTCCCCAAGGCTCGATCACGACAGCGCCCACTTGACCGCATTTGACGATGTCACTGCCGGCGCGAAGTACAGCAAGTGTATCTGGCGCATCGATCAGAACAAGGTCGTCGGGATCAAACCCGAGTTCGACAAGGCCAGCGGCGTGGAGATGTCCAACGTGCTGGCCGTTCCGGCGTTCGCGAACCCAAATGATGGGATGGCCGCCTAGGTTGGCGCGCACGGCGACCATCAAGGCGAAACCCGCCGCGGTGCTGCCATCGTCAACCGACGCTGCAAAAACTTCATGCAACGCCCGCCGCGTCAATCCGCCTGCGATACGGCAGTCAATCTCGTCGACGCCAAACGACACTGTATTTGGCACAGGGTCGCTGGGCGCGCCCATGTGCGGGCTTAGATATGAAAGCGGTTCAGGGCGAAATTGACGAATCACATGTTCTTATTATGTTCTATACATAGTGATTGCTAGACGCGAGTTGATGCAACTCATTTTGCCGCTACTTTTTAAGTGTCACTGCGGTGGCAGCGGCTTCCAGGAAGATTCAGGCAGCGCCAGAAAATAGTGTAAACTATGTCAATGAGGCATGACCATCGACGTTCGATGATCTGATTAAGACGAATTCTGCAAAGAATTTGCCCCACGTCTGCCCTGACAAATCTGCTTTAAAATCGACCCGCAAGCGAATTCACCGCGTTGCCCCAGACCAACGCCTGCACGCGCCCTCTACGCAGATTTGTCAGATCAGGCCGAGGTCCGCAGCCCTGATTTCGGGGAAAACGGTCGCGAGCCGCTCATCACGCAAGCCGAATTGCCGCGCTGCGATGCCGCCAATCAAGGCTCGATAATCGGTCAGTACCGGCAAATCCCGGCCCTGGTTCAACGTAGCCTGTGATAGCGCTACTTGCGGCCCGACAATGCGGCCGCCGCGTACCCCGCCGCCCATCACCCAGTAAATGCTTCCGTGACCATGATCGGTTCCCTTGTCGCCATTTTCGTGGAACGTGCGCCCAAATTCAGAAATGACGACGACAGTCGTGTTCGCCCACGCATCTGGGCCAATCTCGTCGACATAGCCCGCAAGGCCGCGGCCAAGCTCGCCGATGCGCGTTGCAAGATAACCCTGCGCCCCGCCCTGATTCACATGGGTATCCCAACCGCCGACATCGACAAATGCCAGATTGAACTGGTCACGCATCAATCGCCCGATTCGGCGCGCTGACAATTCGAAGCCCTTCGTGCTGGCAGCCCCGCGCCCCGCTTCTTTCATTTCCTCATCGATCGACTTGAAGACAATTTCGCGAACCTGGAATCCCTCATCGACCGCGCGACCCAGATCGGTTGCGCCAATATGGTCACCCTTGTACATTGCACGGATCAGCGCGGCGTCGTGTGGATCGATTGCTGGCTTGTTGCCCGCCGTGGCCAGCGCCATGTTAGGGATCATTGGGCCGCCGCGAAAGCACAGCGGCAACTGGTCTGTGAACGCGATTGGCGTGTCACGGCCCAAGACGCTCGCAAGTCGGGCCATAAATCCGGATCCATAGTTGCGATGACCGGCGATCGGCTGGCCGAGTTCGATCGTGTCTTGCGTCTCGAAATGACTGCGGCTCATGTCGTCGGTGCCGACGAAGGGCACGAATGCAATCTGCCTTTTTTGCCACAGTGGGTAGATCGAGCTCCTCAACGCCGGATGGAGACTCCAATCCGCATCGAGCGCAAGCGGCGCATTCGGATTGGACGCATCGGGCTTGCCGAGCGCGATCGTCGGCCGCGAGGCGTGGTAGAAATCGCTGCCAGTCGGTGCAACGATGTTTGCCGCATCATAGGCCCCACGCAAAAAAACGACCAGCAGCCGGCTTGCGGCTTGCGGCGCCGCAAAAGCCTGGCCCGCGACGACCATGGGCGCGAGCGCGAGCGCGCCCCTCAACATGTCTCTGCGACCGATAAGCATCGTCAAGTCTCCGTATCAGCGGCGCATGAAGTCCGGGGAAGATAAGAACAGCGTGTTCCATTCCTGTGGCGAGGTCGCCTGCGCTAGCGAAACCGCTGTCAGCGGCCTGAGCGTATAAGCGAGGCTGCCGAAATAGAGCGCGTTCTGTAACTGGGGAAAGGCAGGTTGCTCGGATCCTTCCCGCGCCGGGGGCTTGAACAGCCCGGCTGAGCCCCCGCCGATCTGTCGGGCTATTTCGAAGCGTACCGTCATCTGCCCCGGTCCCGTCCATGCAGCCGAATTGAGCGGATAACCGTCAGGCGTCTCGTGCGCAAAGAGCCCTTCGCCCAATCGGTTCAGCCAGTTAATCATCGGTTGGGCATTGAGAATGACCCGGTCGCCATAGGCCATCCGAACTGCCGACACGACATAGTGCACTGGGTCCTTGAACGCACCGCCCAAAGATTTCGAAAATTCAGGCGACTGGAACATGGCCTGCAGCACTTT
>JANXSN010000020.1 GCA_025352685.1 Sphingomonadales bacterium
GAAAATTCTCACCTGCCATTCCGACGACAAGAGCGGGCAATGCTGCGATTTCGTCGTACATCGACGTTACAAAAATTCGTTTCCGTCCACGCCTCGTTTCACAGTCATTTTAACTCGGAGCGTCACCTCGTCGCTCGTGAAACTTACAAGATCCGACGCTCGGCTGCGCTGGCCGAGTGGCAGTCGCTTGCCGCCTGAGGTTGGCCACTTTCGGCCCTCGTGCGCCAAACGGAGACGAGTTGCGATTAGACTGACAGCACCCTCAGAAGCAGGTGGAAGCTTCTCCAAGACGTTTTATCAGACAGTTTTTATGAAATGGCGCGATTGGGCATTTCCGAACGGCACGTCCTGGCGCCATCCGGTCGGCGGCGCGGTTAAGGACAAGGACGTTCGCAGCTTTCGTGGCAGCGCTGCGACGTTTCTGAAGGGCCGCGTAGAGGACAGCCTAGTTGAAGACATCCTTGGGCACGAAGGATCGAGTCAAACGACGCGCCTCTACGCCGAGGAGACAGAACTCGAGCTGAAGCTTGATGCGCTCAAACTGCTGACCCCGATGACTGCGCATCTTGAAAAAAAGCTGCTGCAACTCCGTCCGGTAGACCGACAACGATTCGGCGCTGGAGGCAGATAGCCCGCCCAGGGCTTGAAGCGTCAGGGACGCAAGGAAGGTCAGAAGACGAGGCCGGGAAAACCAGTGAAACGTCCCAGCGCCTCGATCGCGCGAAAGCGGTGTGGACCCGATCCGCGATCTCCATAAAGGCCAGCAGTCGTGATCATGGCTGCATCAACAGGCTGGACACACGGAAGCACTTGAACCTGCGCGAACAAAATCTCTCAAACACCCCTTCTATCCAACGGGGCGCCCACACGCCGACGTTCGGCTTTTGGGTTAAAGTATCGCGTAAGCGGTCAGCATCTAAAGCGGGATAACCGTTCCACCTACCCTACATTTCTACTGCTACGGTGAGCATTCTGGAAACCGCCGCAGCGACTGCAGCCTTTACCCCAGCGAATAGCACAGACCGACTTTGCCAGCGCATTCTTAGCTCCATCAGGGAGATTGTGGACGAGCGATATTTTCGCAGTCGGACCTTCGCATGAACGCATTCGAACAACGATGTTCCGCTGCGTTATGCTCGAATGGCGTAGACTATGCTGTATATGTGGAAACGGACGAATGCAGTCTGGACGCCTCGCTCGCACCGATCACCAGATCGAGGGCGCAACTACTATCGTCGGCAAGTGCCGCTTCCCGCAGCCGACCGACGAACGCGGCCCCGCTGTCGTCGGGAGCGTGCGCGCGTGCCGCCGCCATGACTTTCTGGAAACTCGACAGGCTCCGATCGAACGTGTCGCTATACCCCTTGATCAACTGTTGGGTCTTGGCAAGTTCAAGCGCGAAGGCCGTGTTCGTCGCGGCCGCAACCCGGATCTCGGCGAGCCAGGCTTCGATGCGCGGCTGTTCCTCGGCGTAACGCAGGCTTTGGCGGCGGAAGCGACGCATCGCCGCGGCCAGCCGTAACATAATGAACCACCGGACGCCGGTGGTCTCGACATGGCGCCCGGTCGAAAAAAACGGTTGGAGCAGGCGGCACAGCGCCGGGCGGCGTAGGATCGCCCGGCCAAAGGCGGCGGGAAGCGTTTCACAAACCTCGCGCAGGCGCGGGTGCATGTATTCGGTCACCCGCAGCACTTGATCCGCGCGAACCTCGACCTCGCGCGCAACACGTTCGCTTCGCGTCGTGCGCACCTTCAGGTCGGCGACACGGATCACGTCCTCATACGCCATCCACAATGCCAATGCGCGTGCGGTCTCGCGCGTCAGCGCCCAGTTAGCGGCACCATCATCGCAGGTCCGCACGGCACCAAGCCGGTCGAGGTAGAGGGCCGCGTAGCTGGCGTCCTGGTAATCCATGAGCCGCCGGACCCCCTCAAGAGCAAAGCGGTGCACGCTTTCGGGCAAGCTACGTCGGACACGGTCGGCGAGGCCCACCCCGGCCGCCGAAGTCGGTTGCGGCAGGGCATCGATCGGAATGTCGGGTGCAGCGACGCCTTCGGCGTTGCGCCGCCCGATCGCAAAGCCGGCGAGGTTGGCCGCGACCGCTTTCCCGCCGTTGCGGATTGCGGCTTCGAACGCCGCCACTGGGAACGGCAGCGTGCCGCTGCCGGCCAGGGCTCCGAACATGACTGAACTGATGACGCTGCCGGTTTGGCGCGCGCTGTCATCCATGTCGAACCCGATGAACCTGGCAGCACGACGGTGTGCCGCGCTGATGACGCGTTCGCTGCTGCCGATCCCGTTACCGAGCGCCGACTTCTCGGAGATGGCATAGATACGGTGCGTCGAGCCGATCAGGACAGTGCGGTCCTTCGAGACGAACCCGCGCAGGATGGCGCGGCCCGCCTCCATGAGTTCAGACGCGATGACAATGTCGACGTCGCCGGGCACCGGACTGAGCGCGAGAACCGGTTCTGGTCGGCCGAGGTCGGCGTTGCGGGGAACCATCTCGATGTAATAGACCGTCGAGCCGGTACGTTGTGCCACGCCAGGCACCGATGTGCGCTGCGCCACAAAACCACTGTGTTCGGCTGCGTTAAGAATCCAGTCGGCAAGCACCCCGCCGCCCTGACCGCCCAATGCGAGAATGGCCAACGTAATCCGCCGGCGTTCCGTCGATTTTGAGCCCTCCGTCAAAAGGCGCGTGCCCGGATCGCATGTTCGTGTCGGCGCTGCAGAAAGCCGATGATGGCCATGCGCACCCGCTTGCGAATTCGGTCGCTCCAGATCGGATTACTGATCACCGATGCCTTATAAAACGATGGGCACAGAATTGCGGCGTGGGCGACTTCGCCGCAATTGCCACATCCCACGCAAGTGTTGTCGATGTGGGTTACGGGGTCCCGCCGGAGCGGGTCGGGGTTGGGTCGAACCGACAGCGATGGGCAGCCCGACAACCGGATACAGCCGTGGTCGCCGGTGCAGGTATCGGGATCCACGCCGAAACGATCGCGCACGACGCGTGCGCCGCCCTTTTCGGCTTTGGCGATCAGTGGTTTTTCCCGCCGCTGCTTGTTCAACATGCACTCGGACTGCGCGATGATGACCTTCGGCCCCATTTCGTCCGTTGTTAGCGCCGCCTTCAGCAGGTCGCGCATTGCCGCAACGTCGTAGGTGCGGCGCAACGTCCGCGCCCAGCGGACGCCTATCCCACGCACTGCGCGCTCGATCGAATGCTGCGTTTGCCGAACAGGATTCTCATTAGCTGACGACAGAATGTCCTGCCCGCCGGTTGCCGCCGAATAGCCGTTATCGACGATAATGGTGACGTTGTCGTCCTGATTGAACACGGCGTTGCCGATCCCCGAGGTCAGTCCGTTATGCCAGAAGCCGCCGTCGCCCATCACGGCGATCGCTCGTTTGGCGCCTGTCCCGGTCGCGGGCTTGAATGCCGAAGCACCGGCCGTCCCCAGACCATAGCCCATCGTCGTGTTACCGATGTCGAATGGCGGCAGGATCGAAAACAGATGACAGCCGATATCTGCAGAGACGTGGTGTTCACCAAGGTCGCGCTGCACCAGTTTCATCGCGGAAAAAATCGGCCGTTCGGGGCATCCGGTACAAAAACCAGCCGGGCGCGGTGGAACAACCGCGGCGATCGGCTCATCGGCAACGGGAGCGACCGGACGCACGACGGGCATTGCGGGGGCGTGCTTTGCAAGGAATTGCAGCAGGCCGTCGACCAGCGCCTGTCCGCCATATTCGCCCGCGCGCGGCAACACTTCCTTGCCCACCACGCGCGTTTGCAGGTCGGCACGACGCAACACAGTGTTCAGTTCATGCTCGATGAATTCGGGTTGCCCCTCCTCGACCATCAGCACCGCGTGCTTGCCCGCGCAGAACGCGGTGAGCTCGTCGGGGATCAGGGGATAAGCGACGTTCAGGCAATAAATCGGCAGTCGTGCATTGCCGTTTTCGTCCGATAATCCCACCAGTTCGAGTGCGCGGTTGAGCATGTTGAAGAGCCCGCCCTGCACGATGATGCCGACCTCGCCGTGCTCCGTGCCGAAATGTTCGTTGAGCCGGTGTTCGGCGATAAACCGGACCGCGGCTGGCCACCGCCGAGTGGTCTTTTCGCGTTCGTGAAGGAAATTGGCTGGCGGGAGCACGATCCGATCGAGGTCGCGCGACGGGTTCGCCGCCGCTTCGCCGACGGTCAGCGGCGGGCGGCGGTTGTCCTTCGCCACGAAGCTGCCGGTGACGTGACAGGCCCGCACCCGGAGTTCGAGCATAACCGGCGTGTTCGATGCCTCCGAAAGTTCAAACCCTTTTTCGACCATGTCGACGATCGACGCGAGATTGGGTCGTGGATCGAGCAGCCACATCTGCGATTTCATCGCGAACGCATGCGTGCGTTCCTGCATGATCGAGGACCCTTCGCCATAGTCCTCACCCACGATGATGAGCGCGCCGCCCTTGACGCCGCCACTGGCGACGTTCGAAAGCGCGTCGGACGCGACATTCGTGCCGACGACCGATTTCCAGGCGACCGCGCCGCGAAGCGGGTAGTTGACCGATGCTGCCAGCATGGCCGCAGCCGTGGCTTCGGACGCCGAGGACTCAAAATGTACACCGAGTTCGCGCAACAGCGGATCGGCATCGGCAAAAACGTCCATCAGATGGCTGATCGGCGAACCCTGATAGCCCCCGATATACGCCACGCCCGCCTGCAACAGCGCCTTGGTGACCGCCAGGATGCCTTCGCCCTCGAAGCGGGCTCCCTCGCCCAGCCGCAGATGCTCGACCTCGCGCTTGAATGAGCGTTCTGCCATGGCGCTAGTTCGCCACGAACGCGAGGATGCGCAGCGGGCTGCCCGATCCATCGCGGATTTTTAGCGGAGCGGCCACGATCACGGCGCCCGTCGGGGGCAGCAGATCGAGGTTTTCGAGACACTGCAAGCCGTATCGCCCGCTGCCATGGAACAACGTGTGGGCCGGATACGGCGGGTCCATGTTGTGCGCCTGCCCCGCGTCGGTGCCGATCGTCTCGACACCGAAGCCACGCGCATCGCGCTCATCGATCAGAAAACGGCATGCCGCGCCGTCGGGGCCTGGCGTATGCGCGCCATCGTCGGCGCGGTTGGTGTATGCGTCGCCGGTACGCTTCGACCAGTCGGTGCGAAACAAGATCCAGCTTCGCGGGGCGATCCGGCCGTGCTGCGCCTCCCAGGCCTCGATAACTGAAACAGTCAGTACGAAGTCGGGATCGGCCATACATTCGGCCGAACAATCGATCACGACTGCCTGACCGACGAAATCGGCGGGCATGATCGTGTCGACGCTGTTGTTCGGTAAATCCTTCCCCGTCACCCAGTGCACGGGCGCATCGAAATGCGTTCCGGTATGCTCGCCAACCGTGAAGTTATGCCAGTGCCACGCAACTCCCCGATCGTCGTAGCGCGAGATTTCTTGCCGGCTAAATGGAGCGCATTGCCCAAACTCGGGCGGCAAGACCAAGACCGGCGTGTCCTCCGATAACGTCTGGGTCAGATCGATGGTTTGAATGGCACCACCAGCAACCATTGCCGCAAACGAGTCCAGCACCTGTTGACTCATCGAAATGCCCTCACAAAGCCTACCAAGTACCCAGGAATGAAGGATTTTACGTGCATGTGCAAGTATAGTTGACTGCTAGTGGGTTCGGTAGAGCGGCAAACTTCCCTTGGTCCGCGCGAGAAGCAGCGTTATGCGTTAAAAATGCCAGATGGGCGCCAAATAATCACGACCCAGGACGAGCGTTGGCGGCGTGCCGATCCGTCGGAGTCCGATTTCCAGCTGGCCGACTCGCCTTTCTACTGGTTGGCACGCGTCGCCGGCCGCTACCAACTGGAGATGGATGCAGTCCTGAAAGCGGTCGGCATGGACGTTCCGCGCTGGCGCGTCCTTGTGATCCTTCAGGAAAGCCAGCCCGCAAGTATCTCGCAGATTTGTGAGCGTGCGGTGGTGAAAATGTCGACGATGACGCGGATTGTTCAGCGGCTGGCGGCGGCAGAGATGGTCGTCGCACGGCCGTATCAGGCCGACGCGCGTGTGACCGAAGTATTATTGACCGAAGCCGGCAATAGCGCGGCGCAACTTGTCCGGACCCAGGCGGGGCACATCTATCGCAAGGCATTCGCAGAAGTATCGGGCGAAGAGTGCGAGCAGCTGACGGTGCTCCTCCGCCAGCTATTCGCCAACTTGCGCACGACCGACGACCATGCGACGCATGACTCGTCGGTCGGCTAGACCCTGTTTCACCTAAATTGAAGCATCGTTACGAAGCCATTTTGGGTCGGAGCGAGGAGTCAGGAGGCGAGCGGGGCTAGCCCCCCCCCGCGACCGACGAGCGACGAAGCCCCGCGCCGAAAGATGCCCGCCGCTCTGCGGTTGTCCTGTGAAGCCCACCGCGCGTCGCGGCGATTGCGCGGGCAACCAGTCCGCGCTGCGAGCCGCTCCTCCCCGGCGAACTTCACAGGACAATCACTACGCTTCAATCTAGGTGAAATAGGGTCTACGGTCGGCCGGACGATCAGATCGCACGGCGCACACGCAGCTGGAACAGGCGCGGTAGCTTGTTGGGGCCCTTCAACCCCTCGACCCCCGCAAGCAGCCGGTCGGCGGGGATGTGCACGTCTTCCATCACGATCTCGCCCGTTACCCAGGCGCGCAGCGGGAACTTGCCCTCGATCTTCGGCGCCGACAGCCCCGCCACGCCGAACTTGGCCATCAGCGACCGGTCATAGATCTCGTTGCGGTTCGACAGCTTCACGATCGGTGCAAGCTCGGCCTCGCAAAAGGCGCGCGCCGTGTCGCGCACCATCCGCTCTTCATCGGTCAGCAGTGCATCGAGCAGGAACGGGTCGGTCCAGTCGAAGCTCGGCCATTTCGGGACAGCGTGCTGGATGGCAGGACTGGCGAGAGCGGTGGCCATGACGATTTCCTTCAGTCAGGAATGACGGCAATGGTTTCGATCTCGACGAGCGCCTCGTCTTCGACGAGGCGAACGACCTCGACCACCGCCATCGCCGGATAATTACGCCCGATCACGTGGCGCCACACCGCGCCGACGTCGGCCAGTCGAGCGTTGTAAGCGGCGATGTCGGTAAGGTACCAAGTCATCCGTACGATATGTTCGGGTGCCGCCCCTGCCTCCGCAAGGACCGCGACAGTGTTTTCGAAACATTGGCGTAATTGTGCAGGAAAACCGTCGGGGAAATTCCCCTCCGCGTCCCAGCCAACAACGCCGCCGGTCCACACGGTTGTACCGCGCGCGACGATACCGTTAGCGTAACCCTTCGGTCGCGGCCAGCCGGAGGGAAGAAGCGCGCGATGGACCGTCATGTTCTTGATCCCTTGGACGCTGCCTCCAGCCGTGCGCGCCACTCGTCGGGCCAGGCAGTTGCCTTGCGCGTATCCTGATCGACGAGCACCTGGCGGTAATCGACCGCAAAGCGTGGCTCATCGGCGCAGGTGGCGTCGATTGTGAAGTCGACCGAGCTGCGCCCGACGCCGCCGATATTCAGCGCGAGCCGCAGCACGTCGCCGTGAAAGCAGACTGCACCGAAGCGCGCGACCATCGTCACAGTCGGGATGCCTCGCTTCGTCTCGCGGTGCATCACGTGGCGTGGAACGCCAATGACATCGGCAGTCCATTCCTCGATAGCGCCGTCGAGCAATTCGAGAAGCTTTGGATAATAGGCAATGCCGGCAGGATCGCAGTGCGAAAACTTTAGCGGGTAGCTGCGCACCCAGCTCATGCTGCTGCCGCCGCCTTCAGATGCTCACGCGCGATGATCATGCGCTGCACTTCGCTGGCCCCTTCGTAAATGCGCAGCGCCCTGACCTCGCGGTATAGCACTTCGACGGGCACGCCGCTGACCACGCCGAGGCCACCGTGAATCTGGACAGCAGTGTCGATGATCTTCTGTGCCGTTTCGGTCGCGAACAGCTTGGCCATCGCCGCCTCGCGCGTCGGTCGTCGACCTTGCACGTCGCGCACCCAGCCCGCGCGATAGATGAGCAGCGCAGCGGCATCTATGCCAAGCGCCATTTCACCGAGCTGACTTTCGACAACGGCATTCTTGACGAGCGGCTGGCCGAACAGCACGCGGCTGGTCGCACGCGTCGTAGCCTCGTCGAGCGCACGCCGCGCAAAGCCAAGTGCCGCGGCACCAACGGTCGTCCGAAAGATGTCGAGCGTCGCCATCGCGGCGGCGAAACCCCGCCCCGTCTCCCCGAGCAGCGCATCGGCAGGGAGGCGTGCGTCGTCGAACTTCAGCGTCGCAAGCGGGTGCGGGGCAATCACGTCGATACGTTCGGCGATGCTCAGCCCCGGCGTATCGGCATCGACCACGAACGCACTGACCCCCTTGGCACCGGGCGCTTCGCCGGTCCGCGCGAACAGGACATAATGATCGGCAATGCCGCCGTTCGAGATATAGGTTTTGGCGCCGTTGATCGACCAGCCGTTGCCCGACCGGTGCGCGCTGGTCGTCATTGCGGCGGCGTCCGATCCACTGGCGAGTTCGGTCAGTGCAAAGGCGGCTATGCGGCTGCCGTCGGCGACACCGGGTAGGTATTTGGCCTTTTGTGCGTCGCTGCCGAACAGGCTGATCGTCCCTGACCCCAGCCCCTGCATCGCAAAGACGAAATCGGCGAGCCCGTTATGCCGCGCGAGCGTTTCGCGAATAATGCTGAGCGCGCGGACGTCGAGCGTCTCGAATATGCCCCAGGGCGCAGGCACGCAGTAGCGCAGCCAGCCTCCTTGGCCGAGACGAGAGACGAGCGCACGGCATTCGGCGTCGAGGTCATGCCCATGCGCGTCGGCCAGTTTCTCGGCGACACACCAGGCGTCGAGTTCGCGCGCCAGCGCGCGGTGGTGGTCGCCGAAAAACGGCCAGTCCAGAAACGACATCTCGCTCATCAATCACCCTCGAAGTTTGGCGTTGCCTTGGCCGCAAAGGCGTCAAACGCGCGCCGAAAGTCGTTTGTCTGCATGCAGATCGCCTGCGCCTGCGCTTCCATTTCGATCGCGACGTCGAGGCTGACTGCCCATTCGGTGTTTAGCTGGGTCTTCGTGATGCCGTGCGCAAAGGTCGGCCCTTTGGCGAGCGCGGCGGCGAGCACGCCCGCCTCGGCAAGGACATCGCCGTCGACGAGCCGGTTGTAAAAGCCCCAGTACTCGCCCTCCACTGCGGTCATGATACGCCCTGTGTAGAGAAGTTCTGCGGCCCGCCCCTGTCCGATGAGGCGAGGCAGTATGGCACAGGCCCCCATGTCGCACCCGGCCAGCCCCACGCGCGTGAACAGGAAAGCGCATTTGGCGCGGGGTGTGCCGAGACGCAGATCGCTCGCCATCGCGATGATTGCGCCTGCGCCCACGCAAATACCGTCGATCGCGGCGACGACGGGCTGCGGGCAGGCGCGCATCGCCTTGACCAAGTCGCCTGTCATGCGCGTGAAGGCGAGCAATTCAGGCATCGCCATTTTGGTCAGCGGCCCGATGATTTCATGAACGTCGCCGCCCGAACAGAAATTGCCACCGGCCCCAGTAACGACGACGGCCTTGACCTGCGGCGTATAAACGAGATCGCGAAACAGGTCGCGCAGCTCGGCATAGCTTTCGAACGTAAGCGGATTTTTCAGCGCCGGGCGATCGAGCGTTATCGTCGCGACACCGGCTTCGAATGCCCACCGGAAGTGTGCGGGCGTAAAACTCTGGGCGTCGATCATGGCTGCTCCTCATCGGCGATCGATGTCTTCAGCGTGCCGAGCAATTCAAACAACGCCGTCTTTTCGTGCGCCGTCAGCCCGGCGAACATTGCCTCGATCCATGCGCGATGCGTGAGGGCCATTTCAGCAAAACGCGTGGCACCTGCGGCAGTCAGCGAAACCGTCGAAACGCGGCGGTCGGTCGCCGACTGGGCAACGCTCAAAAGGCCGTCGTTTGCCAGCGTCTGGACAAGCGCGGTCACATTGCCGTTAGAAACCAGCAGCATGCGGCTGAGCTCGCTCATCGTCATCCCCCCAGGCTGGCGATCGAGCGCGGCAAGAATGTCGAAGCGCGGCAGCGTCGTTTCGAACTGCTCGGCAAAGCGGCGGCGGACGCGCTTTTCGACGATCATCGTCGCTGACAACAGTCGCAGCCAGAGGCGCACACCCATGGCACCGTCAAGTGCGCCATCGTGCTTTTCGAGCAAGCCGGCCTGCTTCACATCGTTTCCCCGCCGCTGACCGAGATCGCCTGGCCGGTGATGCTGCCACTGTTGGGGCGGCACAACCAAGCGACGGTCGCTGCAACCTCGGCGGGCTCGACGAGCCGCCGCTGCGGGTTGAACGCCGAGAGTTCGGCAAGCGCCTGTTCGATGCTGCGTCCGGTCTTGGCCGCGATATTCTCAATTGCCTCATCAGCGATCGGGGTGTCGGTGAAGCCGGGGCAAACCGCATTGACCGTCATCGGCGTTCGCGCGACTTCGCGCGCGAGGCTGCGGACCATGCCGACAACGGCATGTTTGGCGGCCGCGTAGGCGCTGGCATAAGCATAACCGGTCAGCGCCGCCGTGCTAGCGATCGCAACAAAGCGCCCGGCAGGCGCGGCCCGCAAGTCGCCGAGCGTTGCCTGCGCCAGGTTGAAGCTGGTTTCGACATTGGCCACGAACATGGCGCGCCATTGATCTTGACCGATGCGGTCGAACGGTGCCGTCAACGCCTGTCCTGCATTGGCAACCGCGATGGCGACCGGACCGTAGTGTTCGCGTGCCGCAGCCAGTGCTGCACAGAGCGCGGTGCGGTCGGCGGCATCGGCACAGAGCGGCAAGCCGCCAATTGCATGGGCGACGGTTTCGAGCGGTGCCATCCGCCGGCCGATGACCGTCACGCGTGCGCCTTCGGCGGAAAGGACGTGCGCGATGGCCGCGCCGATCCCCGTTCCGCCACCGGTAACAACAGCATGAACGCTGCCAAGGCTCACGCGCGCAGCAACTCCGCCTGTTCGCGTTCGCGTTCGAGCGTGCGCACCAACTGCGCCATCCCCGCCTCGTACGGTGGCGGGACGAACGTGCCGCGGTGCTGCGCCGCAGCGGCAGCGCGCAGCGTCCAGCTCGGGTCGACCAGATGCGGCCGCGCGAGCGCCACGAGATCGGCGCGGCCCGCTGCAAGGATTGAATTAGCCTGATCGGCATCGGTGATATTGCCGACGGCCATCGTCGATAGTTTTGCTTCGTTCCTGATTTTGTCAGAGAACGGCGTCTGGAACATCCGCCCGTAAACCGGCTTAGCCTGCGTCGATGTCTGGCCTGCCGACACATCGATCAGGTCAGCACCGGCCTGCGCAAAAGCGCGTCCGATCTCGACCGCCTCATCGGGGGTCACGCCCTCGTCACCGGTCCAGTCGCTCGCCGAGATACGAACCGACATCGGCCGGTCGAGCGGCCAGACCTCCCGCATCGCCGTGAACACTTCGAGCGGGAAGCGCAGCCGGTTTTCGAGCGTGCCGCCGTATTCGTCGGTGCGCTTGTTCTGGAGCGGCGTGATAAAGGCGCTCAGCAGATAACCGTGCGCGCAGTGCAGTTCGACCATGTCGAAGCCCGCCGTCACGGCCCGGCGGGTCGCGCTCACGAATTCGTCGCGGACGCGGTCCATGTCGGCGCGCATCATCGGTGTCGGCTGCTGGTTGGCGTCCGACCAGGCAATGTCAGAGGGCGCGATCAGCGGCCAGTTTCCGTTGGCTAGCGGCGTGTCCATGCCTTCCCAGCCGATATTGGTCGATCCCTTCGCCCCGGCATGGCCCAATTGAAGGCACATTTTTGCCTTGCTGTTCATATGGACGAAATCGACGATCCGTTTCCAGGCAATGCCTTGCGCGTCGTTCCAAAATCCCGGACACCCGGGCGTGATCCGGGCGTTGGGCGCAACGCAGGTCATCTCGGTAAAGACGAGGCCCGCCCCGCCCTGCGCACGTGCGCCATAATGGACAAGGTGAAAGTCACCGGGGAGGCCATCTTTTGCCATATAGATCGCCATCGGCGATACCACGATCCGGTTGGCGAGCAGCATGTTGCGCAGCGCATACCGCGCGAAAACGGGCGGCGCGGCGCTGTTGGCGGGCGCCTCCGTGGCGGCCCCGCTTGCTGTCGACTGAAACCAGCGTTCGACGCTGCCGAGCCATTGCGGGTCGCGCTGCCGCAGGTTTTCGTGGCTGATCCGCTGGCTGCGCGTCAGCAGCGAATAGGCGAACTGAACCGGTGCGAAATCGAGGTAGCGGTCGAGCGTTTCAAACCATTCGGTCGAATTGCGCGCGCTGTTCTGGATCTTGAGCACCTCGACCGTGCGCTCGGCCTGATATTCCTCGAGTGCCGCCGCACGCGACAGGCCCGGACGGTTCAGCACTTCGCTCAGCTTGATCGCGTCCTCGAGCGCCAGCTTGGTGCCCGAGCCGACCGAGAAATGCGCGGTGTGCGCGGCGTCGCCGAGCAGGACCAGCTTGTCGTACGACCAGCGTTCGCACAGCACGCGACGGAAGTTGAGCCAGGCCGCCGGTCCGCGGAGGTGCGCCGCGTTCGACATCAGAGGATGCCCGTCGAGCGTCGAAGCGAACACGCGCTCGGCCCAGCGGCACGTCTCTTGCTGGCTCATTGCGTCAAGTTCGAGCGCCGCATGCGTTTCGGGGGAACATTCGACGATGAAGGTACTCAGCCCGTCCTCGAAGCGATAGGCATGCGCCCAAACCCAGCCCTCGGACAATTGTTCGAACGCAAATGTAAACGCGTCGAAAATCTTCGTCGTGCCGAGCCAGACGAACTTGTTCGCCCGGACCTGGATATCGACCCCGAAATGGTCGGCATAGGCATCGCGCCATTTCGAGTTGACCCCGTCTGCGGCGATCACGAGATCATATGCGGCGTAATCGGCCAAGTCAGCGGAAAATTCGGTCTCGAAGTGCAGGACGACATCAAGCTCGCGCGCTCGGTCCTGCAGAATCTTCAACAGCCGCTTGCGCCCGATGCCGATGAACCCGTGACCAGAAGACCGGATCGACTCGCCGCCGATGCGCACGTCGATGTCGTCCCAATGCGCGAACTCGCCAATAATCGTAGCGGCGCTCACCGGGTCGCTGGCACGCAAATTGCCCAACGTCTGGTCCGAAAAGACCACGCCCCAGCCGAAAGTGTCGCCCGCCTTGTTGCGTTCGAAGACCTCAATCTCGTGCGTAGGTTCGGCAAGTTTCATCGCGATCGCGAAATAAAGACCCGCCGGCCCACCACCCAGACATGCTACACGCATCGAACGACTCCATCCGCCAATGTTTTAAGTCTAAAACACTTTAGGCAGTGCTGCAAGGGGATCTATAAGCAAGCGTAAAGTTGATCGCTCTCCGCGCGGCAAGGACACGTAACGTTTTTAGAAGGTCGAATCTCTGTAATGCCAGCATCGCTTAATATCGGAGCGAATGGCGGCGATGTCGCGCACTGACCGCTCACCAAGTGATTTTTGGTTAAAGGGTTTTGGTCTCATTGACGTGCTCCCCTTTTCTCCTCCACTCATAAGTAGCATCGGACTTTGTTAACGTACCCTTGCGGGCGCGATTGTACAACCCGCCTGGCAGCATCGGTGGGCGTCAGCCCGCCTATCCCGTTATGCGGTCGCACATGGTTGTAGTCGTCGCGCCAGCTGCTCAGCACCGAGCGGGCATGGCTCAACGACGCGAACAGCGTCTCGTTCAGGCATTCGTCGCGCAAGCGACCATTAAAACTCTCGACGTAGTCGTTCTGCTGCGGCTTGCCTGGCGCGATATAGTGCCACTCGATCTTTCGGTCCTGCGCCCAGCGCAGGACCGCCATGCCGGTCAGCTCGGTTCCGCGCCTCGGCAAATCGATCCCCCGGCTCGATTTGTTCTCCTCGACGCCGCTCACGATCATCAGCGGCTTGCCGCGAACCGCGATGATGACATCGAGCTCGCGTGCAACTCGTGCGCTCGAAAGCGACGTATCGACCACCAGACCCAGGTTCTCGCGGGTGAAGTCATCGACAACAGCAAGGGTGCGGATGCGTCGCCTGCAGACCAATGTGTCACTCACAAAGTCCAGGCTCCAGCGCTGGTTCGGACCCTGCGGCAACGTCATCGGTGCTCGCATTCCCATCGCCCGTTTGCGGCCGCGCCGGCAACGCACCCGCAGGTCGATCAAGCGCCTGGATCTGCGACTTTTCATCGACGCACAGCACGATAGCACGGGCTGGTGGCGTCACGTAAAGGCAGACAATATCGCGCACCTTGTCGACAAAATCGGGATCGGTGGAGAGCTTGAACGTCCCCTCGCGATGGGGTTGGAGGCCAAAAGCGCGCCAGATGCGGATTCCGATGATCCCGCGCAGGGATACCGACATGATCACGCGCATCGTTCCGATCTGATCCCGCGCGGGATTCCGATCTGATGCCGCGCACAGCTGAGAGCCGTAATCGACGTGATTTACATTCACGGATTTTGGTA
>JANXSN010000061.1 GCA_025352685.1 Sphingomonadales bacterium
GCGAACCACACCCCCCTGATGGACCTTGCTCGTACTTGGCGTCGATGATGAGACAGGCGGACGGCTCGTCGAGCCGGCGCTGCGCAAAGGTCGTCAGGTTCGCGTCGAGGCGCTTGTTGATCGTCAAGATCGTCGACGCCAAGAAGCTGTGACCGCACAGCTCTTCGGTGATCTTCTTGACCTTGCGGGTCGAGACGCCGTGCACGCACATCTCGGCGAGGATGGCGACCAGCGCCTGTTCGGAGCACTGGTAGCGTTCGAACAACTCGGTCGAGAAATATCCGTCACGGTCCTGCGGGATCCGCAGCTCAAGCCTGCCCACACGCTTATATCAGTGTCCGGTCATAATAACCCGAACGGTAGCCAAGGCGAACCGACAAGCGTTCGCTCTTCCCCGCTTAAAGCAGCTCCTGCAGCAAATCGCGGACGATCTCGCAGAACTGGTCACGGTTGCCGGTCATCAGGTCTTTCGTCGTCGCAACAGATAGCTTAATCTTTCGTGGTCATGGCTGGTGCCTCACAGAACTTGGCGGCTTCAACAACACCAGCCTGCCCTCGCCGCTCATATCCTCAAGGGATTTTGCAGAACCTCCCGCACACTATTTGACCGCCTGATCACAGCGTTCGAGATCGCTAATGCCCCCTCATGGTCAGCTTCAGAACCGGAGACCGCGACGGCGCAGACAGGGCATTGTCGGCTCAAGGTCGCGCGTTTCAAAAGGAAAAGCGGCGCTTGGATGAATTCGAGCCGGAAGCGTGGCCGAATAATCCGATGACAGGACCGCCATGAGCCTGCTGACCACCACCAGCTGCAGTTATGGTAGCGGAGGTTGCCGGATCGCAACCTTGGCTCCTGCACGAACGCTTGCCGCTTGCACGAGCGGTGCGCATAACGGACTGATGCATTGTTCGCTTTACGCCGTCCTGATCGTGACCGGGCTGCTCGCGTCGTGTAGCGAGCCCCGCGACGACGGCGAAACGCAAGTCAGCGTGATCGGGTCTGGTTTTGCACAAGTCGATCCTGACCGAGTCCCCCTGACTCCGCCTGATCGAATTCTTGCCGGGGCCACCGCACAAAGCCTCGTCACGCTCGATTCGAACGGACAGGTCGAACCAGCGCTCGCTGAGAGCTGGATTGTGACCAGCGACGGGCTCAGTACGATCTTTCGAATCCGAATGGCTCACTGGCGCGACGGCACCGACGTCAATGGCGATCATGTCGCTCAAAGCCTCAATCGCGCGGTTGCTGCTGACAGCCGTAACCCGTTCAAGCCTCTATTGAGCGCTGTCGATACGGTAGTGGGCATGACGGGCAGAGTTGTAGAAATCCGATTGAGAACACCGCGCCCCAATTTGCTGCAGTTACTTGCTCAGCCTGAAATGGCCATTCAACGCGGTCGCGAGGGTCTTGGCGATTTTCGCATTGCTCATTTTACTCGCAATCGCGTGCGGTTGACCCCAATCGCTGCCGAAGACGATCCACCCGACCAGGTGCGCGACCCGGTGCTGCTTCGCGCCGAACGTCCCGCGTTGGCCATTGCACGATTTGTCGCCAACCGCAGCGACCTCGTTATGGAGGGCACGCTGGCCGACTGGCCCTATGTGCGCACGGCCACGTTACGCCCGGGCCGCTTGCACATCGATGCCGTACAAGGGCTGTTCGGGTTAGCCGTGATCAGCAAAAGCTCGTTCCTGGGCACCAGCGATATCCGCGCCGCACTCGCAATGGCGATCGACCGCACGGCGCTTGCGAACGCCGTTGGATTGAGCGGTTGGGTCACCGCCGAATCTCCCTTGCCTGCGCAGCTTGACAGCGCTGCCCCTCCGACAAGGCCGGATTGGAGCGGCGCATCACAGGTCCAGCGTCGCGCCGATGCCGCGGCCAGGATTGCGGCTTGGCGCAACGGACGACAAATACCGATCCTGCGCGTCGGTCTTCCAGCGGGGCCGGGCATGCGTCTCATGTTCGCTCGGCTCGATGCCGATTGGCGCCTGATCGGCGTTCGCGCCAAACGGGTAACGTTGAATGCGCCCGATGCAGACCTGCGCCTCATCGACGCTGTTGCGCCCAACAGCAGCGCCAACTGGTATCTCACCGAATTGTCGTGCTCGGCCGGGCTTGCGTGTGACGAAGAGGCGGACCGAGCGCTCGATGCATCGCGCAGTGCCGACACGTTAGCAGGCCGCTCGGTGCAAATTGCAGATGCCGACCGAGTGCTCACCAAGCGGGCAAGCTTTATCGCGCTCGGCAATCCGCTGCGCTGGTCGCTGGTCGATCCGTCACTACCCGGATGGAAGGAAAACGTGCTCGGCGCCCACCCGCTTTCCGAATTGCGTCCGCCCCGAAGCGCAGCGAATTAGGCGGGCGGAAGCCAGAGTTTGCTCGCCCCGTTCCCAACGACGCGGAATTCTCAAGACCAAGGCGTTCGATGTCGACTGCCATGCCGCGATGGGCGGGATCGTCAGTGTGACGCTGGAAAACCTCCCTCAAACCGCTCAGTCGACGACGACCGGCCCAGCAGAGGGCCAAGTTTGCCAGTTGTCGGTCCTGGCTTGTCAGATCAAATTGAAGTCCAAGCCAATATCGGCCGCGGGCGCGCTCTGGGTAAGGCGTCCCACCGAGACATAGGTTACGCCAGTTTTCGCCTTGGCGCGGACCGTCTCCAATGTGACGCCGCCCGAGGCTTCAGTCGGGACCCGCCCCGCAACAAGGGCAACGGCATGACGCAAGGTCGCAGCGTCCATATTGTCGAGAAGCAGGTGTGTCGCGCCTGCCGTTAGCGCCGCCTCGATCTGATCAACCCGATCGACTTCGACCATGATCGACGCGACCCCAGCCGCCTTGGCGCGTCGCGTCGCCTCGCCCACCGATCCCGCGACTGCGACATGATTGTCCTTGATCATGGCTGCATCCCACAAGCCCATCCGATGGTTTGTGGCGCCGCCCATCCGCGTCGCGTATTTTTCCAGAACGCGAAGACCAGGAATCGTCTTGCGCGTGTCAAGCAGCGTGCAGCCCGTCCCGGATATTGCCTCGACAAAGGTGCGAGTCATCGTTGCGATGCCCGACAAATGTTGAACCGTGTTGAGCGCCGACCGTTCCGCCGCCAGCATCGCGCGCGCATTTCCCGAAAGTCGCATCAAGTCAGTGCCAGGGCGAGCGAGCCCCCCCTCTCCGACCAACAGTTCGATTTCAATCGTCGGGTCCAGCGCGCGAAAGAACGCCTCGGCAATCCGCAGGCCCGCCACGACAATGGCGTCGCGGCTGTCCATCACGCCTGTAAAGCGCGCCGCTGCGGGAATGACGGCTTGCGAAGTCACATCGCGCGGCGGGTTACCCAAGTCCTCGGCCAGTGTGGCGGCGACGAAAGCATCAAGGTCAAAACTCAAAAAATCGAAGCTCATGCAGTCGTCCGTGGATTCAATTTGACGATCATGTAATTGAGGCAAACCGCAAAACTGACCCAGACAAGGTAGGGCACCACCAACCAGCTCGCCGCGAACGAAAACTGGCGTAAGGCGACGCAAAGCGCCAGCACCGACGACCACAGGAATATGACCTCGACCAAGGCGAGATCCGGCCGTTTGAATTTGAAGAACAGCGGCGACCAGATGAAGTGGAAGACCAGATTGACCGTATAGAGAATGAAGACTGTTGTCCGCCCGGCATCATCGCTCGCGCCTGTATACGCCAAGACGGCTGCCCAAGCAGCGAGCCCCAAGATCAGCGTCCACGCGGGACCGAACAACCAGTCGGGCGGCTGCCACGATGGCTTTTTAAGGCTGCGGTACCACGGTCCTATCTCGGTCGCGAGCCCACCGACCCCGCCGAGGAACACAGCCCATATAGCAGCCGCGACGACAGGAGTGCTGAGCAAAATTAGGCTCCTCTAATAAGAAACGTCGCATCCCAGCGGCTGCGGTATCCGCAGGGCATGCACGGAACGTGAATGATAATCGAGTGCGATCAGAGAGAAACCAATCCAAGTCGCTTTTCAACTTACGACAAAAAATAAACTCGTCTAATCATGATTGAGGTGCACTGGCCCTAAATCGCCCCGCCCAACTGTATTTTCGGCCATCTCGAGCATACGGTCCAAACTCTGCTTTGCACGTAACCTCAACCCCTCCTCGATCTCGATCCGTGGCTGTAAATCGCGGAGCGCGACGTGGAGCTTCTCGAGCGTATTAAGCGCCATGTAGGGGCAGATGTTGCAATTGCAGTTCCCGTCTGCGCCCGGAGCGCCGATGAAACTCTTATCAGGCAGCGCCAATTCCATCTGGTGCATAATGTGCGGTTCGGTTGCCACGATGAGTGTTGGACCGGGGAATGACTTGGCAAACGCCAGGATGCCGCTCGTCGAACCGACATAATCTGCGTGGTCGAGGATATGAGCGGGGCACTCCGGGTGCGCAGCGACGGGGGCACCAGGATGCTTTGCCTTGAGCTTGATCAGTTCGGTTTCGCTGAACGCCTCATGCACGATACACACACCTGGCCACAGTAGCATGTCGCGACCGGTCTTGCGCGCGAGATAACCGCCGAGGTGTTTGTCGGGACCAAAGATGATTTTTTGTTCCCGCGGTATCTGAGACAGGATTTTTTCGGCGGATGACGAGGTCACGATGATGTCGCTCAGTGCTTTCACATCGGTCGAACAGTTGATGTACGTCAACGCAATATGGTCGGGATGGTTTGCACGAAACGCCGCAAATTTTGCGGGCGGGCATGAGTCTTCGAGTGAGCAGCCCGCATCCATATCGGGCAGGACCACGATCTTGTCGGGAGACAGGATCTTCGCGGTGTCGGCCATGAATTTGACTCCGCAAAACGCGATCACGTCCGCGTCGGTCGCGGCAGCCTTGCGCGACAAGTCGAGGCTGTCTCCGACGAAATCGGCTAGGTCCTGAATCTCAGGCTTTTGATAATAGTGAGCGAGGATGACAGCATTGCGCTCCTTACGCAGCCGGTTGATCTCATCGCGCAGGTCGACACCCTTCAGGCTTCCGCCGAATCTACCTCTAGCATCCATCTGCGCCTTGTCCTTGTTGGCAAGGCTGTCAGATGGAGGCCAGACGCCGCGTTCGCAAGAGTGGTCAGCAGCGATCGGTAGCTCAGCGATGTAACCACTGCCCCGGGGTCGTTGCGGTCACGGCATCATAGAGCAGCGCGCCGGGCCATCATCTCGATCCGTCACGCCGACGATCGGGCACATGCGCCCCGTGCGGGTACCGCATCTGCAGCAGCCTGCATGGCGGGCCAAGCAACGACGCTATCGCACCATAGCTTGTCCGCCGCCAAGCAGCCCGCGGCCGATTTGGGGTTGCGACGGTGGTCTTGGCCGTAACGGTAACCCACGTGAGGGGTTCGTGAGGGTATCAAGCGCGATAAACTGAAGCGGCACGTAAAAGACGGCGCGGTGCTCTATGCTACCGTCGCAAGTGTCGCCAGGCAGCCAAGCGCCGCCATCGAGACTCCGCATCCGTTGGCCGGCCCGCGGCGACGCAGATCGTTAAGGTTTTCGAGATCGACATCGTCAACTTAGTGGTGCGCATATACCTGCGACAACGGCGTTGAGCCGTCCATCGCCTCACCGGGTCCAGCTTGTTCATCGGCGAAGCGGGCTTCCACTTTCGCGTTGATCCCAGCGATGCGCAGAGGCAAAGAAAGGTTACGCACGACCGCGGCCCGTGCCGCTTCACGCGCCAACTGCATCGTTACGGGGTTATGCGCTTGCCGCATTAGCGACTCGATCCCGACCCGGCGATTGGCACTGTCGAGGTTCGTCTGGGCATCGGTGATGGCTATCAGTAGCCCCCCGCCATCATATTCGCGGATCGCGCGCAAATCGATGTCCGGCCCCGCTATGTCGACTGGCGGCAGTCTAACCGAAAGCGTTCGGGTCGCGGCATGCCAGGAGAGACTATGGGCATCCAGCTTGGCAAGATCGACTTCATAACGGACATTGCCGGGCAGGATCAGCGTCTTTCTTGCCTTAAAGCCCAACCGCGTTTGCTCCGATGTGACCACCGCTACGAACCGCGCTGCAAATGGGGTCAAACGGTTCTCCTCGCGCAAGGCCTCCAAACTTGCTGAAGCGATCGTCGTGGGATCAGAAGCGGTCGCACGCCGGATGCGCTCAATCACCAGCAAAACCGCGCAGAGCGTCAGCCCCAGCCCGGCTGCGAAGAGTAATAATCGTTTTACGCCAGCGTCCATACCTTGCCCTCGCTGACAAACCCGCGATCACGCAGGTCGATCAGATGCGCGAGCACCGATTGCCCTGCCGCAGGGTAAAGGCGCTCGTCGATGCCCTTGTACATGCGCGGGACCATCGCCTCGATCGCGCCGATACCTTCGCCCACCAGCGTCAGGATCTGTCGTTCCCGCTGCCTGCGGTGGCCGCCGAGACCACGGACGAACTGCTGCGGGTTCGTGATCGGTTCACCGTGCGCCGGATAGAAGAGCGCGTCTTTACGTGCGCCCAGCTTGTCGAGGCTGCGCATATAGTCCGCCATGTCGCCATCGGGCGGTGAGACCACAGTCGTCGACCAACCCATGACGTGGTCGCCGGTAAATAACGCATTGTCCTCGACCAGATGATAACACAGATGGTTGGAAGTGTGACCCGGTGTTGTCACCGCCTCCAATGTCCAATCGAGGCCGTACAGCCGCTCACCGTCGGCCAGAACGCGATCAGGCGCGTAGGTGCGATCGAACGCGGCGTCAGCGCGCGGGCCACTGTCATCGAGGACCAGCGGCCCGCAACCGACGATCTCGGCTCCCGTCGCCATTGCAAGAGGTGCGGCAGCCGGACTATGATCGCGGTGTGTGTGGGTGCATATGACAGCGATGATCCGTTCGCTTGCTGTGGCACGCAGGATCGCTTCGAGATGTGCAGGGTCGGCCGGTCCGGGATCGATTATACTAACTTTGCCTGTGCCCACGATATAGGTCTGCGTACCGGTGTACGTGAATGGCGACGGGTTGGCGGCCAACACCCTGCGTACGCGCGGACTTAGCGACTGAGCGATGTCGGAAATCTGGACAGCAGCGGGCGTCTCCATCCTTGTTATGTGGCGATCTCGGCGGACGGACGCAATGCGCTGTCGGAAATCCTTACACTCGCATGGCGCATTAAGGATTCGGTAACCATTGCATGCCTAGGAAAAGCGGCAAAGTGGCGAATTGGCACGCCCTCTGCATAGTCGAAAGTGTCCCAACGGCGGTGTCCCCCGCCTGAGCGGCGGGTCGGTTGCAGCTTTCTGGTCTCGCGCACCGACCCGCCCTCGCCCGCTTCCTCACCGTTGCACAAATACAGCTGACGCGCGGTCGCGAACGCGAGAAAACCGCTCCCGTTGGGGGCGCTCTCGGGACAGGTCTTGAATCACGAAAGCCAACAACGATCCTTCAGACCAACAACCAGCCTGATCTCAATCGAGGTCTGAACGCTACGACACCCTCAAACAGACGCCGCGACACCCCTGTCCCGCATCAGCTCGGCCAGCTCGCCTGCTTCGAACATTTCCATCATGATATCACTGCCGCCGACAAACTCACCCTTGACATAGAGCTGGGGGATGGTCGGCCAGTCACTGAACTCCTTAATGCCCTGCCGGATTCCCGTATCTTGTAGTACGTCCACGCTGCCGAAACCGACGCCGATGTGTTCAAGGATGGCGACCGCTTTCGACGAGAAGCCGCATTGCGGGAACAAGGGTGTTCCCTTCATGAACAGCAGCACTTCGTTCTTGGCAACGAGGTCGGCAATGCGCGATTGGCTGTCGTCGGTCATGTCTCAGTCCTTAGTCGGGTATCGCGGTAGTGAGTTGTAACGCGTGAAGTTCATCGCCCATACGCCCGCCCAGCGCTGCATAAACCGCTTTCGTGCGAGCGATGCGCGATTGGCCGGCGAAACTCGCGGCCACAACCTTTGCGGCATAATGATTGCCGTCGCCAGCAAGGTCGGTAATTTCGACCGCGGCATCGGGAATGCCCACAATAATGAGCGCCTCAATTTCGGCAGCCGACATCGCCATCGTCAGGATCCCATCAGCTGGCGACGCGCGTCGACCGTCTTGTCGGTCAGGGACTGACGGATCGTTGCCTCATCGGTGTCAACGCCGGCAGCAGTCAGATCGCCAAGCACCTTGCGCACCACATCATCGTCGCCCGCTTCTTCGAAATCGGCTTGTACCACCGAGGTCGCGTAGGACGTGGTTTCCTCGGGAGTCAGGCCCATGAGAGCGGCGGCCCATTGTCCGAAAAGTTTGTTCCGACGCGCAGTCACCCGAAACACCATGTCTTCATCGCGGGCGAACTTGGTCTCGAACGCGCGCTCGCGGTCATCGAATTGTGTCAAGGCGGCCTCCGGAATTGTCGAACATGAAATAGGGTCAGCCGAGCCTAACGACAACCTTGCCAATCGCGTTGCGGCTTGCAAGGCGCGCGATGGCCTCTCCGCCGCGCGCGAACTCGAAGGTTTCTGTCACTTTTGGCGCAATCTTACCCTCGGCCCAAAGGCGAAACAGACGCGCGACATGGTCGGCGTTCTTCTGTGGTGAGCGGGCAGCGAACGCACCCCAGAACACGCCGCAGACATCGCAGCTTTTCAAAAGCGTCAGGTTGAGGGGGAGTCGCGGAATGCCGGCAGGGAAGCCGACGACGAGGTAGCGCCCTTCCCACGCGATCGACCTCAAAGCCGGTTCGCAGTAATCGCCACCCACGGGATCATAGATGACGTCCGCGCCGTTCGGGCCGAGAACGCTCTTAAACTTGTCCGCCAACGCCTTTGACTGTTCGCGGTCAAACGGAGCAGCACCATACAACACGACGTCGGATGCACCCGCAGCAAGTACGGCGACAGCCTTTGCCTCAGTCGACACTGCACCAATCACGCGTGCACCAAATGCCACGCCAAGCTCGACTGCAGCAAGCCCGACGCCACCTGCTGCACCGAGCACCAGCAACGTCTCGCCCTCGGCCAGCCGCCCGCGATCGACCAGCGCGTGGATCGAAGTCGCATAGGTCAACAGCAGCGCTGCCCCGTCCTCGAAACTTCGATTTTCCGGCAAATGATACGCTGAAGCCGCGGGAATTGCGATCTTTTCGACCAAACCCCCGTGCCCGGTCACGGCAATCACCCGGTCGCCGATCTTGAAGCCGGAGACGCCTTCGCCCACTGCCTCGACAACACCCGCGATCTCGCCACCCGGTGAAAAAGGACGCTGCGGCTTGATCTGGTACTTATCCTCGATGATCAGCACATCGGGGAAGTTTATAGAACATGCTCTGACCGCCACCAGCAGCTGCCCAGTACCCGCGACAGGCGCATCGATCTCGCGCATTTCGAGCGTTTCTGGACCACCAACTGCTGTCGAGAGTAATGCTTTCACGCGGCTATCTCCGGTTTCAGCCACGGGCGCACCGTTGCCGTTCTCGCTTCGTAATTTCCGATTGCGGTGGCGCTGGCAAGCGTCAATCCGATCTCGTCGGTGCCGTTGATCAGGCACGACTTGCGGAACGGGTCGATTTTAAACGAGAACCGGTCCTGAAACCTGGTGGTGACGGACTGATGCTCAAGGTTGATGTGGATTGGGTCGCCCCGGCCAGCGACCTCCATCAACCGGTCGATCGCAGCCTGTGGCAGGACGACGGTCAAAATGCCGTTCTTATAGGCGTTACCCGAAAAAATGTCGGAAAACGACGGCGCGATCACGGCTTTGACACCCATGTCATCGAGCGCCCAGGCAGCATGTTCGCGGCTTGACCCACAGCCAAAATTGTCGCCCGCAATCAAGACGGGCGCGTCTGCGAATTTAGGGTCGTCGAACACATTTCCCGGTTCGTTGCGTACCACCTCGAAAGCGCCCTTTCCAAGGCCAGCCCGTGTGGTCGTCTTTAGCCATTCAGCGGGGATGATGACGTCTGTGTCGACGTTCTTGCGCCCAAACGGGTAGGCACAGCCTTCAATGATGGTAACGGGATTCATCCTGGTTCCTTAACAAGTCAGTCTCGCAACGTCGGCCATCGATTCAGGGCCATTCATTCGTGTTGTTCGTGCCGACTCTCGTATCTTGGCCATCTACGTGTCGCACCTTACCCCGATCACAGGAGCGCCTCGGGCCCGCCGGTCCAATGGCAAGCGGATGCGGCGTTCTACTCGAACGATTTGCGCCGACGTCGTCGAAGTCAAGCGCGTTAAGGTCAAGCTGATCTCCCTGAGCGGCAGAAACCGTGACGAGACGTGTCGGGCGTTACGGTCGGGTTGCATGATGGTTCAAATACGCGGACCGATTGGTCGACCTCATGACAGCCGCGCCGCGGCAGCAACAGGCTTTTACCCCATCAGCGTCCGTACATCCGTCAGGCGGCCGGTCACGGCCGCCGCGGCCGCCATGGCCGGGCTGAGCAGATGCGTACGCGCCCCAGGCCCCTGACGTCCGACAAAATTGCGGTTGCTGGTCGAGGCGCAGCGTTCGCCGCTCGGAACTTTGTCGGGGTTCATGCCAAGACAGGCCGAGCAGCCTGGCTCACGCCACTCGAGACCCGAATCGATGAAAATCCGGTCCAACCCCTCGGCTTCGGCCTGTACCTTTACCAGGCCAGAACCGGGTACGACGATGGCCCATTTGACATTTTCAGCCTTGTGTCTGCCCTTTAGGACAGCGGCGGCGGCGCGCAGGTCCTCGATGCGGCTATTTGTACAGCTTCCGATGAATATGTTCTCGATGGCAACGTCTTCCATCCGCATACCCGGTATCAGACCCATGTAGGCAAGCGACTTGGCGGCAGCCTCCCGCTTGCCGGGATCAGCAAAGCTCGCCGGGTCGGGGACGACGCCGGTAATGGCCACCACATCCTCGGGGCTGGTGCCCCACGTAACATTGGGGCCGATGTCGGCGGCATCGAGGACGACCGTTTTGTCATAGGACGCGCCCGCATCGGTCGGCAGCGTGCGCCAATAAGCAACGGCTGCGTCCCAGTCTGGACCCCGCGGCGCCATCGGGCGCCCTTTCAAATAAGCAAAGGTCGTTTCATCGGGCGCGATCAAGCCCGAGCGCGCACCGCCCTCGATAGCCATATTACTGACAGTTAGCCGACCCTCGACGCTGAGATCTCGAATAACCGATCCAGTGAATTCAATCACGTACCCGGTACCGCCCGCCGCGCCGATCTTGCCGATAACGGCGAGCACCACGTCCTTGGCGCTGACACCGAACCCAAGCGTTCCCTCAACCCGGACTTCCATTGTCCGCGACGGCGCAAGCTGAAGTGTCTGCGTGGCGAGAACATGCTCGACCTCACTGGTCCCGATTCCGAAGGCCAGCGCCCCCAAGCCGCCATGCGAAGCGGTATGGCTGTCACCACAAACGATCGTCGTGCCAGGCAGTGAGAAACCCTGTTCGGGTCCCACGACGTGGACGATGCCCTGTTGCTTGGCCGTCGCCTCGATATAGGGAACCCCGAATGCCGAAACATTAGCCTCCAGCGCGGCAAGTTGCTGCGCACTTTGTTGATCTGCAATCGGCAACCGGTTCCCCGCCGCATCAAGCCGCGGTGTCGTCGGCAGGTTATGATCGGGCACAGCAAGTGTCAGGTCTGGCCGCCGCACTTTGCGGCCCTCGCGCCGCAGCCCCTCGAAGGCCTGGGGACTGGTGACTTCGTGGACGAGATGTCTGTCGATATAGACGATGCAGGTTCCGTCGCTGCGTCGATCGACAACATGGTCATCCCAGATTTTTTCGTAAAGCGTTCGGGGTTTGGTGGCCATACGCGACTATTGCGCGGGTGCGGGCCCGTTCGCAAGATGCGCGTTCAGGAATGCAACCGTGTCGTCGAGAACCGATGACTTGCCGCGGAACGGCACGGACAGTGCCATCGCAATGTCCTCATGCCCCTGGCCCGCGTATTCCTTTTCTTCGACAGTCGCCCCGAGCGCCTTGAGCTTGGCTGCGAGATTACGCGCATTTTTTGGTCGTACGGTCGTATCAACCGTACCGGTCACTAACATCATCGGGGGCGCGTCCCCGCGCGCATAATGCAGCGGCTGCGTCTCCTGCGGACGCGGCCATGCTTCCATCGCCGCGATTGCCCTTCCGGTGAAGGGGTAGAAATCATATGGCCCCGACAAACCGACTGCGGCCTTGACCGCGCCGACCGCGCCCGCCTTGGCCAACCATTGCGGATCGAGCGCCAGCATCGCGACGATATGCCCGCCTGCCGAATGGCCCGCGATGGCGATCCGCGTCGGATCACCGCCAAAACGCGCAATATTATCCCTCGTCCAGCGAACGGCATCGGCGCCGTCCTCTATAAACACGGGGAAGCGGACTTGGGGCACCTTGCGGTAATCGGGGACGACGACGACGAACCCCTTCGACGCATAGGCACGCGCTGCCCAGCCATATTCTTGACGACTTCCCTTCACCCAGCCACCGCCGTAAAAGAAGACCAGAACTGGTGCGCCGCCATGCACGGCGCCAACGCTGCGCCACACATCAAGTTTCTGCCCGTGGGCACCAAACGCAACGTCGGACGCGATCCGTTGACCAGCCGATCCCGGCGCGAACCGGTCGAGTACGTCGAGGGTGCCGGGCCCCGCCGTATAGTCGAGAGCGGCGGCACCGAGCGCCACGGGAATCAGGATAAGGACGAACAGACGACGTTTCAGCTTCATCGCTCTGCGTAACACGCTGCGCAGCAAAACCAAGCATGGTCAGTCAGTCGTTCAACGGGGCGTTTTCCGTCTGTGACAGGGGCGACATACCTAGCTTCTTGTCGAGTCCGAGCCAATCTCGACGTGGCAGCTCATAGAGCCGATCGAGCAATTCAAGCTGCAGCGCAACCGGGCGGCTAGACTGTGAATTCCACAGCATCGCAATGCCGGCCTTCTTGGCGGGATCAAACAGCACCGTTGCCCGATATCCCATGACCGCGCCCTGATGACCGATTAGACGGTGGCCCAAATAATTATAGTCGCGCCATCCAAGCGCATATTGCGATGCCCCCATGGTCTGATTGAAAATGCCACGGTGGCGGTCGGTGTAGATGCGCGGCGCGTGAATGACGTCGAGGACGCGGTCGGACACCACTTCGGGCGCCTCGCCCATCTGTGCCTGCATCCAGCGGGCGAGGTCGAGAATTGACGAATTGACACCGCCTGCCGCCGGCACGCGGTAATAATTGTCGTTCACAGCAACCGTGTGTCGCCCGACGTGCGGACGCGCCCAGCTGCGCGACGCGATCAGCCCAGCGCGCGTGACACTGGCATCAACCATGCCAAGCGGGCCGAACAGCCGCTGTTGTACTGCGGACTGATAGGTCTTTCCGGTGAGGTTCTGGACAATCTCACTTGCCGCGTCGAACGCTACATTCTGATAGGTATGACAGGCGCCAGGGGCGCATTGGAGTTGCGCGGAAGCCAGTTGCGGTCGCAAAACCCGCGGGTCTATTCCTGCCTCCAGTTTGTTGTCAAACGCATTGCGGACAAGACCCAGTCGGTGCGAAAGTAAATCATCGACCGTCGCGCGCTTTTCGTTGCCCATCGGCAACCGCAACGTGGTTGCGTAGGCCGACACCGGCGCGTTAAGCGACACTTTCCCCTCTGCAGCCAGTTCGCCGACCATGGTGGCGGCTACACCCTTTGACAGCGAAGCCCAGCGGAACACGGTGCGCGGTTCAACCGGCGTACCGCCGACGGCCTGCGTCGTGCCATAGCCCCGGGCAAAAGTAATCCGCCCGTCTTCGATTACGGCGACCGACAGGCCGACCATGGAAGGATCGGTCATAATGCCGCCGATGCGCTGGTCGAAATTGCGATAGTCAATGCGACTGCGGAACCGGGTGTCCACGCTCGGTGCGAGATAGGTCGTCGCGGGCTGACCCCAGGTTCGATAGGCCTCGGCCGCGCCCGGCACCGACGCATGACCAAAGGCGGCGAACATGCCGCCGACTGCCGCCACCGCACCCAGTGCTGCGAACCGAACGGAACGCTTACTCGTCATTATACGACCCTAGCCCAAACCCGTTAACTACTTGAATCAGCGATCCTCAGATCGCGCAACAAGAATTGCAAACAACCGTCTCACATTTTCGATGAGCCGTGGGAGAGATCGCACCAACCGAGCACGCTATCGTCGGCGATAATCTGCAACGACGTCACCACAGGTGAGCAACTCGGCCTCGTGTCCGGCCTCGCGCCAGGTTTCCTCGAGGGCCTGGGCTTCCCAGAACTGCATTGCTGAGTGCGCAATCATGCGATCAATCCACCTCGACGCCGCCCCGACCTGAAGTCCGTAGGTTCTCACACGCCAAGCAACGGGCGCGAAAAAAGCGTCCGCGGCAGTCAGAGCGCTGCCCGCCAGCCACGGCCCACCAAAACAGTCTAATCCCTCTTCCAACAGTTCCCGCATACGCGCAATGTCCGCGCACAGGTGATCAGACATCGGCTTCGGGCGAACCCGAACGCCAACGTTCATCGTGCAGTCGCTCCGCAGTGCGTCAAAGCCGCAGTGCATCTCGGACGCAGCGCACTGTGCCCAGATGCGGGCATCGGTGTCAGTGGGCCAGACGCCGTCATGGCGTTCCGCCAGGTACATGACGATCGCCAGAGAATCGTAAATCGTGCGGCTGCCGTCAATCAGCACCGGCACTTTCGCGGTCGGTGAGAACGCTGCGAAATCGGTGTTTACCGTCGCTCTGAACTGTTCGACACGGTCAACGAATGCGATACCCAAAGCCTTCATGAGGAACCAGGGACGCAAGCTCCAGCTCGAATAATTCCGATTTGCGGTGATCAAGGTGTAGCTCATGGGCTTGGTATCACGCGGCCAAGTAATGCGCTGTCGTCTTCGCAGCGATCTCGTCTGCGGTCACGCCGGGTGCTATTTCGACCAGCTTGAACGGGCTGGCGTGGTCCAGACGCTGAAACACGGCCAGATCAGTCACGATCATATCCACAACATTCTTGCCAGTCAGCGGGAGCGTGCATTGGGGAATGAACTTTGGGGTACCGTCCTTGGCATTGTGTTCCATCACGACGATAATCCGCTTGACGCCCGCGACCAAGTCCATTGCGCCGCCCATACCCTTGATCATCTTTCCGGGTATCATCCAGTTAGCAATGTCCCCGTTTTCCGAAATTTCCATCGCCCCGAGTACGGTCAGGTCGATGTGCCCGCCACGGATCATAGCGAACGACTGCTCCGATCCGAAATAGCTCGACGAGGGCAGTTCGCTGATCGTTTGCTTGCCCGCGTTGATCAGATCAGGATCGACATCCTCATCGTACGGGAACGGGCCGATGCCGAGCATGCCGTTTTCGGATTGCAGTGTGACGGTCATTCCGGCCGGAATGTTGTTTGCAACCAGCGTCGGAATTCCGATGCCCAAATTTACATAGTAACCATCTTCTAACTCCTTTGCAGCCCGCGCGGCAATTTCGTCGCGTGTCCAAGGCATTATGCGGCCTCCCGTTCGCGGATGGTTCGAAACTCGATCCGTTTTTCATAGGGCGCGCCGCATATGAGGCGTTTGATGTAGATGCCGGGCACATGGATCGTGTCGGGATCGAGCGATCCCACTGGGACGATCTCCTCAACTTCGGCAACCGTCATGTGACTCGCCGTCGCCATAGGCTGATTAAAGTTTCGAGCAGTCTTGCGAAAAATCAGGTTGCCTGACTCGTCTGCCTTCCAGCCTTTGACGATACTCAGATCCGCAACGATCCCGCGTTCAAGGATGAAGTCATCGCCATCGAAATTCTTCACCTCCTTGCCTTCCGCAACCAGCGTCCCGACACCAGTCTTAGTGTAGAAGCCCGCAATCCCCGCCCCGCCCGCGCGACACCGCTCAGCCAGCGTCCCCTGCGGACAGAATTCGACTTCGAGTTCGCCGGCAAGATATTGCCGCTCAAACTCTTTATTTTCGCCGACATAAGAGGAGATCATCTTCTTGATTTGACGGGACCGCAACAGCTTGCCGAGCCCGACGCCGTCAATACCGGCATTGTTGCTGGCAATCGTCAGCCCCCTAACCCCCGACGTCTCGATCGCGTCGATGAGTCTTTCGGGCATCCCCGAGAGGCCAAACCCCCCGCAGCAGATCGTCATGTTATCACGCAGGATGCCAACCAGCGCGGCGGTGGCATCGGGATAGAGCTTTTTCATATGGCACGGGCCTCTTGCTGGGGGCGGCGCATAAGGGGTCAGTGCATGAGCCGCAATCCCGGGCGGGCCCACGTACGTTTCACCAGTCGCCCCGTACCCGACAGGGTCACGTATGCCGTTGTCATGTCTGCGCCACCCCAGCAAATGTTGGTGGTAAACGGATCGTCGGTTGCGACAAATTCAACAAGTTCCCCAACAGGGGAGACGACGCTGATCCCGCTCTCTCCGATCGTCGCAACACAGACATTTCCCCCAGCCTCGACACCTAGCGAATCGAAGAATTTATACCCCGCCGGTCGGTAGAGCGGGATACCTGCGCCACCAAGGCCTGCGCTCAGATCGACCCTTCCGGGCTCCGTGACGCTGAACGCCATCAGACGGCAGGTGTACGTTTCGGCTGCGTAAAGGATCTTGCCGTCGGGAGACAGGCCGACACCATTGGGGTTTTCGCTCGGCCAGACGACTTCTTGCATGAAGCTGCCGTCGGCCTTCGCATAGAAAATCCCGGTAATGTCTCGCGCGCGCGTCGACAGATCGTTCTTGCCGTGATCGGTGAACCAGAACCCGTCATGTCCATCGAAGACGATATCGTTCGGACCGCGCAAGACGCAGCCGAAGTCACCCGAGTTATAGAGTATTTCGACGTTTCCCGTTGCGACGTCGATCCGCTCGATGCGTCCACCCGAGTAATCAGCGGCAATGCCGTGGGGAATCAGCAGGCCACCGGCTTCCACGTAGTCAAACCCGCCGTTATTGCAGCAGTAGAGCATGCCGTCGGGCCCGAATGCGAGGCCGTTGGGCCCACCGCCCGTTTCAGCCACAGTCCGCGTGGATCCATCGGGCAAACAGCGGGTGATCCGTCCCGCCTCGATCTCGGTCACAATCACGCTGGCGTCGGCGCACGCAACCGGCCCTTCGGGAAAGCGCAGGCCGGTTGTCATGGTTGTCCAATCGCTCATCCCCAATCTCCATTTTGATCGTTTGAATGCTCGCTAACACGTCTTACATGTCTTCATCGCCAATAAAGGATCGTGCATGACTGATTACACCACCGACCTCGCGTTGTTTGTTGATGGCAGCTGGCGGATCGGTGAGGGGCGCGACGCCCATGCGGTCGTTAATCCTGCAACCGGTGGCACGATTGCTGAACTGCCGCTGGCGAGTATTGCTGACCTCGACGAAGCGCTCGCGGCGGCCGACAGGGGCTTCAAACTCTGGCGCGCGACCGATGTCGAAGTACGCAGCGCGGTCTTGCGCAAGACCGCGACTCTCCTTCGCGAGCGCGCCGAGGATATCGCAACGACGCTTACCATCGAGCAAGGCAAGCCAATCGCTGAAGCACGCGGCGAGATTGCCGGATCGGCGCAGATGTTTGATTGGTACGCCGAGGAAGCCAAACGTAATTACGGTCGAGTCCTTGTGCGTCCTACTGGACAACGGGCAATCGTCATCAAGCAGCCCGTCGGCCCGGTCGCTGCCTTTAGCCCGTGGAATTTCCCGGTCTATCTGATGTCTAAAAAACTTGCCCCTGCCCTTGCCGCCGGTTGTTCTGTGATCGCTAAACCGCCAGAGGAAACACCCGGGTGCACAACGGCCGTCATGCGGTGTCTTATCGATGCAGGCTTGCCTGCGGGTGTATGCCAGATGGTCTTCGGCGTGCCCGACACGATTAGCCGCCATCTCCTCGCTTCATCTGTGATCCGCAAGGTCAGTTTCACTGGGTCTGTACCGGTTGGCAGGCATCTTATGCGTCTTGCCGCAGACGGCGTGAAGCGCTTGACGATGGAACTTGGCGGTCATGCGCCCGTGCTCGTTTTTGACGACTGTGATCTCGAAAAGACGCTGGACATGGTCGTGCTGCAGAAATTTCGGAATGCTGGCCAGGTCTGCGTGTCGCCGACACGTTTTTATGTCCAGGCAGGCATCTACGACGCTTTCCTTGATGGATTTGCCAAGCGTACGGCTATTATGAAGATCGGCAACGGTCTCGATGCGGCCACTCACATGGGTCCACTGGCCAACGTTCGTCGCCCCGCCGCGATCACTGCGCTGGTCGAGGATGCAAAGGCCAAGGGCGCGCGCGTTCTGGCGGGCGGCGGACGTGGTGGCGGTGGATTCTTCTTCCAGCCTACCCTGCTGGCAGACGTGCCGGACGCCGCCGACATCATGTCGAGCGAACCCTTTGGCCCTGTTGCTGTCACAGCGCGTTTTGACAGCTTTGACGACGCGGTCGCAAAGGCCAACCGTCTGCCTTTCGGACTCGCGGCGTTTGCCTTCACCGAAAACGGCCGCCGCGCCAATTTGCTCGGCGACGCCATCGAAAGCGGGATGGTAGGTATCAACACTTTTGCGATTTCCAGCCCCGACGCGCCTTTCGGCGGTGTCAAAGATAGCGGGTTGGGCAGCGAAGGCGGCAGCGAAGGGCTAGACAGCTACATGGTGGTGAAGGCGGTGCACACGGCTTGACGGCCACCGCCTTCACTCATTCAGCGACAGCGACGATGCGCCGTCAAACCCCTGTCAATCGCGCGACCGGCAAATGCGCCGCCGACGGCACCCGCAATTGGACCCAGCGCGCCATGGCCAATGACGGAGTTGCCGATAAGCGCGCCGCCAACGCCGCCCGCTACCAAGCCGGCCGTGCCACTTGAATAGCGACAACCATGATAGCTGCGCACGTGGCTTGAATGCCGACGCGCCTGCGCGCTGCTTGCTGGAAGCACGGTGATGGCCGGAATCGCAAGCGACACAGCGGCCATCGAGAGGATAAGTTTGCGCATGATGATTTCCTTCTAATTTTGATACGGGACCGAAACGTCTGAGATCGACAGGAGTTGCGTGAACTGAAAACAACAAGCCGTGTTGCTCTCGTTCACCTTGGACCGACAGATACGCTCTCCCCAACGCCCTTGGCTAGCGCTAAGGACTTGCGATGACCACTATTCTTCGCACCGGCGGCCGCATTCTCGTCGATCAACTTGTCGTTCAGGGCTGCGATCGAGTCTTTCATGTACCTGGCGAGAGTTTTCTCGCTGTGCTCGACGCCCTCCATGATACCCCTCAGATTCAGGTTGTAACCTGCCGTCAGGAGGGCGGCGTCGGGTTTATGGCATGCGCCGACGGCGCGATGACAGGCAGACCGGGAATTGCGTTTGTCACACGCGGCCCCGGGGCAACCAACGCCTCGATTGGCGTGCATGTGGCAATGCAGGACAGTCAACCCATGATCCTTTTCGTCGGGGACGTCGACCGAGGCATGCGCGATAGAGAGGGATTTCAAGAGGTCGATTTCGCTGCCATGTTTGGCCCTCTGTGCAAATGGGCCTCCCGCATCGACGACGCGGCCCGAATTCCCGAATATATCGCGCGCGCCTATGCCACCTCGATGGCTGGACGTCCTGGCCCGGTCGTGCTCGCGCTGCCCGAAGACATGCTTTGCGATGCTGTCGAGGCGCGCGACCGCCCGCGCGTTTCACCGCCCGAACAGGACCCGGACGGGGCGGCCATGGAACAGGTCATGGCGTTGCTCAAGGATGCGATTGCGCCCATTGCCGTCGTCGGCGGCGCCGGATGGGACGCGGGTGCAGCGCACCATTTTGCGGAATTTGCGGTGCGAATCGGCCTGCCCGTCGCGGCAGCATTCAGGCGGCAGGATGCAGTCGACAATGCTTGCCCGGTCTACGCGGGGAACTTGGGCTATGGCCCCAACCCCAAACTCGTTGAACGGATCAAGAATGCCGACCTGATCCTTGCCGTTGGAGCACGGTTGGGAGAAGCGACGACCGACGGCTATTCGCTTATCACACCCGATCATCCGGATCAGGTACTGATCCATGTCCACCCAGACCCGACCGAATTGAACCGCGTCTATCGCGCCGATCTGCCCATCTGCGCCTATCCACACGAATTTGCTGAGATGGCGGCACTGTGGGACGACGACATCATTCGTTTCAAAGATGGCGATGAGGCCCATGGCGAATGGAAATCATGGTCAAGCCCGATCCCGTTCGAGACAGAACTCGATCTCGGGCAGTGCGTTGCCATCATGCGCGACCGTATGCCGACTGACACCTTTATTTGCAATGGCGCGGGTAATTTCAGCAGTTGGTGGCATCGCTACTGGCGCTATGCCGGGCCCGTATGCCAGCTCGCACCAACCGCCGGAGCGATGGGCTACGGCGTGCCTGCCGCTGTCGCCGCGAGCTTGCGTCACAGGGACAGACAGGTGGTGGCGCTTGCAGGCGATGGCGATTTCCTGATGAACGGACAGGAGCTGGCAACCGCCGTGCAACACGGGGCAGAAATGCTCGTTCTTGTCATCGATAATGGCGGGTACGGCACGATCCGAATGCATCAGGAACGGCAATACCCTTCGCGAGTTAGTGGCACTTCGTTGAAAAACCCAGATTTTGCTGCATTGGCTCGCGCCTATGGCGCCTGGGCTGAAACGATCGAGGCGACTTCTGCCTTCGCGCCCGCGCTCGATCGGGCACTTGCACAACCCGGTGTCAAACTGCTCCATTTGAAAACCGACATGGAACGGATTTCCGCAGGTACGACGATATCCGCTATGCGCGCACGATAGTTCAAAAAGGGCCGCGCCGGTCGTCCGACACGGCCCCTTGGTTCATCGCTGGATAGCAAAATTAGAGTTTATTGCCGAAAGCGCCTTTGACGGCACCGACACCCTTTTGAAGGTCGCCCTTGGCTTCCTGCACATCGCCTTCAGCCTTCAGATGCTCGTTTTCGGTGACTTCTCCAATGGCACGCTTCGCCTTACCGGCGACTTCGTTGCCATAACCTTTCGCCTTGTCGATCAGTTCGCCCATGACGCATCTCCAAATTACTCGGCACCTGAGTGGTGACGTTCAGGGAAACGGGCGAGGCAATTTTCGGTTCCGTCAAATAAGCCCTGCTAAAGGTGATGAGGGGTCGGCATAGCGGCGCAAGCCCATCCGTCCACTGCGATAAGCCAGCCGCCCGCCCTCAACGGCAAGGCGCATGGCGCATGCCATACGGATTGGGTCCTTGGCTTCTGCGATCGCAGTGTTCATCAAGACACCGTCGCAGCCCAGCTCCATTGCCACTGCCGCGTCGGATGCGGTGCCTACCCCTGCGTCAACCAGAACCGGCACTGACGCTCCCTCGACGATCAAGCGGATCGTGACCCGGTTCTGAATGCCCAGCCCGGAACCGATCGGTGCACCCAGGGGCATGATTGCCACTGCTCCTGCTTCCTCAAGCTGCTTGGCGGCAATGGGATCGTCCACGCAATAGACCATTGGCTTGAAGCCCTCGTGCACCAGCACTTCGGTTGCTTTTAACGTCTCGCGCATATCGGGGTAGAGCGTTCTGGCCTCTCCCAGCACCTCGAGTTTCACCAGATCCCAACCGCCGGCTTCGCGTGCAAGGCGCAGGGTCCGGATTGCGTCATCGGCCGTGAAGCATCCGGCAGTATTTGGAAGGTAAACGATCTTCGTGGGGTCGATGAAATCGGTTAACATCGGCGCGTTTCTATCGCTGATGTTTACGCGCCGCACAGCCACGGTGACAATCTCGGCGCCAGACGCAACGACCGCTGCGGCATTTTCTTCAAACGATTTATACTTGCCCGTGCCGACAATTAGCCGCGAAGTGAAGGTTTGTCCCGCGACAGTCCAATTGTCGTCGAACTCGTGATCTCCGCCGCCCACGAACGTCACAATCTCGATCTCGTCGCCGTCCGCTACAAGCACGCGAGCCAGCGTTGAGCGGGGCACGATCTCTAGGTTGCACTCGACCGCGACCCGTGTCGGCTCCAACCCCAGCTCGTTGGCAAGGTCGGCGAAGCTCATGCCCGCGTTAACGCGCCGGTGCTCGCCGTTCACCCGGATACTGATCGTGCCGTCTGCGCTCATCTGCTGCCTTTGCGTTTGGGAGTCTTTTGCCTGTCGAACTGCGGCCCATATAGGAAGCCGATCCGGATACGGGCAACCGGCAACTGGCAGCCGGGAGAGAAACGATGAGCGGAGCGGCACCGATCGTGGGCGCAGGCGATGCAACCGGCGCGGCTGTTGCGCGGGCGTTTGCACGCAAAGCGCTTACCGCATGCGTCAGTCGCCGCGCGACGAACGCCGACAAGCTGGAGGCACTCGCCCAGTCGATCCGCGACCACGATCTGCTTGCGCGAGCCTTTGCGGGTGACGCTCGCGACGAGGACGACGTCGTCTCGATGTTTGAAAGCATTGAGCGTGACGTCGCACCGCTCGAGGTCGTTGTGTTCAACATCAGCGCCAACGTTAATTTCCCGATCACCCAAACGACGGCACGTCTCTACTGCAAGGTCTGGGAGATGGCCTGCTTTGGCGGTTTCCTCGTCGGGCGCGAAGCGGCACGGCGCATGATACCGCGTCAACGGGGAACAGTCCTCTTCACGGGTGCAACCGCATCGCTGCGCGGCGGCAGCGGTTATGCGGCGTTCGCAGGGGCAAAGGCGAGTTTGCGCATGTTGGCGCAGAGCATGGCTCGCGAAGGTAGGCCTCAGAATAACCACGTTGCGTATTCAAATATCGATGGACCAATCGATACCGACTTCATCACCAGTCGGATTCCCGATATCGACGCTGCCCGAGCAGGCGACGCCACCTTCAGCCCTCACGACATCGTACGTAATTATGTGATGGTCCACCGGCAGGCTCGCAATGCGTGGAGCGGTCGCCGCCGATTCCAAAGGCGTGCTCAGTGCGTTTGTGGAAGCGGCGCTTGCTGCGATGTGGGAGAACGGCCACGACATGAGCAACCCCGCGGCGTTCGTCGCTGTTTTCAACGCAGCTGGATTCGACGTCCATCGCCTGCTTGCCCGAACGCAGGAACAATCAATCAAGGACGCGCTTGTCGTCAATACCCAGGCCGCAGTCGCACGGGGCGCCTTTGGCATCCCGACCTTCTTCGTCGGCGGCGAGATGTTTTTTGGCAAGGACCGGTTGGGACAGGTCGAAGCGGCACTGGTCTGACCGCGACCGTCGACCTATAGCCACACCATGACGCCTGTAGTCTTTGTCCTCAACGGCCCCAACCTCAACCTGCTCGGCATCCGCGAGCCAGAAATCTATGGGTACGACACGCTCGACGAGATTGCCGGGCGGCTCGAGGATCAGGCGCGCCAACTGGGTTTGACAGTTGATGTGCGCCAGTCGAACCATGAGGGGCACTTGATCGACTGGCTGCACGAAGCAAACGCCGTCGGCGCCAAAGCCGTGCTCCTCAACGCCGCTGGCTATACGCACACGTCGGTCGCGATCCTCGATGCGATTAAATCGATTACAGTGCCAGTCTTCGAAGTCCACCTTTCCGACCCGCATCTTCGAGAAGCGTTTCGCCACAAGAGCTTTATCAGCATGGGAGCCGTGGCCTGTTTTGCCGGGCACGGTGCGGCCTCCTACACGCTCGCGCTGGACGCGGCAGCGTGTCTCTGACAATTGGCACTGAAATCTAGCAAGGGGTGGGTATGACCGAAAAATCGGGCGCGATGCAGGTCGACGCCGCGCTTGTCCGCCAGCTTGCCGAGCTGCTGGACGAAACCAATCTCACCGAGATCGAGGTTCAGGACGGAGACCGACGGATTCGCGTCGCGCGCAAAGCAGCCCAAGGCATTGCCTCGCTGCCGGCGACAGCGGCGGCAACACTGGCTCCGGTCGCTGTCCCCATTGCGGCGCCGGCGGCGACGACCACATCCGTAATCGACCCTGCCGATACCCTGAAATCGCCGATGGTCGGAACGGTCTATCTGTTCCCCGAACCCGGTGCAAAACCGTTCGTCAACGTTGGCGACACCGTTAGCGAGGGCCAAACTCTTGTCATTATCGAGGCGATGAAAGTGATGAATCCGATTGCCGCCACCAAGGGCGGCAAAGTAACGCGCATTTGTGTCGAAAACGGCCAGCCCGTCGAATATGATCAGCCTCTGGTTGTCATAGATTGATGCCAGCCATCGAAAAACTCCTGATCGCCAACCGCGGCGAAATCGCGCTCCGAATCCACCGCGCAGCGCACGAAATGGGTATAAGAACCGTCGCAGTCCATTCGACAGCGGACGCCGACGCAATGCACGTCCGCCTTGCCGACGAGGCAATCTGTATCGGGCCGCCAGCGGCAATAGACAGCTACTTGAATGTTCCTGCGATCATATCTGCCGCCGAAATCTCTGGCGCGGACGCGATTCACCCCGGCTATGGTTTCCTCAGTGAAAACGCGCGTTTCGCCGACATCATCGAGGAACACGGGATCATTTTCGTTGGACCCAAGCCCGAGCATATCCGCACGATGGGCGACAAAATTCAGGCGAAACGGACCGCGGGCGCGCTCGGTCTGCCCTTGGTACCCGGCTCCGACGGACCGATCAGCGATCTGGCAGAAGCGAAGGCGATCGCTGCGAAAGTAGGTTATCCGGTAATCATCAAGGCAGCCTCGGGCGGCGGCGGACGCGGCATGAAGGTGTGTACGTCGCCGGACGAGCTCGAAACGCTGATGCAACAAGCCGGCTCGGAAGCCAAAGCTGCGTTTGGCGATGCAACCGTCTATCTGGAAAAATACCTCGGGAACCCGCGCCACATTGAATTTCAGGTTTTCGGCGACGGCCAAGGCAATGCCGTCCACCTGGGCGAGCGCGATTGCTCGCTGCAACGACGCCATCAAAAAGTACTTGAGGAGGCCCCGTCCCCCGTCATTAGCGCGGCCGAGCGCTCGCGCATGGGCGGCATTATCGCCAGGGCGATGGCTGACATGGGGTATCGGGGCGCAGGGACAATTGAGTTTTTGTGGGAAGACGGAGAATTCTACTTTATCGAGATGAATACCCGGCTTCAGGTCGAACATCCGGTAACTGAAATGATTACGGGGATCGATCTGGTCCGTGAACAGATCCGCGTAGCTGAGGGCCTGCCCTTGAGCGTGACGCAGGACGAGGTCGAATTCACCGGTCACGCGATCGAATGCCGAATCAATGCTGAAGACCCAAAAACCTTTGTCCCGTCGCCCGGGCTGGTGAAGGCATTCCATGCGCCCGGCGGCATGCATGTCCGTTTCGACAGCGGCCTTTACGCGGGCTACCGAATCCCGCCCTATTACGACAGCATGATCGGCAAGTTGATCGTTTACGGCAAGACGCGCGAAGCTGCCATGATGCGGTTGCGCCGCGCGCTCGAGGAAACGGTGATCGAAGGCGTCAAGACCACGATCCCCCTGCATCGGGCGCTCCTCAACGAGCCCGACATCCAGAACGGTGACTATACCATCAAGTGGCTGGAAGAGTGGCTGGCGAAGTCGTAGTCTGGCAGTGATCGGCGCGCAAAAGAGGAACGAATGATACCGTCGATCCTGTTAGCTCTGGCCCAACCCGGGTCACCCCCGCTGCCCGATTTCGACTTGCGCACGGTCGACGCACAACAGTCCTGTCGGGGAAACGGAGAAGCGATTGTTGTTTGTGGCGGAGCGTCGACGACCGATCGGCAAAGACTGTCCGCACAATCCGAGCGTTATGCCGAGCGGCCGCTGGTCGCCGAGGTCGCTCTCTCGAACGGATGGAAGATCAATCTTCATGGCGAGACGCTCCACTTCCCAGGCGCAGCCAGTAATCGAGCAATGGTCGCGGTGAAGGTGCCTTTCTGACAGACAAACGCTCGCTGGTCCTTTTCGACCGGGACGGGGGCGGCGAACCTGCCTCGGTCATGCTTCATCGCAAAGCGGGATTCCACCACGCAGGTCGGTTGGAAAGGGTCCGCGAGAAATTTGGGCGGCTGCTCGACACCATCTACACGCAGCGCAGGCTGGTACGGCCTTAGCCTCTTGACGGCAAAGATTAGCCACTGGCGCAAAGGCGTGTCCAGACCCTCGAGACGGAGAGCAGCTGGTGACCGCGTCGGGTCTTGGTCAAGCGAAGCCGGATAGCGAGATGCGGCCACCCGCTTTAGGAACGAGGCCGACAGTCAAGGTTTGGCGACGATCCCGGTTGATTAAAAGCTGACGAGGAATTGGTTGGCCGCATGACAGTGCGACCGCTGCGAAAATGCTTGGCTTGGGTCTGGGGGTCTGGAGGTCTGGAGCCGCTACACAACGTGACCGAGCGAAAACGCTCCTGCAGCGCATCGCGCCTCCGGCCTCGCGCCGTGGATTAGCCAAGGGCAGAGCGGGCGTAAATGGTGCAACACTTCTTTGACGACAACGCGGCGTCGCCATCCTTTCCACACAACCGCCCGCGATCCTGCGGAGTTCGCCGGGTATCGATAGGGAGATTGTTGCATATCCAAAAGCCCGCCGACAATGGGACAGCCGATGGCCTCCTCGAGTCGGCCGGCATTGCACCGGCCACGGTCCGGGCAAACCAATCAGCCCGTTGCCCGACTGGTCGTCGAGGTAGAATTTAACAATGCCGGCGCGCGTGACATGCAGATTATTGTCGCAACGCTCGCCCACCCCGCACGCGTCCAGCCCTTCGTCGTCAAACCAACAACGGTGTCCGACACTGCCGCCTGCATGATGGGGTAGCCGAACTTTTGTGTGCGCCCTGGCGCAATGCCTGTTGTCGCCCCTTGCAGTCGGGTCTAGGCGCCGCGCCCATGCGCGGGCTATCGCTTCCCTATTCGCACAAACGGCGTCGCGTCTTTGCGTTTGTCCTCGCGCTCGCGTTTGAGTTCGTGTTTCTGCTCGCGTTTCTCGTGCCGTTAAGCCCTTTTCAGCGTAAAACTGAACCAGCCCTTACGACAATAGCGCTGCGTCCAGCCGAAAAAGCACCGTCCTCGGCTCGCGCCAGCGCCAAGGCCAAGAGCGCGCAAAGCAAGGCACCGCCGCCTCGTCCGCTTGCACCTGACCCCGACGCTCCGCCCCCGCCGCCCAAATTTGTACAGCTCACTCGAGAAGATTTTGCAGCCGGGGACATTTCCAAATTACCATCTAACAAAGGAGAGGGCGAGACCGGCACTCAGACCGCCGGATCTTCCTATGGTCCTGGGGAGGGGCCGAATGGCGCACCGCTCTACAACGCGGAATGGTACGTCAAGCCAACTGCAGGTGAGCTCGCGCTATACCTGCCCAAGGGTGGTCAACACCCTGAATCGGCCCTGATCATGTGTCAGACTGCGCCTAATTACCGCGTCGAAAATTGTCGGGGACTCGGCGAAAGTCCACCGGGCTCGGGGCTTGCCGGTGCGCTCCGCCAGGCAGCGTGGCAGTTCAAGGTGCGCCCGCCGCGCATCGGCGGAAAGCCGATCATCGGCGCCTGGGTGCGGATCCGGTTCGATTGGTACGAGCGGTCGGACGGATGAGATTGTGTAGGCAACGCTGCGCATCGCGCGTACGGACGTGTGTCTGAGATTTTTGGAGAATGCCGTTGGGCAACATCGTTTTGGTTGTTCTGTCCGTCGCACTTGTCTTGGTTCTGACTGGCTTCCGGATCAATCAAGAGTACGAACGCGGTGTGCTGTTTCGGCTCGGTCGACTGGGTGCAACCAAGGGGCCCGGGCTGTTCTGGCTTATTCCGTTCATCGATCGGGCCGTAAAGGTCGACACGCGGACAATCACCGTGCTCCTTGATACCCAGGAAACGATTACCCGCGATGGCGTTGCCGTGCGCGTGAATGCCGTTCTCTGGTTTCGAGCACTCGATCCAGCACGCGTTGTCACATCGGTCCAGGCGTGGAAAGCTGCCGTCGTACAGGCCGCCGAAACGGCAATGCGCGACGCCATCGGCCAGAGTGATCTCGACGCCATGTTGAAAGATCGCATCTTGATCAATCAACGCCTTCGCGAACTCCTTGCTGCCGCTGCGACCAGATGGGGTATCGAGATAGAAGCAGTGGAGATCAAGGATCTCGACATTCCCGAACAAATGCAGCGGGCGATCGCGCGCGAGGCAGAAGCGATCCGCGAAAAGCGCGCGCGCATCATCAAGGCCGAGGGCGAATATGAAGCCGCACAGCAGCTTGCAGAAGCGGCGCGCTTGATCAGCAGCGCGCCAGGCGCACTCGAGCTGCGCCGTTTGCAAACACTTGCCGAAATCGGTGTCGAACATAACAGCACGATTGTTGCGATGATGCCGGTTGAACTGCTCCATGCCGCTCAGAAAATCGCAGGCGGGCCGAAACTGGAAAGTGATTGATGCGGTCACTCAAATGGGCACTGGGCGTCGTACTGATCGCGGTCTTCGGATTGATCACCCTCTATTGGACCCCCGACACCGACAAGGCCTCGATGCGCGCAAAATACGGATCGCGTGCCTCGCAATATATTGATCTGGGTGGTGGCCTGACCGTGCATCTGCGCGACGAGGGCCCCCGCGACGCCCCGGTTATCGTCTTGCTTCACGGGTCAAACAGTTCTTTGCAGACTTGGGATTCGTGGACATCAGCCCTGAATGGGCGCTTTCGCATCATTCGCTTCGACGAGCCAGGCCACGGCTTGACCGGCGATTACCCGGCCCGCGACTATTCGCGCGCCGCTTTTGCCGACATCGTCAGCCGAGTGACAACCAGGCTGGGCGTCGCCCGATTTGTTCTCATCGGCAACTCGATGGGCGGCGGCGTGGCATGGGCCTATGCTCACAACCATCCAGAACGGCTGACGGGGTTAGTCCTCGTCGATGCGGCGGGCGAACCAAAACCCACGAACTCTTCCCCTCCGCTGGGCTTCCGCCTCGCGCGTACGCCCGTCGTCCGCGACCTGATGACGTACGTAACCCCGCGTTGGCTAATCGCTGACGGACTGCGCCAATCGGTTTCAAACCAGCATGTCGTCACACCAGAACTGATAGACCGATATTGGGAACTGCTGCGCTATCCTGGCAACCGGCCGGCAACGATCGACCGGTTCGCCACACCGCGCGAGGAATCCCTGCTCGGGCCGCTACCCCGCCCCATTCCGACACTGATCATGTGGGGCGCTGAGGATAAACTCATCCCGGTCACGTCGGCAGCGTGGTTCAAGGGCAAGGTGCCGGATGCCGAGGTCGTCATCTACCCCAAGGTCGGTCACCTAATGATGGAAGAAATACCGAGCCGGAGTGTCGGCGATTTGGCGATTTGGTTGGAAAAGCTTGTTCCGGCAAAAACTCGTTAGCCAACCCTCAACCTGCCCCGAACAACACCGGCTCTTCCCCCGGTTTCCAGGGCGGCACGCGCAACATGGCAGCCTGGAACAATGACGAGGCGAGCCATTCTGCCAGCCAGACATGCACATAAGCCAACGCCTGGGAATCAAACCATGGGAGATCGGTTTGGGCGAACTGGCGGACGAATGGCATGATCGCAACGTCGGTCAGACCGGGTGCCGGGCCGCCTAGCGAGGGCTTGGAGGCGAGGCGCGCATCAAGGCTCTGCACATAGATCATAGCCGCGGCGCGGTGCAGGCTCGCGTCCGACGCACGGCGTCCGCAATATTTGTAGCGATCGAGATGATCCTTGAATGCGCCATCATTGACGGCAATGCAGTCCGCATCCTTGGTATCGAGCCAACGGCCCGGATCTTGCCGCTCGAGCGCCCAGTGCATGATGTCGAGACTTTCGTCGATTACACGTCCATCGGGCAGAACCAGAATTGGCACCGTTGCCTTGGCAGAAGCCGCAATCATCTCGGGCGGCTTGGCAGACAATTTCACTTCGCGAAGCTCGCACACCGTTCCACTGCGCAACAGCGCAAGCCGCGCGCGCATCGCATAGGGGCAACGACGGAAGCTGTAGAGGATTGGTCGTGCCGTCCGTCTATTTGTCATGGCGGGCAGGCCAAACTGCGCCGACATGTACCGCGCCGCGTTCCTCGGCGAGTCGTTCCTGCCGATGACGTTCGGCATAGCCGGCACGCTGCGCGTCGGTCCGCTCATCATGGCAAGCGCCACACCTGATTCCCGCAACGTAGTATGGCGACAATAATTCGTCGGCACTGACCGGCCGGCGGCAGGCATGGCACACCTCGTAGGTGCCTGGCGTCAGGCCGTGTCCGACTGTAACCCGCTGGTCGAACACAAAACACTCCCCCTCCCAGAGACTAGCGTCTGCCGGAATTGTTTCGAGATATTTCAGGATGCCGCCCTGCAGATAATAGACCTCGTCCAGACCCTCGCTTTTGAGAAACGCGGCCGACTTCTCGCAGCGGATGCCGCCGGTACAAAACATCGCGATCTTGGGCGGCGCCCCCTCACCCAACAGCCGCGACCGTTGGTTACGGAACCAGTCGGGGAAGTCCCGAAAAGTCTTAGTTTTGGGATCAACGGCGCCTGCAAACGTCCCTACTGCAACTTCGTAGTCGTTGCGCGTGTCGATGACGATCGTGCCTGGCTCTGCGATCAGAGCGCTCCAATCCACAGCAGCGACAAAATGGCCCGCCTGGCTGAGCGGACTTAGATCAGGCTGTCCCATAGTGACAATCTCGGACTTAACCCGGACTTTCATCCGGTAGAATGGCATCGCGCCAGCCCGCGACAACTTGACCTCAAGCTTGCCGCAGCCCGGCAAATCACGAATGGCCGCCAAGACCGCGTCGATGGCCGCATTTGATCCCGCAATCGTACCGTTTATCCCTTCTGCGGCCAGCAGCAAAGTGCCCTTTACGCCCCACTCGTTACACAGGCTCGCCAGCGCTTGCCGAATGCTCTCGCAATCGCGAAAGTCAGTGAACGTGTAGAGCGCGGCAACACAGATTGGCCGGTCCTGTTCGGTCAACAAGATATCCGTTCCTTGGTTTGCACGTTTGTCGATCCCGTAACACTTGCAAGCTGGCTGCTCCAGTTTTTCGCTCGAGCTCCCGGACGCCACGCGCTCGGGTCGCTGGACCGTGGGTCGCCGAACGTTTGCGCCTGTTCGGATGAGGCTCGGGCCAAGCCGAAGGGCAGGAAAGAAGTATCACCCCTATTCATACGTCGTCGCACAGGCTAGCCACCGCTTCATGGCGACGATCGCGGTTTATTCGCTGAAAGGGGGCGTTGGAAAGACGACGCTGGCAGTGAATCTTGCCTGGTCTGCAGCGGTCCAGTCCTCGAGGCGAACCTTGCTCTGGGACTTGGATCCGCAAGCTGCGTCGAGTTGGCTCCTCGATACCGGCGCAAAGGCAAAGGATGCAGCCCAGACGGTTTTCGCGCGCGACGTTTCGCCATCCAAACTGATCGTGCCGACTGCCACGTCCGGCCTCGACCTGTTGCGCGCCGATACATCACTCCGCGGTCTCGACCAGTTTTTCTTCGAACTTGGCAAGCGCAAGCGCCTGGCCAAGCTCCTTGGCGACCTTGATACGACATATGACCGAATCGTGCTCGACTGCCCTCCGGGCCTGACGGAAACCAGCGAACAAGTGATGCGCGCTGCCGACCTGATCCTCGTCCCTGTCATCCCTTCTCCCTTGTCGCGCCGTGCGCTCGACGAAGTCATCGCTTATCTTGCTCGCGAGCATGGCAAGCACGCGCCTGTGCTTCCCGTCTACTCGATGGTCGACCGCCGACGCCTTCTCCACCGCCAGGCGATTGAGCGCGACGCCGCGTGGCCGGTGATCCCGATGGCCAGCGCCGTTGAACAAATGTCAGTGCGGCGCGCGCCGGTCGGGTCCTTTGCAGCGAATTCCCCTGCGGGCAACGCGTTCTCGAACCTGTGGACCGGGGTCGAACGCAAACTCTTGCGCGTGCGGGAAAAATGAGTGGTCGCATTGCGCAAGGGGCATTGGCGCTTGATCCCGATCTACTGTTGCGGGCCTACACGGTCGGCGTCTTCCCTATGGCCGACAGCCGCGACGCAAAGTCAGTTTATTGGGTCGAACCGAAGACCCGGGCGATCCTGCCGCTCGATCGCTTTCACCTGTCGAAATCGCTCAAGAAAACGTTGCTTTCAGGCTGCTATGAAACAACAGCAAATCGCGATTTTGCCGGGGTGGTTCGGCTCTGCGCGGAGTCGGCCGCTAATCGCCCTGACACCTGGATCAACACGCAAATCGAAGGCGCGGTGCAGACACTTCACGCGCACGGCTACGCGCATTCGATCGAGACATGGCGGGACGGCGAACTGGTTGGAGGGCTGTACGGCATTTCGCTGGGTGGAGCATTTTTTGGCGAATCAATGGTCAGCCGGGCAACCGACGCGTCCAAAGTCGCACTCGCGCATCTGGTAGCGCGATTGCGAGTGGGGAGGTTCACGCTGCTCGACTGCCAATTCATGACCGATCACCTTGCTTCGCTCGGTGCCGTGGAGATCAGCGGCGCAGCCTATATGGCATTGCTGGACGCCGCAGTCGGGGCTGCCGGTATGTCGGGAGCATTGCCTTTGGCATCTGGCAATTTCGGCGCGTTCGACGGCTTGCCCGACGCGCTGCCGGCATCGCCCGTCAGCGTTACGGTGTCTGGCCCGACCTCTGCGTGGCGCATCGTGCAGGCCTTGGTCCAGACATCATAAACGGGATGCTGCACGACGTTGAGCGACGGCGATTCTTTGAAGATCCAGCCTGAGAAAACCTTCCGCCAATTGGCGCCGGTGGCATTCTTGACGATGACCTGAACAAACGCGCCGGTCAGCTGGTCAGCCTCCCAGTCGGCCGTCGTTTCACAGGCCTTGAGCCGGACGACGAGATCGCCAATCCGAACTGCCTGCCCCGGTCTCATGCGAAGATCACGGGACAAGCCATTGCGCTTGTTTAGAATACCGAGCGTGGCAATCCGCTCTGCCATCGGTGTATCGCCGGTCTGCGGCTTGGCCAGTTGCTCGACCGAACGGCTGGTCTGTGACACGGCGGTGGGCATAGCTGGGTCCGTAGCATTGGTCCCGGACGTCAAATTGCCCACCATCGGGGCCGCTACCGCGACCCCGACAGCGGCTAACAAGACGCCGATTACCGCCGTTCGCTTCATCGCGCGTCCGGCGTCCAGGCCTCGTAATCGCCTGTCGCGGGCGCGCGTTTCCCACCCAATTCCATCGCACCGGCCGGCCGATAGGCCGACGCTGTGCCGGTAAGATTGGGTTTGGGTTCCTTTTCCCAGCGCCGCGGCGGTGGCAGGCTTGCGTCGGGCAGATCGTTGACCTGATGATGCAGCCAGCCATGCCATTCTGGCGGCACACGGCTCGCGTCGTTTGCACCCTCGTAGCGCACAAAGCGGCGACGGCGGCCATCGGGTAGCGGCTTTCCCTCGAAATACACGCCGCCGAACGCGTCCTCACCGACGCGCCTGGTACCCATCAGGCTCAGCGACGTGCCGATCGTCGCGCCGTCCCACCATGTGAAGATCTTGCCGAAAATGCCCATGGGCCGTCGCTTAAGGTGCGCACGGCCCCGGTGCAATGCTCAACGCTACCCTTTAGTGGGCCCAAATTACACGGTCGTCGTTCGAGATGCCCAGTTGCGCCGCCCGACCTCCGGCGATTTCAAGCACTGCTGCGACCGGTTCACCCGAGCCAATCGGTTCCAGCGACTGCGGCGTTGCGCGCGCCGCGATCCGCGCGATCGTCCCGTCGAGACGAACGAAAATAATGTCGAGCGGGATCAGCGTATTCTTCATCCAGAAGCTGGCGTAACGAGCGGGCACCATCGGAAAGATCATGCCGCGGTCAGGTGACAAATGCGTCCGGAACATCAAGCCGCGCTCCTGTTGCGCCTCCGTCCGGGCGACTTCGACAGTAAAGGCGTGCTTACGCGTTACCGTAGCGATGGTCAGGGGGACAACGTGCGCATCGAGCTTCGTCGACGGTGCCCTGGCCGCACTTGCACAACCAGTACCTGCCACGGCAAGAGCTGCTGCCACCAGAATCGTACGCATTACTCCGTCTCCACTTCAACTGTCAGGGACCCCTTTTCACCCTGCGCAATGCGAACGCGCAAGGGCTGGTCTGGAGAAACATCGCTCAGCCCAGCACGGCGAAGCGTTTCCATGTGAATAAAAATATCCTCGTCGTCGCCTGGTCTCACGACAAAGCCGTAGCCTTTTAAACGGTTAAACCACTTAACGACGACCATCTCGGCTGGCCCGGCGTCGACAAGCAAGGCGCGCGGATCCGCACGCGAACGGCGTTCGGCAGCGCGCACATCGGCATCGGGACCGGTCGCCGTGGTCAGGTCGATCGCGACGACTTCACAAGCTTGCCACCCTCGATCCGTATTGACGGCATCAAGCACGACCTGCGTTCCATCGGGCAACGTGCGACGACCGTGGGTGCGCAACAACGAAAAGTGAACAAGGACATCGCCGATTTCGGTGACCGCAAAGCCAAAACCCCGCGTGGAATCGAACCATTTCATCGGACCAGCGCAACGCACGGCATCGACATCGCCGCGGGCGACATGCGCGGTGTTGGAAAGACCAACCGGATCGGATGCAACCATTGTCATCGGAACATGCAATCCCCCTTCGTACGCTTAGCATATCGAGGCATGATTGGTAACATTCTACGATGTAAAACACTGCGCTTAGTCACATTTGGTATTTTTTGCCCCATTTTGGGGCAATGTCGTTACAAAATGTCGAGCTAGATCAGAGTGATGTCCTGCACGTACCATGGCTGCAAACTGGCGTTGGCGTTGGGCGGGATCGGCAACACCGTCCCCATATTGGCCGAATCGGCGTCGGCGCGCGAAGACTTCGGCTGCCGCGAAAGCTTCATCCTTATCGGGCGCGAAGCCATCTGCGATTTCGCGTGAAATCCCCGCTGCATGCAGAGCTTGCTTGACACGGACCTGGCCGTAACCGCGCCGGGCGAGCGAGGAAGCCCGGGTTTGGGCAAAACCGCGATCATCAACATACCCTGCAGTGGCACAGCGTGCCACAATGACGTCGATTGGAGGGCTGCCCTCGTCGGTCCACCCTCGCTCGGCAATCTTGCGTCTGAGATAATTCGCAAGCTTTTTCTCTGTCGTGGCGAACCGGGCGAGATAGTGAACGGCAAGAGCGTCAAGGCTCGCCCCGTCAAGAGGTTTTACTCGAGAAGCGGATGATGAACGAGCCACAGCGCCGTTTTTGTGCCACAGTCGAACCGGAATGAGAATACTTCGTTATACGTGCCCAACCTCAGTCGCAGCCGGAGCCAAAAGATTGCACGACATTGCTGATGTTACGACGCGTATTTCCTTGGCGCCGACGCCGAGCGACGGCGGGCGTCCGCGTCGTTTTTCGGATTTTGAAACGCTCAGCGCAGCGCTTGATTATGCGGCCGAAGGTGCTTGCGGTCTGAATTTCCATGATGCTCGCGGCACCCTTGCTCGCGCCTACCCCTACCGTGAATTGCGTGACGATGCGCGTTCGATGTCAGCGCGCCTGGTGGGCTACGGGATCGTGGCCGGTGACCGTGTCGCTTTGATCGCGGAGACCGGACCCGATTTCGCCGCGCTTTTTTTCGGCTGCGTACTCATGGGAGCGTGGCCGGTTCCGCTGCCGTTACCCACTTCGTTCGGCGGACGCGATGCTTTTGTCGACCAGTTGGCGCTGCAGATGAAAAGCGCCGAACCCGTCATCCTGCTGCACCCGGCAGAGCTGGGAAACATGGCGAGCGATGCGGCCAAAGCGGCTGGATTGATTGCCCTAGACTGGGAATCGTTTGCGCAACGCCCCTCCGGCCGCGTTGCAACGCATCCCGCACAACCCGGTGACATCGCGTACTTGCAATACTCGAGCGGATCGACCCGTTTTCCCCACGGTGTAGTAATCACCCATGGACAGCTGCTCAACAATCTCGCGGCGCATTCGCACGGGATGGAGGTTAGGCCCGGCGATCGCTGCGTATCGTGGCTCCCGTGGTATCACGATATGGGCCTCGTTGGGTGCCTGCTTTCGCCGGTCGCCAATCAGGTATCTGCAGATTATCTCAAGACAGAAGATTTCGCGCGGCGTCCGCTCGCGTGGCTCGACTTGGTCAGCCGGAACCCTGGCACGACACTCAGCTATTCGCCGACGTTTGGCTATGACATTTGCGCGCGTCGGATCTCTTCGCAGTCGCAGCCCGCCGACCGTTTCGACCTGTCGCGCTGGCGTGTCGCGGGTAATGGCGCGGACATGATCCGCCCTGACGTCATGCAGGCATTCGTCGATGCCTTTGCCCCCGCTGGGTTCAAGGCAAGCGCTTTCCTGCCAAGCTACGGTTTGGCCGAAGCGACGTTGGCTGTTTCGATTATGCCGCCTGGTGAGGGGATCGTTGTCGAACTCGTCGAGGAGACCGACCTGTCGGGCGTCCCCGAAGACGGCAAGCGGCCGCAAAGATACCGCGCGATCGTCAATTGCGGTAAACCGGCGCGCGATATGCGTATCGAAATCCGTGAAGAGGACGCAACGCTGCTCCCGGAACGCGCGATCGGCAAGATCTGGTGCTCGGGGCCTTCAATCATGACGGGCTATTATCGCGACGAAGTCTCGACGGCGGCATGCATGAAAGACGGTTGGCTCGATACCGGCGACATGGGTTATTTGTCCGACGGGTATATCTATGTCGTGGGTCGCGCCAAGGACATGATTATCGTCAATGGCAAAAACCATTGGCCGCAGGATATCGAATGGGCAGTAGAACAGCTGCCAGGGTTTAAGCCGGGCGACATAGCCGCCTTCGCCATCACCACCCCAGGCGGAGAGGAAACGCCTGCGGTTCTCGTCCAGTGCCGGACCACCGACGATACTGAACGGACCAAGTTGCGTGACGCGATCCGCGAAAAGGTACGGGGCATCACCGGCATGAACTGCGTCGTTGAACTGGTGCCGCCCCGTACCCTGCCACGGACAAGTTCGGGCAAGCTGAGCCGTGCCAAGGCGCGCAATCTGTATCTTTCAGGCAAAATCCAGCCGTACGCCCTCGCCGCCTAAAAAACGGGTAGGAAATGCGACGAATGGAGCGTTTTGCGACCCTCACAGTTACCGAAAGCTAACTGATTTGCGGGTAACGGTTTGCGGTGACCAAGAAAACCACCCCCGTTCCGGCATCACGAACCATTGTTCCTCTGGATTGGCTGATCGTCCTGGGACTGAAAGAACCGGCCTCGCTCGACTGGAGCCGCGTGCGGGGTGCGCAGCTCAATGTTGTCCACCGGCTGGCTCCGGTTCGCGTTGTTGTTTCGCTCATGGGTATTGCAACGGTCGTGCTCGCCATGACGGGCCATGTGCAGGTTCTCCGTCTTTACGGTTGGGCACTCGGCTGCGGAACGCTGGTTGCCTTGGCTGCCTATCCAAAACTGAGTCACCGTGGATTTGTGGTTCTAACTGCGACCCGTTCAGAACTGCTCGGCGAAACATTGTGGTCGAGCCTGATGGGTATTGCATGGGGTACGGCATTTGTGTTGTTCGCGCCGGGATCTGGTCCGTCGCAACTCCTTTTGCTCTGGGCCTTGATGACTGCCCTTATGGCAGGATCAGCTTTTGCGCTGTCAGCCGTACCGCTCGCTACGTCGATCTTTCTCCTCGCTGTGGGTGGATCAACGGCCTACGCGACGTTTGTAAGCCAACTTCACCTCGTCTCAATTATCGCAATCATGTTCACTGGCGGTCTCGTTGGAGCCTGCCTCAATTCGGGCCGGACCTTTGTCATTCACGAATCCGCTGAACTCGCGCTCGCCGAGAAGAACGAGGTGGTCAGTCTGCTGCTTCGGGAATTCGACGATTCGGGTGGCGACTGGATGTGGCAAACAGACGCATCAAAATGTCTGACCCACGTCAGCCCGCGTTTTGCCTACGCGCTCGGTGCCGAAACCGATCAATTAGAAGCTAAACCACTCCTTCAGATTCTTGCCGGCGAAACTTGGGAAGCCGGAAATTTTTCGGCAGGCCTGCGCGAGCTTGCCGAGCGTCTGAAAAAACGGGAGAGTTTTTCTGATCTGATTCTACCGATCACCATCAAGGGTGAATCGCACTGGTGGGAAATATCTGCGTCGCCGCGCTACGACGAGCGCGGCATATTCCTTGGATTCCGCGGCGTCGGATCTGACGTAACTGCACAGCGTCGCTCCGCCGACAAAATCAACCATATGGCCCGGTTCGACACGCTAACGGGCCTGCCTAACCGCCTCCAAGTCACTGAAGCACTCGGTGAGGCTATGGCCGAGGCCGAACGCTGGCGCGGGCGTTGTGCATTCATGATGATCGATCTGGATCGCTTCAAGGCGGTCAATGATACACTGGGGCACCCCATGGGTGACCGATTGTTGACCCGCGTTGCCGAGCGCCTCCAGAGCTTGATGACCGAAAAGAATATGTGCGGTCGGCTCGGTGGAGACGAGTTTGCGATTGTTGTGCGCGATGCAAGCGATTCAGCGGAGTTGACGCGTCTGTGCCGCAGCATCATCGAAACGCTGTCGAAACCCTATGAGGTAGATCAGCACACCCTCTATATCGGCGCCTCGGTCGGTACCGCGGTCGGTCCGCGCGACGGCCGATCGGTCGAAATGCTGATACGCTCTGCCGATCTCGCGCTCTACCGATCGAAGGACGACGGCGGCGGGGCGCACAACGCTTACGAGCCGCAGTTGCACGCCCACGCTGAGGAGCGACGCGTGCTTGAAATCGCGCTCCACAAGGCTCTCGAAAGGCAGGAGTTCCATATCCATTACCAGCCGGTCGTCAGCAGCCAAGGCGGCGTCATCGAGGGGTTTGAGGCCCTGTTGCGCTGGAGCCACCCTGAGTTGGGGAACGTCAGCCCCGCTCGCTTTGTTCCCGTCGCCGAAGATGCCCGGCTGATTGGCCCAATAGGCGAATGGGTGTTGCGTTCGGCGTGTGAGGAAGCAATGCGTTGGCCCGACACGGTTCGGATTGCCGTCAACGTTTCAGCCGAACAGCTCGCCGACTCCAACTTCGTGACAGCCGTCATATCCTCACTTGCGCACAGCCGCCTTCCCGCGCACCGCCTCGAACTTGAAGTGACGGAAAGTGTCTTCATGCGCGAAGGGACCGGGGCTGTCGCTGTCCTCGAACAGCTGCTCAAACTTGGAGTCCGTCTCGCGCTCGACGATTTCGGGACCGGCTATTCGTCACTTGGGTATTTGTCGAAAACCAAATTCTCGACGATCAAAATCGATCGCAGCTTTGTGCAGGGCGCAGCAAAGAATGTCCCGGAAGCGCTTGCGATCATCCGGGCGGTTGTCGCCATGGCTGACAGCCTAGGAATGTCGACCACAGCAGAAGGTGTCGAGACCGATGCTGAGTACCAGCTCGTGTGTCGCCTCGGCTGTCGAAAAGTTCAAGGATATCTTTTTGGGCGCCCGATGGTCCCGGCGGATGCGCTAGCGCTATTCGACGGCACAAAGCGGCAAGTCGCCTGACCTTTCACTCTTCCCCACAAGGGATTGCACCCAAGTCAACGGCGGATTAGGGGCAGCAACAGTGCAGGAGTGTAGCTCAGCTGGTAGAGCATCGGTCTCCAAAACCGAGGGTCATGGGTTCGAGTCCCCTCACTCCTGCCAAATAAGCAAGCCAGATTGGAGCACGTTCGCGCGCTTGTCATCGCAGCGCCGCCGCGCTATGCCGCAGCCTTCGCGACATCGGCGAGCTTCCCTTTCCGCATCACGCGGGGCCGGGCGGCTGTCCGGGGACGCATCGCAAGGATCAGACAGTGGCACGCACATCGCCCGGTGAGTTCGTCAGACAGGTTCAGGCCGAGACCAAGAAGGTCGTTTGGCCGACTGGCCGTGAAACGATGATGACGACAATGATGGTCGTCCTGATGGCCGTGTTGCTCGCCGTCTTCTTCTTCGCGCTCGACAGCGTGTTCAGCGGGATCGTTCAGTTCCTGCTGGGCTTCGTCGCGAAAGCATAACGGCTCCAAAAGTCAAACGGATCGAAGGACTCATATGTCGCGCTGGTACATTATTCACGCCTATTCAGGTTTCGAGAACAAGGTTCGCGAAGCCATTTTGGCGGACGCAGCGCGCCTCGGCCTCGAGCCGTTCGTGGAATCCGTCGAAGTGCCAACCGAGACGATAACCGAAGTCCGGCGTGGCAAAAAAGTTCAATCCGAACGCAAATTTTTCCCCGGTTACGTCCTTGCCAAGCTGAGCATGACAGATGACGTTTACCACCTCATCAAGAATCAGCCCAAGGTGACCGGATTCCTGGGCAGCAGCGGCAAGCCGCAGCCGATCACTGAAACCGAAGCCGCACGCATCCTCAACACCAAGGAAGAAGCCGCCGCTGCGCCGAAGCAGAAGATCAAGGTCGACTACGAAATCGGTGACTCAGTCAAGGTTCTGGAAGGGCCGTTCGCGAGCTTCAACGGCATTGTCGAAGAACTCGATTTTGACCGCAGTCGCGTAAAGGTGAGCGTATCGATCTTTGGACGCGCAACGCCCGTCGAGCTTGAATTCGAGCAGGTCGAACGAAGCAAATAGCAGGCTGCGCTGTTTCATTTCCGTGTCAAGATCGCGATCGGATCCTCCTCCAAGGCCGGATCCACAGCGGCGTGTCGTCCGTAATGTGTCGGGGATAGAACCCCTCGAAGTACAGCAGAGGCACACGCGCGGCATTTGCGTCCGGTAGCGCATCAATCGCGGTAACCAAACAAGCTGTCGGCTCCGTGGGCCGTGGCGCCTGGAAAGTGACTTGTTCGCTGTGTGACGCGATTTTGTAGCCCTTCCACAGCTGGAGTGACATGGTTGCGTTTTGACCGTCGCGCAGCTAGACGGACGCGTCCCGTTGGGACGGAATCGCGGGAGGCTTTGGCCGCTTAACCGCTAGACTTGAAAGAGAGTGACACTAACATGGCAAAAAAGATCAGTGGGTATATAAACCTGCACGTTCCAGCCGGCGAAGCGAAGCCGGCGCCGCCTATCGGCCCAGCTTTAGGTCAGCGCGGCGTGAATATCATGGAATTTTGTAAGGCATTCAACGCGCAGACTGGTGACACGGAAAAAGGCACGCCCATTCCGACAACAATTACCGTCTATGCCGACAAGAGCTTTTCGTTCGTCACCAAGACGCCTCCCGCCAGCTTCCTGCTGAAAAAGGCTGCGAGCCTGAAGTCCGGTTCAAAGGAGCCCGGCAAGGTCGGTGCCGGCAAGATCGCGCGCAGCAAGGTTGCCGAGATCGCCACGCTCAAGATGAAAGACCTCAACGCCAACGACATAGATGCGGCCACGCGGATCATCGAAGGCAGCGCCCGCGCGATGGGGCTAGAAGTGGTGGAAGGCTAAACCAATGACATTTCAGAGCAAGAAGGCCAAGAAACTGGTCGAAACCGTCGACAGGCTGAAGCTTTACGGCGTCGATGAAGCGATCGCGATCGCGAAAGGTAACGCAACGTCGAAGTTCGACGAGACCATCGAAGTCGCACTCGCGCTCGGTGTCGATCCGCGCCATGCCGACCAGATGGTTCGCGGCGTTGTCACGTTGCCAAAGGGCACGGGCAAGACAGTTCGCGTAGGTGTCTTCGCGCGCGGCCCCAAGGCCGACGAAGCCCGGGAAGCTGGTGCTGACATCGTCGGTGCCGAGGATCTGTTGGAAATCGTTCAAGGCGGCAAAATCGATTTCGACCGCTGCATCGCAACACCCGACATGATGGGCCTCGTCGGGCGCCTCGGTAAGGTGCTCGGCCCCAAGGGCATGATGCCAAATCCGAAGCTGGGCACCGTGACGATGAATGTCGGTGAAGCCGTGAAGGCAGCCAAGGGCGGTCAGATCGAATATCGCGTTGAAAAGGCGGGGATCATCCACAGCGGTATCGGCAAAGCGTCGTTCACGGCAGTCGACCTCCGCGCCAACTTCGACGCGCTTCTCGATGCGGTGGTCAAGGCCAAGCCGACCGGCGCCAAAGGCAAGTATCTGCAAAAGGTCGCCGTGAGCTCGACAATGGGACCCGGGATCAAGGTCGATGTGGCTGAAATCACTGGCTAGAACTTGCTAAACAGCGTCAGACGCCCGCTTTGAGACCAAAGAGTTGAAAAGAGACCGGGGCAGTGATGCCTCGGTTTTTTTTGCGCCTTTTGTGCACAATGTCGCTCGCCGGACACTTCACCCTGTCACGCTTTGTGCTCTCATCGCGTGGTGAAGTTGGATAGCAACACGGCATTCGTACCGACGTCGGGCAGCGGGACTTCGCTGGATTTAGCCCCTCATTCGCCCGTGAAACAGAGATACGATCCTTGGTCGCCGGGGGGCGAAGAGCAACCGAATGGCCGACCGCGGTGCCGCCGCCCTGCCCTATCTGAGGTTAACATTTTGGCCCTTTCTCACAGGGCTAGGACACTTGAGCTGTTGTAACTTAGTCCGTGCGCCGCCGTTTTCTCTTGCCCGACGCGAATGCTTGTTTCCTCCGAGCGTCGGACAATCTATTTAGCCGTCTGATGAAGCATCTAGCCCCCATCTTCCTCGCCATCGCTGCTCCCGCCACCGCGCAGATGGTCCCGATCGAACGCGCTCCAGGTGCCCCCATTACGCCGGCGCCGCGGCCGATTGTCCATGCGACGGTCCCGCCTGCGGTTATCCCGACGGTGCCCCCCCTGCCTGCCATTCCCTTCCCGACTCTCTCGCCCGCGCAAGCGGTGTGGGTGACGGGATGGCTGAACGGCGGCCGCGATCAAGGACTGACAGCGAACAGGGATTTGATCGGTGCAGTCGCCTCGCCGGTACCGGGAGAGGCATTGGTTCGCGCCGCGCTCGATCGGGCGCGAGCGCTGCGCACCGGCCGCATCGACACCGGAGACTTCCTGGAAGTATGGGCCTTGCGGCCTGTCGCCTATGACCCCCTCCCAGATTTTGCCGCCGCCGTTGCGGCTGACCACCTGCCGCAATGGGCAGCGACCATGACGCCGCGCTATTCGGGATACGAAGGGCTGAGGTTGGGGCTGTCCGTTTATGACGGCATCCGCGACGCAGGCGGCTGGAAGCCAATCAGTGCAAAGTCGACTGCGCTAACAGTACGGGCACGACTCGCTCTGGAGGACCGTAATGTCACGCTCAATGAAAACGTGACGGACGCGCTGCAGCGAGCGCAGCGGCGGTACGGACTGAATCCGACGGGTTTGCTCGATGCTCGGACGTTGGCTGAGCTCAACGTGCCAGTCGCTGAACGAATCGACTCCATCAAGGCGAATATGGAGAGATGGCGGTGGTTGCCGCGCGAGCTGCCGCTCAACCGGGTGCAAGTGAATATTGCTGCCGCCGTGCTGACCGCGTTCGAAGGCGATGCCCCAGTCGCGTCGATGCGCGCGGTGACAGGAAGCCCAACGAACCAGACGCCGATGCTTTCGTCGGCGATCCATTCGATCGTCGTCAATCCGCCGTGGAACGTACCTTCGAGCATCGCCAAGCGTGAACTGTGGCCCAAGGGGCGCGCAGCGCTGATCGCAAAAGGATACAAGATCGTAGGTACACCCGAAAGCGGAGAGCGCATCGTGCAACCGGCGGGACCGGGCAGTGCACTGGGTCAGTTAAAGTTCGACTTCGATAATCCGTTTGCGGTCTATCTCCATGATACGCCAAGCCGCGCGAAGTTTTCCAGTTTTGACCGGCTCGCGAGCCACGGCTGCGTGCGCCTCGAAAAGCCGATCCCGCTCGCCGAACTGATGCTAAAAGGTGATCCACTCCTTAGCGGGCAGGTCCAGACGATGATCGATACGGGCAAGACGCAGCGGGTGCAGCTCCCCAAGAAAGTAGCGGTGTATCTGCTTTACTGGACCGCGTTTGCCAGCGGCAACGGTACGATGAACTTTCGTGCGGATCCGTATGGCTGGGACAAGCTTCTCGCAGCGAAGGTCGAAGCGGCGGCCAAACGCGCCTCCGCGACCATGATTGCCGTCAACAACGTCCAAATTCAGGGGAAATAGCGATGCGAAAAACCGCTGTATTGGTGCTGAGCTCGGCAATGGCTCTTGCCGCCTGCAATCGCGGCACCGAGGAGAAGCTACCTGAAGACAATGTTGTCGAGGTTGATAATGCGGCCGCTGCAGCGAATGTGACCGTCATTTTGCCTGCCGCAAACACAACCAACGCCACCGCCAAGCCTGCGCCTGCACCGAGCCTGACTGACCAACAGCAGATGCACGACGATGCGGATGCGAGCGGCATGACGTCGCGTCTACCCGACGAAACGCCCGCCACCGGCAATGAAACGTTGCCGGCAAAGTAGCGACGAGGCGAGTGCGGTGCTACACACGCCCCATGAACCGGCGTCAGTTTCTCTCGGCAACGCTCTTAACAGCATCCGTTCCTGCTTCGTTGGCACGGGCGCAAGTCTTGACCGGGGCACCGCCGCCCAGCGTAGCGACATCGTACTTTCTCCCGCTTCTGGACCGCGCAAAAACGGCTCTTGACCACCATCACAGCGAATTTGACCTGCGTGATCGGATTGCACTGGCTGATTTCAGTGCCGCGTCGAAAGATCTGCGGTTTCATATCGTTGACTTGATCAGCGGGCAAAGCTGGTCCTATTTTGTCGCACACGGCAGAGGCAGCGATCCTGACCATACCGGTTTCCTACAACGGTTCTCGAATGATCCGGGGTCGCTTGCGACGTCTGCAGGCACGTACAAGACAGGCGAGATGTACGACGGCGTACATGGTCGCGCGATGCGCCTGATCGGCCTCGACCCAACTAATGACCTCGCTGACCCCCGCGCCATTGTGATCCACGGCGCCGACTATGTCAGTGAAAACCATATCGCAACCTGGGGTAAATGTGGTCGCAGCGAGGGGTGCTTCGCGGTCGCGCCGCATATGTTGTCCGCAGTGGTGACGCTGTTAGGACCGGGGCGTATGCTATACGCTGACAAGATCGCGCAACAGCAGAAAACTTGACCCGCACGCCGTTGCGGCTATAGGCACACTTCGCACTGCAATTCGTTGCCGTGCGTACCGTTCGAGACAGCGAGTGCTGGACATTTGTTCAGCTTAATTTCTCGCCGAGACGGGGAAAAGTTTTTACGGCCCGTGCCGCGTATCAATTGCGCGGTAGCGACGCCCGCGACCAACCCCTCGGACGGGCCGTAAGCGGCCCGCGAAAGCGCGCCGCCCGGCTCAACACGGCACGGGCAATCCCGCACGCGCCGAATTGGAGTAATGGCATGGATCGTGCTGAAAAAGCGGATCTGGTCAACGCGCTGAACACAACTTTCGCCGAAGTCGGCGTTGTCGTCGTCACCCGAAATTTGGGCATGACGGTCGCACAATCGACTGATCTCCGCGGGAAGATGCGTGATGCCGGGGCCAGCTACCGGGTGACGAAGAATCGCCTGGCAAAGCGCGCGATCGAGGGTACGTTGTACGAAGGGATCGGTCAGTTTTTGACTGGGCCTACGGCGCTCGCCACTTCCGCTGACCCAGTTGCGGCTGCGAAGGTAGCCGTCGACTTTGCGAAGACGAACGACAAGTTCGAAATCGTGGGCGGCGCAATGGGTGATACGATCCTCGACATCAACGCAGTCAAGGGCTTGGCAACGCTGCCCTCGCTCGACGAATTGCGCGCCAAGATCGTGGGCCTGATTCAGGCACCTGCGACCAAGATCGTGCAGATCGTCCAGGCGCCGGCAGGGCAACTTGCCCGCGTCATCGGGGCCTATGCAGCGAAAGAAGCGGCATAACCCGACCCCAATTCAACCGAATATATTTGAAGGAAACTTACAATGGCTGATCTGAACAAGCTCGTCGACGACCTGTCGGCCCTGACCGTTATCGAAGCTGCCGACCTGTCGAAGCTCCTCGAAGAAAAATGGGGTGTTTCTGCAGCTGCAGCCGTGGCGGTTGCTGCACCTGCTGGCGGTGGCGCTGCAACCCCCGCCGTCGAAGAGAAGACAGAATTCGACGTCATCCTCACCGGGGACGGCGGCAAGAAGATCAACGTGATCAAGGAAGTCCGTGCGATCACCGGTCTGGGTCTCACTGAAGCCAAGACGCTGGTTGAATCCGCCCCCAAGGCCGTCAAGGAAGGCATCAACAAGGATGAGGCTGAGAAGCTGAAGAAGCAGCTCGAGGAAGCCGGCGCGACCGTCGAACTGAAGTAACACGATGGAGGATCGGGGTTCAGCGGTGCTGAACACCCGGGTCTATCGAGACTAGCTTACGTTGCCCTGGCGACAACCGACAACGCGGGCTCCGCCCGTGTCAGTCCCAAAAAGCAAGGGCGGCTCCCAATATAGGAAGCCGCCCATTTTTTGTGCCCGCTGATCAGACGCGTTCGAGAACATTGTCGAGGCGGGCTTCGACGGTGTCACCGTTGGTTGCCTCGATGATGAAACGAGCCGCTATGTGCCCCTCCCCGCCGCCGGGCAGCGGATAGCGCGCCTCAGCGATAATGCACGGATTGGTACCATGGGGGACCGACAGCGTCGAGGCGATCGGCACACTGGTGCCCGGCGCCAAGTCAATGAAGTGCGACTGGGTTTCACCAACCGGGTCGATGAGCGATGTCTCCGTTTCCGACGATTTGACACGCCCGTCGATCAGGAAAGTCGATACTTCAACGTCACGAGCCACGACTTCGCCGGCGTTTTCGACAATCAAATTATACTCGACCAGATCAGTTTGGCCACGGGCGTTCGAGCCCGTTGCCTGCAGGCTGATCCCAATCCAGGGACGCTCATCTCCGACGCCAGGCTTGGCAGCTTTCGATTTCTTCACCGAACTGGCGGCGGGCTTCGCCACTGGCACGATGGCGACGGACGCGACGAGAGGTAACGCCGGCTTCAGTAGTGCGACACCGTGCGGTTCCTCATAGGCTTCTTGCTCGACAGGTTTGCGGCGACGAACGAACAACAACGCGACGACGCCTATCGCAATCAAACCGCCAATAATCCACAACCAAGGCGACTGGTTCGTTACCGTCGTAGATTTCGTCGATACGTCGACCGACGGAGACGCTATGAGGGCCGGAACCTTTGTGGCAACCACGGCAGGGGCTGGAGCGGGAGCGGCAACAGCGGGCACCGTGGGAGGACGCACGGCCACCGGAGCAGCCAATGAATGGGTACGGGTAGATCGTATCACGGCAGGCGTGATCGCTGCCTTGTACGGTACAGCCTTGGCAACCGCCACCGGAGGGGGTGTAACACGTGCTGGCAACGCCTGAACCACTTCAGACGGGGCAGCAAACACTGGAGCGGCAGGCGTCGCGACAGGCGCAGCCGTCGGTTGAGCTTGCGGCTGGTCAGCTTGCGGCTGGGGCGTCGTTGTGGCCACTGGCGGGGGTGCAACCGCCTCCTGCGCGACGACAGGGGTTACGGGAAGCGCGGTCGCGGCCAAAAGCAGCGCGAGGGTGCGGGGGCGAGCGATTGATGTGTTTTTCATAACGGCGAAACAACGAGCCGAGCTGGTATTCGGTCGCGTGTATAAATCAGATTAGCGGCGGAGCGGCCGCGACAAACGACGAATCGAAGACACGCACAACCGCTGAAAAGGTTCCCCGCGACGCTCCAAGATTGCGAGGCTAGACAAGCGCTCGCCTGTTGCCTATATGTCTGTTCCACCTTCCCGTTCGAGAAATGACGTGCCGTCGCGCTGTACGTCCATACGGATGATCGGGGTCGGGTTCCCAAGCGACGTCTGACCATGACCTGCAGCAGAGATGCGCGCGGGCATCAGTCGTCGCTGCGCTCCACAAGTTTTGCAAGGCGAGCACAGAAAACGATGGCAACCCAACCGGCCCACACCGACCACCGCGCCCGCATCCGCAAGGTCTTCGGTAACATCCACGAAGTGACGCAGATGCCGAACCTGATCCAGGTTCAGCGCGAAAGCTACGAACAATTTCTGCGGTCGAACCCGGCAACGGGCTATGTGTCGGGCTTGGAAAAAACGCTGCGAAGTGTGTTTCCAATCCGAGATTTCGCCGGCACGGCCGAGCTGGATTTCGTCCATTACGAGCTGGAAGATCCCAAGTTCGATACTGACGAATGCCGCCAGCGCGGCATTACCTATGCCGCGCCAATGCGCGTCACGCTCCGCTTGATCGTGTTCGAAGTGGACACAGAGACCGAAACCCGTTCGGTTCTCGATATCAAGGAACAAGACGTCTACATGGGCGACATGCCGCTCATGACGCAGAACGGCACCTTCATCATCAATGGCACCGAGCGCGTGATCGTCAGCCAGATGCACCGTTCGCCAGGCGTCCTGTTCGACCACGACCGGGGCAAGACACATTCTTCGGGCAAATATCTTTTCGCCGCCCGCGTCATTCCGTATCGCGGCTCATGGCTTGATTTCGAATTCGACGCCAAGGACATCGTAAATGTCCGCATCGACCGCAAGCGCAAGCTTCCCGTCACGGCATTGCTTTTCGCGCTTGGCCTCACGCCCGAGGAGATTCTCAGCGAATTCTATAATACCGTCACGTGGGTCCGCGGGACCGGCGGCTGGCAGGTTCCCTATGTTGCGGAAAATTGGCGGGGACAAAAACCCACCTATGATGTCGTCGACGGCAAGTCGGGCGAAGTCGTGTTCGCAGCGGGCCACAAGGTTAGCCCGCGTGCCGCCAACAAGGCTGCCAAAGACGGACTCGAAGCGCTGCTGATTCCGACGGAGGAAATTTTCGGTCGTTATTCAGCGCTTGACCTCATCAACGAGGCAACCGGTGAAATCTATATCGAAGCCGGCGACGAAGTGTCCGCCGAAAACCTCGAAAAAATCGACAAGGCGGGCCTCGACCGGCTCGAATTGCTCGACATCGATTACGTCAACACGGGGCCGTGGATCCGCAACACGCTGCGAGCAGACAAGGCAGAGGACCGCGACCACGCGCTGAGCGATATATACCGGGTCATGCGCCCCGGCGAACCGCCGACCCGCGAGACAGCGGAATCGCTTTTCGCAGGCCTGTTCTTCGATCCAGACCGCTATGACCTGTCGGCAGTCGGTCGGGTGAAACTCAACATGCGTCTCGACCTTGACGCGCCGGACGATCACACGACCCTGCGCACCGAGGACATTCTGGCGGTCGTCAAGACGTTGGTCGGCTTGAAGGATGGCAAAGGCGAAATCGACGATATCGATAACCTGGGCAACCGTCGTGTGCGTTCAGTCGGCGAATTGCTGGAAAACCAGTACCGGGTCGGCCTGCTGCGCATGGAACGCGCTGTGAAGGAACGCATGTCATCGGTCGATGTCTCGACCGTCATGCCCAACGACCTGATCAACGCAAAGCCCGCGGTTGCTGCGGTCCGCGAATTCTTTGGTTCGTCGCAGCTGTCGCAATTCATGGATCAGACCAACCCGCTGTCGGAAGTGACGCACAAGCGTCGCGTCTCGGCTCTCGGGCCAGGCGGCTTGACCCGAGAGCGCGCAGGCTTTGAGGTCCGCGACGTTCACCCGACCCACTATGGGCGCATTTGTCCGATTGAAACGCCCGAGGGGCCCAACATCGGCCTGATTAACAGTCTCGCGTCGTTCAGTCGCGTCAACAAGTACGGTTTTATCGAAACGCCGTACCGCAAGATCGTCGATCACAAGGTTACCGACGACGTCGTTTATTTGTCAGCGATGGAAGAGGCCAAGCACACGATCGCGCAGGCAAACGCTGAACTTGATGCGAACAAGGGCTTTGTCGAGGACATCGTCTCGTCGCGTCAGGCTGGCGAATTTCTGATGGCGCCGCGCGACATCATCACACTGATGGACGTTAGCCCCAAGCAGCTCGTTTCAGTTGCCGCGTCGCTCATTCCGTTCCTGGAAAACGATGACGCCAACCGGGCGCTCATGGGATCGAACATGCAGCGTCAAGCGGTGCCGCTCGTCCAGGCCGAAGCTCCATTTGTGGGCACCGGCATGGAAGAAACCGTTGCGCGGGACTCGGGCGCTGCCATTGGAGCACGCCGTGCTGGCGTCGTCGATCAGGTGGATGCAACGCGAATCGTCATTCGCGCTACCGGTGAGATCGACAGCGGCCATTCGGGTGTCGACATTTACACGTTGATGAAGTTTCAGCGGTCGAACCAGAACACATGTATCAATCAGCGGCCCTTGGTGAAAGTCGGCGAAGCGGTTAAAAAGGGGCAGATCATAGCCGACGGCCCCTCTACTGAACTGGGTGAATTGGCGCTGGGCCGCAATACGCTTGTCGCGTTCATGCCGTGGAACGGCTACAATTATGAGGACTCAATCCTCATCTCCGAACGGATCGTGAAAGACGACGTGTTCACGTCGATCCACATCGAAGAGTTCGAAGTGATGGCTCGCGACACCAAGCTTGGGCCAGAAGACATCACTCGCGACATTCCCAATGTCGGCGAGGAAGCGCTACGCAACCTTGACGAAGCGGGCATCGTCTACATTGGTGCCGAGGTCGAGCCAGGCGATATCCTCGCAGGCAAGATCACGCCCAAGGGTGAAAGCCCCATGACGCCTGAAGAGAAGCTTCTCCGCGCCATCTTTGGTGAAAAGGCATCAGACGTCCGCGACACGTCGCTTCGTTTGCCGCCCGGCGTTGCCGGCACGGTCGTCGAGGTGCGCGTCTTCAACCGTCACGGTATCGACATTGACGACCGTACCCGTGCAATTCAGGCGGAGGAAAAGGAACGCCTCGCCAAGGATCGCGACGACGAGCGTTCGATCCTCAATCGCGCGAGCTGGTCGCGACTTCGCGAAATGCTGCTTGGCCAAACGGTTAGCGCTGCGCCGAAGGGCGTGAAGAAGGGCGCGGCGGTCGACGCCGACTTGCTCGACACAATCGAGAAGTTTGAATGGTGGAAAATCGCCGTTACTGATGACGCGCGCCAGAGCGATCTCGAGGCCGTCAAGGTGCAGTATGATGAGGCCGTTGGCATCATCAACGCCAAATACGAAGATCGCGTCGAGAAGTTGGAGCGCGGCGACGAGTTGCCCCCTGGGGTGCTCAAGATGGTCAAGGTGTTCGTCGCGGTGAAGCGCAAGCTCCAACCGGGCGATAAAATGGCCGGACGCCACGGGAACAAGGGTGTCATTTCACGAATCTTGCCGTGCGAAGACATGCCGTTCCTAGAGGACGGCACGCATGTCGATATCGTGCTGAATCCGTTGGGCGTGCCGAGCCGTATGAACGTCGGACAGATCTTCGAAACGCATCTGGGCTGGGCTGCGCGCGGCCTCGGCAAACAGATCACCGAAGCGCTCGAGACTTGGCGCGAAGCGAACCCTGATCCCAAGGCGGCCAAACCACCTGAGGCAGTGCGCGAACGGCTAAAGACCGTCTACGGCGAAAAGTATCATGCAGAAATCTCAGCGCGTAGCGACGAAGAGATCGTCGACATGGCGGGCCTGTTGAAGAATGGTGTGCCAATGGCAACGCCGGTGTTCGACGGCGCCCGTGAGGCCGATGTGTCCGAAATGTTGACGCTGGCAGGCCTCGACACATCGGGTCAGGTCGAGCTCTACGACGGCCGCACGGGTGATGCGTTCGATCGCAAGGTGACCGTTGGGTATATTTACATGCTCAAGTTGCATCACTTGGTCGATGACAAGATCCACGCCCGCTCGATCGGACCGTACTCGCTCGTCACGCAGCAGCCGCTGGGTGGTAAGGCGCAGTTCGGCGGACAGCGTTTCGGCGAAATGGAGGTCTGGGCGCTACAGGCCTACGGTGCCGCCTATACGTTGCAGGAGATGCTGACGGTAAAGTCGGACGATGTTGTCGGCCGCACGAAGGTCTATGAGGCAATCGTCAAGGGGGACGACACCTTCGAGGCTGGCATACCCGAGAGCTTTAATGTGCTCGTGAAGGAAATGCGCTCGCTGGGTCTCAACGTCGAACTCAACATGAACGACGTGGTTCCCGATGAGGACGACGCTCTGAAGGCCATCGCAGCGGAGTGACACGGCAGAGCGCGGCGATCCGTCGCCGCGCTCCCGCCAACGTCCGCACTTAGAGATTTACCCTGCTGAGGGATGAAAAAATGAACGAACTGACCAACTTCATGAATCCGGTCGCCAAGGCCGAGACATTTGACCAGATCCAGATCGGCATCGCGAGCCCGGAGCGTATTCGCTCGTGGTCGTTTGGTGAAATCAAGAAGCCGGAAACCATTAACTACCGCACGTTCAAGCCCGAGCGTGACGGCCTGTTTTGCGCGCGCATCTTTGGTCCAATCAAAGATTACGAATGCCTGTGCGGCAAATACAAGCGCATGAAGTACAAAGGCATTGTATGTGAAAAGTGCGGCGTTGAGGTCACCGTCTCGAAAGTCCGTCGCGAACGCATGGGTCATATCGAGCTCGCAGCTCCTGTGGCACATATTTGGTTCTTGAAGTCGCTTCCTTCGCGAATCGGCCTTTTGCTCGACATGCAGCTCAAGCAGCTCGAGCGCGTTTTGTATTTCGAAGCCTATATCGTCATCGAGCCCGGCTTGACGCCGCTTGAGAAGTTCCAGCTGCTGACGGAGGACGAACTCCTCGAGGCGCAAGACGAATACGGCGAAGATGCGTTCTCAGCCGGAATCGGCGCTGAAGCCGTACGGCGCATGCTCGAGGAACTCGACCTCGAGGGTGAACGCAAGGACCTGCTTGACGAGCTGGCAGTTACCAAGTCGGAACTGAAGCCCAAGAAAATTATCAAACGGCTGAAAGTCGTCGAGAGCTTCATCGATTCGGGAAATCGTCCGGAATGGATGATCCTCCAAGTGGTGCCAGTCATACCGCCGGAACTGCGGCCGCTGGTACCGCTCGACGGTGGCCGTTTTGCGACATCGGATTTGAACGATCTCTATCGCCGCGTGATCAACCGTAACAACCGTCTGAAGCGCCTGATGGAGTTGCGTGCGCCCGACATCATTGTTCGTAACGAAAAGCGCATGTTGCAGGAGGCCGTCGACGCGTTGTTCGATAACGGTCGCCGGGGTCGGACGATCACAGGCGCCAACAAGCGCCCGCTGAAGTCGCTGTCTGATATGCTGAAGGGCAAGCAGGGTCGCTTCCGTCAGAATCTACTTGGCAAGCGTGTCGACTATTCGGGACGCTCGGTCATCGTGACAGGGCCTGAACTCAAACTCCATCAGTGCGGCCTGCCCAAGAAGATGGCACTCGAGCTGTTCAAGCCGTTCATCTACGCCCGTCTCGACGCCAAGGGCCTCAGCATGACGCTCAAGCAGGCCAAGAAGTGGGTCGAAAAAGAGCGTAAGGAAGTCTGGGACATTCTCGACGAAGTTATACGTGAGCACCCGGTCATGCTCAATCGCGCGCCGACGCTTCACCGTCTCGGTATCCAGGCATTCGAACCCGTTCTGATCGAGGGCAAGGCAATCCAGCTTCACCCGCTGGTCTGCTCTGCGTTTAATGCTGACTTCGACGGCGACCAGATGGCGGTACACGTTCCGCTGAGCCTTGAGGCGCAGTTGGAAGCCCGCGTCCTGATGATGTCGACCAACAATATTCTGAGCCCAGCCAACGGCAAGCCAATCATCGTGCCGTCGCAGGACATGGTGTTGGGGCTTTATTATCTGTCGATGCTGAAGGAAGGTGAACCGGGGGAAGGCATGCTTCTCGGTGAAATGTCCGAAGTTCATGCTGCGCTCAACGCCAAAGCCGTGACGTTGCACACCAAGGTCACCAGCCGCGTTCCGCAGACTGACGAAGAAGGCAAATCCTATCTGAAGCGTGTCGAAACCACGCCAGGTCGAATGCTCCTCGGCGAGACACTGCCGAAGTCGCACAAGGTGCCGTTTGAAACGATCAACCGCCTGCTGACCAAAAAGGAAATCGGCGACGTCATCGACATCGTCTACCGCCACACCGGTCAAAAGGAGACCGTGCTTTTTGCGGATGCGATCATGTCGCTAGGCTTCAAGCACGCGTTCCAGGCCGGCATCAGCTTCGGCAAGGATGACATGATTATTCCGGCTTCGAAGGTCACCACAGTCAACGAGACCCGCGCGCTCGTTAAGGACTTCGAACAGCAGTATCAGGACGGCCTGATCACGCAGCAGGAAAAGTACAACAAGGTGATCGACGCCTGGAGCCGTTGCGGCGACCAGGTGGCGAACGCCATGATGGACGAGATCAAGTCGGTGAAGAAGCTGGCCAATGGCCGCGAAGCCCCGATCAACTCGATCTACATGATGGCGCACTCCGGCGCCCGCGGTTCGCAGGCGCAGATCAAGCAGCTTGCGGGCATGCGGGGCTTGATGGCCAAGCCGTCGGGCGAGATTATCGAAACGCCGATTATCTCGAACTTTAAGGAGGGTCTGACCGTCCTCGAATACTTCAATTCGACGCACGGCGCTCGCAAGGGGCTTGCGGATACGGCGTTGAAGACGGCGAACTCGGGTTATCTCACCCGTCGTCTCGTCGACGTGTCACAAGATTGTGTCATTGTCGAACTCGATTGCGGGACCGAACGCGCACTCGAAATGAAGGCGATCGTACAGGGCGGCACGGTCATTGCTTCGCTCGGCGAACGTATCCTTGGCCGCACTACGGCTGAAGACATTGTCGATACAAAAACGAGTGAAGTCGTCATCGGCTCGGGCACCTTGCTCGACGAGGCGATGATCACGCAGATCGAAGGTATCGGCACGCAGGCAGTCAAGATCCGCAGCCCCCTGATCTGCGAAAGCGTCGGTGGCGTCTGTGGTGCTTGCTACGGTCGTGATCTGGCACGCGGCACGCCGGTGAATATCGGCGAAGCCGTTGGCGTGATCGCGGCACAATCGATCGGTGAACCTGGCACCCAGCTGACAATGCGCACGTTCCACATCGGTGGTGCAGCGCAGGTCAACGAACAATCGAACATCGATGCGATGGCCGACGGCACGTTCGAATATCGTGGTGTCCGCATCATCGCCGACAAGGCAGGCCGGCGCGTGTCATTGTCGCGTCAGGGAGAAATCGCGATCGTCGACGCCGACGGCCGCGAACGGGCCGTTCACCGTATCCCCTACGGCGCCTACTTGCTTTTCGACGACCGCGCCCAGGTAAAGCAGGGCAACCGGTTGGTCGAATGGGACCCGTTCACAGCGCCTGTGATCACGGAAACCGGCGGTATCGTGAAATATCAGGACCTCATCGAGGGTCAGACCCTGACCGAGCAAGTCGACGAAGCCACCGGCATCGCAAACAAGGTCGTGACCGAGTATCGTCAGGGCCGCACCAAGGAGGATTTGCGTCCGCGTCTGACCCTTTTGGGAGAGGACTCGGCCGATGCCGCCCGGTATATGCTGGCCATTGGGGCGACATTGTCAGTTGAAGACGGCGCGACGGTTGTTGCGGGCGACGTGCTCGCCCGCGTCAGCCGCGAAGCTGCCAAGACGCGCGACATTACGGGCGGGCTTCCACGCGTTGCCGAGCTGTTCGAGGCACGCAAGCCCAAGGAAAATGCAATCATCGCAAAGGTCAGCGGTCGTGTCGTGTTCGGCAAGGACTATAAGGCCAAGCGCAAGATCGGCATCCAGCCAGAGGATGGTAGTGAAGTCGTCGAATACCTGATCCCCAAGTCGAAGGTGATCGACGTTCAGGAAGGCGATTATGTCAAACGCGGCGACAACCTTATCGGCGGATCTCCGGATCCGCATGATATTCTCGAAGTGCTCGGCATCGAACCGCTCGCCGAATATCTCGTTGCCGAAATCCAGGAGGTCTACCGACTTCAGGGCGTGAAGATCAATGACAAGCACATTGAAACGATTGTTCGCCAAATGTTGCAAAAGGTCGAAATCACCAACGGCGGCGACACCACGCTGCTTGCCGGCGAACAAGTCGACCGGATCGAGATGGACGAGATCAACGCCAAGCTGCCCAAAGGCCAGACGTTTGCCGAAGGTAAGCCGATCCTACTCGGCATCACCAAGGCGTCGTTGCAGACCCGCAGCTTCATCTCGGCGGCGTCGTTCCAGGAAACCACCCGCGTGCTTACGCAGGCTGCAGTCGAAGGTAAGAAGGACACACTGACGGGCCTGAAGGAAAACGTGATCGTCGGGCGCCTGATTCCGGCAGGTACGGGTGCCGGCATGAACCGCCTTCGCGTCACTGCAAACAGCAAGGATGCAGCACTGCGGGCACAGCAGCGGGCATGGCAAGCTAGCCTCATTGCACCAGACAGCGCGGCCGAGGAACACGCCGCCGAGCTAGCCCAACCAGTCGAGGGCGACACGGGTGACGATGCGCTCGGCGCGGTCGTGACCTCAGGTCATGGTACCGACGCTGATGCAGGTGAATATCTGAACGGCTAAAAACGAGGCACCGTGCTTACAGTGGCGGCCCTTCGGAGTGATTCGGGGGGCCGTCTTGTTTCGGGTCGGTCCGCTGATCATCGCGCTTTATCCGCGGATGAACGCGGCGGGGAAAGCGCAGGGTGACACGCCCCAACATTCGCTGCCTTCCCCTACTCCTGCGGTGTGCTAGTCAGAAACTCCTTGGGGGAACCGACACTGCTCCATATCGTCCCATTTCACGCCATGGCAGGCGCGCTCGTCGGGCTGCTCGTTGGGATGACCGGCGTCGGCGGGGGGTCGTTGATGACGCCTCTGCTCGTACTCATGTTCGGCTTTGCCCCGGCGACCGCCGTTGGGACTGATCTTTTGTTCGCGTCGCTGACCAAGACGGTAGGGAGCGGCGTCCATGGGTTTCGGGGGACGGTTGACTGGAAGATCGTGCGGCGACTGGCGTCGGGCAGCTTGCCGGGCGCAGTGACCACATTGTTTGCGCTCAACGCACTGGGTAAGCCCGGGGCGGGCACCCAACATGCGATTACGCTCGTGCTTGGCGCGACCCTGCTGGGTACCGCGGTTGCGATCCTGTTCCGGACCAAGATCATCGTCTGGGCAATCCGCAACTTGGGTACGCGCGAAACCAGACACCGAGGCACAGCGACGATTATTCTCGGTCTGATCCTGGGCATTCTTGTGTCGATTTCGTCGGTGGGTGCAGGCGCGATCGGCGTGACCGTGCTCATTATTCTCTATCCCGGCATGCCAATCGCGCGAATCGTCGGATCGGACATTGCGCACGCAGTGCCGCTGACGCTTGTTGCAGGCATTGGCCACTGGCTCATCGGCACGGTCGATTTAAACCTGCTTGCCAGCCTGCTGGTCGGCTCGATCCCAGCAGTCGTTCTCGGGAGTCTCATCGGCAGTCGCGCGCCCGATCACCTCCTGCGCCCAATCCTTGCCGGGGTGCTCGTCATGGTTGGTATAAAGCTGCTCACATGATCACAACCGATAGCTGAGTGATAGTGACAGTGCGTGATTGCTGCGGTCGCCGTTCGCGCGATCAAGATACTGGTTGAGATACCCGGCTTCGAGATCGGCGTGCTTTGACAATTTCATCCCCAGACCCGCAAAGCTGCGTACCTGATCGAGGCCAGGGCGCACAGCGCTGGTCCGGTTAAGCGAAACAAAGGGTTCGACCCAGACAACGCCGCTTACCCCGTGCTGACCAAGCGGAACTGCCAGCTTGACTTGCGAGCGAATCCGCCAGGCAATGTCGGACACACCGCGTTGAAACCGCTGCTCGAGCCGTGTGCGCGACGATAACGACCCTCCAAGGATTTTGCCCATATTCCAGTTAACCTGTTCCATGGACTGCTCTTCAATCGAATCGCGGCCAGTCTTGGCATAGGTCACCACATGGACATAGCCGAGCCAGATCGTCACCGTCTTGCTCACCGCGTGGCCGACGTGAGCGCGCAGTTCAAGCTGGCCGAGGCGTTGGGCATCGTCGGCGAAACGGTTGACCACCTCGCCCGATGCAAGGATCCCGTCAGTGACTTTGCCGCTGACCGTTACGCTGCCCCAGCCTTGCACATCGGTGGTAGCCGCGCACGCCATGGTCGGAATAGCTGCGGTCGCTAGAGTCGTCGCTATCACCCATCGCATCGATTTCACGTTCGTTGACTCTCAGAGTATGACATTTTCATGACGCCCGTACCGAATGTGCTCGGTCGTGACCAGCTGTCGTATTTAACCAAGATGATCGGAGGCAAATCCACAGCAGACCGCCCCCATCAACCTCAGCAAACGGATGCGCGCGCCAATTTAGTTGGGAGGGGTCTTGATTACCTTCTGTTCGTATCAGCGGGTTCGACAGGCCGCTGATCGAAAATCTTTGCCCGCGCGCCTAGGTTGACCTTTATGTCGAGCCGCACATCGATTAGCATCAACCAGAGAAGGAACCGCGTTGCTTCGTGGTTGCTCTCGGGACCAAATCAATCCTGAGAAAGTGGATCGATCGCCGCGCAAATCAGCAACTGAAACAAAATACAATGACTGGGCACGAGCCGCAATGTCATGAGGTTAGCGAGATACGCTTGTCCAAACGTCGCGCGGCCCGCATGATTGAAGTCGGGGGAACAGATTGCCAAACTGAACGGGGGTCGTGCAACTTTCGGCGCCACCAGCTATTCGGTCAGCAATGTTGAAAGTAGCAAGCTATAATATCCGCAAGGCGATCGGTACAGATCGGCGCCGAGCGCCGCTTCGTATCCTCGACGTGCTGAACGAAATCGACGCGGATGTGGTGGCGTTGCAGGAGGCCGACCGTCGTTTTGGCACGCGGCTCGCCGCACTGCCCATCACCATGATCGAGCATCACTCACCCTATGTCGTCGTCGACGTCGCTGCGCGCACGGGCAGTATCGGTTGGCACGGGAACGCTCTGCTGGTCCGACGAGGGACGCGTGTCGACCACGTTGGACGCGTAACTCTGCCGACACTCGAACCACGTGGCGCGGTCATGGCCGACCTGGACATCGACGGAAGTCAATTACGAGTTTTGGGTATGCACCTCGATTTGTCGGGACTGAATCGACGGCGGCAGGGACACGCAATCACAGCGGCGCTAGCCGAACGCGATGCGCGCCCAACCATTATCATGGGCGACACCAACGAATGGCGACCGCATGCTGGCTGCTTGGTCGATTTTGCTCGCGTGTTTCGCATCGCGCCGACAGGGCCGAGCTATCACAGCCGGCGCCCAGTTGGGCGTCTTGACCGCATCATGGTCGACCACGACACACGAATCCTCGCGTGCGGGGTTCATCATAGTCAACTTGCGATGCGCGCCAGCGATCATCTGCCCGTATGGGCCGATGTAGAACTGTCGGACAACACACGCTAATGCGGCGGCAATGCAGATTTCTGACCTTCGTATCGCGCTTACGAGCGGCAATTATAATTACGTGCGGGACGGAGCTAACCGGTCGCTGAACAATCTTGTTGGCTGGTTACTCGCCAAGGGGGCAGCAGTGAGAGTGTACGCGCCGGTCGTCGAGAACCCGGCCTTCTCGCCGACGGGCGACCTGGTCGGCGTACCGTCTCTTCCCGTGCCTTTCCGTCCAGAATACCGGATCGCAATGGGGCTGGGCCCGGTGCGCCCCGATGTAGAGGCATTTCGCCCCAATTTGATCCACGTCTCGTCGCCCGAGTTCCTCGGCCACAGCGCCGTTCGCTATGCCAAAGCCCACGATCTGCCTGTTGTCGCGTCGGTCCACACCCGCTTCGACACATATCTGCGCTATTATAACCTCGGCTTTGTGGCGCCGATCGTGACCGCCGGGATGCGCCGGTTCTATCGAAAGTGCGACGCCATCGTCGCACCGTCCGAATCGTTTGCCGATGTGCTGCGTGCAGAACGAATGAATTTCGACATTGGCATCTGGTCGCGCGGGATCGACCGGACGGTTTTCAATCCACAGGCACGCAGCCTTGACTGGCGGAGATCGCTGGGGATCGCCGACGAGGATTTCGTCATCGCATTCTTCGGGCGGATTGTCTTGGAAAAGGGCATCGACGTGTTCGGGGATGTCATCGTCGAACTCAAAAGACGAGGAGTTGTCCATAAAGTTCTGGTCATCGGCGACGGTCCAGCACGCGACAGCTTTGCAGAAAAGGTTCCCGATGCGATCTTCGCCGGGCATCAGGCCGGAACTGACTTGGGGCGGGCGATCGCGTCGGCAGATCTGCTGCTGCAACCCAGCGTTACCGAGACTTTCGGCAATGTGACGTCGGAAGCCATGGCATGCGCATTGCCCGTCGTGGGCGCGAATGCGACGGGGACATCCAGTCTGGTGAAACACGGCGTGACCGGCGTGCTTGTGGCGCCGCGTGATATCGCAGCCTACGCCGATGCCATTCAGTACTACACCACCAGTCGTGGCGCCGCCCTCGCTGCCGGCGTCGCTGGTGCAAGGGTAGCGGACGGTTATACCTGGGATGCGGTCAACGGCGCGCTGGCGGCGAAATATCTGGATGTCATCGCTCGTCGGGCGGTTTAGCCGTCCGTCCAGTCAAACGATAACGGCGCCTCGCGAAATGCAAATCGGTCGAGATGGCGCGCGATCGCTTTTTTGAGGCCGTCACGTTGCCCCTCGGCTGTCGCGTTAATGAGGCACTCCAGCATTTTAGCATGAGCGATCATCTTCACCACCGCGTCGCCAGGCCAGTCAGCACCGCGCGCACTGCGGGAAAAGATGATGGTTCCCTGGCTGGCTGTGAACTCGACAGGCAGGTTGTGCGCCCAATGCTTGCATAGCTGTTGCAGGTACCGGCTGCCGCTGTTGGTCGGCACATACGCAATTGCGATAGCCGCCATGTGACTTCTCGCGGTCTTCTCCATCGGAGTCAGTCGCTCGACATCCTTTGCAAACACTGTCGCGTGGCGGCGTTCCATCGTCTCCAGGCGCGCACTGGGCATCAGAGCGCCGCCCTCAGCCGCTCGACCTTCTGGGCGGCATCGTCGATAATCGCAGCCACATCGTGCAGCATCTCGGCGGTCACGTCGTCAGCGGTCAATCGATTCTGAAGTACGGCGCGCAGATTGCCCATCGAACGCCGGACTGGCCCGCCGTCGGTCCTCGCGCGCATTGCACGCATTTCGGACAGCCGAGCGAACAGCGCCAAGACTTCAGCCGCTTTTTTCGTCAGTTCTGTGATTCCGGCCTGGGTGACCGCGTATTGCTTTTTTCCGGTGTCAGCAGTTGGCGCTACAAATCCCATGTCATCGAGCAGAGTGAGCGTAGGGTAAATGACCCCGGGGCTGGGCGCGTAAACACCGCCGGTGAGTTCCTCGATTTCTCGAATCAGATCATAGCCGTGACGCGGCGCATCGGCGATCAGTTTGAGCAGAATGAGTTTGAGTTCGTCACTATTGAAGACCCGTCGACGTCCTCCACGACCATTGCCGTCGTTACCGCCGCGCAAACCACGGCCGTAGCCCATCATAAATGCGTCGCCACGTCCGCCGGGGGCCCCGACAGCAAAATAGCGCCGCGGCCCGTGGCCGCATTCCTGATACTTGTGAAACATTCGTAATCCTTTCATCATTATCTACCATATCTAAGATATATCTTGGGCGAGTCAAGAGATACGGTGCAAAATCTGGTTTGACGTCCTATCTAGAGGTGCCATGGCCGACCTTTTTGCAGCCCCTGCCCCACGCCCACCCCTTGCCGATCGCCTACGGCCGGCGACGTTGTCGCAAGTGGTCGGGCAGGATCATCTCACTGGCGCCGATGGCGCGATCGGGCGGATGGTTGCGGCGGGCAAGCTTGCATCAATCATCCTGTGGGGACCGCCCGGCACCGGCAAAACAACGATCGCACGCCTGCTCGCTGACGCGGTAGGCCTTCGATTCGAAAGCATCTCGGCTGTGTTCTCCGGTGTCGCCGACTTGAGGCGCGTTTTTGCGGCAGCAAAAGACGCCGCGACGCTCGGCCAACGCACACTACTGTTCGTGGACGAGATACACCGGTTTAATCGTGCGCAGCAGGACGGCTTCCTGCCATTCGTTGAAGACGGCACGATCACTCTGGTCGGCGCCACGACTGAGAACCCGAGCTTTGAACTCAATGCTGCGCTGCTAAGCCGGGCGCAGGTTTTGGTCCTGCATCGGCTCGATGCCGTCTCGCTCGCACAGCTGCTCAGCCGGGCGGAGTCCGCTGAGAAGCGTAACTTGCCGCTCGCAGTCGATGCGCGCGATGCGCTCATTGCAAGCGCCGACGGCGACGGGCGATTTCTGCTCAATCAGGCTGAAACGCTTTTCTCGGTCAAGATCGTTGATCCGCTCGACGCCCAGGCGTTGGCCGCGTTGCTGCATCGCCGGATGCCGGTTTACGACAAAGACCGCGAGGGTCATTACAATCTCATCAGCGCTCTTCATAAGTCGTTACGCGGTTCGGACCCGAACGCCGCCCTCTACTGGCTCGCGCGAATGCTCGTCGCGGGCGAGGAGCCTTTGTACGTTCTGCGTCGTCTCGTGCGGTTTGCCAGCGAGGACATCGGACTCGCCGACCCCCAGGCACTCGTCCAGTGCCTCTCGGCCAAGGACGCATACGACTTCCTGGGCTCCCCTGAAGGCGAGCTCGCCATCGTACAGGCATGCCTGTATCTGGCGACCGCTCCCAAATCTAATGCGGCCTATTCGGCGCAGAAATCGGCCTGGCAGTCAGCCCGCGATACGGGATCGCTCATGCCGCCCCTGAACATTGTCAATGCGCCGACCAAACTGATGCAGAATCTCGGCTACGGGAAAGACTATAAGTATGATCACGACAGCGACGAGGGGTTTTCCGGCGCCAATTACTGGCCTCACGGGATGCCGCCTGCAACCTTCTATACGCCAGTTGAACGCGGATTCGAGGCGAAGATCGCGGAGCGGATTGCTTATTGGGACAAACTGCGGACTGCGCGCGCATGACCTTCGATGACGTGCTCGCCTATGACCTCACCCTGGCCGACACGATCCGCAAAAGTCATTACGGGACGCTCTCGCCGAAGACAGGCGGCCGTGCGTTCGCAAGTGTCGGGAGGGAGCCAAGGTCGATCGTGATGATGATCGATCTCGACACGGTTGAAATGCCGAAGGAAGCCGGTCCCGAAACTTATTGGCAGACACGCAATTATGTGGGCTGGCAGAACGTTCTCGTACGGTTAGATACCTCAAATCCCGCTCGCGTCTGCGCAATGATCAACAAAGCGCACGGGTGGGCACGCACTCGGCCGAAACCGCGATCTCGAACTCGCGGCAAGGCGTGACGCTACACTTCGATTATTTTGCCGCAATAGACTGGTCAGGTGCAGTCGGGGCGCGTCAAACGGGAATCGCCGTGGCGCTGTGCGGCGTGGGCAACGGCGCCCCGGCGCTCGTCCGTGCTGGCCATATTTGGTCACGGGTCGACGTACTCGAGTGGCTCTCGACCGAACTCCCGGCCCGAACGTTGATTGGGCTTGACCTCGGCATGTCGCTTGCCTTTGCGGATTGCGGTGCATTTTTCCCGGGATGGAACGAAAGTCCCGCCGATGCCCGCGCGCTCTGGGCATTGGTCGAGCGCATTTGCACCGACGACCCCCATCTTTCGGCGAACAGTTTCGTCGATCATGTCCAAGCCAGCCGTTATTTTCGCCGTCACGGAGGACGCACTGGCGACCTTTTTCCGGCAGGACGGGGTCGATTGCGCGTTACCGAACGGGCGCAGCGCGAGCAAGGCTTGAACCCCTATAGTAATTTCAACCTGGTCGGAGCAGCGCAGGTGGGTAAGTCTAGTCTGACAGGCATGCGGATGTTGCACCGATTAACCGACCAGCTACCGGTATGGCCGTTCGATCCGCTGCCTGAGACCGGGTCGGTCGTGGTTGAAATTTATACCAGCCTCGCCGCCCGCGAAGCAGGTGTCGCCAAGGGACGCAGCAAGATGCGCGATGGCGCGACGCTTGATTTAGCGCTCGCGGCACTAGGCAGCGAACTGCATGACGCCCTTCTTCGCTACACCGATCACGCGACCGATGCGCTGCTGGCGGCTGCGTGGCTACGCAATGTTGCGGGAGACCATGCGCTCTGGTTGCCAGAGGGTATCGAACGGGTCCGTCAAACCGAAGGCTGGACGTTCGGTATCAGGTCAGGCTAGGGCGCCCGTCAGGATCGTCGTTTGCTCACGGACGGTTTGATCCGGACCAAAAACGTGCCGGCTTAGCTCAGTTGGTAGAGCGCCAGTTTTGTAAACTGGATGTCGCGGGTTCGATTCCTGCAGCCGGCACCATCACGCCGCATTGGCCCAATGCAGCCGCATTGGATTTTCGACCAGCGCGCCATCGTCAGGAATGCGATGTTCCATATTTGGGTGCGGCCAGTCGCCCCCCCTCCCCCACAAAGCACGGTCAGAAAAGTGCCCGACCACTGGGCGAATGACCTCGACGAAATCATCGTACGGCGGCCCCATCGGCGAAAGTCGCTCGGCTCCCGACACCTTGGCCCATATATTGGAGTGGCTATCGAGTACGTAGTTAAAGGCTCTGATATCCGCGCCACCGCGGCCCTGCGCGATGTCTGGACGACCAAAATGGTCCACGACGATGATCGTCGGAATTGCTTCGAGAAAAGGGATCATTTCTTGCAGGATATCAGCTTCGGAATAGACGACAGTGTGCCATCCGAGGGGCTCGGTTATTTTTAGCAATCTCGAGAAACTTGTCCTTGGTACATTGTCGACGAGGCGTTTTAAGCAATTAAAACGCACCCCGCGAGTGACCGCTGCGCAAGCCCGCGCGCTCATTGCGGTGGCAGACGCGGGAAGCTACGCCGGAGCGGGTGCGGCGACCGGTCTTGCCCAGCCTTCGTTGCACCGCAGCATCGGTGATCTCAGCGTCGCATTGCGCAGAGCGCTTGTCGTGCGCGAGGGCAAGGGGATCAAGCTGACAGAGCCAGACCGCAAGAGTGCACGCGCCTTTCGCCTGGCTTGCGTCGAACTTGACGCCGGACTTGCCGAACTCGCCGCACTGTCGGAGCGCGAAACGGGGTGTGTCTCGATCGGAGCCATGCGCGTCCGATGTTGCGTATCTTTGCGCGGCCCTGAGCGGCCACTACAAGCGCAACAATTGTGAAGCGATCGCCGGCTATTCCGCCAAAGCGCTCGCACGCGTATGGAAAGCCGAGCGCTTCAGCTGGCAGCTTACAAAGCTCATGCATCGCTTCCCCGAAGATAGCCCGTTCGAACGGCGTGTGCAGATCGCCGAACTGGACTATATCGCGTCGTCAACCGCAGCGCATAAGGCGATTGCCGAAAATTACGTAGGATTGCCGATTTGACCGCAACCAAAGCTAGAACAATTGCTGGACATGCCGTTAACCCGATCGGTCTTGGCTGTATGTCGCTCAGCTGGGCTTATGGAGTACCGCCCTCCCCCAAGGACGGGGCAAAGTTGCTCCACCATGCACTCGATATCGGTTACAACCATTTCGACACGGCGCGCATATATGGCGAAGGCAAGAACGAAACCTTGATCGGCAACGCGCTCCATGGACGGCGTAAGGAGTTCTTCCTCGCATCGAAGACCGGTATTTTTGTCGAGGGCGACAAGCGTCGGGTCGATTGCCGTCCCGAAATGATCCGAGGTGCGATCGAGGAGAGCCTGCGACTCCTCAAGACCGACCACATCGACCTTTACTATCTCCACCGTCGCGACTTCAGCACGCCTATCGAGGATTCAGTGGGCGAGCTTGCCCGCGCCATTGAGGCTGGAAAAATTGGCAGCATCGGCCTATCGGAAATGTCAGCACAGACGCTGCGCAAAGCCGCCGCCATCCACCCGATTGCCGCGATGCAGACTGAATACTCTCCACAGACACGCAATCCCGAAATTGCCGTGCTGAAGGCCTGCAAAGACTTGGGCACGACTTTCGTCGCTTTCTCTCCCGTCGGACGCGGGTCGCTGTGCGGGACACTGCGCGATCCGAGCCAGCTGCCCAATGGCGACCTGCGCAAGAGCTGGCCCCGCTTTATCGGCGAGAACTGGACGACGAACCTCGCACTGATCGATGCGTTCGGCAATATTGCGCGCGACGCAGGCGTCACCCAGGCACAGCTCGCGCTGGGCTGGGCGCTGGCGAAGGGCGAGCATATCGTCACGATTCCCGGCACTGCAAACATCGCCCATCTCGAAGAGAATATCGCGCGGCACAATTGGATTCCCGATGAGGCAACCCTCGCAGGGATCGATGCCCTGATTAACCAGCAAACTGTTGCGGGGCCTCGCTATCCGGCGGGGCAGCAGCGGAGCATCGATACCGAAGAATTCGACGTCGTTTAGTACAGCGCTGAGACGCGTAAGGGCGCCGTAGAGATTGGCCGAAATACGCAAGAACGCCCAAGACGAACGCTGGACGGTGCATCAGAAGGGCGTGGTCGCACTCGCGGCGCTTGTGATCGTTTTCGACGGGTTCGACAATCAGGCGCTGGGCTTTGCGACGCCTGCTCTCATGACGGAATGGGGGATTGCGAGGGGTGCGATAGCCCCGATCGCAGCAATAAGCCTCATCGGCATGAGCGTTGGAACCATGATCGCCGGGATCCTCGGCGATCGCATTGGACGGCACACCGTGCCAATCAGCGCAGTTGCATTGTTCGGCTTGATGACCTTTGCCACCGGCTGGATCAATGGTTTGAGGCAGCTCAGCACATTGCGCTTTCTCGCCGGACTCGGTCTGGGCCGCGCAATGCCGAATGCGGCGACGATCGCAGCTGTGCACACGCAGCCGAAAAAGCGCGTATTCGCCGAGATATTGACCATCGTCTGCATTCCGTTGGAGACCCTGATCGCTGGACTGATCTCGCGGATCGTCTTGCCGACAATAGGGTGGCGGCAACTAATTTTTGTGGCTGGCGGACTGCCGGTGCCTGTCTCGCTTCTCCTCATGTTGACCCTGCCTCAATCGCCGTCATTCAAATTGGGGGCCCGGCCGCACCAGCGGGTTCGGCTGGCCAATCTGTTTGGCAAAGAAGTCGTCCGAGACACTGTGGCCATGGGGAGCACTTTTTTTGCCTGTCTGCTTGCAGTCTACAGCGTGTTTTCCTGGGCGCCGACGATGCTTAGCGACGCCAGGTTTGCGCCCGTGACAGCGACCGACGGTTTGAGCGCATTCAATCTCGGGGGTATCGGAGGGGTGGTCGTGGTCGCATGGTTTGTCATGAGAACCGGATCCCAGCCGGCACTGCGGGTGCTGAGCGCGGGGTCCGCGATCATTGCGGCATCCAGCGCGGTCTGGGTTGTATGCGTCCCGCGCCGTGCTGGCGTTCGGGCTCCTCGGCTTCGCCATCAATGGCGTTCAGACGTCTCTTTATACCGTATCAGCACATCTTTATCCCGACGCCCTCTGGACTACCGGTCTTGGTGCGGCGATCGCAGTCGGACGCATAGGGGGTGTCCTGAGCACCTTCCTCGGCGCGGGCGTTCTGAGCGCGGCGGCGGATCTGCGTATTTGCCAAGATCGCCGTCGCCATGTCTGTCAAATTCGCAGCGCTAGCATCCCTGTCGCTGCACGTCCCGCAATCGGCCGATCATTAAGCTTCTGCCTGCCACAGAAAGAAGGCAAACTCTTCGGCAGTTTCGCGCAACGATTCAAAGCGCCCCGACTTTCCACCGTGTCCTGCGCCCAAATTAGTTTTCAATAACAGCGGATTGGCATCCGTCTTGGTCGCGCGCAACTTGGCAGCCCACTTGGCCGGCTCCCAATAGGTAACGCGCGGATCGGTTAGACCTGCAGTGACCAGCAGCGGTGGATAGTTCTGTGCCTTAACATTCTGATACGGGCAGTAACTGCCGATCAAGTCGAATGCCGCCTTGTCCTCGATAGGGTTGCCCCATTCGGACCATTCACCCGGTGTCAGAGGCAGGGTGTCGTCGAGCATCGTATTGAGCACGTCGACGAACGGCACATGCGCGGCGACACCGCCCCAAATATCGGGATCGGTGTTGATCACCACGCCCATCAACTCGCCACCCGCCGAACCGCCCGCGGCAAACACGCGCCCTGCGGAGGTAAAGCCGTGATCGATCATGCCCTGGGCCACATCAACGAAATCGGTGAATGCGTTCCAGCGCTTGCCGAGCTTGCCATCGAGTTGCCATTGCTGACCGAGATCGTCGCCACCCCGGATATGCGCAATGGCAAAAGCAAAGCCTCGGTCGATCAGGCTCAACCGCGAGGTCGAAAAACCAGGCGGTATCGCAATTCCATAAGCGCCATAGCCATAGAGATAGAGCGGCCTGCTACTGTTTTTAGGGAAGTCTTTCGCGTAAACAACTGAAACCGGGATCATAACGCCGTCGCGGGCGGGTATCATCAGTCGCTCGGTCGCATAACGGCTAGCGTCATAGCCCGAAGGGATGATCTGTTCCTTCATCACCGTCTGTGTGCCGGTAGCCAGCTCATGATCAAGCACGCGGTCAGGCGTAACCATCGACTCATACGCCAACCTGAGCCGGTCGGTTACAAATTCGGGGTTCTCGTCGAGCCCGGCGACATAGCTCCCTTCAGGAAATATGATCCGCTTTGGCGCACCACCCTCATAATTGTACACTTCGATCTCATCGAGCCCATTTTCGCGGCCCTCGACGACGAAAAAATCTGCAAAGCAGGTGACGTCAGTCAGGTAAAAGTCGTCTCGCGCCGCGATTCGTTCTACCCATCTGCCCGGGTCCGCGACAGGAGCGGTACACAGTCGGAACTGCGGGCTGATATCATTGGTGGCGATGAACAATATGCCTTCATGTTCCTCAACATCATATTCGACTCCCGCCTGACGCGCGCGAACCATGATGGGCGGGGCGAACGGATCGTTGGCGGGGACAAGGCGGACTTCGCTGGTCGTGTTGTCGCCGGTCGCAAGCGCGATCCAGGCGCGGCTGTGGGTCATGCCGATGCCGCACTGAAAGCCGATGTCGTCCTCTTGGAACAGAACGATGTCGTTTGACACCGGCGTACCGATCCGGTGGGCAAGGAGTGTGTCAATGCGCCAATGGTCGTTGACCCGGCCGTAGAGAAGAACCGTTCCGTCAGCGCTCCACACGAGTGCGCCCATGGTCTCGGGGATCACGTCGGACAAATGCTCGCCGGTGGTCAGATCGCGGATGTGTGCGGTGAAGCGTTCGGAGCCGTCATCATCGATTGCGTAAGCCAATAAGCGCCCATCTTCGCTGATCGACAGTGCGCCCAGCCTGAAATAGTCCTTCGCAGCCGCGAGCGCAGGTTCGTCGAGGATGAGTTCGTCCGGACCACCAGCGACAGGACGCCGCCACCATTTGCGATATTGGCCCCCGGTTTCGAACGCACGCCAGTAAATCCAGTTACCATCTCTGGTCGGAACGCTCGCATCGTCCTCTTTGATGCGGCCCTTCATTTCAGTGAACAGTGTATCAATCAGTGACTGATGCGGGGCCATGGTTGCCTCGAAATGCGCATTCTCCGCCTTTAAGTGATCAAGTATTTCCGGCGAGGTAATCTCGGGATAGCCGGGATCGCGCAACCAGGAATACTCGTCGGCCAGAGCGCAACCATGGACATGGGTCGTCACGAGATGACGGGCGGCGACGGGCGGTTTGGCAGTTGAAATATCGGCTCTCCTTGGGGACACCGCGTTAGCGCGCCCACCGAGCCACGGCAAAGCCGAAAAGTTTTGGACGCACGTATCCCAGATTAACCCGTGGTGGGGACGTGCGCCCAAGACTTAAAATTTTTATTCAGAAGACCGATGCTGAGAAACGGGCTCTTGAACCCAAAGCGTCTGAGCAGGCAGACATCAGGGACGTCGCTACGCGCCGACCGATGCCAGCCCCTTTTCTTATCGGCAGACGACTTGGCCGCGATCGATCAAGCTCCCGATGGCAGCACCCGCGCCGGCACCCAAAAGCGTACCAAGGATCCCAGAGCCGCCGCGATCGATACGGTTACCGATCAGGCCCCCAGCGATTCCGCCGATGATCAGACCGGTGGTCCCGTCCGAGCGGCGGCAATAATAGCGGTTGTCATAACCCCGGTATATGCGGTCGTTCCGCGTCAGACGGACCGGACGATAATAGCGGCCGTCCCGATAATAGCGGTCGGCGTAATAGCGCCCCTGACCGGCGTCAGGGCGGTTGTAATCATAGCGGTTGTAGCCGCGCCATGCGTCCTGACGCGCATCGCGACGGTCGTCACGGTGGTCTTCACCGCGGTGGTCACGGTGGTCTTCACCGCCGTGGTCACGGTGGTCGTCACCCCTGTTGTCACCCCTGTTGTCGCCGTGGTCGTCGCGGTGCTTGCCGTTATCGTCGCCACGATCCTGGGCGATCGCGGTTGCGGGCATTGCCGTCAGTGCCGATGCGGCCATGGCAACCGCCAGTATAAACCTTTTCATTTTTTATCTCCTTTTAATAGGAGCCGAACCCTCGGGGCCGCGCGGCAGTTGCATGAACCAAAAACTAAGTTGTGTTCATCGCGTGTCTATGTCGACCTCACATGATTTCGAACAGCCCAGCCGCACCCATGCCGCCACCAACGCACATCGTCACGACAACCCGCTTTGCAGCGCGTCTTTTGCCCTCGATCAGGGCGTGAGCCGTAAGCCGCGAGCCACTCATCCCGAAGGGATGACCAATAGCGATCGCGCCACCGTCGACATTGAGCCGGTCGTTGTCGATACCCAGGCGGTCGCGGCAGTAAAGCACCTGCACTGCGAACGCCTCGTTCAGCTCCCAGAGGTCGATGTCGTCGACCGTCAGACCATGCCGGACAAGCAGCTTGGGTACGGCAAACACCGGTCCGATTCCCATCTCATCGGGTTCGCACCCAGCGACCGCAAACCCCCGGAATATACCCAGGGGAGTCAAGCCGCGCCGCGCTGCTTCCATATCGGACATGACGACGCACGCGCTGGCGCCATCGGACAACTGACTCGCATTCCCGGCCGTCACGGTACCGCCGGCAACCACGGCCTTTAATCCGGCGAGGCTTTCGGGTGTCGTTCCTGCGCGCATGCCCTCGTCGCGATCGAGTGTGACCTCTTCATCGCCAATGATGTTACCGTCCTTGTCGCGCTGCTTGCGTGTCACCGTGATCGGCACGATTTCGTCGGCAAGTCTCCCCGCATCCCATGCTGCGATCACGCGCTGTTGGGATTGCGCGCCGTAGGCATCCTGCTGCTCGCGACTGATGCCGTATCGGCTCGCGACATTCTCCGCGGTCGGGATCATCGGCAGCATAAGATCAGGCCGGTTGGCTTCCACCCAGGGCGCGTAATAGTGCTTCAAATTCTTGTTGGGCAGAACGAGCGAGACGCAATCGAGCCCGCCAGCGACGAAGATTCCCTCTTCGCCGCTGCGAATCCGCTGAGCCGCAAGTGCAATGGCCTGTAACCCCGACGAACATTTGCGATCGAGCGTCATGCCCGAAACCGAAACGGGGCATCCGGCCTCGATGGCAGCAACGCGCGCTACGTTATTCCCCGTTGCACCTTCGGGATGCGCTGACCCCAACATGACATCATAGACTTCATCCAGCCCGAGGTTCGCACGCGCGACTGCGGCTCGAATGACATGCGCGGCCAGGGTCGATCCCCCGGTGTCGACGAGCGTACCCCTGTAGGCTCTGCCGATTGGGGTGCGCGCGGTGGAAACGATAACGGCTTCGACCATCGGGTTAAACTTTCACAATGCCATGATCGATGAGGCTCTTGGCACAATCGATCACGGACTCTTCTTCCGGACGTGTAACCCAGCCCAGTACGACCTTCGCGTGACTGGCGTCCATGTTGCGGGTGCGCCCAAGCTCGGAAATCACCATACGCACCAGCGGATCCCATATTGCGACAATGCGGACAAGGAAGTCGGGCAAGGTCCGCGTCGGAACCTTGCGGGCTTGCGGTCCCAATCGCGTCTTCAAGATGCGCGCGATCTCGACCATTTTGAAGAACCGGCCTGAAGCGATGAAACGCTCACCCGCCATGCCCGGAGCGGTCAGAACACGGACATGAAGATCGGCCAGATCGCGGACATCGACGATACCAAAGCCGAGGTCGGGGCAACCCGGCAGCGCACCCGAAAGCATCTTCTGAATCGCGTCGATCGAAGTCGAGACATCGGCGTCCATGACAGGGCCCAAAACCAGCGAGGGATTGATCGAACAATATTCCATCGCGCCTCCCTCCCGGGCGATCCAGTCGCGCGCCGCGCGCTCAGCGATGGTTTTGGATTGTGCGTAGGGGGAAGTATCCGGGCTACTCGGGTCGCTCCAATCGGCCTCGGTAAAAGTGGTCTGCCCCGGCGGATGGCCGTAAGCGACAGCTGCAGAAGAGGAGGTCTGGACGAAACGCAAAACCCCGGCATCGCGGGCGAAACGCAGCGCACGCAGGGCGCCGTCGCGGGCTGGTACGATCAAATCGTCGGCATGTTTGACTGCCGTCGGCGGAAACGGCGAAGCGACATGGATAACGTGCGTGCACCCCATCATGGCCTCGGCCCACCCGTTATCCGAAGTCAGATCGGCTACGAAGAAGTGCAGGCTCTTGTTGTCAACGTCGAGACGCTTTCGAATCTCGCTCTCGCGCGCGCCATCACGAACCGTTGTGTGGACTGTCCAGTCCTGTGCGACCAACTCACGAATGATATACCCCGCAATATAGCCGCTGCCGCCCGAAACGAGCACCGTTTGCGTCATAGCCGTCCTCCCGCGAGCAAGCCTCGCCGGTTGCAGTATGCAACCCTCACAAGCAAGCTGTCACGCATCGCGTCATACCCGACGTTTAGAGTGCCGGTACTTTCGGTGTCAGGCGCCGCTCGTGCGCGATACCGATCGCTTCGTCCTATTGCTGCGTCGCGCGGCAAAACAGCCGAAGGCAACCCTCTCAAACGATAGGCATGTGTTGAGCATTTACGGTCTGCTGGGCGAGCGCGCCGCCGCCCGGATACGGATAGCTGCGTTCGTCTCGGCGACAGGTCAGTCGCCACCCGCCCAGTGCAATTCGCTCTCCGGCGGAGACGAATAGCCTTGGCGTACAGCTGCATCGTCACGCGACACGGTCAGCGTGCCTTTGTTGGCCGGATCGGGAGCGATGACTTTGGGGGACACAGCAAACGGCCTGATGCCAAATCGCGGATAGATTTCTGCAGGAAAATAAAACACGCCGTCCTTTGACACCATCGAAATCGACTTGATCGCTTTCAAGTCCGTGGTCGGATCGCCAGCGACCAGGAAGAAATCGGCAAGTTTGCCGCGTTCGATACTACCCAAACGTTGATCCGTGCCCAGATACTTCGCCATGTCTCCCGTCGCACGCGCTAGCACTTGCCCCGGGGTCATTCCCAGCTGCGTCATGATTTCCAATTCTCGGTGATACGTGAAGGACCCGCCGGTATCGGTCCCTGGCACGAGAAAAATACCTTTCGCATTGGCGCGCCGAGCGACCTCGATGAGCTTGGCATACGCCGAGCGTGCGTTGGCATCACCGCCAAACGTGTCCGGGTTGCTCCACGCCTGTTTCAGGTCGCGCTGCACACTAATGGGCATGTGATCGACATAATCGACCGAGCCGGGTGCGACCGTGCCGTCACGGTTGAGCAACAGATTTTCGTGAATCCCGAGCGTCGCGTCGAGGGCAATCCCCTTGGCCCTCATTGTGTTGAGCGTCGCCTGCACAGGCATCGAGTCGAGATCGAGCGCCGGCAACCGCCCGAGCGCGGTCAGCCGAAAAAGCGTTCGTGTGTCTTCACCGGGCTTGATGATCCAACCGAGCGAGAGCTGGTTGACATGCGTGAGTTCATCATAGCCTGCCGCGATCATCGCATCGGCGTTGGTGAACGCCGGGACATGTCCTGCGACCCGCAAGCCTAATCGGTGCGCCTCCGCAACCATCGCGGGTATCCATTTGGGGTCGATGCTGTTGTAGATCTTTATCTGCCAGAACCCGCGCGCCGCGTACCAGCGGACCGCCTCTACTGCACGGGCTTCGCTATCGACGACGAAACCGTTGTTCGCACTGAACGGCGATTTGCCTTCGATAAATCCGCTGCGCACGATACGCGGTCCCGCGATTTCTCCATTCTCGATACGCCGGTTGAGGACCTCGAGCACACTATTGGTATTGCCCATATCGCGCACTGTGGTGATGCCCGCGAGCAGGTTGAGCAGCGCGCCATCGGCTGACAGATGCGCATGCATCTCGGTCATGCCGGGGACCAACGTTCCGCCCGCTCCGTCAATAACGGTTTCGCCGGGGGTAGCTGTGCTATCGATTGGGTGGATGCCCACAATATCGCGCCCGTTGACCACAACTGATACAAGGCTGGTCAGCTTGGCGGTTGCGGGATCGAACAGACGCACATTGATGATCCGCACCGGTCCGGGATAATGTTTCGCCGTCTCGCGCTGGATTGTTGCGAGGCGCTCGCCCTGCCACTTCGCCGCGAGGTCGCGCAGCCGCGCATTCTCCCCCTCCAATCCGGTGCGCACCATGCCGCCGCCGGGCGACGGCAAGGCTATCAGGCGATTAGCCTGGTCGAGCAGCATCGTCACGGGCGTCAGGTCGAGACCGGCGAGCTCATAACGCGTGACCGGCACGTCGCCCGCTGCACCCTTAAGGACGATCGTGTCGCCTTTGGTCATCGTCAGCGTGCCTGCAGGAAGAACAGCAAGGCTTCCACCGGCTTTCAGGATCGCGCGCGCGTAGACTTGCAGCGCATAAGGGCTAGCGCTCTGTGCGATATACAACTTCGCCCCGCCTTTTTGACTGCCTGGCCCCGCGGAATCATGCCAGGTCGAGACAGCGCCGGTGCGGTCGAATTTTTCATCGATCTTGCCTCCGAAGGTCTGCGTGCCGGTTATCGACCAGCGCGTCGGGAGGCCGCTTGCGTCGAGCGTCAAGGTTTCGGCTACCGTAGGCCCGCGTCCATTGTCCTTGACGTCGAACTCGATCTTGGCTGTTTCGCCGCCCAGTTCCTTGGTCGAATCGACAACGACTCGGCCGACATTGATGTCCTTGCGGAACACCGCGAACCTTTGGGTATCGGCAAGAGCCGAGGTGCTCACACAAGCCAAAAGATGCGCGAGCAGGACGCGGTTACATCGCATAGATCTGTCTTCCCTTTGTTTTCGCGGGTGCTGCCGGATCGCTGCGCGCGCCGCAAGCAGCTACAAATTATCTGAAGAGCACGAGTTCTTCGGCCATGGACGGATGCAGTGCAACCGTCGCGTCGAAATCGGCCTTGGTCAGCTTGGCCTTCACTGCAATCGCCGCCACTTGCAGAATTTCGGGCGCGTCGGGCCCGATCATGTGCAAGCCTACGACCACGTTCGTCGCGGCATCAACGATCATCTTGTAAAGCGCGCGTTCGTTGCGTCCTGCCAGGACATTCTTCATCGGGCGGAAATCGGATGTGTAGGTACGGATTGTGCCAAGCTTGTCTCTTGCTTGCGCTTCGGTCAGCCCAACCCCTGCCATCGGCGGGTGGCTGAACACAGCGCTGGGAACGTTGGCATAATCGACTCGCGTCGGCATGTCCCCGAACACCGTATCGGCGAACGCTTGTCCCTCTCGAATCGCCACAGGGGTTAACTGTATCCGGTCGGTTACGTCTCCGACGGCGTAGATGCTGGCGACCGACGATTTGTTATCTTCGTCAACCCTGATAGCGCCTTTTTCATTCAGCTCGACACCGGCAACCTCCAACCCCAGTCCAGAAACATTGGGCGCCCTGCCGGTCGCAAAAAGGACAATGTCGGCATCGATGGCGTCGCAGCCACTCATTTCAACGTGAAACGTGGCATCCTCGTTCCGGGTGATTTTCTCGAAGGGCGCGTTGAAGCGGAATTCGATCCCCTTGGTCATGGAAATCTGCAGCAATCGGTCGCGGATCTGTTCGTCATATCCGCGCAGGAGTTGGTCGCTGCGGTTAACGATTGTCACGTGCGCCCCGAACCCATGAAAAATACCTGCGAATTCATTGGCTATGTAACCGCCGCCAGCGATGACGACGCGCTTGGGCAGCGTATCGAGGTGAAACACCTCGTTTGAGGTGATGGCGTGCTCACTCCCGGGAAATTGGGGACGCACCGGCCAGCCACCCGTCGCGATCAGGATGGTCTTTGCCCGAACCTCGCGTCCGCCGGCAAGCTTCACCGACTGGGGGCTGGTCAATACGGCGCGCTCCTTGAACACCTCGATGTCATGGTTGGTAAGTGTCTCTGTATAAACGTGTTCAATGCGAGCGACTTCTGCGAGCACATTATCGCGAAGCACTGGCCAGTTGAATTTCGTTTCCTTGACGTCCCATCCGAACTGGCGGGCGTCTCTCAAGTCCTCGGCGAAATGAGCGCCGTAAACAAGTAACTTCTTGGGCACGCAGCCGCGAATGACACAGGTCCCGCCGACACGGTACTCCTCGGCGATTGCGACTTTGGCACCGTGGCCCGCCGCAACGCGTGCGGCGCGAACCCCGCCCGAACCTGCACCAATGACAAAAAGGTCGTAGTCTAATTTATCATTCATTCATAATGCCTTAGATGGATAGATAGCACGCGGACTATCAACGGTGAAAGCGAGGCTCCTTACCTAGACTGCATGTCTACACGCCAGCGGTCGCGCGTAGCGCAACAATGCGACAGCGCATCGTCGGCCAGAACCGGCCGCCAATCGCGCGCCTGCAACGCAGGTCACGGAGCCGTCCAGACACTCCGCCTTGTCATCCCCATCAAACGCCCGCCCGCTCAATCAATGCGCGCGTCGAGGGATCGAACTGGGCACGTTCTGCCGGATCATCCACGCTCGTGGCCATCGCTTTGCCCAACTCGACGCCGAACTGATCGAACGGATTAATACCGAGCATCACGGCATTGGCAAACGTGCGTTGCTCGTAAAACGCGATCAGCGCGCCAAGCGTGCGCGCGTCGAGGCGATCGAGGAGGATTGTCGTCGAGGGCCGGTCACCGGGGTAATTTCGGTTTCCATCCGTGCTCGCGCGTCCCGCCATTAGTGCGGCACCCTGCGCGAAGGCATTCACCAGCAACAAGCGGTGATGTTCGGGGTCGAGCGAATCGCCGGACTCGACACACGCAACGAATTCGACCGGCACGACATGGCTACCCTGATGCAGGAGTTGAAAGACTGCGTGCTGGCCGTCGGTACCGACGCCTCCCCAGGTAATCGCTGCGCTCGGTCGCTCCAACGGCGCACCGTCCGCGGTCACCGATTTGCCGTTAGATTCCATTTCAAGCTGTTGAAGATATGACGGCAAGAGCCGCAACCGCTCGTCATAAGCAAACACGGCCCGCGTCGTGATGCCGCGTGTCTGCGTGTAAAGCAGATCTGCAAACGCGGCGAGCATCGGCACATTCTGCGACGGCGCAGTCAGCCTGAAATGTCGGTCCATCTCAGCCGCGCCCTCGAGCAATTCCTCGAACGCATCCCAACCCAGTGCCAGCGCTGCGGGAAACCCGATCGAGGACCACAGTGAATACCGCCCGCCAACGCTCTGTGGGAACGGGAGAACGCGCGTTTCGTCGACGCCCCATTCGACGGCTGCGTCAGGCGCAGCGGTCAGTGCTATGACGCGGCTGAAGGGGTCGACCACCCCGCCCTCTTCCAGCCAGGCAAGCGCACTCGATGCGTTCAGCATCGTCTCGGTCGTCGTGAAGGTCTTCGAGGCAATTACGATCAGGGTTGCCGCTGGATCGAAGTCGGACACAGCATTTTGCAAGGCATAGCCGTCGATATTCGAAACGATAGCGATATCATAGCGCAACCGCTCCCCCGAAAGTGCGTCAACGATCAAGTCCGGGCCCAGCGCTGATCCACCGATCCCGATGTGGACGATGTGCCGCACGGGGCCCAGCGCGTCGGCTGCGATCGCGTCGATCAATGCGCGCATCCGGTCGTGCAAAGCCTTGGCTAGCGCGACACTACTTGGTGCGCCCTCACCGCGCTGCGCCGTGTGCTCGGCGGCACGACCTTCACTCGGGTTGACGATGGCGCCTGTGAACAGCGCCTCGCGCTTCGCAGCGAAGTCAATCGACTTTGCAAGCTTTTCAAACGCGGCGATCGCATCACGCGTTAAATGTGTCTTGGCAAAATCGAACCGCATGCCGCAGGTCTCGTGCGCGAGCAGCTTGAGTCGGTCATCGTCTCCACCGAACAGATCGACGATTGGTGTTTTTGGCAGCGCCTCGATGACCGACCAGTCTGCACTCACGCCACTCTCCTCTGGTTAAGGCACGCTTGACGGTAACGCGTGCGCGTCACATGGCCTGCGCCGATGTCAGCCAGCGATACAGTCTCCCCGCCGCAAGTGCGACCGAAGAAATCAGAAACGCGCGATTTTCTCGAGTTTCTCATCAAACTCGTCATCGTGGTGGTGGCGATCCGCAGCTTGGTCGTAGCCACGTTTTCAATCCCCAGCGAGTCCATGCTGCCGCGGCTGATGATCGGCGACTATCTGTTTGTCGAGAAATGGCCCTATGGCTATTCACGCTACAGCTTTCCAGGATCGCTGCCGCTGTTTTCCGGGCGCATCATGGGTGCGCTCCCGGCGCGCGGAGATGTTGTCGTGTTCAAGGCGCCGCCGATGAACCGGACCGACTATATCAAGCGCGTCATCGGGCTGCCGGGTGACACCGTCCAGGTGCGCGGCGGACAGGTTTTCCTTAACGGCCGTGCGATCCCCAAGAAGCGCATCGACGATTTCGTGGCGCCCGTCACCGCGAACAGTCCGTGTTTTGGCTCTGAATTCAGCGAAACAGCGTCCGACGGTAGCACGCGGTGCCGCTATCCGCGCTACCGCGAAACCCTCCCTGAGGGCAAAAGCTACGACGTTCTCGACGTCGCGAACAGCGATGCTGACGACACGCGCCTCTTTACCGTGCCTAGCAGTCACCTCTTTTTGATGGGCGACGACCGCGACAAGAGCGCCGACAGTCGTTTTCCCGCCGTCGAGGGCGGCGGTATCGGCTTTGTCCCGGTTGAAAACCTCGAAGGCCGCGCCGCTGTGTCGGTATTCTCCACCAACGGCTCGGCAAACTGGTTTCTCCCCTGGACCTGGGTATCGGCAGCCCGGTGGGAGCGAATTGGCGAAGGCTTTTGACCAGTCTCAGCGCCTGGTTGACAGTGGCGCTCGGTGTGACACCGCACGACCTGTCACTCTTCGAACGAGCGCTTACTCACGGTAGTCGTGGTGGTCCGAGTTATCAGCGGTTGGAATTTCTCGGCGACCGCGTGCTGGGTCTGACGGTGGCGCACTGGCTCTACACCGCCTTTCCTGATGAACCCGAGGGGCAGTTGTCGCGGCGGTTCAACAGCGTTGTTACCGGTCACGCCTGTGCTGAGGTTGCGCGCGCACTCGGTGTCGGCCCCCATTTGCGGCTTGGTAAACAAGCGCGTGATGACGGCGGCGCGGAAAGCGACAACATTCTGGGCGACGTGACGGAGGCGCTGATTGGCGCACTCTATCTCGACCAGGGGCTCCTTGCTGCCGAGGCGTTCATCCATGCCCATTGGCACATGCTCATCGAGGGTCAGACAAATGCGCCTCGCCATCCAAAATCCGAGCTGCAGGAGTGGGCTGCCGCGCACAACCGCCGGCCACCAGCTTATGAACTGATTGACCGATCAGGACCGCATCATGCTCCAAAATTCACCGTATTCGTAAGTTTGGGAAGCGTAGGCGATGCGACAGCAACAGGCGCCTCGAAACAGGAAGCCGAAACCGCAGCGGCAGCGGCTCTGCTGGAGAAACTCTCATGACCCAGCATTGTGGCACCGTTGCTGTCGTTGGAGCGCCGAACGCCGGCAAGTCAACGCTCGTCAACGCGCTCGTGGGGCAAAAGGTCGCCATCGTCAGCCCCAAGGCGCAGACGACCCGTGTGCGCTTGATGGGCGTGGCATTGACGGATCAAACGCAGATCGTGCTCGTCGATACCCCTGGCATTTTTGCGGCCAACCGCCGCTTCGACCGCGCCATGGTGCAGGCAGCATGGGGCGGTGCTGCGGATGCCGACCTCATCGCGCTCGTCATCGATGCCAAGGGCGGCCTCGGCCCCAAGGTCGAGACGATCCTCAACGGCCTCGCCTCACGTCCCGAGCCCAAGTTGCTCGTGCTCAACAAAGTTGATGTGGCGGACAAAGAAAAGCTGCTGCGCCATGCGTCGATTCTCAATGAACGGCTTCAGTTCACCGATACCATGATGATCAGCGCATCAACCGGCGATGGCGTAGCCGATCTCAAGGCAAAACTCGCCGCAGTGATGCCTGCAGGCCCGTGGCATTTTCCCGCAGATCAGGTTAGCGACGCCACGGACCGCATCATGGCCGCTGAAATCACGCGCGAACAGATTTTCCTGCAACTCTACCAAGAACTGCCGCAGGCCTGTGCGGTCGAGACAGAGAAATATAGCGAGCGCGGCGATGGCTCAGTCGAAATTCACCAGCAAATCCTCGTTGCGCGCGCGTCGCAACGCGCAATCGTGCTGGGCAAAGGCGGAGCACGGCTGAAAGAAATCGGCAGCAAGGCCCGTGCGGAGCTCGCGGGTCTCTTGAACGTAAAAGTTCATCTCTACCTCCACGTAAAAGTCGCGCCCAACTGGGCCGAAGACCGCGGCGTCTATCGTGATATCGGCCTCGATTGGGTTGAATGAAAAATTAACCGTGCCGCGCCTAATTGGTAAGTGGGTGGGGCCAGACTTTTCTTCCATGAGGAAGTGAATGCAGTTCTTTGCTCGCCCTCTTTCGAATGACATCGAAGCCGCGGGCCAAGCACGGGTCGAGGCGATTGTGGCATCCGCTCGCGCCCAGGCTCCTGTCGCTATCCCCGCTCGCTCGCTCTACCGCGAGCCGACGTGCACGCCTCTCAGGGCGAGCGACAGTGTGCTCGACAATCGCCTCGCCGAAGAATTGGCCTTTGCTCGCCGCACGCTGGAGGCCATGGGAGAAACATTGTGCGATGACCCGATCTTGTTGTCACGACATCAAGTGACGCTGCAAAGCGTCGATCTTCTTTCCCAGATCATCGGTCACATCGGTTCAGTGATTGGCGCGTCGGACCGCGAGGAAGCAGTCGCACGTGTCGGTATGGTCGAGCTGCGCAATCGACTAAACCGCGACCGGCTGGTGGATGCCGGGGCAGGCCTGCAGCGAACAGCAACGAACCCTTTTAGCGCACCTTAGCCGCAAGCAGTTCCTCGACCCACTCAGGCACCAATCGCCCCGCTGAGCCGGTACGAGTCTCGTCGAAATAGACGCTCCCCAACGAAGGTTCGAGGTTCAGCTCAAGCGTCGCCGCGTCGACGTAGCGGGCAGTTTGTACGAACCCTGCAGCCGGATAAACCGCGCCCGACGTTCCCACGGAAACAAACAAATCGCAGTCTCGGATTGCGGCATCGATCGTGTCCATCTGGTATGGCATCTCGCCAAAGAACACGATGTCAGGACGAAGCGAGGGCGCGCTGCATAGCGCACACGCGGCGCCTGGCGACAGGTGTCCTTGGCACGACCGTCGGCCGCCACAGGTCGCACACAATGCGCTGAGCAGCTCTCCGTGCATGTGAATGAGGCGGATGGCACCTGCGCGTTCGTGTAGATCATCGACGTTTTGCGTCACAACGAGCAGCCCGCCTCGCCATGCCCTATCGAGCCGCACCAACGCGGTGTGTGCCGCATTGGGTTCCGCCGTTGCCAGCGCCGCGCGACGGTCGTCGTAGAACCTGTGGACGAGCTCAGGGTCGGTCGCGAGCGCCTCCGGCGTGCAAACGTCTTCAAGTCGGTAGCCTTCCCACAATCCGGCAGGTCCGCGAAACGTAGCAAGGCCGCTCTCCGCCGAGATCCCTGCCCCGGTGAGGATCACGATATTGTCGATTTCACGCATCGATCGAGCGGCTCCTATTCCTTGACTGGCGCGATCATGATGTTCAGCTGGGCGTCGGTCTTGCCCGCGAGCGACGCGCACATAAGCTGCGCGGGCGCCTTCAGCGATGCATTCTGGAAATAGTTCACGACCGTGCCGGCAGGTTCGTACGTCACGTCCCCAACGTGCGTCGGACGCTCGGGCCCGTCGGCGATCTTGACCAGAAAGGCGCCGCGCGTGACGAAACAGACCACGGGAACTGTGTGTTTATGCATGGGCATCGACTGGCCGGGTGCGAAATCGACGCGCGTCGCCTCGACACGATCGACAGCCTTCTGCGGATTTATCGCGATCGTCCCGATCGGCGTGCGCACGGGCAGCGTCTGCGCGGTCATTGCAAGCATCGTCAGCGCAGCTATCACGGTTTCTTCCTCTGTACCTCGTTCGGCTTATGGACTGCATCATGCAGTATGACACAATCCGGATCGAGATCGGAAGCTGGGATTTCGATCGGTGGCGCGACGCATTTTATCTCGACTGCCTGAGCAGTACAAAATAATTAAGCGATGCGGCCGCGTCGCAAGCGATTATTGCGAAGCTCGGCTAAACCGGCGAAGGCAACGGACATGACACGTATCGGCATTTTTGGAAATCGCGGGCGAATGGGGGCAGCGATTGCAACCGTGATTCCAGCGCTCGGGGCCAAAGCTTCGGGCGGCGCCGATGTCGGCGACGATTTTGCAGCGCTTGCCGATGCGAGCGACGTGCTTGTAGACTTTTCGTCGCCGACCGCCCTCGCCGGACATTTGGTGGCGGCGCGCGAAGCCAAAACGCCGATTCTGGTCGGCACGACGGGGCTCGATGGCAGCCACATGGCTATGGTCGACGACGCCGCGCGCGACATCGCCATCATTCAGGCGGCTAACACCTCTCTCGGTATCAATCTTCTCGCGGCCATGGTCGAACAAGCTGCGGCGCGGCTGGGCAACGACTGGGATGTCGAAGTCGTCGAGATGCACCACCGGCGCAAGGTTGATGCGCCCTCCGGAACCGCCTTGCTGCTCGCCGAGGCGGCTGCCAATGGACGCGGCAAGAGCCTGCTCGAGCTCAGTCGCTTCGACCGATTCGACATCACCGACCCCCGCGAACCGGGCACCATTGGGTTTGCCTCCTTGCGCGGCGGATCGGTCGCAGGCGACCACATGGTCGTCTTGGCAGGCGAAGGCGAGCGAATCGAACTTGGCCACCGTGCCGAAACTCGGGAAATTTTTGCTCGGGGAGCTGTGAAGGCGGCACTGTGGCTCGCCGACAAACCAGCGGGTCGTTACAAAATGTCGGATGTACTGGGGCTGTGATTATTGTTGCCTTCACGGCCAACATGGTTCGCAATCAGACGGCCGGCGAAAGCCCTTTGGGTGTCACGACAACACAACTAAAAAAAACTCAGGACGCCGGCTCGTGAAGCGCGAAGCCATCTTCGAGTTCTATCGCCGTCTTGCTGAAGCCAACCCGGCGCCCGAAACCGAGCTCTGCTACGGCAACATATACCAGCTGCTGGTCGCAGTCGTGCTTTCGGCACAAGCGACTGATGCAGGGGTAAACAAGGCAACGCGCGCATTGTTCGAAGTCGTTCGAGATCCACAGGCAATGATCGACCTCGGTGAAGCAGCGCTCAAGCAGCACGTTCGAACCATCGGTCTGTACAACACCAAGGCCAAAAACGTGATTGCGCTCTCGCAGCTGCTTATGCAACGTCACAGCGGCACGGTGCCAAGCGACCGTGATTCGCTGCAGGCGCTCCCCGGGGTTGGGCGCAAAACCGCCAATGTCGTCCTCAACGTGGCGCTCGGTGCCGAAACATTCCCCGTCGACACCCACGTCTTTCGTGTTTGCAATCGCACGGGCCTTGCCAAGGGCAAGACGCCGGCAGCAGTCGAGGCTATCCTCGAACGCCAGACACCGGCGCCGTTTCGCGTTCAAGCGCACCACTGGCTGATCCTGCAGGGCCGCTACACCTGCAAGGCACGCACGCCTGAATGCTGGCGATGCGTTGTAACCGATCTGTGTGCGTTCAGGCCCAAGTCAGCTGCACCACGCCAAGCTGTCGGCACGCCAGTTATCGGAGAGTGACATGAAGAAACACCTCATCGCTGCCGTGGCCGTCACGTTGGGTTTGGCCACCGCGTCGGCCTCGCCGCGCGATCGGACGAGCGTCCCCGAAGCAACGCCCGACGGCAAGCCGATCAGCTGCGTGCAGACGTCAAGCATCAGTTCCACTCAAGTTCACGGCGACAGCGTGATTGATTTCCATATGCGTGGCGGCAAAGTCTATCGAAACACACTGCCCAACAGCTGCCCGAGTCTCGGGTTCGAGGAGCGTTTCCTCTACACGACCTCGATCGGGGAGCTGTGTTCGGTTGATACGATTACCGTGCTTCAATCGCCGGGGCTCAGCCGTGGGGCAACGTGCGGGCTGGGCACATTCCAGCCGGTCCAGCTTGTCAAGGCCGCGGCGCGATAAAGGCTAGCCGAATGAGTGGACGCTTGCTAGGGGCGGCCGGCGCGCACTCGTAGCTCAGCTGGATAGAGCACTGCCCTCCGAAGGCAGGGGTCGGGGATTCGAATTCCTCCGAGTGCACCACTTTTCAATGACTGAGCTTCATCCTTGGGCTTGTGCATGGAATCCGTACGAAACACGGGGGCCAGATTGTGTCCTTGATGGCTCGGCCGTTATAGCCTTCGGGCGTCACCCAATCTCAAGATTTGCGGGGGTTGCGGTTACCCCTGGGGCGCTCGCGGATTCTTTCCGCTGTGCATCCTGCAACGCCGCTTCCCCTCACTGCCGGAGACATCTCTTCCGCTACCGACCGCTGATTTATCGATACTTTTTGAGATCGTGAGCACAACTTCCATAACCGCTCTCTGATATGCGCTGCGCTAGGGCGGAACGGGAGCTCGCGAGTGCGCAACCGTTTATCCATGGCGCCAGCGCGGCATTTCAGTGGGCTTTGTTGCACAACTCGCGACAGGTCTGATGCAGGCTTTATCTGGAAGCATTATGCGACACGGACGGTATTAGGTGTACCGATTTGTGAGCAGCAATTGAGGATTGCGGCACGGACTTTGAGCTCGGCGATCTGACGA
>JANXSN010000030.1 GCA_025352685.1 Sphingomonadales bacterium
ACCAAACCCGTCCTTCGACGGCGGAGTATGCGAGTTGGATGACGTCTTGCGCGGCTTGCCGACCAGCGCCTCAAGTTCGGATATCCGCGCCACCAACCGCTCGATCATCGCCTGCTGTTGCGCCAGCAGGACATCTTTTTCGCCTTCACTCAGCCCAATGCCAGGTCCGATCGACATCGGTAGGGTGAATCAAATCTCGAGTCTCCGCGCAAAACTTTTTTTGCCAACCCCGTGAGCAATTACCCAACATGCGCGCCGAGGATGTGACCGACACGCTGGCCCTCGCGCTTGCCGCATCAGGCTGCGACAGCGCCAAGGTGCTGCACAAGCCTAGGTTGCTCAGCGACAATGGCCCCAGCTACATCGCGGGCGAACTGGCCGAATACATCGAGGCCAACAAGATGAGCCACGTGCGTGGCGCTCCGATGCATCCTCAGACCCAGGGTAAGATCGAGCGCTGGCACCAGACCCTGAAGAACCGCATCCTCTTGGAAAACTACTTCCTGCCCGGCGACCTCGAGGCCCAGATCGAGGCCTTCGTCGAGTATTACAACCACCAGCGTTACCACGAAAGCCTGGGCAACGTGACACCCGCCGATGCTTACTTCGGCAGGGCACCAGCCATCATCAAACAACGAGAAAGGATCAAGCGACAGACCATCGAGCACCGGCGCTTGCAACACCGCAAGATCGCCGCCTAACCTTAAACCCCAGACGAAGACCGCACTCCGCTAATCCAAGCCCCGACCTGCGCCAAATGTTCTGACGACGGACAGACCAAGAAGCTACACCACGCGTTGGGACACGATCTTCCGTCAGCATTCGCCGTGTATTCGGGGGTCTCAAAGCTCACCTGAACATGGCTTTGTGCCGCAAGACTGTAAATTTCGTCGGGCGCCACGTCCTGCACAATTCAGATCAAATTCGTCGAATCCGTCATATCGCCGTAATGAAGATGGAGATGTGCGCCGTTGCCGTGCGGATCCTGATAAATGTGATCGATACGACCGGTGTTGAACGAGGAAGTTCTGCGCTTGATCCCGTGCACCTGATGCCCCTTGGCGAGCAAGAGTTCCGTCAGATATGCGCCGTCCTGCCCTGTAATGCCGGTAACGAGTGCGGTTTTCGTCATGCTGCTCCTTGATAACTCGGGCGATGATATGCGTCGGTCCCGGCGGGCTTTGCCCGCAGATCGGTATGGGGTCCAGAAGCTGATGCCGTGTTCGCGCTTTGCAACGTGACAAAATCCACATTGTCGCTTGTCGGCGCAAACTCGCTAACAAGCTCTCTCAGCAACGCACGCGCAGCAACTGGATCGCGCTGATCGATAGTCACTTGCAGCCGCTCGAGCTCAACGCGCAGCGTCGACCAAGCGATAAACGGCTCGCGTGCGCGCAGGATGCGGGGGTGTGCGGAAGAAGAGGGATCGTTGCCGATCAACAGCTCCTCATACAGTTTTTCGCCTGGTCGCAGCCCGATGAAGTTGATTGCAATGTCACCGTCTCGCGCGTTTGGCTCGTGCACGCGTAAGCCGGACAGCTCGATCATTGAACGCGCGAGGTCGACGATTTTTACCGGTTCACCCATGTCGAGCACAAAGACGTCGCCGCCTACGGCCATCGCTCCAGCCTGAATGACGAGTTGCGCGGCTTCGGGTATAGTCATGAAATAGCGGGTGATTTCGGGATGAGTGATCGTAATGGGGCCGCCGCTTGCAATCTGGCTGCGAAACAACGGCACCACTGATCCGCTCGACCCAAGCACATTACCGAAGCGTACAAGCGAGAACTTGCCGGGCAGACCGTCTGCGTGAAGCGACTGCAGAATAATCTCTGCTAGCCGCTTGCTGGCACCCATGACGTTGGTAGGACGCACCGCTTTGTCGGTGCTAATCAGAACGAAGCTTTCCACACCGTGCTTCCGTGCGGCAGCGGCAACGTTCAACGTGCCAAGTACGTTGTTTGCCAAGGCCTCTAGGACGTTGTGTTCCACGAGCGGCACATGCTTGTAAGCCGCAGCATGGTAAACGGTTTGCGGCCGCCAAGTGCGGACAATTTCGTCAATCCGGCGTTCGTCGCGGACCGACGCGAGCAGCGGAACGATCATAGATCCGTCCACGTTTTCCGCTGCCCTGAGAAGTTCTTGATGGATGGAGTAAAGACTGAACTCGCTCATATCCACGAGCAGCAGCATCGCCGGATCCAGACGTATTATCTGTCGGCAAATCTCACTGCCAATCGACCCGCCGGCGCCGGTTACCAGCACCACTTTGCCGGTAACGTTGCGGTGCAATAAGTCATGATTGGGTGGAACCGGCGCGCGCCCCAGCAAATCTTCAATCTCCAACTCCTTCAGGTCGCTGAAGGACACCGTTCCGCGCGCAAGCTGATCAACGCCGGGCATTGCGCGGATATGCAACCCTGAGCGCTTCAGCTGCGCGATAATTTCGTTACTGCGCGTGCGACTGGTCCGGTTGATAGCAAGCAGTACGTCACTGACGCCGTAGCGCCGGACCAACAGTTTCAGATCGTGAGGGGCATGGACGCGCAACCCGTTGATCGTCGCCTTCCAAAGTGAGCGATCGTCATCGAGGAAACCGACAACATGGACTTGGCCGCTAACTCGAAGAGCGGAGGAGATTTGACGGCCGGACGCGCCGGCCCCATATATTAACACGCGCGGCTTGTCCCCGACAGGACCCGCGTCACCGCAGGCGCGGCCAAGCCAGCTACTGGCAAGCGCTCGGCTGCCCACAACAAGCAGCAGCAGCAAAATAGGTTGCAGCAGTCCGATCGTGCGCGGCACACCGGTCATGCCGACGAATGAATATATAACCGCGAAAGGTAGAGCGTAAACCGCGACCACCTTCACGATCGTCGCTAGCGCAGCTGGTCCGGCATATCGGAAAATCGTGCGGTATAACCCACACGCAATAAATAGAGGTAGAGCTAGCAAGATCGACGTGATTATCGGATAGAACACGGGACTGTCAAAAAGGGGCCATCTGTTCGTGCGCAGGTAATACGCGAGATAGACACTTGCCGCGCACAAGCACGCGTCGGCGATAAGCACGATCGCTTGCTTGACCAGGCGCGGGAGCCCTAGCAGGTGTTGTGTAATTGGCGCCGGCACTTCCACAAGTTGAACCTGACTATAACGTCCCGCGCACTTTCGGACGGATCAAGGCAGCCCTTAGTGGATCACGGTGCGGTCGCCAAGTAGCTTTGCTGCCGTCCGAAGGATGATTGTACAATCAAGCAAGAGTGACTGTCGCTCCATGTATTCGCGATCGTAGGCCACCTTTTCCGGTATCGGCAGCTCGTCGCGCCCGTTTATCTGCGCCCCATCCCGTAATTCCAGGCTTCAGGCGATCAATGCCCGCTGCAAGACGTAAGCGGATCAGGTCGTCCTGATTGAACAGGGCGAGGCACGGACCGACTAAGCTCATGTTCCCGATAACAACGCTCCACAGCTGGGGGATTTCGTCGCGGCTGGTTCTTCGGAGAAAGGCGCCGATAGGCGTCAACCACGACTGTGGGTCGACGAGCAGATGGCTGGCTACTGCCGGTGTGCCGGTACGCATCGTGCGAAATTTCGGCATCGCAAACACTGCCAGACCCCGTCCTACCCGATCGGACCAGTACAATATCGGATCCGGCGGGGTAATCTTCACTGCGAGCGCAACGACCGCAGCCACCGGCTGGAAAACGATAACCCGTAAATAGGCAAATACCATGTCAAACAAGCGTTTGGCAATGCTCGGCATAGTTCCCAGCCTTTCGTTACGAGCTGTTCGTCGTCAGATCATTTGGGACATTTAGCGGCGTAAATCAGCGGAGTGCTGGCCTCATCTGGGGGTTAGTGGTTAAGCGGCGAGTTTGCGGTGTTGCAAGCGCCGATGCTCGATGGTGATGCGTTTGATGCGGGCGCGCTTGGCGGGGATTGCTTTGGCCCTGCCGAAGTAGGCGTCGGCTGGCGTCACATTGCTCAGGCTTTCGTGGTAGCAGTGATGATTATAGTGCTCGATGAACGCCTCGATCTTGCCCTGGGTCTGCGGATGATAAGGTGCTCCGCGCACATGTTTCATTCTGCGATCGGCGACCAGGCCTGTCTTGATCTGGGCGATCTGAACACCCTTACACCAACGCCTGTGGCGGCGAATGACGATCCCGAGCCTGCGCGGGCAAAGCCGGCATCGAGGCGCAATATCGGCGCCTTGCCCAAGCATCTTCCCCGCGTCGTTGAGGTGATCAAGCCTTCGAGCACCCAGTGTCTGTGCTGCGACGGCGCACTCCACCGGATCGGTGAGGATGTCAGCGAAGCGATCGACATCGTCCCCGCTGTCCTGCGCGTCATTGCGACAGTCCGCCCCAAATATGCGTGCCGCGCGTGCGATGGCGGAATTATCCAGGCGCCGGCACCCCGGCGGATGATCGAGGGCGGCATGGCGACGACGTCGTTCATTGCCTGGATCGTGACCCAGCGCTTTGCCTGGTACCTGCCGATCTACCGACAAACCCAGATGCTCGCCGGACACGGTCTGACGCTCGATCGCTCACCCCCGCGCGCTGAGTCCAACGTGCCGCTTGGTGGCTCGAGGGGCTTTGTGATCGGCAGCTGGCGTTCATCCATCGTCAGCCGCGGATCCACGTTGATGAAACACGCATGCCGGTGCTTGAGCCCGGACGCGGCAAGGTGCGCCTTGATCAGTTCTGGGCGCATGGGTGTGATGACCGAGGGTGGAACGGCCCGGCACCACCAGCGGTCTGCTATGTTTATGCGCGCTCGCGCAGTCACGAGACGATATCGGGGTAACTCAGGCGCTATGAAGGCGTGCTGCAGGTCGACGGCTATAGTGCGTACAAGCCGCTCGAGGAGCTCGGACGACCCGCCGGCAATATCCAGCTGGCGTTCTGCCTTACCCATCTCAGGCGGCGCTTTGTCGATCTGCACAAGAGTACGCAGTCGCCAATTGCCGCGCAGATCATCACGCTGCTTGGTCGGGTCTACCGGATCGAGGCGGAGATCCGCGGCACGAGTACGGCGCACCGGCTGGCGGTCAGGCCGGCCAAGTCCAAGCCGGTCATGGACGAACTGAAGGCTTTGCTCGACGCGACGCTGCTGCAGATATCGACCGCCTCAAAGCTCGCCGAGCATATCCGCTATGCTAACGGCCATTGGCGCGGGCTGACCCGGTTCCATGATGACGGCCGGATCGAAGTCGACAACAATATGATCGAGCGCCAGATGCGCCCGATCGGTATCAGCCGGCGCAACAGAGGTAGCTGGGCAAATCTGGACAGTGCGTTAAGTGGAGTTTCTGCCTGAAGGTAGCCAGGATGGCTGTCGAACAGGAGAGATGATGACGAAGCGAACGCGCCGGAACCACCGTCCGGCATTCAAGGCGAGAGTGGCGGTGGCAGCCGTGAAGGGCGAGAAGACGCTGGCCGAGTTGGCGCAGCAGTTTGACGTTCACCCGAACCAGATCACGACCTGGCGCGGCCAACTGATGGAAGGGGCTGCCGGCGTTTTCGGCTCGGACAGCCACGCTGAGCCGGCGATCGACGTGAAGACCTTGCATGCCAAGATCGGCGAGTTGACGCTGGTGAATGATTTTTTGTCCGGTGCGCTCGGCAAG